>JBGCDA010000026.1:0-70311 GCA_045104985.1 Flavobacteriales bacterium | reverse complement strand
ATGTCTCTTCTTACCTGAGAGGCTACGTTTTTTAATTCTGAGCTGGTCATTGTTTTTGTGTGGTTACGCGTTGCAATGACAAATGTAAATCACCCTTTCGGAATGAGGCTTTAATGTGGAAAACTTAGAGATTCTGTTGATTCTTGGCAGTATTAAGGCCTAAGAGATTAATATACATACTTCAGCAATAGGCGAAGATTTATGTATTTAGGAATTTGAAGGATTTCTCAAGATCTTTTTTCACTTCGCTTTTTCAGATTAGTACTCACTCCAAAAGGATTTTTCTTGAGAAAGAATTGTTTTGATTCCAAAAATGAACGAAATAAACCCCTTTAGGTTGATCTAAGAATAGTTCATAACTACCGTTCAGCTCTTCTAAGTGGAATTGAACTTCTTTACCAAGATTATCAGTGATTTTTATTTGAGAGAAGCTAATTGATCCTCCATTTTCGATTGTAAGTTTTCCTTTAGTGGGGAGCGGATAAATATTTATTGAAAAGTCTTCTCTTGAATGAGTTATTTCATTTGTATTATCAATGAATACAATTACCGAATCAATTCCTAGACATCCATTAGCGTCATGCATGATTAGAGTAAAGGTGGTAGTGGAGTGAATGGATGCAGAGGTGTATAAGCTATCTGGTGTGTTTACAATTTCTGAAGGGAGCCATTCGTATGTAACCGGTTGAGCAGCTGAAAATGTGTTTGCATAAAGACTAACTTCTACTCCTTCAATAGTCTCATCTTGTAATGATTCATCAATAGAGCTATTTGCATATACACTAATTTCAGTGCTTTGCACAAAATAATCTAAAGTGTCAATGCACCCAATGGAATTCTCAACTACTACAGTATAAATCCCAGAAGATAAGCTATCTAAAATATTAGAATTGGAGTTTTCTCCTATCCATTCGAAAAAAATATGGTGGTGATTTGTCATTAATCACAGTTACCTCGATAGATCCATTTTCGGGAGTATTACAACTTCCTTGAATATTAGAAGTAACCCACAAGTTTTCGATAGGTACAAAATATTCCATAGTATCTCTGCACCCTGTTGAGTCCGCGGCTATCAACGTATAAAGCCCAGTAGACAGATTGTCTAATGTGTTTGAATTGGAGTTTTCTCCGATCCAATCATAAGAATAAGGAGGTATCCCGTCAACTATATTCACTTCAATGGAGCCATCTCCAGGAGAATTACAACCTTCAGAAGTAATTAAATCATTACTAGAGTGAATGAGATCGGGGTTTTCTATTTCAATTTGGACGTAGTTTAGGTTATTCATTAGATCATAGACCTGCACTATGTAGTTTCCTGTGGTTAAGTCATTTCTATTAGTACTCCAAACCCCATCTGGCCATAAGCAATCTAGAACATCATAAAACACCACCGATCCATCAGAAAGTCCAACACATGAGGTGTTATTTTGTTCAAAATAAAAAGTAAATGGTTCTTGGCAAAAGAGGTTCAAATTATTTGAACAATTACAAGGTTCAAATTGTTGTGAATTATTAAATAAATTTAAGTTCCAGTCATTTGCACTACATAACCAATAATCAACATCAGAAGGGGGGTAGAAATCCCATTTTGGATTTAAAAATCCTGCAGAACTTCCTATTCCCTCAATCCATGTTTCTTGGTTGCTGTTTTCTGTTCCGAACATGATAGTTTTCCTCGTTTCTCCATTGTAGAAAGCATTAAAAACATCATTAACAACCATTGGAGTAGATGTCCAATTTGCAG
The DNA here is from genome assembly GCA_045104985.1 of Flavobacteriales bacterium. Taxonomy (GTDB): domain Bacteria; phylum Bacteroidota; class Bacteroidia; order Flavobacteriales_D; family Sanyastnellaceae; genus ASP10-05a. The sequence continues at coordinate 68,564 of JBGCDA010000026.1, read as the reverse complement.
TTAGGGTATCACCGATTTCAAGTGAATAATCGTAAAATAAATCCTCTTGATTATTTGACCTTTTCCATATTTTTTGCCCCTCTTGTCTTAAAATGGCTCGAAGACTACCATAGGAGTCTGAGTGTATAGATATTAGTTTTTTGTAAATGGTATCGTTAATAAGTGTGTCTCCACAAATTCCATGTCTGGAGTGAACGTAAGCATCACTCCATGCCAAGTATGTTCCTGTACACCAGTTTCTCCCTTCAGGAAGATAATTATCTTGAGCCAAGGCGCTAAACTGTGTAGTGATAAAAATAACTGCGAAGCAAATTAACTTCAAACATCTCATTAAAAAGGTTTTATTAAAGATGATTAAGATATCTTAAAAGTTGTCTCTAATCATTACAGTAGGCCATTTGCTAGACGTTAAAATAACGACCGTTATTCTTCGATCAGTCAGCTGAAATTTCCGCTTTAATACAGGTGCCAACTTATAGAGAATACAAATAGGAATAAATAGTTCTCCATGAAATGCACTCAAAAATTTGTAAATGAGGGTAAAACAATAAGAAAGGACAGTTGGCAATTTCTTACTTTAAACTTATCGTTATTCAAACCAACTGTTAATCGTAAATCGAATCAATCGTAAATCGGTTTATCTTTGCACCGCTAAAAAAAATAAATTATGGCTTTAAAGTGCGGTATAGTAGGATTACCTAATGTAGGTAAATCAACGTTATTTAATTGTTTATCAAATGCTAAAGCGCAAAGCGCAAACTTCCCTTTCTGTACTATAGAGCCTAATGTGGGCGTGATTACAGTTCCCGATGAACGCATAACGAGGCTGGCAGATATAGTAGACCCTGAAAAGGTTCAGCCTACCACTATAGAAATAGTAGATATAGCAGGTTTAGTTAAAGGGGCTTCTAAAGGTGAAGGTTTAGGAAACCAGTTCCTAGGAAACATTCGAGAGACTGATGCTATCATTCATGTATTAAGATGTTTTGAAGATGGAAACATCATTCACGTAGATGGTTCTGTAGATCCTATAAGAGATAAAGAAGTCATTGATTTTGAACTTCAATTAAAGGATTTAGAAACGCTTGAGGCTAGAATCCAAAAAATAGCTAAAGCAGCTAAAACAGGTGATAAAGAGGCTCAAAAAGTAAAAGTGTTTTATGACCGATTAAAGGAAACGCTTGAAGCTGGTAAATCTGCTAGAACCGTAGAAATGGACGAAAGCGAGGAGCTATTGATGAAGGATCTGCAGTTACTAACTTCTAAACCAGTGTTATATGCATGCAATGTAGATGAGGCTAGCGTAGTAAACGGAAACGACTTAGTAGAGAAAGTGAAAGTAATAGCTGAGAGTGAAAATGCAGAAGTTGTTATTATAGGGGCAGGCATAGAATCCGATATAGCTGAGTTAGAGTCTTATGAAGAACGCCAAATGTTTTTAGATGATCTTGGTTTAGAGGAACCAGGGGTGGCTAAACTCATAAAGTCAGCTTATAAATTACTTGATCTTCAAACCTACTTTACGGCAGGTAAAAAGGAGGTGCGCGCTTGGACGGTAAAAGTAGGAGCTACTGCACCTCAGGCGGCTGGTGTTATCCATACTGATTTTGAAAAGGGATTTATTAGAGCTGAAGTAATGAAGTATGATGATTATATCTCTTTAGGATCAGAAGCGGCTGTAAAAGAGGCAGGTAAAATGGGAATAGAAGGGAAGGAATATATAGTGCAGGATGGAGATATTATGCACTTTAGGTTTAATGTGTAATATATCTTACTAGCACTAAACATACTCAATATCCTAATTTAGGAGTTCTATATAGGAAAACAAAAACTATTCTATGCGTAATTCATTAATTGTGTCAGCGCTATGCGCATTTGCTTTGCTTAGCAGCTGCGGTGGTACTTCGGACCAGGAGTCTTCAGAGAATAATAGTCAAACCAAACATTCTGAACAAAATGGCAATTCCGAAAAGAGTGTTAACCTAGAGGTAGAGCTTATCTCGGTCATTTCTGATCTAAATGTGAGAAGCACCCCAGGAAAAGATGGCGTGGTCATAGACAAACTTAAATATGGTCAGCGGACTATATTTCTAGGGGAAGAGTCTGATTATAAAGAGAAAATTATTATGAGAGGCATCCCTAGGTTCAGCTCTTGGATGAAAGTTAGATTTTCAGGAAGCGGAGGAAAAGGAGCTACAGATGGCTGGATGTATGGAGGAGGATTGGTTCTTAAAGAAGAGGCTTATGTTCAGCAGAATGATTCTACATATAAAAGAGAGTTTCAAGCCATCTCGTCAGGAGAGCTTTCTGAGTTAATAGGGGTAGATATTTTATACGATGGATATGCAAGTGGAAGCATGGAATTCATCAAGCACATTAATAATTTCAGAAAAAACGGTGATTTTAATTTCTCAAAACCTCTGAATAAGACAGCCGAGAAACCCAATGAAATTTTGGGAGTAAGTCTTACTGGAAACTTCCTTAAAGGAAAGCTTAATGGCGATTTGTCTAAAACCACCACCAATGGAAGCGATACTGACTATATAAGTGTGTTAACTTATAATAAAGGAGTTTGTTCTGAGGCATCTGTAATAGGAACTTTTATAGGGCAAGAATTAGACTTCAGTTCTAGTGATTCCAAAGAATGTTCTTTTAGAGATTTAGAGAAAAATTTAAATAATTTTGAATAAATCTTTTTTAGTAGTCAACTATGACCGCATGAGATAAGCCGAAATGGAAGGTATCTCTGTCTTTTCAAGTTCGTTCGTGTTTTTCTGTTAGTGGTCGATTCACTTTTCTTCTCTTGAGTCTAAGTGTCGTAACTTCTCTAATTTCAGTAACAGGCTATTCGCTTTTTAAGGATATGTAATTCAGTCTTATAGAGATCCTTCGGGGATCCTTTCTATAGGTGTTGTCGGTAATTGAAAAGTTGTTTGAGCATGACTAAAGTTATGTTTAACGGCTGTCTTGATCTGAGCCTTCTCAATACAGAATAATTAGAAAAATGGTGGATTTCTAATTTTATAAAGGTGTTATTTAAAACTATTCTAAATAAAGATGATTTATGTGAAAGTTTTCTAGGCTACTCCATTATTTTTGCGCTGTTTTTTAATAAAAAATAGCCACAAGAAATGGAATTTAATTTATGGTCATTTATAGTAGAAAATCTAGAAGCCGCGGGTGTTATAGGTGGATATGTTTCTATTTCAATGATCATGTTTGCCTTAATTTCATATGCTTCAAGAAATAGAATTAGGCGTAAAGATTTAATAGGTCCTAAATGGGCACAGCCTATTATAGGTGCTCTCTTGGGTGTGATTCCAGGTTGTGGAGGAACGATAGTAGCGGCTTCTATGTATAAAAATGGAAACCTCAAATTTGGAGGTTTGTTTGCTGCATTCATAACCACATTAGGTGAAGGATCATTTGTGTTACTAGGTGCTTCAGATGAAGCAGATGTGGCTGCTAATCTATCAGCATTTGCAATAGTAAGTGTGGTAGGGTTAGTGGTAGGAATCATTTTAGGTTACATCACAGATGCTAGTGGGCTCAAGTTCAATAAAGTAGAAAGGTTAGAAATTACCCCTGAAAAACATATCAGCGTGTCAGAAGAGAAGTCAGCTGCTCGTAATTTCATTGATTACATTGGGTTTTATGTAATTATGGCCATAGCCATTTTTCTAGCACCAGGTTCTATCATGGCTTTATGGGGTGGAAGCATTGAGGCTATTTCCGAGCTCACAGTTTGGGTAGCTATAGTTCTCACTGTCATAAGCATAGTCTACTACTTTATTTACAGGTTCATTTTAAAAGAGGACTGCCATGCAGGTCATAACGATAATTTGAGATCCACACTGTTACACTCCATAGAAGATATTACTATGGTAATCACGTATGTATTTATTGGGTTATTTGCCGCTAATTTTATTATAGATGTGTTGATAGGAGCAGAGGCTTTCGAAGCATGGATGAAAAAATCGGGATTTATCGTAGTTACCTTGGCTGCGCTTATAGGCGCTACACCAGGGTGCGGAGGCATGATAGCTGTGGCAGTAGCTTTTATTACCATTGGAGACTTCCCAATGGCAGCTTTAATAGCAGCATCCATAGCTACTAGTGGAGATGGCATTTTTCCTTTACTGGCAGAGAATAGGAAAGATGCTATTATTATTACCGTATCAGGATTGGCAGTAGCCTTAGTGGTGGGTTATGCTGCGCTTGGGCTAGGGTTTTAATGCTAGAGAAATGAAATTTCAATAAAGAGGTTTCTTACAAACTACATCAACGCACAGATATTTCATAGCTGGTGATTCATTGCTACGCAAAAGAAACCAACCACTTACCCAGGTAGTATAAAAACTGATTTCATTAATTGACAGACTTTCTAGATCGATAGATTATTACACCAAATAATAAACAGCATAATGCCATAAGTCCCAGTCCTACATAATGAAACCAGAAAGGCTCAGCACCTTGAAAGTCTCCTTTAATTCTGGCTACATAGGTTAGTGCCATTACTAGACTAACGTAATAAAAATAGACCAGTTGAGCCTTAAAGTTCACAGCGGCCAGTTTCAGCGGTGCCATGACTATCATCAAATAAGCAAGAGCTCCACCTATGACTTTAACTGTTTCTAGTGGAATGGAATTCAAGTATACGCAAGTGGCTAAAAAGCCAAAATGGATGACATGCATTATCGCAAAAAGTCGAATGATATTGCCAAGTTTATTGTTTTCTAAAAAAGGCTTAGGCTGCCCTGTAGCAAAGAAGTAAAACGCATAAATAAAGATACCAAAAGAGAATCTTCCTGAATACCTAGCCGCATATCTAAAAACATCTGCAGTAGCTTCATAGGTTAGAGAACAAAATAAGAAGATCAGGATTTCTACTAAGATTCCGGCTAGCAAGAGTTTTTTCAGTGAGTTGTCCATACTAAATATTGTTCGCTTAAAGTGTTTGGAATTATGTGGTCTGATTCCGCTGCTGAATATAGGTTGTTCTTTTTTAATGAGATGGTATTCAGGAATAACCCACTTCAAAAAACCGTTAATTTTAATTCATTCATTTCATATTTGACTTCGGAAATTCTACAAATTTCAAAATAGTAAATTTGGCTCACATAAAAAGATAAGACATGAACTTCTTAAAAATAAGAACGAACAAGATCTCAAATTTTTTAGTATTTAGAATTTTTGTTGGCTTAATGTTCATTTGTGCAGGCTGCGCAAAAGATGACGAAACTAAAGTTGACTCACCATCACAACCCGCGGTTATTCCATGCTTCTCTTCGAATGTATCTCCGGTAGCCATTGAGAATGGAGATTTTATGGCTTTCAAAACTAGCACGTCTCTTATTATTGATGGATGCGGAGATGAAGATGTTTGGTTAAATTCAGAATGGTATGACTTGAACTATAAATGGATGGGGAACACAGTAGATTCTATAGATTATTTCGGAAAGTTCAAAGTTAGTTGGGATGAAGAGTATATGTATTTATTAGTAGAAGTTATAGATAATGTGTTAAACCCAACTTTAGCAGATGGTATAGATAATTACTGGAAAGGAGATTATGTTGAAGTCTTTATAGATGAAAATCAATCTGGAGGAAATCATCAATACAACCATCAAGCTTTTGCGTATCACGTTTCTACGGAAGGTCATGCTATAGATAAAAACACGCTTCAAGAAACAGAATTCTTTGATGAACACGTTCAAGTAGAAAGAATAAATGAAGAAAATAGATATTCTTGGGAAATGGCTATAAGCTTGTATGATGACACCTTTAATGAGGGTTCCTTAGCTAATATTCCCGTTGCTATTGTTTCTAATAAGGTAATTGGCTTTTCTCTCGCTTATGGAGATAATGATGGAAATGGCTCTAGAGAAAATTTTATGGGCTCAAGACTTTCACATGGAGTAAATAATGATGAAGGTTATGTTAATTCTGATGTGTTTGGGAGTTTGACTTTTTTAGAGTAGGTGTTACTTCAAATCCTAACCCCTAAACTCACCCCAAAAGTCCGAGGAGCTGCAGCTATTATTCCTGGCCCAGGATAAGCAGCTGCTCGTCTAGCAAAGTAGATGGAATTAGTAGCATTATTCAAGTTCACGTTCAGGTAGAACTTCTTGAATTCATACTTGGCAGACAAGTCTACCACATGGTAGCTTGGAATAAGCCCTACTATAGCTCTTGGGTCGAATTCGGAGTTGGTAGCGTCTGAGAACTGTTCACCAACATAGGTGTAGAGCGCTTCGAAGGATAAATCCTTTCTAGTGATTCTGAAGCCACATTTTCCTTGAATCTGAGGAGCCTTTTCTATTTGGTTACCATCTGTAATAGCGGCAAATTGACTTTCGCTTCCTCTGTATTCTGAGCGGTTAAGTGAGAAACTCCCGAAGGGTAAAACCTGCCACTTTTCATTTTTGGAACCTATGGCTGTCATTAGGTCTAATTCAAAATTCATGTCTACACCGTAGCTCAGTCCATTGTTCACATTCGTTCTAAGTCGAACCACTCGATTTCCTAAAATTGGGTCTTGCTGCGTGGTGAGAATAGATCCTATTTTATCCTCGTATTGCAGCGCGTAAAAATCCACACTCCACTTCAGCACATTCTTAGCTATACCTTTAAATTCTAAGTCTACACTATGGCCTTGTTCATCCTGTATGTTAGGATCCACAGCCTGTGCTGGTCTGGCTATGAATAAGTCTGAGAAATTAACAGGGCGGTAATTTTTAGTCAGGTTAAGAAGGAGAGAAGTAGTCTTGGACAAGCTGCGCTCCACGCCTATGCCGTATAGGAAAATAGGACGGGTGTTAGAACCATCAGAAAATTCGGTTACAGGGTAACCAGGCAGTATGTTTCCAGCTCCATCCCGTTGGGTAATTACATAACGGCCATCGAATCCTGTGCGGATGTATTCCATTCTTGCTCCTGGAGTTACCTTCCATTTTTTGAGGAAAATAACCTCTTCTATAAATGCAGAATAGTTTTCGTTATGATACTTGTAATCCGACTGAATAGGATAGTTCCCATCAGATAAATCAGAGATGAAACCTGAGCCAGTGTCTCCTTCTTTCTGCTGAGCCAGTGTAGTCCCATAAAATGCTCTAATCCCAGTTATGAAAGTGGCTGTGTGTCCTAAAACTGAATGTAGTCTCTTCACACGGGTTTCGTTCCCTACGTTATTGAACTCGCCATGAATGATGTTTCTGGCTTCTCCTAGGTCGTTTCTGTTTGGGCTTTGCAAAAATCCAATGCTACTTCTACTGGCGTCTAGATAGAAAAACTTGGATTCCAACTCTGTATTATCTCCCAGTTTATAGTTCCATCTGAGATTAGAAGTGAACCAGTCTACGCTAAACCAGTTTCGCTCTCTCAGGCTTTGAAAAGGATCTTCTTCAAACTGAGCATCTGTCAAGCCACCTGCCTGCTGGCTGAGGTAATTCATATAAGAACCAGTTACCTCTATGCTAGACTTTTCAGAGAACTTGTATGTTAACCCTCCATAAAATGAGTTCTGACTGAATTCAGAATTTTCTGCATAGCCATCGCTATTTTTTACATTGGCACTAAGGTAATAGTTCAGGTTCTTGAGCTGCCCGCCCACACTACCGAAGTAATTATTGAGATTAAAACTTCCTCTGGTGTATTCTCCTACAGCAGCTATCTTCTTCTTGGTGTTTCCTTTTTTCATTCGGAAATTCAGCATTCCGCCAAACTGTGGTCCATACTGAAGAGAGGCTGCCCCACGTATTATTTCTATTCTATCTACAGCCTGAAAAGCTGGTGTGTAATAGGCCTCAGGATAGCCTAGAGGTTCAGCACTGATGTCACTACCATTCTGACGCACATTAAAGTGAGCAGTTCTATTCGGGTCTAATCCTCTAGAGCCTATAGCTAGCTGCAGGCCACCAGCATCTGCCTGCCAAATGTTCAGTCCTGCTATTCTAGAGAAAGTCTGTCTAGGATTATTAGTGCCACCATCACTGAGTTGAGCATCGGTAGAAATGAGGTCTGCCTTTTTTCCTGCATAAACAGTGAAATCTTCTACAGCTCTAGGTTCCAACTGTACAAAACCATTTTCATCTGCGCGAACTACAGCCTCTTTCAGCTTGCGCTCTTTCATCTTTATCTCTAAAAATGAAGCGTCTTCCGACAGTACATTAATGGTATAAGTTTCATACCCCACATACGACACCGAAAGCTCAAATTTTTCTTTTACCGCTTCAAAGCTGAATTCCCCAGCATTATTGGTAATGGCTATGAGGTAACCATCTTCGTAAATATGCGCATTTACCATAGCTTCATTGGTTTCTCTGCACAGCACCTGCCCAGAAATAGAAACTATTTCTCCCTTGGTTAATGCCAGCAGGCTGTCTGCAGAAAGCTCAATAGCTTTGGCCTCAAGCGCATTTCCACATATGAATATCACCACTGCTATGTATACCCAATGCCTAATCATACTGAACTATCCAATCTCTTTTATGGTCCTTTTTCAAGGACGCCAAATTTACTTCTGGGTTAACGAAAGTGCGGTGTTTTTGGCCATTTAAACTGGCATAACTATCGGCATATACTTCTACCAGCATTCCACGATTCTTAAAATCTTGAGCTATAATATGTGCGGCCTGTAGAATCATATCCGGTTGAGTTACCAATTGGCGTTGCTGAAAAGCCGTAAAATATTGGCTAGGGCTAACTAAGCTCTCTTTCTGCGTAGCAATATCTTTTACCCTAAACTCCAAATGCCCAGTTTTCTCCATCAACATCACCCGCCAGGAAAAACGGTAGCCATTCTCCGTCCAGTAAAGGTTTTCATCGTTCAGTGCGTACCTCATTGGCACTATTAGTTGGATTGTGAAGTATGTACTTAGAACTAAAAAAAGTAGACTACTTTTTAAATTATAAATTATAAATGGTGAATTATAAATTTTAGATTTTGCGTTCCCAGCTAATAGTACTGGGAAAAGAACTGTGCTAGAGAGTCGTTCCCTCAGCGATAGTTGATTCCGATAGCTATTAGAAGGAGAAGGGCTGGATTTTGTTTGTGTATTAGAATACAGAACTCCGGATAGCCCACGCTTCCCCCTAACCCTACTTCGACTCCACGGTGTTTCGCTCAGCACATCGCCATGAAGGGGCGAGCCAGCGCCAGTATTAGAATCAGAAACTGAAAACAGCGAATCGCGAACTGATAACTTTGTTGGATTTGAATCAGAAATCTCGAATTTCAAACCTGCCTGCCGGCAGGCAAGGTCTCGAATTTCAAATAAGCTCCACAGGCGCTCATGCCACTCCGAAGAGAAAAACACCAATGTTACCCCAATCATGACCCAAGGAAAAACGCCAATAGGAAATAGGAACCAAGTAAGTAAGTGGAAAACGACTACTACTAAATAGCCTAGTGGGCGAAGTTTTTTGGAAAATAGAAAGAAGGCTATGCTGATGTCAAACAGCATTCCTGCCCACGAGAAAACGAATGCAGTTTCTGGTAGAACAAATAACTCGCCTAAGAGCGGGAAATCTGCTTTAGACTTTAGCCAGAGACCCATCGGTTGGGCGTTGAACAGCCAGTCGTAGTTCAGTTTGGCTATGCCTGCAAAGAGGTAGAGGATGGCTATTTGGCATTGCAACGCTAAAATGCTCCACCTAGGCACCACGAAACTTCTAATTCTAGGAAACAGCTTAGCATCTAAGGATAAAGCTCTGTGGGCTGGCGTTAGAAGAAGTAAAAATGCCATCAAACTCACGAAGTAGTAATGGTTCAGGTAGGTGGTTTTATCTATAAGTTCTACGTAGGTGAAACTGATGAAAAATAGGAGAGAACAGACTCTGAAGAACAGCCCAAGCATGATTCCTGTGGCTGACAATGCCATGATAATGAACAGACCATAAATGAAAGTCTCATTATAAGGAAGAATCCACTCCTGCCCGAAATAGCTAAAAAAGTGTGTTGGTGCTGTATAAAAATCTTCTATCCAGCCATAATACCAGAACCTTAATGTAGAGAATAACATCAATGTCCCGAATACCACACGAAAAGTAGCCAACGGAAAAATGGCTACTTCTGCGGTTAACTTTTTCGATATGTTTTTCAGGAGGTCAATCACCGTCATTGTCAGCAAAATTGATACTGATGCCTAATCCAGAGGTCATGTCTGTTTTCATTAAAACCACCATATCCTGAAGTGCTAAATAAGCTTCATTTACAGTGTCAAAATCAGAGAGCACAGTTTCTGAAAGTGGATCTGGGACCTCTGAAAGTTCCTGAATGCTAAGCTCAAATTGGGCCATAATAGCTTCATTTAAGGTTTCTCCATTTTCTCCAGTAAAGGTGGTAATGTCTTCTACCAGCTCCTGAATCCCCATGTAACCATCGCTCAGGTAAATGCTGTAATGGCTTTGGACGTGCGCCATGGCCAGTTCCTGACTATAGCTTCCATAGTAACATTCTACGCGCTCTGGCAGAGGTGTTTGGAATGTAAGTAATCCTAAAGGAAGAGCTATTCTTTCTCTTTTTATCTGTTCCCAATCTTGCACGTAGGCGTTTATGAAAAGGCTGTAAGATGACCCCGTGGCAAAACCTGTATTGGTAGTAAAGGACTCTCCATAGCTCCCGTCCCAACTGGATTTAACTGCGCCTAGTTTTTCTGAAATATCATTAATTACTGCCTGCGAGTAGGCTATGAAATCACTAGCATCATCTCCAGTGTAAAGCCCTAGAATTTCAGCATCTGAATTTCCTATACCGTTAAACAGGAGGTCTAACGCTGGAAAGCCTTTAGTGTCGTTGGCTATTATTATGAAGTCTTGGTTTTCTATGCGTTGCAATACACTGAAACTATCCACAGGAAACGTATTCACGTTAGCTCTTAAAGAAACATCATCTGCAGGACCGAATTCAAAGGGACTAGCTGACTGCCATGCGAGCCAGGCTGTTTTCAGTCCAGACTGAACAGCGTCTAAATTCTCTGAAGTAGGATTGATGTTGAAGTCTAGCATTGAATTTTGCAACGCGCCTGCAGAGGAAAGTGCATTTAAGTAGGCTGGTTTAATCGTAAAATCCCGAATGTCCACAAGGTCAGCATCGGGAGTAGCAGATGGTCCATTATCTGGTTCATCATCCTTATCATCACAGCTCCAGAGTAGAGCTGTGATGAATAGAAGTTTTAAAAAGTGCTTTGTCATGTTCTATTATAAATCGGCTGATTCTAAAAGAGTTATAGCTGTGTTATTTACTAACCATTCCTTAGCAGCATTTATGTCTGCAGTGGTAGTATCCCAGAAGTTAGTGCCTAAAAGTGCTAAACATTCATCTCTTTGTGCTATGGTAATGTTATAACCATCTGTGCTGTGAACCAGATTACTGATAAAAGCATAAGCTTCTGAAAGTTCATGAAGTTTTAAAGCTGGGTCATCTATATTAGATAGTGCAGCGTTAAGATAGTGAACAGCAGTACCTGCTATTACTCTGTGCCATTGTAACTTTAGGTTAGGAACTTCAGCTTCTATAGTCGCTTGATCTTCATCAGTTATAGCTTGTCTTACTGTTAAAAAGTCATCCACGATATCATTAGTTCCTAAGACACCATTTCTAGAGTTACAGTATTTTCCATGGAACCTAGCATCATCAGCATTGGTAGCAAAATCTGCAGGGATGCCCATGTATCCGAATGCTTCATCAAATTTGTGCTCATTTTCTGTGTAGTTCTTTCCTTCCAAGATGTCATTGTCATATATTCCAGCTTCTACTCCTAAAATGTATATGTCTAGCGCTTGGTAGTAGAAACAGTCACCCATTAAGCCTTTCTCTATAAGCTGAATGTGTTCCACGCCATTAGCATCTAGTAAGTATTTTTTATCTGGATTAGATGTGCTTACTACTACTCCAGCACTTCCGTTAGTACCAGCAGTAGTGCTCATAGAAGCAGCTTCTAAATCATCCATCCAGTCTTCATACTTCTGCTGGAAAGCAAAAGATGTTTTATTTCTGAGTTGCTTTGATGGATCATTGGCATCATCTGAGAAGAATGAACTTCCAGTGCCGTTATTATTAGAAAACATCTCTCTTAGCTGAGCAGCAGAAACCATATCACCGTTATTTCCAGTTTTCATGTAAGTAGTCATTTCTTCTAACTGGTTTAGTCTAGTAGTTTGACCTCCGTATGCCACAGTAACTTCTCCATCTCTAGAGAAACAATAATCGGTAGGATCGCATGGGTTTACAGTGGCAAATTCACATGAGCCATCATCTTCTTCGGCATCTGCATCATAATTGGTAGCAGTTTCATCTGTACATCCTTCTTCTTTTTTACATCCTGTAAGTAGCAGGCCAGCAAGAGCGGAGAGAAGGATAAAAGGTTTAATTATCTTGTTCATTTAATTTAAGTTTTCTGCAGGTTAGGCAGGGTTATTTTTATTTAGACTAATTCTTAATAGGCTGCAAATGTATCTTTGAACTTCTCCGTGTGCAATACCACTTTTGTGGTATTTTGACCATAAATCACTCGAAAATTCCCTATCCCTAAATGGAAGCCTTGGCTCTATTTCATAATCGTTCTTATTACCATAAGTAGTTTTAATCAAATAAGATACAGTTGCTTAACGTGGTGTGTTGAAATTATTTCTCTTTCATATTGCAACGGTTTTTAGTAAACTTGCATCAAGTCAGCAAACACTTTTAATTCTTACATCCAATGAAAAAATTATACTTCTCTAGTACCTTGCTTGTAGCTGTTCTTTTATCGGTTTCAGTTCATGCGTTGCAACGCGTTATTCCAAACGAATCAACTGCTCTTTATAAGCACTTGTCTGAAGTAAATGCTGAGTGGTCTCACATAAATACCGATGATTATGCTGAAACAGTAAGTTTCCTCAGTGAAGATGAGCGCATAAAACACCACCTAAATTTGGTAATTGGCTATTTACACGAGAACGAATCTGAAAATTTCAATGAATCTCAGATACTGAACAGGCGAAGTCTGTTAAATGAGCTTTCTGGTTATGCCGAAGCTCAGGTATTTCCTATGAATCTCTACCACTCAGAAAGAACGCCTTACTTCATAGACTACCGCGGGGTGCACTGTGCGGTGGGTTATTTGATTTTAAAATCAGGTAATGGAGAATTAGCTCAGCAGATTTCTAAAGAGCATAATTATAATTACATCAATGATATTAAAACTGAGGGCTTAACTCAGTGGGCAGAGGAGTTTGGCTTTACTGTAGATGAGCTTAAATGGATTCAGCCAGGTTATCCGCCAGCACAGCAGATGTCTCCTTTAGGAGAAGGCACTAATGGGCCGGTTACACTCATGACTGATGTAAGCACAACAAATGAATTGGTATTTGCTGGTACTTTTGACATGTTAGATGGCTTTCCTTGTAATAATATAGGTTCATGGAATGGAGAGCAGTTGACTTGTTTAGGCCAGGGAGTTGTAGGCCAGATAAATGACATAACATCGGCTTCCAATAATCCATACCTAGCAGGATTATTTGACTTTGAAGGAGATCAGTACCCTCTAGCTAAGTATGATGGGGGTGGCTGGGAATATCATTATATACCAGAGCGTCTAGGCGCAGAAGGAACGGCTATTCTTAAGGTAGGAGCATTCGGTGTGGAGGCAGAAGTAGTTATTCAAATCTCAGATGATGAATCAGAGTTATGGTATTTGATGACTGATGGCAGCTGGTCTTTACAATGCTCATTTAATGGTGTAGTTGAAAAAATAAAAGCTTCTAGTTATGGTAGGATTTATGCTGGAGCATTCTCTCAAGTTACATTAGATGGCGCTGAAGTAGCAGCTAATAACATAATCATAAAAGAAAACTATGAGAACATCTGGTTTACTTTAGATGGAGAAATCAGTAATCATGTTTATTCGATAGAACAAGTCGGACAAGCGGTTTATATAGGAGGCACAGGAACAGTAGTAGAGGGCGAGAGTGAGGTAGCCTTGACTAGATATTTAAATGGCAGTTTACAGACACTTTTAGCAGGAGAATATTCCATTTATGATATAAAGCATGACGGAGAGTCAGAGTTACTGCTGGCTGGCGATATGATTTTCACAGACATAGGATTTACCTTTGGAAACCATCTGGCTACTCTTAACTTGGTTTCCAATTCATTAGTGCCTCTAGGAGTTTTAGATGCACCTTCTAGGAGCATTTCAGCGTACGCTGGAGATTTCTATTTTGGTGGAGATTTTACTCTAGACCAAAGTACATCTATCAACCATTTAGGAAGGTCTACAAGTGTGAACAGTATTTTAGAGCAAGCGAATCTCGTTATAAAGGTTTACCCTAACCCCGCTACAGATGTAATAAAAGTAGAATTGAATAAAAACTCAGATGCCCTGTTGGAGTTGGTTTCAATAACTGGTAAAAGTGTGTTATCTAGAAATCTGAATGGTGCTCAAGCTCAGTCTTCTCAGATAGATGTATCGGAAGTAGCTAGAGGTTTATATTACTTGAGAATAAACCAAGATGGAGAGTTGAGTACTTCTAAAATAGTATTGGAATAAAGATTAATTGACCTGTTTAGAATTATTGTTAAGACTTAATAGGTTTAAAATCATAGTGGGAAAAGGAGATTGGAAACAATCTCCTTTTTTATTGATGACATTTCAGAACATGATTCGATGTATAGGTAAACCTATTAATTTTTACCTAAAATGAAACATCTTATTCTCTTAGTAGCCTTAACCATTGCTACGCTCTTTACGCTTAATGCCCAATACGAAGAAATACTCACTGGACTTACCGACCCTTCTGCCATTCTCCTAGATGGAGATGATTTATACATAGCAGAGGCTGGCCCAAATAACAGAATAATAAAAGTCGATTTAACCGTTCAACCTTACGATTATGAAGTGGTTATTTCTGGGACAGGAATAATAACCCCTCATGGAATGCTTATTCATAATAACCACCTTTACTTTGCGGAATATGCTGCGAGTAGAGTGTCTAGAATAGACTTAAACCAAACTCTACCAGTAAGAATGGATGTAGCCACTGGTCTTAGTTTTCCTACAGATTTAGCCATTCACGGAACTGATTTATACATAGCAGAATTTGGTTTAGATAGAATCTCCAGAGTAGATGTTTCTGGGGCACTTCCAGAACTTCCTACAGTAATTATGGATGAAGTATCAGGGCCATGGGGACTAGTCATGAGTGGTAATGAACTCTATGTGTCTGAGTCTAGCGATCCTCAGATTATAAAATTTGATGTAACGCTTCCTTTTCCTGCGCCTAAAACCATGGTAACCACAGCAGGCATGTCTGAACCGAAAGGAATGACGCTTATAGGAAACGATTTATACGTGGCAGATGATCAAGGAAGTGCCGTAAAAAAAATAGATCTTACTGGAACTTTACCAGTGGTGCCTTCTACCATTTCTACAGTCACTCTTCCTTCTGATGTAGCGCATAATGCCGATGGAATATTTGTAGCTGAGTTAGGCCTGGATAGAATAGTAATGATTCCTAATTTAACTGAGATGATAGAGGAATATCTTACCGAAAACCCTACGTATTCTGCCAGCAGTATTAAGATATTTTCACCACAGGTTTCTTCTGGAGCATGGAGTGAACCTGACAATTGGGTGCCTAAAGGTGTTCCTAATTCTAGCCACAGAGTAATCGTAGGAACAGGAGGGTTGAACACATTTTACAATGCCTCTATGAAGTCATTTAGAATTAATAGTGGTTTCAATATGAACATTTTCGCAAGCTTTTCTGTTTCAGAAGATTGTGAATTTCAAGAGCAGACTATTGTAGATTTTGTAAGTGGAAACATAGGTGGCGCAGGAACCTTTTATGCCAATGGTCAAATTAACCTGACTGAAACCGGCATTCATTATTTAAGTGGAACCATGATTAATAATGGCGATATCAATTTTGACTCAGTAGGAGATTTAAGTGTTACAGGGAATTTGGTAAATAATGGTGAAATCAATATCAACTGGTCGGGAGTGCAGATTTTAGGTAATGCGAATGCTGTGACCGCAGGAATAGATAACTATGGAGTTATAAATAAATACTTTAATGATGTTACTGAGGTGACTCCTAAATTTAGAAACCACAATGGAACTGTGAATGTCGAAGGCGGTGACCTTGTATTAAAGAATACTTTAAGTTCTTTATATGATGGAACTTATAATGTAGCGGCCAACTCAACTTTAGAGTTTCAAGGAAGGTTCACCTCTACTGGTGTATTATCAGGTAATGTTCCAGGGAACATTAAATGGTCTGGAGATTTTAAAGTTCAGCCAGGTGAAACACTTGAATTTAATTTTAATACTGTTAATCCGATAGAGTGGAGTGGTGGTTATATAAATGGCGGAGGAACCCTGGTGGCCAATAATGCTTTAGAGTTAACTGGTTCAGGATTTAAAGGAGTCTCCCAAGCTTCTACTTTAATAAGTAACGTAAGCTGTACTATGTTAGAAGGGGATTTATACATTCCAAATGGGGTGTTCTATAATTCACAAGAAGCTACCTTCACTGTAGAAGATGGAGCAGGAGATATTACCATTCAGTGGCCTGGATTTAATGTATTTAATAATCAAGGTCACTTTATTATGAATTCAACAGAACAGTTTGATATCAGGCCAGAGTTTAAAAACCTGGGCGGAACAGTAGAGGTGAATGCAGGAACTCTTTATTTAAACAGCATGCCTACTACTCTAGAGGGAGGAACTTATAATGTAGCTGAGGGCGCCACTATGCAGCTTCAAGTGGCAGCTACGTTTGAAGGGGATTTAGTAGGACAGATTGATGGAACACTAACTCAAGTAGGAAATATAACTGTAGCCGAGGGTGCAGATGCTTCTATCAATTTTACTGGAGATGAAGGCTTTTCATGGTTTACAGGAAATTTATATGGTGGTGGAGAACTAACCAACTTAGGGAAAATGACTACTATAGGCACTAGTGGCAAACTAATCTATGAGGGCAGTACTCTTACTAATGAAGGGGAGTTTACTATGAGTGGCGGATACCTAAATATTGCTAACGGTGTGTTTAACAACAATGAAAATGCTCAAATTTTAATAGAAGAAGGATCAGGAAATTTCACCGCTACAGCGGGAAACCCAAATATTTTAAATAATTACGGAGACATCATAATGAACGATACAGGTATAGAGTATGTCTACTGTGAACTGAGGAATTACGGAGGAAATATAGAGGTTAATTCTGGAGAATTAAGGCTTCAGGGTAGTCTAGTTTCTACATTAGAAAATGGAACATATAATGTAGCAGAAGATGCAGCGTTTACATGGGATGCACCAGTTACTTGTAAAGGTGATTTAGTAGGCATCATAGATGGAGCTATTATCTGGGCTGATGACTTAACTGTTACTTCAGAAGATCCAGCTAGTTTTAACTTTTCAGGTAACGGCTTGGCTTGGAACGGTGGTCAGTTAAATGGAGGTGGAGTTCTTACCAATTCTAATCTTGTGTATCATAGTTATATATTTTCATCTCAGTACATAAATGATGATACCGAGTTTAGAAATGAAGGAATCATGAATTGCGCAGATGGTGGCTTAATAAGAGTAAATGGAGGAATACTCAGAAACTCACCAGAAGGAGTAATTAATTTTGGTAATGGAGTTAGTCAGGTTACTAATTTAACTAGTTATGCCTCAGATGAAAACCTATTTATTAATGAAGGGCTAATCACCAAAACAGGTTCTAGTAATATTTTCTTCTATGCGCAGTTTCAGAATGAAGGAGGAACAGTAGAAATTACCGAAGGCTCTATTTCTTTGAATAATGATAATACCTTACTCCAAGGAGGAACTTATAATATTAGTGAAGGCAGTTATTTAGCGTTGCAAGGCACAACCACGCTAGAAGGACAGCTTTATGGAACAGCAGATGGATCTGTGGCTTGGCAGGGAGATGTAAAGGTGCTTCCTGATGCTCCAGCATATAATAATATGACTGGTAACACAGGTTTTATATGGCAGTCTGGAACACTCATAGGTGGCGGAACGCTAACCAATAATTCTACATTTTCCACCAATGGAGCGTCTAACAGATTTATAGAAGAGAATTCAGTAATAGAAAATAATGGATTATTTAACTTACAAGGAACCAATAGAATCTTTGTCCAAAACGGTGAAATCATCAATCAAGAATCTGGTGAGCTAAACATGAACCCTGCTAACACTAGATTAGAATATTCTACTGGCGAAAGTCATCTTCTTACCAATTATGGACTTATAAATTTTCAGAAATCAGGTGCGGCTTATCTTAATGAACTAACCACTTTAAACGAAGGAGTAATATCCATGTATGGAGGTACTTTAAATAATTCAGAAAGTTACTCAGGCACAGGAAGAGTAGAAGGAGAAGGAGTTTTCGAAGTAACACCAGATGAAACTTTCAGTGGGACTATAGCTCCAGGAGATGGAGTAGGAAACCTCACATTTGTAGATAACTTTAATATGGAAGAAAGTGCCATTTTAGAAGTAGAATTAAACGGCACGGCCCAGTCCACTGAGCATGATTATCTAGGAATAAGCGGAGATGCGTCTTTGAATGGAGATGTGGAAATAATTCTCGGGTTTACCCCAGAGGTGGGAGATCAGTTCATTATAGCACAGACCAATGGAGAAATCACAGAATGCAATCTCCCTACTTCTAAAACCATAGAGTTTGGAGGAGAAAACTACGTGTTCGCGGTGCAATGCCAAAATGAGAACCAACTGATTCTTGAACTCACAGCCATAACCCCATTAGGAGGAAACGGAGACTATAACATGGATGGTGCTGTGACTATAGCAGACTTATCCAGTTTTCTCTCGGAATTCGGAGCTACAGGTGTAGGACTCATAGGAGATTTTAATGGAGATGGCGCAGTGACTATAGTTGACCTGAGCTCTTTCTTGAGCGTATTTGGTACGGTGTATTAGTGCTGGTTCTTGAATTTCAGTCAATTCGAATCAGATTTAGAATTTTAATCGAAAAAACCACTCTGAAAAACTAATAGTAAAATAGGTTTTTTAATTATCTTAAAATCAGAGGGTAAAAGGGAGGGTGGAAACATTCTCCCTTTTCATTGATGACCTTTTTAGGTTTCAGTCGATGTAAAAGTAATTACTATTAGTTAACCCCTAAACATCCTAAGATGATGATGTATAAAGGCTTTCAATTTTTTTTTTATAACTTGAAAGAGATATTTGAATAGCCCTAAACAATTAAAACCTTAATTCTCTTTATTATGAAACGTTTATTATTAACCTTTTTTCTTAGCGTTGCAACGCTTATTCTCTTTTCTCAAACCGTAAAAACAAGACTAGCAGATCCAAATACTTCTTGGAATAATCCTAGCGCTTGGTCTCCGGCCGGAAACCCAGATAATGGGGATCACATTATAATTCCTGCTGGTGTCACTTTAAATATTAACCAAGGTGTATCGATAGGTTATATAGAAGCCCAATCAGGATCTACCGTTATCCTTGCTTCTACAATGACTTTTTTAGAACCTTCAAGTATAGCAGAGGGAGCTACTTTTAATTGGACCTCTGGAACGATAAGTGGTGGAAGTACAATTAGCAATGAGGGATTACTTGATCTAAGCTCCTTATCAAATAAGACTATTAGTGGAAGTACTTCATTAATCAATAATTCAGAATTGAGGATAACTTCTTCTGGTGATCTTTTTATTACTAATGGAATAGTTACTAATGAAGAAGATGGTGTAATTGATCTTCAAGTGGCTGGAGGAAATATCTCATTTTCAGGCGGTAGTCAGCATATTCTTAATAACCACGGAATACTCAAAAGAAGTTCTTCTGATGGAGAATGCCAGATTTACATAGAAATGTTCAATACTGGAACTATAACCGTTGAATCTGGAACACTTTCTTTTCTCAATGGGTCAAATAAAAATCTTGTAGGAGGTATTTACAATGTATTTGAAGATGCCATCCTAGACTGGGATGGTACAGTGAATCTGGAAGGCACGTTATCAGGAAACATAGCTGGAGTGCTTAACTGGAACTCAATTGTGAATGTGCCTTCAGAAGCTACGTTAGATTTATCTGGTTCTGGAAGCTTTAACTGGAACAGTGGTTCCCTTCAAGGAGGAGGAGTTCTAACCAATATGGGTACCTTGGACTTAACTAGCAATTCGAACAAAATTATTAATCAAGGAACCCAGTTAGACAATGATGGAGCTATTAATATCATATCTTCAGGAGACCTTTTTATTACCGAAGGAGTTTTCAATAACTTATCGAACGGAACTTTGAACATGCAAGGAACCAGTGGTAATATTTCCTGGTCAGGAGGGATTACACATGTGCTCAATAATTCTGGACTTATTAAAAAGACTGGAGCTGGAGAGTCTCAAATAGTTGTGGAATTAATCAATGACAATGGAACAATAAGCGTAGAGTCCGGAACACTTTCTTTTCAGAACAATATTGGAAAACACTTAAATCAAGGAGTTTATAATGTATTTGAAGGAGCGGTATTTGATTGGGATACGAGAGTGAGCCCTATAGGTTTGTTGACGGGAACTATAGATGGAACAATTAATTGGAATAGTGAAGTATTCATTTCTGAAGATGAGCAAGCATCATTTGATTTTTCTGGTTCAGGAAACGTAAACTGGACCAATTCTACTCTTCATGGAGGTGGTGTACTGGTAAACTTAGGAACCTTAAATTTAATTGGGAATACTAACAAGATTATAAATCAAAACACACAATTAGATAATTTAGGCATAATAAACTTTAACTCCTCCGGAGATTTATTTATTACTAATGGCATAGTGAATAACCTAGAAGACGGAATCATAGATTTACGTGCAGATGCAGGAAATATTACTTGGTCAGGTGGTTCTGTTCATGTTTTAAACAACTATGGGCTCATTAAACGCACTGCTACTGTTGGAGAGGTGCAAATAGTGGTAGAGCTCTACAATTATAATACTGGAATAATTGAAGTAGAAACCGGCATACTATCTTTTCAGAACACCATAGGTAAATACTTGGAAGGTGGGACTTATAATGTTTCAGAAGGAGCGGTGCTAGATTGGGATGGCACTATTTTCCCTGTAGGGACCCTGTCTGGAAGTATCGATGGCACACTAAATTGGAATAATGTGGTTATAATTCCAATGGAGCAGAGTGCTGCATTCGCTTTTAGTGGTGAGGGTAGCTTTAATTGGACTAACCTCAATCTTAATGGTGGAGGAACTTTAGTAAATCAGTCTGAGTTGAATCTTACTAGCAATGCTAATAAAATAATTAATGATAATACGGTATTAAATAATGAAGGTATAATAAATGTAACTTCTAGTGGAGATTTATACATTACAAACGGAATCGTAAATAATACATCTTCAGGAATTATAGATCTTCAAACGAATGCTGGTAACATTACATGGTCTGGAGGTAGCACACATATTCTAAATAACTTTGGTATTATCAAAAAGACTTCCTCTGAAGGAGAAGCCCAAATAGTAGTGGAGTTAACTAATAGTGGAACAGTGAGTGTAGAAAGCGGTGTGCTTTCTTTTACAAATGGTATAGGAAAGTACTTACAAGGAGGAATTTATAACGTAAGCGAAGATGCTATATTTAACTGGAGTGGAGTCATTTATCCTTCTGGCGAACTAGTGGGTTCTATAGATGGCACATTAAACTGGAATAACGTAGTGAACGTTCCTGTAAATGAAGAGGCTAAATTTAGTTTCGAGGGTTCAGGAACCTTTAACTGGGTGCAGAGTAATTTAGTTGGTGGAGGAACGCTTATAAATAACAGTGATTTAAACCTAGGGGGTAATAATAACAGATTCATTCTGGATGACACAAACCTTATCAATGAATCTACGATAAGAATTACTGGAAATGGTGATCTCCTTATTACTCAAGGAGTTGTAACTAATTCTGAAACAGGTGTTTTTGATCTTCAAACAGATAACGGGGTAATGACTTATTCTGGAGGTACCACTCACTTATTTATAAATGAAGGCCTACTCATCAAATCTGGAGGAGCAGGAACCAGCACCAATTTCGCGAGCATAGATAATGAAGGAGAGATAAGAATCTTAGAAGGTACCTTAAGGTTTATGGAAGGTTTTATTGGGTCTGGAGAGGTAACAGGAATAGGAGCACTACAATTAAATGGAACTACAGAGTTTTCTGGAACGATTTCTCCAGGATTATCTCCCGGTACGCTAGGTTTCCAAGGGAATTATATATCAACTTCAAGCGCCAGGCTAGAACTAGATCTCAATGGTCTAGCTCCAGATACAGAACATGATTTGTTCCAAATAAATGGAAATGCAGAGTTAAATGGAGGTGTAGATATTAACCTCGGTTTTATTCCTCAAATAGGAGATGAGTTTATAGTATTAACTAGCACAGGTGATATTACCGCCTGTAATCTGCCAGATACTGAAACTGTGCTTTCTGGAATAAATAACTTCATATTCACTATTACTTGTGAGAACGATAACCAAGTAGTACTGGAATTAGTGGCCATTGGAGGAAACGGAGATTATAATATGGACGGAGCCATAACTATAGTGGATTTGTCAGGATTTCTGGCTGAATTTGGAAGTGTTGGAGAAGGACTCATAGGTGACTTTAATGGAGACGGTGCAGTTACATCCGCAGATTTAAGCTCATTCTTGAGTGTTTTTGGGCTTGTGTACTAAGTATTATAATTAGATTGAATTGATTAAGAAGAGGGATTTAAAAAATCTCTCTTTTTTTTGATGACATTTTAAATTGAAATCGATGTATAGGTATAACTTATTCCCTATAAATAAAATTTAAAAAAATGAAAATCTACAAATCACGTTACACCCTATTTTTATTATTAGCTGTTATAGTCGCTTTTTCATCATGTAAAAAAGAAGAAGGCTGCACAGACGCTACCGCAGATAATTATAATGAAGATGCTGAAGAAGATGATGGAAGCTGTATACCCGCCAGAGATAAATTCTTAGGTGTGTATAACGTAAATGAGAACTGTGATTCAGGTAATTACACTTTTTCATCGGTTGTAACTACATCTGCTTCAGGAACTGACCAAGTGGTGATTAATAATTTTGGTGACTATGGAGTTAATGTTAGAGCTACTGTTAGTGGCAGTAATCTCAATTATAATGATACCCAAGGAGGAATCACATTCTCTGGCAGTGGCAGTATAGCTAGTAATACGCTTACCTTAATTTATACTGCATCGGCAGGTGGAGTTACAGATAGCTGCACTGGCACATGCATTAAGCAGTAAGTTGAAAATAGTATGACTCGCATTCATGCTAGGGCTCAGATAGCTTAAAAAAAAGCAAGCGAAAAGAAGTTGAATTTGGTTAAGGGTAAATAGACTCTGGATTTAATTAAAAGAATGAAACATGTATCTTTACATTACTCATGCTAAATCCAGAGCCTCTTTACTCCGAAATAGAACGAGTTTTCGTTCGTAACGATGAGGTAGCTATAGCCAAATTTTACCAAAGAAATTTCATGAAGACTCAGTCTTACGTGCTAAAAAACAGCGGCACCGTAGAAGATGCTAAAGATGTTTATCAGGAAGCGTTTATAGTGCTGTGGAGGAAAGTAACAGATGGCCAAAGACAGATCAAAGATGAATCTAAAGCCGCAGGTTTCCTTTACCAAGTGAGTAAAAATAAGTGGCTTGATCAGTTAGGCTCTAGTAGAGTAAGGCTCAAAACCAGTCTTACCGATGAAAGAGTTCATACTGAAGCATATGAAGAAAATGAGGCTTTTGAAAGCAGGTTAGATGAAATGAAATATGCGTTGCAAAAGCTAGGAACACAGTGCAAAGAATTACTATCCTTATTTTATTATGCTAAAAAAAGCATGGATGAAATAGGGAAGGAGTTAAACCTTAGCTCAGCTTCTGCTAGAAATCAAAAGTATAGATGCATGAAGCAGCTGAGAGAATTGGTGGAGAAACCATAAAAGAAAATGTCTTTGGAGGATTTAGATAACAACTAAAAGTTTAAGCATGAGTGATACACCCATTTCTGAAACAGAATTTGAACGTATAGAGCGTTTCCTTTTAGGAAAACTAACAGAGTCTGATGCTCAGAGTTTTTTAGCTGAATTAGAAAAGAACTCGGAATTGGTCGCCAAAACTGAAACGGTTAAAATCCAAATGGAAGCAGTAAAAGATGTTTCTCGAAAGGAGTTCTTAGATGAGGTGCATTCTTCTTTGGACTCTAATAAAGTGAAACCACTAGATTCTCCTTTTTCTAAGCTAAAGTCTCTTTCTATAGCAGCGTCAGTAGCAGTTCTAGTAGGCATAGGAGCCATACATGTGCTCAGCCAAAACCAATCAAATGATCTTTACGCTCAACATTTTAAAGCAGATGAAGGATTGATTACCCCTATGGGCTCTAATGATAATTATGAATTTTTTAGAGGTATGGTAGATTATAAACAAGGTAATTATGAGGAGGCCATAGCCAGATGGAAAGGGCAGCTGGTTCTAAAAAAAGACAACGATTCTCTCAACTATTACATAGGTGTATCACTAATGGCTCAAGATCATACAGAAGCAGCCATTCCCTTTTTAAAACAAGCTGAGGAAAACCAAGGAGGAGCATTCTATCAAGATGTCTTGTACTACAGAGCCTTAGCCGAATTAAATGAAGGACGTGAATCTATAGCTAAAGAATATTTAAATAGATGCTCTAGCCCAAAGGCCAAAAAGTTACTAGATCTTTTAAATCAGAAATAAATGAATTTAGCCATTAAGTCTTTCCTTCTTTTAGTTTCAGCATCGCTTGTAGCTTTAAGTAGCTTTGGACAAAAGCAAGGAACTGTACTCTTAGATTCATTGATTTTAGCAGAGGATTACGTTACTGCTCAGTCTGTCTTAGATATTTATAAATCAGAACTCTTAGGGTCTAATCAGATAGACTCACTGGTTTATTACGTTTATTATCATGGAAAAATCGAGAGTAAACTTTCCAGTTATAATAAAGCAGTGCAGAGCACAGAAAACTTTGCAACGCAACTGAAAAACTCAGCCCCTACTGGAAAAACTAAAAAGCAGATTCTGATAGAGCTCTCCTCATTTTATGAGCTTATGGAAGACATAGAAACTGGTTTAGAAAGAAACCAAGAAGCATTAGAATTGGCTCTAACTCTCCAGAATGAAACTGGAAGTGAATTAGGGCTCATAGAATCCAATATAGGCACATACTACCAGAGAAAAGGAGATGTAGGAAATGCCCTAATTCATCATAGAAAAGCACAAGCGTATTATTATTCAGATGAAAATAGTAGCCATGAATCTAGGTATATGACTAATAATTCTCTTGGTGGAATGATGTGGTATTCTTCAAAACTAGATAGTGCCAGATATTACTATGACTTAGCTTTCAATGAAATAATTCAGGCAGATTCTAGTGCTAGAAATACTCTTTACAGGCCAGCTATCTTGAAAAACAACTTGGCAGGAATTTACGCTATGAATGGACAGAGCGAGGAAAGTATGCAAGCCATGGAAAGTGCTACTAGTCTATTAAAGCAATATTTAAATGGTGAAATGCCAGATAATAAAAGGCTTAACGCTCAGCAGTTTTACTACCAACTCATAGATAATTTAGGAGGTGCTCATAAGGATTTAGGAGATTATCAAAAGGCTAAAAAGCTCATCTCTTATGCTTACGAACAGAAGAAAAAAACGTTTTCTGACGATAGCCCTGAAATATTTAAAGGTGAAATTTTAATGGGGCAGATAGAGTTGGCTTTAAGAAATTATCCAGAAGCAGAAGAGCATCTTTTAGAAGGAATTAAGCGCTTGAATGCTTCTCGTTCTCTAAATCTATTCTGGCGTGCAGATGCACACCACTATTTGGGCAGCCTGTATGAGCAGACTAATCAAGATGATAAAGCTGCCAATTATTATAATTTAGCTGAAGGCTATTTTGATGATGCCCTTCAGGGTAGCTATGATGAGGTATATTTAAATTTTATAATCTATGCTGCCCCATTTTATGCGCGGAAAGGAAAATCTGAAAGGGCTTTAGAACTCGCTCACAAGGCTTTGAACTATTTGGAGAATAATACAGGTTCGGAGAGCATGCTCACTTATGTTCAAAGATTAAATGTAGGGGAGGTGAACATGATTCTAGGTAATTATGATGAAGCTATTGACTACGCTAGCGAAGCCTTAGCTGCACTAAATAACCCGGATAATGAGCTGCTTTCAGTATTAGATTCAATAAATCATAGTTTTAATAAGCCTTTAGCCATTAGCCTAATAGAAAAAGCCAAACTCAAGAAAAACCCCAATCCGAGCGTTTCTGATTTAAAGTCAACTTACAAGGAACTAAATGCTGTTTTAGAGATTTTAGAACGTAGAAAATCTATACTTCTAGATGATGAAACGGTGGGAGTATTAATAGCAGATCATGAAGGAACATTCGAGTTTCTTAAAGATGTGAGCGCAAAGCTCTATGAGAAAACAGGTGAAAAAGAATACCTAAACAGAATTATTAACCTGAATGAATCGGCTTTATATAATAGGCTGAGGAGTCAATTAGATGCTCAGACAGGTATGTCTTATGCTGGACTCCCTGCAGAAACTAGGGCTAAAGAAGCGGAACTAAAGGAAGCCCTTAGTAACTGGAATAAACAGGATGAAGGCTTGGTAGGATTCTTTAAAGCTGAAAACGACTGGAAGGTGTTTTTAGCCAAGCTAAAAACAGAACAACCTGAATATTATAATCTTAAGTTTGCTTCCATTGAACTTTCTTTAGATCAAATTCAAAGTACTATTCAGCCTAATACTACTGTAGTTAGGTATATTTTCATTAATGAAAATCTGTATGCCTTAGTGATAGATCAGAATAAAAAACAGCTATTCAAACTTGATTTTAGCGGGGTAACAGACAAGATTAATTTACTAGGAACAGAAAATCTAGATTTAAAGAGCACCAGTAAGGCACTTCATGAATTATATAATGCATTGTGGAGACCTTTAGAAAGCGAAATAGCTTATCAAAGTGTAGTAGTCATTCCTGAACGCGAATTATTTAACCTTAGCTTTGAAAGTTTGATTACTGAAGAGATACAGAGCTATGAGGAGTTAGTGTCTAAGAGTTTGCTCGCCAAGTATTTCATTTCATATAATTACAGCTTGTTCCTTTTGACTGATAATGATAAGGAGCTGAATAACCTTGGAGATTTAGCTGCATTTGCTCCAGGATTTAACGATGAAATGAAGTCAAATTACCAGAGCAGTCTTACAGATTCTTTAAGTTTCGACTTCGATTATTTAAGCCTTCTTCCTCAGCCATTTGCTTTGAGCTTAGCAGAAGAATCTGTAGATAAGTTTGGAGGGAGTGCCTTTTTACAACAGAATTCTACAGCTTCTAATTTTTTCTCTAATGCTGGAGGGAATAATATCATTTACATAGGAACTCATGCAGAGTCTAATAACATCAACCCACAATTGTCCAAATTTATTTTCGCTAAAGAGTCTGGAAGTGAGGAGAATGAAATTTATAATTATCAGATATATAATACTAACCTAAAGAGTAATCTAGCCATTTTAACAGCTTGTGAAACAGGAAAGCCTACTTATCAGCCTGGAGAAGGAATGATATCTATGGCTCACGCATTTAATTATGCGGGAAGTAAAAGCATACTTACTAGCTTGTGGAAAATAGACGAAAAATCTAACGTGAAAATCGTTGAGTTGTTCTACGCAGAGTTAGAAAAAGGAGTGAGTAAAGATGTAGCGTTGCAACGCGCAAAACTCGCTTACCTGAATACAGAGGAGGGAAGAACACTTAACCCTAGATACTGGTCTGGTTTAGTATTAATGGGAGATACTTCAGCCATGCCACTGCACTTCACTGGGAGCATTTGGTGGATTTTGGCTTTAAGTCTAGTCTTGGTAATAATAATAGCCTTCCTTATGAGAAAAAAGGGCGCTAGAGTAAACGCATAGAAATAGAGGTTAACCCAATTTATTCTATCAGTGTTAGGTCTAATTCTATGACTTCTTCATCTAATTCAGAGTTGAGAAATTCATGAGTGATTTCTGAGGCGGCATGCTCCGCGGGCACTACTATTATAGTCTTAACAGTACTTAAAGAAGGGAAATCAGAGTTAATTTCTACATTAATATAACCTCCCACAATGGGCTTATGAGTTCCCAGAGTCTCTAATTCTTTGGAAGATATAATGCGCTGATTTCTATATGTGTTGTTCTTGTGTGAATAGCTGTAATGCATCATCTTCCAATCTGCTCTGGATGTACCATCTGCCGATTTTCCATTAGCTAAGTAGGCAGGAAGATCGGTGATAGAAACTACTTTAGCTCGAGCAGCATAGGTGTTCTGAATATTTGGCTCATTATTGGTGTTTCCAAATCTAGAAGTGCAAGTCCTCACTAAACCTAGAATGATGATGGATTTTATGATAAATGAGATTATCTTACCAATTGACCCAAAAGGGGACTCTGCTTCTTTCTTCTTTTTCTTTTGCCTGCGTTGATTAAAAGGGCTGGTGGTTCTCTGAGCTGTTCTAGCCGTATTAGAATTTCTTATCTCCTCAGAGAGCTCATTAAAACTGATCTCCCGAGCATCTGGGTTAGAATAATCTGCATTATAAGAGTAATCGTCTACCTTGTAATTTCTCTGATTTCTATAGTCTTCAGTAATTTGACTGGCCAGCTCTGCAGATTTAGTTTGGGTGAGTTTAAACGGGTAATGAGCCTTCAGTTTATAAGTAAACTTAGTGAACTCCATAATCATATCTTCCAAGTCTCCTGTACTTGAAATCACAGTTTCTGCTCTGTAAAATGAGCCTATGAGGTTCAGTACTAGAACCACATTTTGTTGGTCCTTAAAAAAAACATCTAGTTCCCTGGTAGATTTGTGTAGTACTTTTACATGCTTGAGGTCTGCCAAGTCTGCGGTTCTCATGACTTCATGAATGAGGTCTTCAGAGATTTTCTCTAAAGAAATAGGCTCGCTATGGTGGAAATTAAAGGTTAGCAATTGACCAGGTGATTTACTGTTCTATGAAATAATTTCTTTCAGCTAACAGACCGTAATCAAATCTACCATAAAAAAACGTTATCTGGTAATGTATTGTCTTCATTCAATGAATTACCGATCACTTTACTATCAAATTAAAATGATATGCCTTTTGTAGAAAACTATGACATGCTTTCTATTTTCTTTAAAATTTCATCCGCTTCTGAATATTTTTTATCTCCTTCTGTGCGGTTTACTCTTGAAAGCTCAAAGGCTTCTTTCATGAGTTTTTCGTACTTCAACTGTAGCACTTCTTTTTCCGACTTCTTCTTGAATAATCCAAACATATCTTCAAAGATAGATTAGACCTTAGCTAAGGATATAACGGAATCTTAACCAGAAACATTAAATAGAAAATTGTTACAGACTCTATACATTAATGAGGTCTCACATTCTGTGAATCTCAAAGCACCTAAAAGTTTCTACTCATCTATTACGTGTAAGAATTAATTCCTTCTTTGTATACTGCCAGTGCCCGCTCTCTGGCATGTTTATGTTCTACCATTGGCTGTGGGTAAGTGAGTTCATCATAGTCTTTAACCCACTTTCTGGTATAGGCCAGAGTTTTATCAAACTTTTCAAGTTGGGTAATAGGGTTAAAAACTCTAAAGTAGGGAGCTGCATCACAGCCGGTTCCTGCCGCCCACTGCCAGTTTCCATTGTTAGCAGATAGATCGTAATCTAAGAGTTTCTTAGCGAAGTAAGCTTCACCCCATCTCCAGTCTAGGAGAAGGTGCTTACATAAAAAACTAGCCACCACCATTCTCACCCTATTATGCATGTAACCTGTTTCATTCAATTGGCGCATGCCTGCATCTACCATAGGGTATCCTGTTTCTCCTTTGCACCAAAGTTCAAAGTCCTGCTCGTTATTTCGCCATTTAATATTATCATACTTGGCTCTAAAACTTTCATTTACCACCTTTGGGAAATGATATAAAATTTGCATGAAAAATTCTCTCCAGATCAGTTCACTTAAAAAAGTAGCATCATCAGCCTTAAGTTTAGCTATAATCTGCCTTACGCTTACTGTTCCGAATCTCAGATGGGGGCTCAGATAGCTGGTGCCATCTTTAGCGGGAAAGTTTCTCATCTCGCCATACTCATCCAACTCTTTTAATGTGAAAGGCTTCACCTTTAAAGAAGAAGGAGTAAAGCCTATATCTTCTAAAGCAGGCAGTTCGCAGTTATACTTAAGAAGGTTAGAGAAATTAGTGTTTTTATGGGGCTTGTGCTCATTCTTGTCAAAACTGTCTAACCATTTGTTTTTAAATGGAGTATACACTGTGTATGGCTTACCGTCAGCTTTTACTACCTCACTTTTCTCATAAATTACTTGGTCTTTATGAAAGTGAACGTCAGTGCCATTTTTCTCTAAAAATTCACCTACTTCCTTATCTCTCTTCAGAGCATAAGGTTCATAATCACTATTTATGTGAACACTTTTTATATCAAATTCTTCTGCTAGCTCTTTCCATACTTTAAGCGGATTACCGTGGCGCACTAAAAATGAAGATTCATATTCTTTAGCCTCAGCATGCATTTCAGTCAGGTTATGATGAATGAAATCTACTCTGGCATCTTGTTTAGGCAGTTTGTCTAGAATGTCTGAATCGAAAATAAATAACGGCAGAACGTTCTTGTTTTCAGTCAGTGCTGCATGCAGAGCTGTATTATCGTCTAATCTTAAATCTCTTCTAAACCATACTAAATTAACTTCCATGGACTTGCGCTTTTCTTTGCGTTGCAATGGTAGTTATTCTCCCATCCTCAACTATTTCATTTCTTTAAAACGCTCTAAATAAACTGTATTATTTACAAGGCATGCTCAAGGTGTTTGATCGGTCTTCGCTCGAAAAGAGTGATTGCCGAAATAAAAAAAGCCATTGCAACGCTATAACGGCAATGGCTCTTAGAACTTAAATAATATGTGATAGCTATTCTTTAATGAATCTGCCGTGAATTAAACCTTTATCAGTTACAGCTTCTAAAACATAAGTTCCAGCACTCAATCCTGTAAGACTAATACTTTGTGTAAAATCAGAGATTTCAAGAACTGTTCTTCCAGTAAAGTCTATTACGCGTACTAGATTGGGTAGCGTATTTCCATCTATGCTGAATTGGATTTGATCCGAGGCAGGGTTAGGATAAATAGATAAAGTCTGCTCTTCCGAAAATTCATTCACTGAAAATGGAGAATTGTATAGATCCAAATCAAATTTCAAGACACTTCTAGAAATTTCTGAGAAGGGAAACTGATTAAATCGTTCCTGACCTTGGGCAAAGTATACTTCACCATCAATGATGAATGAGCCTGGTGCCCATCTGCTAAATCCAGGATGACTAGGAAGCTGTGACCATGATTCTGAATCAGGATTGTACTGCCAGAACTCTCCTTCATCCATAAAGTCATGGTCATCTCCATCTCCACTTAAGACATATCCAAATCCATCATGTGAAAATTGAGTTCCTGCTACTCTTGCTTCACCAGGGAAATCATCTAGTATGGTCCAGTTTTCTGTATCTACGTTCCATCTGTAAAAGTCATTAAAAACCTGTAGGCTTCCGCCTAAATTATTGCCATGCCCAAATCCTACATAAGCATCTCCATTTAATCCGAAGTAGAATGGATGATGACGAACTGCTCCAGGAATTTCTTGTTTTTCGGTCCATGAGTCTGAGACTATGTCATATTCCCACCAGTCTCTGAGGTTACCGAATGCACTACCTCCAGCACCCATGAAAATTTTACCTTCTACGAGAATCATAGCAGGGTGAAATCTAGCAGTGCATGGGCACGAAGAAAGCTCCGTCCACTCTTCTGTTACTGGATCGAACTTCCATAAATCATCTAAAACCGTATTAGATTCACCATTCAATCCAAAGCCGAGGTAGGCAAATTCTTCGTCAGTTACAGCATAAGAGAAGCCTCTAGGTAATCCTGGGAAGTTGGCTATTTGTGTCCATTCATCTGATGTAGGATCGTATTTATAGGATTCTGCCCTTGGGAAATCATTAGAATCTGATCCCATAAGCGAATATCCTGTTCCGTTAAGAGTGAAAGTTATAGGGTGATGCCTTTCACCTCCTAAGGGCAGGCTGGCTACTTCTGTCCACTGCTGAGCCATGGCAGGCAGAATTAAGAAAACACTTAGGGCTAGACTATAAAATTGTTTCATGAGGTTTCAAATTTTTCTAATTGCGAGGTGAAATTACAGCGTATGACCAGTTCAATCCTAACTAAATAATGTCTGAAATAGTAAAGCCATACTTTACTTTTACTTTTACCACATGCTGAGAAACGTAAGTTATAACGATCCTAAAATCAAAAGAGAAATACGAAAAGCGGTAGGAGAGAGTTATAGCTGGGCAGAACGTCTTAAGTGCGGTGGAACCGGATCTCCTAAGCTAAAGGTGCTCATGGCATCTCGGGAAATAGCAGAACGTCTAGAAAAGGATAATTATTCTAACAACTGTAACATCGAAATCTGCTACCAAGGGATAATAATTCGTTTCAGATCTATCTTAGAGACTTATGGTTTAATCATACCATTTTACAAGCTTTCATTATTTAAAAGCGATGCTGATTCTTATTCCATTTTTTCTGGTAAGCATAAAGTGGTAGTAGCTGCAGATAATCCTAAAGTACATGCATTTTTTAAGCGTCTGTTAGACTTAAAAGTAAAACAGTCTAACACTAGGATAGAGGATCTATAATAATTTAAAACTCTATAACAAACTTAAGGTTAATTCTCCTGCCTGTGAGGAAGTTAGGTATGGCATACTGTCTCCCATTTACTGCTTCTATCCAGGTGAAGTTTATAGTGTTATTTATACCCAGTAGATTAAAAAACTCCAAAGCCACAAAACCACCTTTGAGTTTGGCCTTAGATGCCTTGGCTAAAATTTCATTTCGTTCAGTATCAGTTAATGGTGATTTTACATTTCTGGCTTTTTCTATATTCTTATTTCTTTCCCAAAATAACTCTCGAGATAAGCCTATGTCTACTCTTCTATAAGATGGAGTTTTAAGAATGTCATCAGCTCTAGAATTTCCAGGAGGGCCATAAGGTAAATG
Organism: Flavobacteriales bacterium; assembly: GCA_045104985.1. Lineage (GTDB taxonomy): Bacteria > Bacteroidota > Bacteroidia > Flavobacteriales_D > Sanyastnellaceae > ASP10-05a. Next base: position 35,421 of record JBGCDA010000026.1, on the reverse strand, counting down.
TGTGCCATAAAACCCAGTAACCTGTACTTTCCATGCAGGGTATTTAGGCATTTCATCTTGGAAAAACATACTAAAACTAAACGCTTGGTCTGTAGGTCTTCTAATATAACCAGGGTCTACTTCTACAGTACTGGCTACTTCATCATTTATGGTGAAACCAGGAATAATAAGGTCCCCATCTGAGTTATAGAATTCTAAGAAATTATCATCCACTATATCTTCTCTAGACCTTAAAAAAGAAGCCCTAATCCAGCTCTGTACTCCTTTGATAAATTCCCCACTTACTAGAAAATCTGCTCCAGTGGTAAACCCCTTACTTATATCGTCTGCGTAGTATCTAATTCTAACATTATCTATTTCATAGGGTATGATTTGAGCTAAGTTTTTATAGTACAGTTCGCCTATGAATTTAAAGTCTCTCCCCCAAGATTTAAAGTTATAGTCTATTCCTGTTAAAAAGTGAATGGATTTTTGTGCTTGAATATTGGTGTTTATAGATCCGTCAAAACGCCTCATCTCTCTGTAGAAAGGCGGTTGGTAGTAATAACCGGCAGCAAACTTATAGAGCACATCCCTTTTGTGGGCTACCTCTTTTCCTGTAGAGTCCTGTCTTAACCTCGTTTTATTAGGTCTGTAACTTACCACAGCTCTAGGGCTTACAACTATTTCATTTGTGAAATCCCAATAGTTACCCCTGACCCCTGCATTAAAATTCCATTCTGAAATAGAGTCTCTTGACCAAGCTTTTTCAAACTGAGTGTGACCCATAATACGGTTAGACATCACGTCATTTTTACCTATAATCACATCATTCAGAATAATCTGACCTGAAGGACTAGTAGGTGTGCTAAAACCTACAGAATCTATATAAACCCACTCTCTAAGTTCATCTGTTATGCGCTCATTTTGGTAACGTATTCCCCATCTCCACTTGTGATTTCTATTCTCATTTTCTATAAGAGCCTTATGGTTAAAAGTGAGCACTGTGGCGTCTAAGTAGTTTCTTCCATGCTCTAGAAAGGATCCTACACCTAAGTTTCTAAGCACATCTCCAAATTCATCTGCACCTAGATCACGCTCTAGCTCATCTAAGAAATACTGCCCCAGAATATCGAATGTCTCTGATTCTTGTGTTTTAAAAGCTGAAAATTGAAACTTGTAGAGTTTGTTAGGATACGGAGTGTAGTTCGCAGACACGGCTCCAAAACCAGTTTCAAACTGTGAGCGCTCCTGTCCATCAAAGAAGATGGTAAGCCTTAAAGCTTCATTTATATTACCGATGTTGGTCTCCCTACTTTGTGGAACAAAATTATAGCGGTTTCTACTGTAGTTACCCAGAATATCAAAGTTCCATGCACCATTCACTTTTGGCTGGTATGTGAAGTAGGTTTGTAGGTCTATATAGTTTGGATCATAATCTCCCTCGGTATCTAAGCTACCAAGTACATATCTGTTACTCCGGTATCTAAAGCCTGTGTTGTAGGTGAGTTTTTCATTTTTACTCTTGTCTTGAAGATGAACAGATGCTCCTAGTAAACTAGCCATAGCAGAACCAGAAAATTCATCAGGTCTGGCATAGGTTATATCCAACACACTACTGAGCTTATCTCCGAAACGTGCCTCCCATCCACCAGCAGAAAAACTAATAGAGTTGATCATGTCTGGATTAGGGAAACTCAGTCCTTCCTGCTGGCCAGCTCTCACTAGAAATGGTCTATACACTTCTATATCATTTACATAAACCAGGTTTTCGTCAAAATTTCCTCCTCTTACATTATATCCTGAACCTAATTCACTGTTAACTGAGACTCCTAAACTCTGTGTCACTATGAGCTGAGTAATGTCCCCACTAACTGATGGGATTTTGGACTGTACTTTAGGGTCTAGCTGCGTAAGAAATACATTCCTATCTACTTTGGTAGAACCATCTATTATGACTTCGTCTATTTTATTATTTCCGTCATACAAAACAATGTTCCATTTAAGGACTTCACCATCAGATAAATTGGCGGTTTTTCTTTGATTAATTTTAGAAACAGAGGAAAATTCTATATTGAACTCAGTATTAGAAGGTATGTTAAATTCAAATATTCCTGCTACGTTAGAAGAAGTATTAAAACTGGTTCCATTACCTTTTACAGTTATAACTACATTTGGCAGGGCTTCACCATCTTCATCTAAAACTTTTCCGCTAACAGTCCCGGATTGAGAAAACCCTAAAAGACTGAGTAAGGTGAAAATAAGTGTCGCTAGAAATCGCTGTTGCATTGGGGTCAAAAGTAGGTATTTACAATCTACTCAGCCATAACGACACTAAACAAATAATCGTGTATCGCTTAGCCTTTTTTTTCAGGATAATATATATTGCATTGGTCTTTTAAAACAGATTATTATGAGAACATTTCGGTTATTAATACTATCAGTTATTGTGCTTTCTTCTTGCGTTGCAACGCAAAATAAAACCGAACAAAAAGCAGAATACGGAGAAGAAATCTTAGGAGTAGCTAGTCCCATTCAGCTCCTTTCTGACACTACTATTGTATTCCTTTCAGATTACTTTACGAAACCAGAAGAAGTAACAAGCGTTTCTGCCAAGGGACTGAATGTGATTCTAGATTCATCTACTTATGAGCTCAGAATTACTGGCTCTTTCAGTGGAGGGCTAGAAGTTCTGAACTTAACTACTACTTCGGCTAGCTATAGCATTCCTATTAAAGCATCTCGGGAACAGAATGTTAAACTGGAAATACCAGTAGAGTTAGTGAGTGCTGAAAAAGTACAAGTAAAGGGAACGTTTAATGGCTGGAATCCTGGAGCTAATGAGTGTAAGAATGTGAAAGGGAACTGGATAACGGATTTTAAGGTGCCTAAAGGAGCTTATGAATACATCTTAGTGGCAGATGGAAAGGAAATGTTAGATCCTGCCAATAAAAACACTGTACCTAACGGCATGGGAGGAACCAATAATGTGCTACAAGTAGGAGAAAAGGAATTGGCTAACAGTGTTAAAGGGATAGGGTTTAGTAATGGAGTGCTCACTTTAGGCAGTGAGCTGAAATTAACTAGAGCAGTGGCTACATTATATAATCAGGAGTTAGAAACAGAGATTACTGGAGCCAAAGTTAAAGTTCAAATTCCTGCGTGGGCTTCTGAGCTAGATATGACCACATTAAGAGTATTAACCGCCAGTAATGCACAAGTAAATAATGAAGTATTAGTACCACTTTCTAAGGGTGCTCCTGTAATGTCAGTATCGGATTTACCTAGGTCAGACATGCATAAATCTATCATGTACTTCGTAATGGTAGATCGTTTTTATGACGCGGATTCTACTAATAATTTCCCCATTAAAGATGAACGTATATTACCTATAGCTAATAATTTAGGTGGAGATATGGCAGGTATTTCTAAGAAAATAGAAGAGGGTTATTTTCATGATTTGGGCGTTAATACATTATGGTTATCTCCCATAACTACTAATCCTGACTCGGCCTACGGACTCTGGAATGAAGGAGTTACTAGTATGTTTAGTGGGTATCATGGCTACTGGCCCATTAGGAGTAAAGAAATAGATTATAGGTTAGGCAGCCATACTTCTTTTAAGGCTTTATTAGAAGGAGCTCATGATAGAGATATGAATGTAATTTTAGATTATGTGGCTAACCATGTGCATATAGAGCACCCCGTATATAAGGCACATCCAGAGTGGGCCACAGATTTATACCTGCCAGATGGCACTATGAACACAGAAAAGTGGGATGAGCATAGGCTCACCACTTGGTTTGATACCCACTTGGCCACCTTAGATCTGAGAAAGCCTGAAGTTATAGCACCTATGACAGATACCGCACTTTTTTGGCTAGAAAATTATGAACTAGATGGGTTTAGGCATGATGCTACTAAACACATTCCAGAGGAGTTTTGGCGAACACTAACCTCTAAGATTAAAACTAAAATAGTTCAAGAAAAAAGCAGACCCATTTACCAAGTAGGAGAGACCTATGGTAGTCCAGAATTAATAAGCAGTTATGTAGAAAGTGGACAATTAGATGCTCAGTTCGATTTTAATCTTTATGACGCAGCGGTAGATGCATTTGCTAAAGAAAGCACTGGTTTTCAAAACTTAGAGCGTGTGCTCAACGAAAGCTTAAGGTATTACGGAGCACACCACCTTATGGTAAATATCACAGGAAATCAAGACCGTGCTAGATTCGCATCTTATGCAGATGGTTCAGTAAGCTTTTCTGAAGACACTAAACTAGCCGGCTGGACCAGAACCATATCCAATGCTAACGAAGATGGCTTCACCAGAATGAAGATGCTTACTGCTTTTTTACATGCTATACCTGGAATTCCATGCATTTATTACGGAGATGAATTGGCTATGCCAGGAGGTAACGATCCTGACAATAGAAGAATGATGTTGTTCTCAGATTTAACTCCAGAACAAAAATCTGTGAAAGAAAATCTAGAATCACTTACAGACATCAGAGGAAATTCTATGCCACTTGTGTATGGTTCCACGGAAGTAGTAGAAGCTTCCAATAACGTCTTGAGAATTTCCAGAACATACCTTAATAAAGAAGTGCAATTCATTTTTTATAAAGGAGCAGCAGAGCTAGAATTAGATTTGGTTTCTAAAGCAGGAATCGAGTATAAGATTATTGGAAGCCAGAACATAGTAAGCATTGACTCAAATATTAGCCAAAGCGTAAGAATGAAACCATGGAGTTTCGTAATTTTAGAGGCTGAACCTGCTTAAAAACCTGAATCCATTGAGTAAAACATTTATCCTGCCCCTTATATGCTCCGTATTTTGCTTGTTATACCTCTGCAGTGGTAAGCCAGAAACATTCCATACACCTAAAGAAATAGAATTTTTTAGAGGTGTGGCAGATACCCTTCATGAAGGCTATAATGGATTGTTTGCCGCTAGCGGAGATTGTGAATCATGTCATGGATTTGATGTGAATGGAATAGCCAGTAATGCAGGAGGAGAAATAGGAGATGTAAATGTGGTAGACGATTGGAAAACCACTATGATGGCTATGAGCGCTAAAGATCCACTTTGGAGAGCTAAAGTGAGTCATGAGGTCATGTTAAATCCTCAGTATCAAGTAGAAATAGAGAATAAATGTACTTCGTGTCATGCCAGTCTAGGCCATTTTGCTGCTTTTCATGAAGGAGCAGATCATTACTCAATAGAAGATTTAGAAGCAGATCCATGGGGGCTAGACGGAGTGTCATGTTTAAGTTGTCATCAGCAGAAAGATGAAGCCCTAGGAGCCACGCATTCTGGAGATATGAGGTTTGACACAGCTAAGGTAGCATATGGTCCTTATGAAAGTCCACTAACTAGTCCGATGTTACTAGAAACTGGTTATAACCCAGTATATTCGGAACATATTCAGGATGCGGGAATTTGTGCTTCATGTCACACTTTAGTTACAGATGCGGTAGATCTTAATGGAGAATTCACCGGAACTACATTTGTAGAGCAGGCTACTTATCATGAGTGGTTAAATAGTACTTATGATGATCAGGATATTTCTTGCCAGAACTGCCATATGCCTAATTTAGGGGAAACTCCAATTTTTCTAATCGCTGGACTAAATACAGTGCCACGCCAGGATTTCAGTGTACATGAATTGGTAGGGGCTAATACATTTATGCTCAAGCTCATGAAAGAAAATAAAGAAGAGCTTGAGTTGGTGGGTTCTGATTCGGACTTTGATCAGACTATAGCAGCTACGTTCGAGTCTTTAGAAAGCGAGAGTGTAGATGTAACTTTATCTGCGTTGCAACGCGATGAAAACTCTGCATCATTCTCCGTTACCTTAAGTAACCTTGCTGGACATAAATTCCCAAGTGGATATCCTGCTAGAAGATTATTTCTGCAATTTACAGTTACTGATAATGAAGGAAACACACTTTTTAGCTCAGGCGAGACTGGTGAGAATTTCATTCTTTTAGATGAGGACGAAGAAGAAGTAGAACCGCACTATGAAGTTATCAATTCTGAAGATCAGGTTCAGATATACGAAATGGCGATGGGAGATGTAAATGGTAATTTTACTACGGTATTAAATAGAGGTTACACTCACTTAAAAGACAATAGACTTTTACCAATAGGATTCAGTTATCAAGATGATGTAATAGATACGGTAGCTGTTCATGGAAACGCAAGCACTGATTCTGATTATTTCGGAAAAGGCAGTGCTGTAGGAAGAGATCAAATTACCTATGAAATTAGTCTAAATGATTATTTTGGAGAACTGAATGTAGAACTCAATGCGTTTTACCAGAGTGTACCGCATAAGTGGCTCCTGGAAATGTTTGAAGACAGCACAGATGAATTAGAAGCATTCAGAGCCATGTATGATGAAGCTGACAAAACTCCAGTTTTAGTAGGTTCAGAGACTCTAGCACTGGATGATTATGTAGGTGTGTCTGAGTATTTAAATAATGATTTTTGGTCTGTATTTTACGATCAAGACCAACGTCCGATTATAAAAGCAAAGTCAAATGCCACCATTCATATTTATAACGTAAATGGAAGTCTGATGCATTCAGGTTTTGTAAGGTCAGGACTTAATATGTTCCCATTATTCAGCTCAGGAATCTACTTCATTACTACACCAGAGAACTCTAATCCACTGAAAGTATTGGTGAGATAGGTTAAAACCTTCTTATGGTTAATGGTCTATATTTCAAAAGGATTTCTTAACTTGTGCGCTGCATCGAAAAAACACAAATTATAATGAAACAAAATTTTACAACCTTTTTAACCTTTATTGCTTGCTTATTTACGCTGAGTGCTTTCAGCCAAACAATTTCTTTTACTAACGAAAGTAATTTATTACAGTCTGTATCAGGGTCTTCTTATGAAGACTGTGTAGTAGATGTAAACATAGATGGCTATGATGATGTAGTGAGAGTTACAGACGCTGGTCTTTATATAGACTATCAAAATGCAGATGGAAGTGGTTTCACACCATTTTTCTACGCCACATCATGGAACCGACCACCTAGCTGGAGTTTAGCAGCTGGAGATCTAAATGGAGATGGATACAGAGATTTCTGTTTCGGAAATGGTCAGAGAGTTTCGTTTGTGCTTTCTTCTGATAACGGTTCAGTGTGGACTGAAGAGACATTCCCTGAATACATCTTTTCTCAAAGAAACTCTATGATAGATTTAGATCTTGATGGGGATTTGGATGCATTCGTTTGTCATGATGTAGATCAGAGTCACATGTATATAAACGATGGTTCAGGAAACATGACTTTAGATATAGACGCTTTCCCTACTTATGAGGATAGAGGAAATTACGCTAACATGTGGGTAGATTATGATAATGATGGTGATACTGATTTTTACCTCACTAAATGTAGTGGGCCTAACTCACCATTTCATCCTAATGTGATTAATAGAATGTACAGAAATAATGGTGATGGGACTTTTACTGAAGTAGGAGAAGAAACCAATACAGCAGATCCTCAACAGTCATGGACTACTGTTTTCGAAGATTTTGATAACGATGGAGATTTCGATTTATTCACTGTTAACCATACGGATAAAAACTCTTTACAATGGAATAATGGAGATGGAACATTCTCTGATAATGCAGTAGATGGAACAGGAATAGATGAGGACGACTTAGGAGCATGGGAATTAGACGCTCATGATTTTAACAATGATGGTTTTGTAGATATTATCACTGAGCATGGCACTCCGTTATATTATAACAATGGTGATGGAACCTTCACAGGTGCTGCTCTTGGATTCAATGATGGAGCCTTTGGAGATTTAAATAATGATGGTTTCTTAGATGCTGTTAGAGGGAATACCTTATATATGAATAGTGGAAATGAAAACAATTACGTAAGAGTAGACTTAGACGGAATAATTTCTAATTCTGATGGAATAGGGGCTAGAGTTTCTGTAGCTACTTCAGATGGAATGACACAGATTAGAGAAGTAAGATGTGGCAGAAGTTTCTCACCTATGAGTAACTTGGCTGCTAATTTTGGAATTGGTTCTAATACTACTGTCGAGAACATTACTGTTTCATGGCCATCAGGAGTGATTACCGTTTTGGAAAATCCAGAAATAAACACTGCTCACATTATTCCAGAAGCGGAGTGTTTAGCCGGAAATATTGAGATCACTACTAGTGGTTCTACTCAGATTTGTCCAGGAGAAAGTCTAGAAATCATGGCTCCTGCAGGAGGAGCTTCATACAGCTGGTCTAACGGAGCTGATGGGAGTTCTATTCAAGTTACTCAAAGCGGAACTTATAGTGTAGCCATGTATAACGCTGATAATTGTGTAGCTACTTCTAATTCTATTCTAGTAGAGGTTATAGAAGAAGAGATTCCTGAGATTTCAGTTCAAGGGCCTACTCTATTTTGTGAGGGAGGTTCAGTAATTCTTACTTCTACAGATGCAGAAAGTTATCAGTGGAGTAATGATGGTACTACTCAATCTATAGAGGTAACAGAGTCTGGTACATATAATGTTACTACGGAGGGAATTTGTTTTGATGCTAGTTCTGAAAGTATAGAAGTAGCTGTTTTGGCAGCGGCCATGCCTGATGCTCCTGATGTAAGTGCTGGCCCTGGATCTGAAGTTACTTTAACTGCTACAGCAGATGGAATAGTAACTTGGTATGAAGATGAAGATTTAACTACTGAATTAGGAACAGGTACCTCATTTACAGTTCCTGGATTTACTTTAGATGAGCAAACTTCATTTTGGGCAACTAGCACTACAGAATACCCTGGAGAACTTCAGGATGGTGGTAAACTAGATTTAGGAGATGAAAGTGATTATGGCTTACCATCTACTGGAGGATACTGCTTATTTAATGTTACTGAAGATTTCACTCTTTTAGCGGTCACTGTTTATGCTGATGGAAGCGGAGATAGAACATTTAATTTAACTAACGCTGCTGAAGAAATAATCGAGACTGTTACTATTAACTTGATGGATGGTGAGAACGAAGTAAACTTCAATTGGTTAATTACAGAAGGAACTGACTGGAGTATTAGAAGTCCTCAGAACGATATGTTTAGAAATGACGGTAGTGTTTCTTACCCATACCCTATAGGCGATGTAGGTTCTATTTACACTTCTAACTTCGGTGGTACTTGGTACTACTATTTCTATGATTGGAAAATCCAAAAGGAGTCATTCAACTGTGAGTCTGCACCTGTAGAAGTAATAGCTTCTGTGGTAGGTGTAGAAGAAATAGAAGGAGCCTTTGGATTAGAAATGTTCCCTAACCCAGCAGTAGATGTGCTGACTGTGAATTTCAATTCTAATAATGTAACTAAGCTTAATTTAGATGTTTTAAATGCATTAGGACAAGTAGTTATTTCTCAGGAAGTAACAGCTAACGGAAGTACCGATCAAAGGGTAGAGCTGAATGTGAACAACTTAGAGGCAGGTGTTTATACCGTAAGAATTAATGGAGATAAATCAGAAATATCTCAAAGCTTCGTAAAGAAGTAAACACTAAGGTCAATAAAATTAGAAGAACCGCTTAGCGCAGCTAAGCGGTTTTTTTATGCCTCAAAATTAGAATCACGCAGGAGAATACTTTGATTTCAATGAGCCCAATTCTAAAGTGAGATTTTCAAGTGAATTACTAGAACTTTTTGAAATTACTTAACGTATACTCTATAAAATCCCACATGAATAGACTATTAATTTTCTTCTTTGCAGTAACAGTGACAAGTATCAATGCACAAGATTTAAGTATGGTAAAAGAACTCTTAATGGAAGAGGAAATAGCCAAAGCTAAAACAGAAGTACAGTCTATTTTATCAGAATATCCAGAAAGTGCAGCGGCATATTACTGGCTTGGAAGTACATTGGCTAGAGAATATTCTAGTGCTCAATTAAATCCAAGTAGAGATGTAAAACCAATGATAGATGCGGGAATCTCATTTGAAAAAGCCAAGTTTCTAAATCAGAATTGTTTGGTGGAAACAGATGGAGGAAGACGGCTCAAATCATTCTCTAGTAAGGTTTATAATCTAGCTATTAATGCTTACAAGGATTCAAATGTGGAAATGGCTTTTACGTATTTTAAAATGGTAGCTATGTCTAATGACTGGGTAAATGTAATCGATACTGAAACTCTTTATTATACAGGTCACTGCGCTAATAAGTTAGAAGATTCTAATACCGCAAAGATGTATCTTGAAAAGGCTTTAGCAAATAAGCCAGAAGACGTTAAAATAGCAAAGGAGTTAGTTAAAGCAAACATAAAATTGGGAGAGCAGAATGAAGCCAAAGCAGTTATAAAGAATTCTTTGACTTATAATCCTACTGAACAGGACCTATGGCAAGAGCTCATGATGCTCAGCCTAGATATGGCAGATAATGAAGAAGCATTATCAGCGGCTCAAACTCTATCTCATTTAGATTCTGGAAATATTAGTACAAAGGCATTCTTAGCCAGTTTATATGATAAAAACGGAAAAAAAGAGAAAGCGATTTCTACTTATGTGGAATGCGTAACCATGGATCCAGAACATACCATGGCTACATATAACTTAGGTGTATTATTATATAATCAGTCTGTGAAGGTTCTACAAATGTCACCTACACCTGAACAAAAATTAGAGGCCAATAAAACACTAGAGATGTCTTCAGATTACCTCAAGCAAGCTCAAAAGTTAGATCCTTCTAATTCTGATATAAAAAAGATTTTATCAAACATCGATAAGATGAAATAAAGAGATTACGATCCACCCTCCAATACGAAAAGCCGAGATTCTTCATAGATGATCGGCTTTTTTATTTTATACCTTTTATTCGGACACAGAGTAAACAGAACAGTCTTTAGATGCGAAAAATCATTAACTTCGGCCAGTAAAATCAACTTATTCTGATATGTTAAAAAAGAGTTTAATAATATGTAGCGTTGCAATTCTTGTAATAGGCTGTAACAGCAATAAATCTGCTACTGAAAATCAATCGACTGTTAAAGAATCAGTAACTGAAGTAGCCACAGAGGCCGCAGAAGAAGTCACTGCTTCTGTGAAAGAAGAAGTGATGAAAGTGACTGATCCAGAAAAGTTCAGTTGGAAAGCAGAAACAGTAGCCGATTTAGGCATTTATAGATATCAAATTCCTGCGAGCAGTTGGAATAATTTAGATCTACAAAATAGAAAGTACGTGTATTATTTGACTCAGGCTGGATTAGCAGGAAGAGACATGATGTGGGATCAAAATTACAGACATAACCTAGAAATAAGAAAAGCTTTAGAAGCTGTGTATAAAAATTCTCCAGATAAAAATAGTAAAGACTGGAAGGGTTTTGAGAAGTACACAAAAAGAGTATGGTTCTCTAATGGAATTCACCATCACTATTCTATGATGAAATTTGTACCGGAGTTCTCAGAGGCCTGGTTTAAAGGCCAACTCACCAAAGTAACTGCTACGATTTCTAAAGAGGCTTTAAGAGCCATTTTTGACGAATCTATGGATAAGAAAAAAGTAGAGCTAGATCCTAAAAAAGGATTACTAGAGAGCTCTTCTATAAATTTTTATGCGCCAGATATTTCTACTGCAGAGGCAGAGAAGTTTTATGCGGCTAAAATTGATAAAACAGATAAAAGACCTATAGAGTACGGCTTGAATTCAAGACTATATAAGGATGAGTCAGGAACCATAAAGGAAGATGTGTATCATCTTAAAGGATTATATGGGCCAGCTATCGAGCAGGTAGTGTTCTGGTTAGAGAAAGCAGAGAATGTGGCGGAGACTCCTAGAAAAGCTACTGCTTTAAGAAAACTTATAGAGTACTATAAAACTGGAGATCTGAGAGTGTGGGATGAGTATAATATTCAGTGGGCCGCAGCGGTAGAAGGTGATGTAGACTACATAAACGGGTTCATCGAAGTATATAATGATCCTTTAGGTTTTAGAGGTTCTTATGAGTCCATAATAGAGATTAATGACGTAGAAGCTTCAGGAAGAATGAATGTACTTATGGAAAATGTGCAGTGGTTCGAGGATAATTCACCTTTTCTTCCTGAGCATAAGAAAGAAAAAGTTGTGGGAGTAAGCTATAAGGTAGTAAATGTAGCAGGTGAAGCAGGAGATGCTTCTCCTAGCACACCGATAGGAGTTAACTTACCTAACTCCAATTGGATTAGAGCACAGTATGGTTCTAAATCTGTTAGTTTAGGTAACATTGTAAATGCTTACGATAAAGCTGGTGGTGGTGGAATGCTTAAAGAATTTGCCCACGATAAGGAAGAGATAGCACTGGCTATTAAGTATAGTGATGTGGCTGGTAAAATGCATACTGCACTTCATGAAGTAGTAGGACATGCCAGCGGTAAATTAGAGGAAGGAGTAGGTACACCTAAGGAAACTTTAAAAAGTTATGCTAGCACCATAGAAGAAGGAAGGGCAGATTTAGTAGCGCTTTATTTCATGTTAGATGATAAGTTAGTGAATCTAGGACTTATGGAATCTACTGATGTAGGTAAAGCAGAATATGATTCATATATAAGAAATGGAATGCTAGCACAGCTAAGAAGACTAGAGTTAGGGGCAGATATAGAAGAAGCTCACATGAGAAATAGAGCGTGGATAGCGAATTGGGTAGTAGAAAAAGGAGGCCCTGATGTAATAGCTAAAGTAGAAAGAGATGGAAAAATTTTCTATGACATTCAAAGCTATGAAAAGCTACAAGCTCTTTTTGGCGATTTGCTTCAGGAGGTGCAGACTATAAAATCTAAAGGAGATTATAAGGCTGCAGAAGAATTAGTGGAAGGTTATGGAGTAAAGGTAAATCAAGATGTACATAAGCAAGTATTAGATAGGGCGTCTACATTAAAATCGCCTGCTTATGGTGGGTTCATTAACCCTGTGTTAGAAGCTAAGTTTGACACTAATAAAGAAATTTCTGATGTGGTTATAAATTACGGAATGTCTTTCGATGAGCAGATGTTGCACTACAGTAAGATGTACGGATACCTGGAAAATGGACTCAGAAAATAAAAGATGTCTGTTAACGATTTACGCATAGAACTTATTAGCTGGATCACTAACCATAGTGATAAGGATTTATTAATAAGGCTCAAACAAGCTAAAGATGATATTGATTTCGAAGAAAAAAGTAAATCTATGATCATAGGCTATAGACCGAATAATGCACCAGTCATAAAGAGTGATTTTTTAAAATGCATTCAGGAGGCCATTAAGCAGATAGACAATGGTGAATCGTTGAATTTAGAAAGTTTCGAAGCAGAAGTAGAAGCATGGTAGGGTCTTTAACTCCTAGTCTCTATTAGTTACATACACAATTATTAATGATCAGAAAATTCTTAGTTAGCCTAGCAGCACTTGTACTTATAAGCTCAGTATCTGAAGCTCAAACGCCATGCGAAAATGGAATGGCAGGTCCATATCCATGTAATAATGTGGATTTACTTTCTACCATTTCCTTGGAAGAATTAGGTGGTGTTCAAAATATGAATGACATATGGGGATGGACCCATTCTGAAAGCGGAAGAGAGTTCGCCATAGTAGGACTAAGAAATGGAACCACCTTCGTAGAAGTTTCAGATCCTTTAAATCCTGTGGTAATAGGTTTTCTAGACTCTAGTACAGGAAATAGCTTATGGAGAGATGTAAAAGTGTATAATAATCATGCATTTATAGTGAGTGAAGCAGATAGTCACGGTATGCAAATATTTGATCTGACACGTTTACTACCTCCTTTTTTAGAGCTTCCTGTTGAATTTGATGTAGACGCCTTTTATGGAAATTTTGGAAATGCACATAACATAGTAATCAATGAAGAGTCGGGCTATGCCTATGGAGTGGGTACAGGAACATTTGCAGGAGGTCTTCATATAATAGATATTCAAGACCCTATTAACCCAGTGATAGTAGGTGGATATGCAGGTGATGGTTACACGCACGATGCTCAGGTGGTCATGTATACTGGTCCAGATCAAGATTACGTAGGGAGGGAAATAGCTTTTTGCTGTAATGAAGATGCAGTTACTATAGTGGATGTAACAGACAAGTTAGATCCACAAATGATATCTACTTTAAGTTATGACAATAGCTCCTATACACACCAAGGCTGGCTTACTGATGACCAATACTTCTTCATATTTAATGATGAAATAGATGAATTGGATGGATTTACGCCCACCACTAAAACGCTATTTATGGACATAGAAGATTTAGATTTTCCTACGCTTCACTATGAGTACTTCGGAACAAGTCCTGCCATTGATCACAATCTTTATAATGAAGGGAGCTTATGTTATCAAAGTAATTATACCTCGGGCTTGAGAGTTTTAGATGTAGGTAATGTCTTTGAAACAGATGTTTCTGAGCTCGGATTTTTTGATTCTCAGCCACAGGGAGATGCTGTAGAATTCACCGGAACATGGAGTAACTATGTGTACTTTCCGAGTGGCCTAGTAATTATGAGTGACATGTACGGAGAGTTTTTCTTACTTCAGCCTAATTTAATAAACGCTTACAGATACGCTGAGGTATGCGGAAACGCCTCCGAGGTAGAGTTTTACATAGACGTTACTTACAACCAAGATATAACTGGAGTGATTTCGACTGATTTTCTTCCCAATAATATGTCAGTGGAAATAGGAGAAATAGAAGCGCCAGGACAGATTTCAGTTACAGTGAACTTTTCTGATCTTATAGAAACAGGAACATACACTATCCCTGTATCTGTATTAAATGGAGAAGAAACACTATTCACAGAAAATCTTCAGATTGTAGTAGAAAATCCAGAGTCTATTACTGTAGAAAACATGAACCCTGAAAATGGCTTTTCTGCCGAGGTGCCTACAGTGCTTCTCTCTTGGGACTGGGAGCTAGGTGAGCCTCCATATACACTTACTATAGCTACGGATGCAGAATTTACCAATGTAATTTTGTCTGAAGTAGTAGCTAATAACGGATTTGCATTTGATTCTCCTGGCTCATACTACTGGAGGCTATCACGTACTAATGCCTGTGGTTTAGCATTAGATTCTGATGTGTTTATGTTTGAAAACACTTCAGTGGTAAGCGTAGAAGAAATAACTTCAGCTATTAAAATATTCCCTAATCCAGTAACAGACGTTATGACTATTAGTGGTGTGAATGGAAAGATAGAAATACTATCTTCAGATGGGAGACTCTTAAAAACCGCCCAGATCATTAATGATTTAAGACTAGACGTTTCAGACCTCTCTAGTGGAGTTTATTTTCTAAGGCTAAAAGAAAGCGAACATTACTCTAGATTCATTAAAGAATAAAGGTCTACAACCTGCTTAGCTTCTTTCACATCATGTACTCTTAAAATTTGAGCGCCTAGCTCTAAAGCATAGGTGTTCAGCACTGATGTTCCATTTAGAGATTCTTCTGGATTGATATTTAGTGACTTGTAAATCATAGACTTACGAGACAATCCAACCAGAATAGGACAATTTAAACTTTGGAAGTAAGCCATGCCCTTCAGAAGAGCATAATTATGCTCTATAGTTTTTCCGAAACCAAAACCAGGATCTACAATTACATCTGCCACTCCTAGCTGTCTGAGTTTCTGAACTCTTTTAGAAAGAGAGGTATAAACTTCCGTAACCACGTTTTTATAGCTAGGGCTATTCTGCATGGTTTTAGGGTTACCTGCCATGTGCATGAGAATATAAGGAACATTAAGCTCCTTAACTGCACTGAACATAAGCTTGTCAGCCTCACCACCAGAAATATCGTTAATGATACTAGCACCTGCATTCACTGCTTCTCTAGCCACTTGGCTCCGAAATGTATCTATAGAGATTATAGCCTCAGGAAACCTATGGTGCACTGCTTCTATTACTGGAATTACACGTGCTAATTCTTCATTTTCAGAGACTTCATCTGCGCCTGGTCTAGAGCTGTAGCCACCTATATCCAGGCAGTCTGCACCTTCTTCTAGCATAGATTCTGCTTTAGCTAAGGCGGCTTCTACTCCAGTTATTCGGCTGCCTTCATAAAAAGAGTCTGGAGTCACATTTAAAATTCCCATTACCCATGGTTTATCTATGGTTTTCAGCGTTCCATGAATGTTTAAGGTAAAGGAGTTATGCATGACTGTAAAATTAGGCAAATTGTCTACTAACTCAGGTCACAGACTCTGATCACCTTAAAGCTAAATTATATGAATTTCAGATCTAGACTAGGGTGTAAAACTCAGTGGAAAATATGCTTAGGAGCAGTATCGCGTTGCAACGCTAAATCTTACCTTTACACACCAGAATGGAAGTTATGATCAAAGATACAGCAGCCTTATTTACGGAGGTTATAGACCAAAAATGTAGACCAGTATTTACCAATAAAACCAAGGACTACGGCACTGCGTGGCGGATTCTTAGAACATCATCACTAACCGACCAGATTTTTATCAAGGCCAATAGAATTAGAACCCTTCAGCAGGTAGAAACCAGTATGGTGGATGAGGGCATAGAACCAGAATTTGTGGCTATAGTGAACTACTGCATTATGGCTCTTATTCAAATAGAGCTAGGAGAAAGCGGTGAGTTAGAAATAGGAGAGAAGAGAGCGCTAGAGTTATTTAACACTTACGCAGAAGAGGCCAAGCAACTCATGATGAAAAAGAATCATGATTATGGTGAAGCTTGGAAAGACATGAGGGTAAGTTCACTTACAGACCTCATTTTAATGAAGCTGCTAAGGGTGAAGCAAATAGAAGATAATGAAGGAAGTACTTTAATATCTGAAGGCATAGATGCCAACTACTATGACATTCTGAACTACGCTGTATTTTCACTTATACACCTTTCAGTTAAATGAGTTAACGACTTGTTAATGTTAAAACTTTAAGATAAAGTCAAACGTAAATTTGAATTCAAACAAACAGACTCATGAAATTAGCAGTAATTATTTCTAGAATTATAGTTGGATCACTTTTTATAGTAAGTGGCCTCATTAAAATGAATGATTCTTATGGTTTTAGCTATAAGTTAGAAGAGTATTTTGGAGAAAAAGCTTTAGGCATGCCTGCGTTCATACCCTATGCTTTAGGGCTGGCAGTGTTCATTTGTATAGCAGAAGTACTTCTAGGAGTGGCAGTTCTGGTGTGGGCTAAGCAGAAACTGACTACTGTTCTACTTCTAGTAATGATTCTGTTTTTTACATGGCTCACTTACTACACGCATACATGTAATCCATTAGAGCCAGTAACCATAGAAATAGGTGGTGAAATGGTAGAGACTACAAAAGACTGCGTGTTAGAATGCGGCTGTTTTGGAAATGCCATTCCACTCACACCTTATCAGTCTTTTCAAAAAGACCTCTTCCTCCTTATTTGGATTTTAATTTTATTTGTTTATGCATTCTTTATTGAGAAAAAAGAACATTTCGATCAGAGCATAAAGAAGAACCGTATGCTTTACTGGATAGTGCTAGCGGGTTCTATGCTAGCTGTGGCATTATTCTCTTTAAGAATGCTAGACTGGATGTTCCCTGTGATATTCACAGCCATTTGTCTAGTTGTAGCAGAAGTTATAAGAAAACGGATTAAATCTCCAGCTACAGATTGGATAGTGGCGGGAGGTGTAACTGTAGTGTGCTGCATATTCGCATACTATACGTATAATTACTTGCCTATGAAAGACTACAGGCCTTACGCTATAGGAGAAAATATCAAGGAAAACATGAAGTCGGCAGAAGAGGTAGGGAAAGAAGGTCCTGTGTATGCTGTAGAGTATACGGTAAAGAATAAGCAAACTGGTGCAGACTCTATTATGCTTTCTACGGATTGGTTAAAAGTGCAAGGCACGGCTGCGTTTAAACGAAGGTATGAAGTAACCAGCTGGGATGGCAGAGAAATTACCGTAAAGGAAGGTTATGAGCCTAGAATCAAAGATTTTGCCCCTATGGATTTCTTTGGAACAGAGGTTCAGGATGATATTTTAAATCACGAAGGACACACCTTGATTTTAATGTCTAAAGACATGAAGAAACTTCTGGCCAAGGATCATGGAGAAATTTTAAAAGTATATAACAAGGCGTCTAAGGCCGGTCATAAAATGATAGCTTTAGTAAATGGTGCTTCTAATGAAGAAATTAAAGCCTATCAGGAAAAGACAGGCTTAGACTTTCCGTTTTACCTTATGGATGATGTAGAGATGAAAACCATGATAAGGTCTAACCCTGGGCTAATTCATCTTAAAAATGCTACAGTAATGAACAAATGGAGCTGGAAGTCTTTTCCTAGTTATGGAGATATAAATTTCAACTAGGTCAGCACACTAGCACATGATATCATACATACTTAAAAAATTGGGTTACGGCTTACTGGTTCTGCTAGGAGTAGTAACCCTAGTTTTTTTTGTGTTTAATTTAAAGCCAGGAGATGCTGCCAGAATGGTGGCAGGCCAGAAAATTACTCCTGAGCTAATTCAGGCCATAGAAAAAAATCTAAATCTAGACTTACCAGTGGGGAAACGTTTTCTAGTTTACCTAAACGACATCAGTCCAGTTTCTGTGCATAACACGTCTAATGAAGATAGTAGGATTTATTTAGACCATCAGAAGTATTCTGCTGTAAAGCTCTTTTCTCTAGGAAAAGAGAATGCTCTAGCTCTTAAAGCACCATACCTGAACCGCTCTTTCCAGACCAAAAGAAGTGTTTCTGGAATTATAGCTCAAGCCCTACCAGGTACCATCATTTTAGCGTGTGTTTCCATCGTGTTTGCGCTCATAATAGGCATTTTCGGTGGAGTAGTGGCGGCACTTAGAAAAGACACGTGGTTAGATAAATTTATTCTTGTATTATCAGTTATAGGAATGAGTGGACCATCGTTTTTTATGGCTATTCTAGTGGCTTGGATAGGTGGTTTGCTGTGGTTTAACCACATCCCTGTGCCTGTTTATCCTTTCATTCTAGCGCTAATCATTTTTGTGATTTTGTCATTTAAAAATGGAAGAGTAGATGGAGAAAGTAGTGCGTTGCAACGCAGATTCTTCTCCAAACACTCTTTAGAACGTGTATTTAAATCGGTAGTTCTGGGCTTCGGTATTTGGTTAGTTCTCCTACTGATATTTTCTGTCGTAGGCAAAACAACTTGGCTAACCACCTCCTTACTTCTTCCTGGCACTGGACTAGACATGACAGGTAGTTTATATAGCTTAGACGAGTGGAAGGGGCTCTACCTGAATCCTAAAAATCTAATCCTACCAGCCATAACTTTAGGAATAAGGCCGTTAGGTGTGGTGGTGCAGCTCACTAGAAGTTCATTATTAGAAGTGTTAGGACAAGATTACATTAGAACAGCCAGAGCCAAAGGCTTATCTGAAAACCAAGTGGTATTTAAACATGCGCTCAGAAACGCATTAAACCCAGTGGTTACGGCCGTTTCTGGATGGTTCGCTTCTATGCTCGCAGGAGCAGTTTTTGTAGAATTTGTATTTGGATGGAAAGGGTTAGGGCTAGAAATTTTTAATGCCTTAGAAAAGGAAGATTTTCCTGTAGTAATGGGAGCAGTGTTGGTCATCTCCTTCATGTTTGTGCTATTGAACATTTTAGTAGATGTGATCTATGGCCTGGTAGACCCTAGAGTAAGAGTGCGTTAGTTAAAAAAAAAGCATAATTCCTAAGCATGTTCTATCTGCTAGCTCACAGATTCTTTCACAGACTCATTTAACAAGTCCAATACTTTCTTAGCAGTATTATTAAAGTAACGCTTAGTTCTGTAGCTACCTACCCACTGAATTCCAGCTATGGCATTGGTTAAGAATATTTCATCGGCAGCTAAAAGATTCTGTGGGGTAAGGTTACACTCATAGACTTTAATGCCGTGGGCTATGGCTAGATTTATAACATTCATGCGCATGGTTCCACCTACACAGCCTTCTACTAGACCTGGAGTGTAAAGCACACCGTTACTCACTAAAAATAAATTAGCCGTACTAGACTCTATAATGCCCATTTTTTCGTTCTGGATAAGGGCTTCATCTATCATACGCTCCCTAGCGAATAAGCTGGCATGAATGTACAATTGGCAGTTTAGCGTTTTGAAAATCGAGAACTTGTTTACTTGCTTTTTAATATCAGGAAACAGATCTACTACTAGCCCAGAGGTGTTAAGCGTGAACTTATTATCTGCCTTTCCATGAGTTTCCATCACATACTCTAGTTCATTCACATCTGGAGCGTAAAAACCTTCTCCTTTTCTGGTAAGGGTAATTCTAGCCCTTCCGCCATCAGAGATATTATTTTTGGCTATAAGCTGATTCAGCTGGTAGTCTAAAGTCTGTAAATTAAAATCTACTGGTTTATCTATTTTGTACACCTTTAATCCATCCACCATTCTGG
Organism: Flavobacteriales bacterium; assembly: GCA_045104985.1. Lineage (GTDB taxonomy): Bacteria > Bacteroidota > Bacteroidia > Flavobacteriales_D > Sanyastnellaceae > ASP10-05a. The sequence goes on along the minus strand of JBGCDA010000026.1, from coordinate 15,052 downwards.
TGTAATGATTTTCAAGGAATACTGGTTTTCCATCTATAATTCTAATGCTTTCAAAAAAACCATCTCCATACTTAAACCCTCTGTTAGAGACATATATAGAAGGCAGACTAGAGTCTAAAAAAGTACCATTATGAAGAATGTAATTCATGCTTTAAAAAACGTTTTCATGGCTTCTAATAAAGAGCCGTTAACTTCTATTTGAATCCCTCTGACACCAGCTTTTAGTCCAGATTCTATATCTCTTTCTTTATCTCCTACTAGAACGCACTTTTCGGGATTTAATTGGAATTTAGCTAAGCCGCGTTCCACCATTAAACTTCCTGGTTTTCTGGTGAGAGATCTTCCATAATCTTCATGATAGGGAGCAAAGTATATTTCGTCAATTTCTACACCTACTTTTAGCGCCTCAGCTCTAAGATAGTCGTGTATTTCAAAAACATTTTCTATTGGATAGAGACCTTTAGCCACACCACCTTGGTTGGTTACTAAAATAATACCATAGTGATGCGTTTTAATGAGCTTAAAAGCTTCTAGCACATCAGGAAGAATTTTGAATTCTTCCACGCTTTTTGTGTAATCTCCAGGATCGTGATTAATGACTCCATCTCTATCTAAAAATACTGCTCCGTTCATGTGCAGCTAAAATACCACACTAACTATATGAAACTATATAGCTAAATTAAAAGAAGCTAAAATTCTAAAGTGAATAGGAATCAGCGTAAAATCTATAGGTCATTAGGTCTGATTTTTATTGAAGTACATGCTATTCGCCTGGCTTGTGCTAGTCATTACTAAGTCGTTAATGCACAGATGTGGTGGAAGAGTAGTAGTGTAATAAACTACCTCTGCTATATCTTCAGCCACCATAGGCTGATAGCCATCGTAAGCGCGTTTAGCGCGTTCTTGGTCACCATGAAAACGTACTATACTGAATTCTGTTTCAGCTGCACCAGGGGCTATCTGGGTTACTTTAATTCCCTCTTTCAGCAGATCTATGCGCATACCTTTAGTAATGGCATCTACAGCATGTTTACTGGCGCAGTATACATTTCCACGCTCATAGACCTCTTTTCCAGCGGTAGAACCGATGTTAATGATATGACCATTATTTCTATCTATTAACAGTGGAATAACAGCATCAGAGACGTAAAGCAGCCCCTTTACATTGGTGTCTATCATTTTATCCCAGTCTTCAGATTGGCCATCTTGAATTCTATCTAAACCACTCGCCAAACCTGCATTGTTAACTAGAATATCTATGGCCCTCCACTGTTCTGAAAGCGAGTTTATGGCCCGCTTTACTTCATCTTTATTTCTCACATCGAAAGCCAGTGTGAGCACTTCACACCCTTCTTTCTCAAGTTCTATTTTTAGTGTTTCCAGTCTTTCTGCTCGCCTCCCTGTTATGATGATATTATATTGATTTTTAGCGAATTTTCGTGCTATGGCTTCACCAAACCCAGCTGTGGCTCCTGTAATTAGTACTGTTTTATTCATTGTGGTTAAAATATTCGTTTGGTTAGTGTTAGGTGTTTGAATTGCATCGCTGAATTATACCTCATTTAGGTGGTTATTCCTTCCAGAGTACCCCTCATTCCCACACTACGATTTTCCGTAATGTTTCAGATGAACCGTTTTCAAAATACCTAATTTGAATTGTATCAGTGTAGGCTACATTTCCTTTAATTAGTTTTAAATTGGCTGTTCCTAATGAAGGAGCAAAGAATACTTGCCTGTCAAAAATATATTCGTTTACCGTCCAGCCATCGTTTTCATTTACTTGCCATGCTGTACCACTAAGAAGCCTTATTTCAGTATTTAAAGTGGTTCCTCTAGGAATGGTCACTGAAAGGGATAATTCATTGTTACTGGCAAATAGTGTGTCTTCTCCTGCCAAAAGGTTTAAACCTGCTGGTCCTAATTCTGGATATTCAGCAGCACAGAGTTCGCATGGTCCACCGCAGTCTATACGAGACTCTCCTTGATTCAATTTTTCATCAAAACAGCCTTCCTCAGTTTCACAGCTCCAGAGAGCCATTAAGATTAAAGAGTATAGCAAGTATTTCATTTGTTTTTTTATTGGAATGAAGTATAGCAAAAATAGGATGGAAAATAAGTTTCTAACCCTGAGTGTAGGATTAGAAACTTAAATAAGTTCTAAATGAAATAATTAATGACATAAAGAATTAGCTGCCCAAACTGCCATGAGTAGATCTGGTTTAGCCTTAGCATTGAAGCCTAAAGAAGACAAATAACCAGATGCAGCACTTAAAAGCTTATGACTAGGGTAGGACGGGTCTGCATTATAATCTAAATCGATCTGTTCTACCGCTATGCCATACTCTTCTCTGATTTTTAACCCTAACTCAGCGCTTCTTTCCAGCTCTCCCCAGAGTTTAGTCCATAAATCTTGAATTTTAGGCACCCGTTCCTTCAGGTAAATCACATGTGCACCATTTCTAGGGTAGCGAAACACCACTGTAGTAACATACACGGTATGGAGCCGGTAATTTTGAGAATCACAGCCGATATGAATTTTGACTTCAGGACAATTGGCTTTAATGGATTCTATATGCGTTAATAAATCTACATCTTCTCCAGAATGCATAATTTTAAATGATATCTTCTGTATTCCACTATCCTCAGCATTTCTCATACGGCTAAAGTTAGAGCATAGCCACTTAAACTCTATGTCTTAAAAATCGTTTTTTGCCAGAAGTTTTAAACGTTTTAAGAATTATTTATAAGCGTTGCAACGCTGAATCCCATGCTGTTTAAGCTAAACCAAGTGTAATAGCTCAGCTTGAGTACTCACCCCTTTGTCTTTATTATACCACATCTGTATCTGCTGACTCATTTCTTGGTAAGGTGGTCTAGGTTCTGGTAGTGCCTTGTAGTCTATGACTTTTTGCTGAGCCTCTCCAGGCCTTGGGCCCCATTTGGCTAATTCATTATGATCTGCATCCAAAATGGCCAGAATAGGAATGGACTTTCCACCATTCGTGAGGTAATGTTCCATTAGCTCTTCATTAGAATCTCTGAGTACAATATGCAGCGTGATATGCGGATTTAACTCAGCAAGTTTAGCTATTATAGGCACAGTCTGCGCAGCATCTCCACACCAAGATTCTGTGATCAATACCCAAACTCTAGGTTCAGATATGGCCTCGAGTTTAGCAGAGAGTTCTTGGTTAATGTCTAGCTTTTTATACACTCTAGTCATTCTAGTAAGATTCAGTTTAGAATAGTTAAAAAACTCTTCATTGTGCTGAAAAATAGTGGCTTTACCTCCTGTGTGTAAGTGTTCTATAAGCTCTATATAACTCTGAAAAGAGTATGAACTTTTAAGAGCTTGCGTTATGGCTTGTTTCTTTTCTGACATAGTATCAAAGAAAGAAAAAAGCATTTAGAACTCAATTAATTTAGTTTAATATTTGCACTATGAAATGGACTGGCAATATTAGGAAGATGAGAACAGAGCTGAAAGATACAGTTCAGTATACGTTACCATTATATGACGTTTTAGAACCTTCGGAATTAATCTCTATGAATGAGTTTATAGGACATAACTTGAAGCTGAGTTTTGAACATCAAATTAATTGTGTAGTTACTGGAAAACGAATAAAAAAAGCCTACGGAGATGGTATGAGTTATGATGCCTTTATGAGTTCACCCATGGCTTCTCCTAGTATTATTAGACCAGAACTCAGTAGAATTCATGAGGGAATAGCCTTAAGAGATAAGGAGTGGGAAGAGAAACACCACCTCACTCCACACATAGTGTACCTCTCACTTACAGATCAAGTTAAGGTGGGAGTAACCAGAGAAACCAATGTGCCTTACAGATGGATAGACCAAGGTGCTACTCAGGCCATAGTTCTGGCAGAAGTGCCCTACAGACAGTTAGCTGGAGTTATAGAAGTAGCTTTAAAAGAGTATAGAGCAGACAAAACCAACTGGCGTAAAATGCTCAGAAATGAGCATACTGATTCTAATCTGCTAGATGAAAAAGATGAGCTCATAGAATATTTAGGGGAGGATCTGCAGCAGTTCATTTCGGATGATGATGATATTACGGAAATCAATTACCCTGTAATGGCTTACCCCGAAAAGGTTACTTCTATGAAACTAGATAAGTGCCCACTCATAGAAAAGAAGCTTACAGGTATAAAAGGACAATATCTGATATTCGAAGATGGCCATGTCATGAACATGAGAAGCCACTCAGGCTACAAACTTACTTTAGAGGTGTAAACTCGTAAGTTATTCCTTTATAATCTTTCTATTATAAGTAGAATCTCCTTGAGAAATAATAAGATAGTATGGGCCACTAGAAAGCAGGCTTAAATCTATGGAGCCATCATATTCGCCAGAAACGTTTCTATTGTCTTCAAATACGGTCTTACCTAATTGGTTATAGACTAAAACCTTATATGGTTCTTCTGAACTTAAGGTAAACTTTAGATTAAACTCTCCAGAAGTAGGATTAGGGAAAAAGCTGATGTACTGCATGTCTAAATCATCTTCCATAGAAAGCTTAACAGAAGCTTCTCGGTTTATAAACTCCATGTCCTGAGGAGATATAGACTCTACAGTGATATTAATATTGATTTCTTCAGATGTCGTCATCTCCATATCTTCCAGCAGAGGAGTTAACATTTCCTGCAGTTGTAATTCAAATTCCTGTGTGTCAAAATCATCTCCCATAGATTCTAACTCTCTCATCATTTCTTCCAGCTGTTCATTCATACCTTCTAGTGGAATACTGTTTTCGTCACCATCATATCTAAAGAAAAATTCGCGTTCTCCTGGTTCTCCAAAACTGGGATTTTCTCCTGGTAATCCTTCAAACATGTCCATACCGTGAAAGCTATTCATTATAGGTCTCCCTCCTAGATTCCCTTTCATTTTCAGCTTCTTACCATCTCTATTTAGAGTGATTTTAACTTCATCTCCTTTCTTAAGGTTTCTAATAATAGTAGACAATTCATCAAACGTATTTACCTCTGCTTTATTAATGCCCAAAATAAAATCTCCTGACTGTATTCCCATAGCTTCTGCAGCAGATCCTTCAGTTACGCTTCCTATCAGGACACCTTCGTCTTCATCAGTGCATCTGAACCCGGGCGAAACACCTAAGAAACCGGCATCACCTTCCATTTCTGGAGCACCTATGGTGTTTCCTTCCTCATCTAAGTGGAATTCGAACAATCTTCCAAAGTCCTGAGTCATATTTTGTTCAGGGAACTGAAACCGGAAATTCCTTTGTTCGAAAGGAGTTACTTTCTTTTCTCCAAGCTCTATGGATTTAGTTAATATTTCATCTCCACGTAAGAAATCTATTACTATGTTGTCCTGCGGATTCATGGCGCCAATGGCTGAAACCAATTCATCTACAGAGTCATACCTTTCACCATTCATAGATAATATGATGTCTCCACTGTTTAAGCCTGCCTTAGCCGCCTGAGTATCTTCTATAACCTCTCCTATAAGCACCCCTTCTCCTTCATCATTATTCGATAGCATCACTCCGAGATACGCTTTAGATTCAAAACCAAAGTTCAGTTCTGGAACATCGAAGTATTCTATCCTAATGTCCTCATCTGTATTAATTCCATCTTTCTTTTTGACATTTATTTCGAATGACTGTCCTTCTTTAAGATTCCCAAGTTCATCTAGAACTCCTAATTCCTGAAGGATAGAATTGATATCCTGACCATCAGTAAGTTCTATTTTTTTCTGGACTATGACCGTTTCTCCATTTTCAGATTTCTCTATTTTAATGGTAGCCTCTTGGGTTTGGGCATAGCTTAGCGTTGCAATGCTGATTAGAACTGATAACAAAGAATAAATTTTGAACATAGATTATTGTATTTACTCCCTCAAAGTTACGCAGAGGCTTAGCCTAGGGCTGTTAATTAGATCAAAAAAACGTTAATGGGTTTGCTAAAATCTACTAATTCAGATTCAGTTCTCTTGAAATAAATGAAAATTAGAAAGCGGAACTACATGAATATCTGTAAAGTAGTGGTGTAAAATGGAGATATAGCTATAGCCCAATTGGCTCATCTTCATAGCGCCTTCTTGGCATAACCCTACACCATGTCCGAATCCTTTTCCTGAAATTAGAAAAGTATCATCCTGCCTATTTACAGAAAAGAGAGTGCTCCATAAGTTGAATTTTGCTCTAATATCTTTTATATGAAGCTTTTCTTGATAGTGAGTTACTCTAGTGTCAGGAGTAAATAAAGCCATGGAATCTAGATGGGCAGAAACTCCTTGCTTTTTTAAAAAGCCCATAAAATTCACTTGTTTCACAGAGCGCTCCCAGGTGCTATGAGGCATGTCTACACAAAATGTATCAGGAACGGCCTTTAGGTAAGGCACCGCTTGGCTCCAAACATCCTCACTATTTATGGTGTGTCCACCACAGTTAGAATGAAAAGCTGCAGTAATGAGGTTAATGTCTTCATCTACCACTACTACATCGCTAGTTTTCATGGTGGCACTTATAATATCAGGATTAGATTCTGAGATGCCTTTATACACTTGGCAGTGCACTTCATCGCACAAATGGAAACCACTTTTAGCGTGCTTGAATTTATTAGAAAGAGCGTAGGTTCTACAGATTACAGCCTGAACTTTATAATACTCTTCGTTCTGCTTAGATCCAGATTCGGCTTCTACCACACCGGTAATGTATACATCTAAATCTAACGTGTTAATGATGCTCATGGCTCTCCCTCTGTTCCAGAAAGAGAGGTGACCTGTTAATTTTCTAGTTACAGAATTACCTTTAGGACTGGCTTTTAGCTCACAACTTGAGGTCTTAGCTATCAGCTCGAATTTAGTAGAAGCAGAGCCGCTGTAGTTCACGCTGTTTAATAATACACCTCCAGAATTATATGTAAAACGTAGTTTTTCTCCTGCTTTATAGGTGTGCACCAGTCTATCATTCTTGAACAGTTCGTAGGTGCCGTCTATAACAGATACGCTGACAGAATTCACATGGAGATGATGAAATATGCCTACCTTAATCACCTCGGCCTGAACCGAATGAAAACAGAATATGCTAAACGCCAGTAGTGCCCACCTCATAAGGCTAAGTTAACGCTGGTGGAAGAGCAGTTATTTCTGCTCTTCTATAGTTTTTAACATGTGTGTGGCGGTTTTTTTGCTGGCACCACTGTTTCCTAACTTAACTTTTAATCTTTTGTAATTTGACAAAAGTTCAGCCCGTTCAGGGGTGTTAGAAATTATTTTTCTGAGTTCAGTTCTCAGTTCTTTCACACTGGCATCTCTTTGAATTAGTTCTCTCACCACTTCTTTGTCCATGATCAGATTGACTAGAGAGATGTACTTGATTTTGACTAGTCGTCTAGCTATTTGGTAACTGATGCCATTGGCTTTGTAAACAACTACTTGTGGCATTTCAGAGATGGCCGCTTCTAGCGTAGCTGTTCCACTGGTTACCCAGCCTGCTGCTGCTGCATTGAATAAAGCGTAGGTTTGACCGAAGACTAGAGAGACCTTATCTGAAATGTACTTTTCATAAGCTAAGTAGTCCTTACTAGGGGCGCCTGCTATCACTATTTGATATTCAGGAAATTCTTCGGCTGATTTAAGCATAAGCCCTAGCATTCTGTCTATTTCCTGCGTTCTACTTCCTGGAAGCACAGCTAGAATGGGGCGCTGGTCTAGATCGTTATTAATTCTAAATTGTTTCTCATCTGGAGCTTCTGAGACCACATCTAAAAGTGGGTGACCTACATAGTGCACATCCACTCCGAACTTCTTATAAAAGTCTGCCTCAAAAGGAAGAATGGTGTACATCTGATCTACATACTTCTTGATCTTATGCACTCGATTTTGTTTCCAAGCCCATATTTGAGGAGAGATGTAGTACAGGCTTTTTATGCCTTTTTCTGTTACCCACTCTGCCATTCTAAGATTAAATCCTGGGTAATCTATAAAAATCACTGCATCCGGCCGAAAAGCTTCTATTTGTGATTTGCAACGCTTAAAATTTTTAATAATGGTACGCAGATTCATAATTACTTCTGCGAACCCCATAAAGGCCAGATTTTTATAATGTTCCTTTAATTCTACTCCTGCGGCTTGCATAAGTTCACCACCCCAGCCCTGAATCTCTAAGTCGGTGCTCTGCTCTTTGAGCGCTTTTACCAGATTAGACCCATGAAGATCTCCACTGGCTTCACCGCTTATAATAAATAGTTTTCTCGGGGTCATAAAAATTTATCTATGGCTATAGGAATGGCTAGGAGCAAGAAAAATAGAATTACACCATAAGCACTTCGGTCTCTTTTAGTGCTGAAGAAGATGTAAAACACACCTATGTTAGGTACTTGGCTTAAGGTGATAATACTGTTTCTTAAAGAAGGGTTTTGGACCAGCTCCCAGGCTGTTCCTAATTTATATCCTTTAAAGAGCCAGTAAAATTCAATGAATAAAATGCCCAGTAATGTGCCTAAAATGGCAAACACAATTCCAAATCCAAGATGATCTAATGGTTTCTTGACGTTCATGTGGTCAAATTTACAAATCCCAATTATTTAGAGAAGCTATGCTGTGGTGAGCAGTCATATCAAACTGAATAGGAACTACTGAAGCATAGCCCTGTTCTAGAGCATGAATGTCTGTATCTTCTCCTTTATCTAAATGTGTAAAAACGCCTTTAAGCCAGTAATATTCTCCTTTCATAGGGTCATGTCTTACTTCAAAGTTATCTTCCCAAAAGGCGTTTCCTTGGCGGCATACTTTTATGCCTTTGATCTCAGTTTTAGGAAGGTTTACATTTAAACATGTGTTTTTATCTATGCCATTTTTTAGAGCACCCGATATTACTTTTTCTATAGTAGCGTTGCAATGGCTAAAATCGGCTTCCTCATCGTGGTCTAAAAGACTAAATCCTATGCTAGGAACACCCTCTACAGCGCCTTCTACAGCCGCAGACATGGTTCCGCTATAGATCACATTTATAGAGTGGTTAGCTCCATGATTTATGCCTGATAACAGAAGGTCTGGCTTGCGCTTAAACACTTTGTAAATTGCCAATTTTACGCAGTCTACTGGAGTTCCTGTACAGCTATATGCTTCTATATCTGCAAACAACTTACTCTTTCTTGCTCTTAAAATATTATTAATGGTAACAGCATGCCCCATACCGCTTTGAGGCTGGTCTGGCGCTACTACCAATACTTCTCCAAATTTCTTGGCTATCTCAATCAATTCTGAAATTCCTTTGGCATGAATGCCGTCATCGTTAGTGACTAGAATGAGGGGTTTTTTACTCACGGCTGTATACTATTTTAGTACAAACTTAGGTTACTACAGAGTAAGATATGCAAAACTATTTCTCAGTTTTTTATTTCAAGAGTGGTATCTCCCATTTAGCATGGGCTGCATGTCTGTGCCTGATATTTTCTTTCAATGCTACAGCCCAAGAGCATGAGATCTTAGAGAGCTTTAATATTACTCAAAACGGCAATTCAGTACTTATTAATTTCTCTATTAAAGGAGGTGCGTCTTGTGATGGAGTCACATTACAACGCAGACTAGCTAAAGATACCACTTACGCAGTAGCTGCTGAAATTCAGGGGGTATGTGGAGGCTCAGAATTCACTGAGCATTACGTGATGGAAGATGATGCGCCTGAGTTAGGAGAGACCAATATTTACAGATTAATGTTAGGCAGAGCAGGGTTTTCTAACGAAACAGAAATTTCTGTGATACAGTTGCTTACAGAGTACACGATCTACCCGCAGCCTGCTGCATCTGAGGTGTTTTTAAAGTACGATAACCCTGGCAATGAGCCTGTTTCGGTTACGGTTTATGATACGGCAGGTAAAGTAGTAAGAAGACTTTTAGGGCTTACATCGGATGTGATTTTTATCAATTCATCAGATTTAAACTCGGGTTTGTACATTTTTCAGCTAGAGTACAGCTCAGGTGCCCTTCTTACAGGAAAGTTTATCAGGTCTGAATCTTAGGCTATTTCTAGCCACTTTAATGCCACTGGTGTTTCACTAAAAAGCCTCATTTTTGTGACATGAAAGAAGCATATATTGTAGACGGTATTAGAACTCCAATAGGGAATTTTGGAGGCACTTTATCCACCGTTAGAACAGATGATTTAGGTGCACATGTAATTCGTGAATTGCTACGCAGAAACCCTTCATTAGACCCCGCTGCTGTAGAAGATGTAATCTTAGGCTGTGCTAATCAAGCAGGGGAGGACAATAGAAATGTGGCTAGAATGTCATTGCTTTTGGCTGGCATGCCATACACAGTACCAGGCGAAACGGTGAATAGATTATGCAGCTCAGGATTAGCCGCTGCGGTGAACGCTGCCAGAGCCATAAAGCTAGGAGAAGGAGATGTGTTTATAGCTGGAGGAGTGGAGAACATGACTAGAGGGCCATGGGTGATTTCTAAAGTGTCTAAGCCTTTTGGCAGAGATGCACAGATGTTTGATTCTAGTTTCGGGTGGCGTTTTATCAATCCAGCGTTGCAAAAAGTGTATGGCACTGATGGTATGGGCGTAACTGCAGAAAACTTGGTAGATAAGTACGGCATTTCTAGAGAGGACCAAGACAAATTTGCCGCTTGGAGTCAGCAGAAAGCTGCGGCTTCAAGGGCTAATGGCAGACTAGCTAAGGAAATAGTTCCAGTAGAGATTCCACAGCGAAAAAAAGATCCTATCATTTTTAAAGACGATGAATTTATTAGAGAAGGCAGTACCGTGGAAGTGCTTTCAAAGCTAAGGCCTGCATTTAGAAAAGAAGGTGGTACAGTAACCGCAGGTAACTCCTCCGGATTAAATGATGGTGCTGGAGTAGTACTATTAGCCTCAGAAGAGGGCTGCAAAGCTCAGGGCTTAACCCCTAAGGCTAAAATCCTCTCGAGCGCAGTGGTAGGAGTAGAACCTAGAATTATGGGTATAGGTCCTGTAGGAGCTACCAATAAAGCGTTACAGCGCGCAGGTTTAACTTTAGACCAAATAGATGTTTTAGAAATGAATGAAGCATTTTCTGCTCAAATACTTTCGGTTTCCAGAGAATTAGGTTTGGCAGATGATGATCCTAGAATTAATCCTAACGGAGGAGCTATAGCCATAGGACATCCATTGGGAATGACAGGAGCTAGAATGTTAAACACAGCTGCATTAGAGCTACACGAACAGAATAAAAAATACGCCCTGGTAACCATGTGTGTGGGCGTAGGACAAGGCTATGCAGCCATAATAGAACGGGTGTAATGGCTAATATTTTTGAGTTCAAAGGCTTTAAACCAGTTATTCATGAGAGTGCTTACATACATGAAAATGCCACAGTTACGGGAAATGTGATTATAGGAAGGAATGTGTATGTGGGTCCAGGGGCTGCCATACGCGGAGACTGGGGAGGAATAGTCATTAAGGATGGCAGTAATGTACAAGAGAATGTGACATTACACATGTTTCCTGGAGTGACTATGGTGTTAGAAGAAAGCGCACATATAGGCCACGGAGCTGTAGTTCATGGAGCACATATAGGCAGAAATTGCTTAGTAGGAATGAATGCGGTAATTATGGATAATGTGGAGCTAGGAGAGGAGAGTGTAGTGGGCGCATTGTCATTTGTTAAGGCAGGCAGTGTGATTCCGAGAAGAAGTTTAGTAGTAGGGAACCCTGCCAAAGTGATAAGGCAGTTGGATGATGACTTCATCCAATGGAAATCTAAGGGCACAGCTCTATATCAAGCTTTACCAGAAGAATGCAGACAGCATTTGAGGCCTTGTGAACCTCTCAGAGAAATTCCAGAAGACCAGCCATCTCAGGAATCTTTGTATTCCACATGGGATTCTATAAAGTAATAGATGTCTTCATTCGAATTCAAACAGTTCACCATTAACCAGAAAGGAGCACCTTTTAAGGTGGGTACAGACAGTCTGATTTTCGGGGCTTGGCTAAGGTTAATTGGAACTGAAACAGTATTAGATATAGGCACAGGTACTGGGGTTTTAGCGCTTATGACGGCTCAGAACTTAACCGTGGGTAGAGTGCTGGCCATAGAGCCAGAGAGAGAAGCCTTCCTCATAGCTGAACAAAATGTTAGTTCTTCAGCTTTTAGACATGCCGTGGTGATGGTTAATGAGCCACTGCAGCGCATAGCGCCAAATGCACCTTTCGATTTGATAATTAGTAATCCACCTTACTTCAGTCACTCTACTAAAAATACCAAAGCATCATCTACAAGAGCCAGACACACAGAGTCGCTTCAGTTTTTAGATATAGTAAAGTTCAGTTCTCAATGGCTAAAACCAGAAGGAAAACTTGCGGTAGTGCTACCATATGAAGAATCTAAGGTGTTTCAAAGTTTAATGGAAGAAAAGGAGTTTTTTTTAGTAAGAGAACTACAGATTTCATCTTTTGAAAACACTACAGTAAAGCGCAGGTGTTTGGAATTCAGTAGAATTAAAAGTGGATTGTTTTCAGAACTATTGGCCATTAGAGATAAGGAAAGTGGGGTGTATTCGAAAGATTACAAGCGGCTTACTAAGGAGTATCACTTGAAACTATAAAATGTAAAAGTGTGGCCTTGAGACATTCATCGTCAACCTCTAGAAATGAAATTAGGCATTTTTCAAAATAAATAGAATTATAACACCTATAAATATTAGTATGCCTATTGTTAGCAGAGATTCCTTGTTTTCTATCTCCTCTTTTACAGAGTCTAGTTGAAGAATCTCTTTTTCAGCTGAAGAACCTAATATTTCGTTAGAGTCGGATTCTATTTTGGCGAAGTCCTCTGGAGAAATAAAATGCATAAGACGTTTATATACTTCTGGTTTTCGTCTGTACATATCGAAAGAGTTTACCAATTCTATCAATGTGCAGTACGTATAATTATGAATAGATTTAGTCTGATTTTCTATTAATGATACCAATCCTTTTTCAGAATTTATCTTCTCAAAATGGAGGTAGGTATTGTTATCGTATTCAAGTTTTAGTTCCGCAAGATTAATCCACGGAACTATGGCAAAGAAAAACTGAAATTCAAACTTAGATAGTGTTCGATCTACTGGAGTAACTGCAGGTTCATGAGAATATGTGCTGGTAACTGTAAGTTTCATATCAGAGTATAGGGTACAGATTCTAAAAATTGGTTAAAAAAAAGGAACGTTAAAACGTTCCTTTTTTAATGATTTACACGATTTTTTTATCCACCAAGAATATGCTTTAGCTCATTTATCTGGGTTTCCCAAAGAGCTTTAGCTTCTTCTACTTCGTCTTCATCTGCAAAACCTGTTACTATAATAGCCCGCTCATTAGTCATGGCGTCTATCTTTATTCGTAGCTCGAAATAAGTCTTTAAACCTTCTTCAAGTTGTTCCATCCATTGGAACTTTACGAACTCATCTCTCTTTTTAGTTAGCAGTTTAGCTTGTTCTTCAGAGCCTTCCCATATAAAGGTGAATACATCTCCTTTAATATTCACATCATCAGCGAACCACTCTGAGAGGCCACTTGGTGTGCTTAAACAGTTATATATGATCTTTGGTGAAGAGTTCACTATGAACTCCAACTCAAATTTTACTTTATCCATTGAATATGCTTTTTTAGGTGGCGCGCAAAATACGTAAATAAACCCGATTACAATCCTTAATATTTCTTAACAGAAGTGGGCTTTTATTCACAGGCTCCCTTGTCTGCGTTGCAATGTGAGATTAGATCAGCACCACTAAAAAGTCCTAGTTCAAAAAAGAAGAAACTAGCCGTTTTTACTATTGCGTAATTCATGTTTAATATTATCTTTGCCGCCCGTTTAAAAGTAAACAGGAGCCACTTGATTTCTAAATGAGTGGCACAATAGATATGGCGAGGTAGCTCAGCTGGTTAGAGCGCGGCATTCATAATGCCGAGGTCGCGAGTTCAAGTCTCGCTCTCGCTACAGAAAAGAAAGTCCTGATTTTGTCAGGGCTTTTTTTTTGTTTTGGGAAGGGGTGTCGTCATGAACGAAAGCTGAAACAGTATCTAAACCGAAGTTCAAAAAAACTCCAAGGTTAGCTTGTTTAATGTACAGTCTGCAATAGACAGATTCTTTTTGATTCAGCCTGAATGTTCTTCTAGATATCATCTAAGTATCGTTTCTGAATTAGTGTAAGATATTACAGTCAGCACGATGCTTAAAGGAATTAGACTTATTTATTCATATTAAAGTTTAAAAAAAAAGACGGCATTTCGCACAATAAAAAAGTTTGCAATAACATGAAGTAGCTGTCGTTAAGCTTCCAAACCAAAAACAAACTAAAATGATACGTTTACTAATCTTAACCCTTGCTTTGCTATTTCTAGTTACTTCTTGCTCTAAAGATAAAGATGTAGAAGAACTCTGCCGTACCACAGAAGATGAAAACACCGGAGGTTCAGGCAGTGACAGTAACACTAATTTTTCCTTTCCTAACGCTGCAGGCACATATTGGGTCTATGACTATTTTAAAGTAGATAGTTTAGAAAACAGAACACCAGCATTTGAAAGAGACACCGTTTGGCTACTAGGCAATACCATTGTAGAAGGTGTTGTTTATCAGCAGTATTCAAATCTTCATATGTTAACTTCTGGAATTTCATTAAGAAGGGAAACGTTTGGAAATGTGGTAGATGAAAACGGAACCGTCATCTATTCTACAGACATGTTTAACGTAGAATTTAGCCAGGACTCGGTAGAATATCTTCAAAATGAGTATCTCTTATTTCACAGCATAATGAAAGATGAAACAAATCTAACCCTCAATGTGCCTTACGGGAATTTCAATTGCATCAATAGAGAAACAGTATTTTATTACCCTGATTTTTCTGTGCTAAGTTTATGTGGAGATACTGAAATTGTAATGGACTACTATTTAGCAGATGGCATAGGAGAGGTTAAGCAGACTATAACTTTTGTAAATATGTTTACAGAAGACTGCGCATACTTTGAAAGAGTATTAGTAGATTTTTATCAGCCTTAGGTAGAGTAGACTAAATCCAGCTTGCTCAGACATATCTCCT
>JBGCDA010000025.1:0-145784 GCA_045104985.1 Flavobacteriales bacterium | reverse complement strand
AGAGCATTTTACTATACTTTTCCACGGCTGCTCTGCCAGCTGCATCTCCATCCAAGAAGAGGCAAATTTCTTCTAGTTGTTCTAACTGCACTAAACATTCTTTGTACTCGTCTCTAAACACATTTGAGCCGTAAAGGCTCAGGACTTTAAAGCTTCCCAAAGGTTCTTCCAAGCTTAATAATGTGGCTGCATCTATGATGCTTTCGGTGAGGATAATTCGCTTTGTGTCTGGCTTTGGATAACTTGGGTAAAACCCTTTTGCGCCTTTGGTGTAGTAGTGTTTGTTGGTGGTGTTAGGCTGGATGCTTCTGCCGTACATGCTCACTATATTTCCTTCCTGGTCTTTTAATGGGAAGATCACGCAGCCTCTCAAATAGTTGAACTTAGGAAGCTTGTAAGAGTTAAATCCCACTTGAACTGGTCTTGTGCCATTTTGTTTTCGCCAGTTGATTCCACGGTTATCTAAGTACTCTTTTGCTTTCAAGCTTTTTAAGAAGTCATCATGCATTACCTCAAAATCAGCATTGTAATCTGGTAACGGTTCGGTAGCTTGGGCGTTGAGCTGCACACTAGATTCTTTCTTTTCACCTGAAAAAAAGAAGTGTTTCTTTATGTAATTAATCGCTTGATGTGTAGAAAGATTCAGTTTCTTCTCTGTCAGGCTTATCACGTCCATTGTTCCAGCATTACAGGCACTACTAAAACAAGTACAGATCTGTTTCTCTGAGCTGAACTGTAGACTTGGGGTTTTGTCGTTATGGAATGGGCATTTCCCTTTTTTCGACTTTTTATCGATCGGGATTCCTAAGTGATCGGCCAGATCTGTGATGTCTAAACCCGTTTTTATGTCTTGGATGGTCATTTTGTGGAAAAATTAATTTGACAACTGTTCAGGTGCTAAAGTAACAATTGAGATTCTTTTAGAAAACTATTTTATCTTTGCAGAACCTATTTAGCTTTCTTATCTTTGAAAAACACCCGTTAATTAGGGTTTTTGACACTTATAAAAGTTTTTAACAATGGATTTCGGAAAGACGGTAGTAGAGCTTAGAAAGTCACAAGGCATATCACAAACAGAACTAGCGAGTAAAATCGGTATTCATAAAAACGTGCTTGGTAGGTATGAAAGAAACGAAGTTATCCCTTCAGTAGAGATTGCTTGGAAAATTGCAGAGACATTAGATGTTTCACTAGATTTTCTAACGGGAAAAGCAGATGTTCAATTAGATAAAGTCATGCAAAAAAGGATATTAGAAGTCAGTAAATTTGAAGACATTGACAGAGAACACATCTTTTCAGTTATAGATGCGTTTATAGCTAAAAGAAAAATCCAACAACTAGCATTATGAACATAGAGACTAGAAAAATATCGATTGTACAATACATTTTAGGACTTCAGAGAGATGATATTCTAGGAAAAATAGAAGACATCATCTCCTCTAATAGCTCTGAAGATATTCAGATCCCTGAATGGCAAAAACAAGAGGTTAAGCAAAGACTGGAAGAATACAGAAGAAATCCAGATAGTGCGATAGATTTTGACAAAGCAATGGATGACATTGAAAAAGATCTCTAATGTATAAAGTAATCATCCTGCAAAAAGCTCAAATTGACACCAGAAGAGCCTCCGAGTGGTACAACCAGCAACAAAAAGGACTAGGTAAAAAACTGATCAAACAATTCAGAAAGAGAGTCAAACAAATAAAAAAAGACCCTTTATCCTGTGAGGTTCGTTATCTAAATATTAGAACAGCGTCTACAGAAGTCTTTCCTTACATGATTCATTACACAATCGAGGAAGAACAAAAAACCATTATTATTTCAGCTTTCTTTCATACCTCATTAAGTCCAGATAATTGGACAGAACGACATCAGGAAAAACAATCTTAAAAAGTGCGAAAGCCATAGCGCGCGTGCCTGTCTTGCGTGTTGAGGGTGAGGGCATGGAAAAGGATGGCTTAGGGATTGCCAGTGCGCTGAAAGCCATTTTTACATGCCTGTGTAGCGTTTGCCCGTGCGGCTGAACACACAAGCAGCTGGCGTGGTTTTTTGATGTGCGGCTGGAAAGACAGCTCTTTAAATTCCCTTTTTGCTATTACGCTTAAAGTGCTGTGTGAGAGGCTTAGCTCTTATCCCGATTTTTCTCGGGATGTGAGATGAGTCTATGGCCTCAAAAACCATGACAGCTGTGAAGCCACACACGACCGCCAGGCACGCCTAACTCTGGCAGCGGTTAACCCTTATTTAACTCTCCAGGCTCTGCCTGACTGCTTTGGGTTTAAGGGTTAAAAGTAGCTGACTCATGGAGCCAGAAAAGAATGAGGACAGAAGAAAATAAGGAATGAGTACCCACTGGAACGCAAATGACTGGTGGTGAAAAAGGGTGGGCGATAGCACATTTATATACCCTTTTTTACCAATTTTTTATGTCTTATTCTTTTCTGGTGGAAGACTTTATACCCTTATCTAGAATCCGAAATACGACTCCATTCCTATTAATTCATTTTTACATACTTGAAAATAAATAACAATTTGGTATTTATAGCCAGTAGAGTAGATTTCTGAACTACCACTTTTTACTAGATCAATATAATTTTCAAAGACTTGATTTTCATCGTAAGTTATATTGATTTTTTTCTTTTTAATCCGCTTTCTACGATTTACCTCTTTATATCTAAAAATAAATTTGTTGTTTATTGTGTCCCGGATGCAATAGTTTATCCTTGGTTCTACCTCCAAGTCTAGTTGTGAAATTATAAGAATGCCTTCGTAATTACTTTCTAAATTTTTCTGAGAAAAAAAGGCTCTCCAAGTATCTTTTGTATTAACCCTTGTTAAGTTAATTATTGTACGACTATCTATGACCCTAAAGTATTTGCTGTCGGAATTACTAGTTAATTCTATTAAACTATCTAATTGCAAAATAGTCGAACATATACTTTGAGAATAACTAAAGCAGGAAAATGTGTTTAGAATAATGATTACTATAAAATATTTTATCATGGCCTACCTTTATATTTTTTTACTTCTCTAAATATTTTGCCTAGAGCCTTAAATGAATTCTTTGTCCTGCCTTTCTGTTTCTCAATTTGAGTGAAATCTATACCAGATAAGCTCACACCATCTTTTAATATCTGCTTCCTTCCATTGCCTTGATAGTCAACTTCATAATCGGATCTTAATTTTTTCCCCATTTCGGCATAGACAGTATTTTCACAATCAGTAGCACACACCTCACTAGCTTTTAAATCATAGCCATCATAGGTTTCGTATGTGTTTTCCCTGTCTGCTTGAATTTCACCATTCAAATTATCTCTTGTATGATATCCTTCATGCAATAACCACTTCCATAAAACCAACTTCCCTTTTCTTTTGCCTTCGAAAATACTATACCTACCAAATAGCTGGGGATCTACACCAATATTGCCTGAGATTTTAGCCGAGCCTACAGTGCCTAATTTACCTTTTGTTTTCTTTTTGATATAAAAGTCTTTAGGATGTGACATTAGGTCGTTGACAAGCTGTCTACCTGTTTCTGTAGAACTTACTTTTGCTAAAGCAATTTTTACTCTTATTCTAAAGAAAAAGCCACCATTTATGTTGATAGTATCGCCAAGAATATCAGAATACAATATTGGATTGCCTGCAAAGCAAGCATAATCGGAAATTGAAGGATTTGGTTTTGGGTCTCGGTTCCATCTTCTTGCTAATCGTGTATCATATTGCCAAAACATAGCGGTATTACTATTTCCTTCGCCTGCTATCTCGTTATCTTTCTCTTGACCGTTAAAGCCATATCTGTACGAATCATCATAACAATGCTCTTCCCATTGCAACGCTTTACTCAAAAACAACACTATTAGTAGACACTCTAGACACGCTAAACATTCCTACAGCATCTAACTCTGCTGGGCCTGAAACTTTAGTAATGTTAGAAAGCACGTTATAGTATGGTGGAGAAATAATGGCTAAAGGACCACCTATGTCTGTTTGTTCTACTACTTGGTTTAGGTAGTTAAACACAGTTTCATCTATGCTCCATAACTCTACTTTTACTTCTTCTCCGGCTTGGTATCTTCTGCCAAAATCGTTTATGCTCTGCCTGAGTGGTGTAATGAAAATAAGTCCATCTGCTCCGCTTCCAGAGAAAGACGCATCCTGACTCACTATTAAGTCTGAAGGGTCGTTCTGAAGTGAGTCATTTCTGTAATAACGGGTCCAGTAATAATCTTCTCTTCCAGCTATATCTCTAGCATACCATTCTGCGAAGAACCCTGCTTCTATGCCGAATATTTCTTCTTCAAATGTGTAAGGAATAGAATCTAATGTAGGAACAGGATTAGACATGCTTAAGGCTTCATACTCATTCCCTTCATGGGAAATAGATAGTTTATATTCAGCCTCATCTTCTGTCACTATAATTTCTGGAATGGTGTAAACTCCATCTATGAACAGTAGCTCATACACATTCTCTCCTTCTATAATGCTCACTATGGCATTATCTACTAATGTAGTTTCTGATGTGTCAAAATAGTTTTGGGTAAGTGTTAGCCTTACCTCAGGATTACGGATGTCTGTAATAAATGCATCTACCGTTAGCTGTGGTTCACCATCACTAAGATCTGCGTCTACCACATCTTCACAACTGCTGAATGCACTAATAGTGACTGCAGCTATTAAAAGTCTATAAATGAATTTCGTATTCATGATTCTTAAAAGTTAAAGTTATAAGTAACAGAAGGAATTAATGATCCTACTACTGAATATCTAATGGCTTCTGTGGCATTAGGAACATCTGGTGTCTGCTGGAAGTAATATAAGTAAGGGTTTCTTCTAGCGTATAAGTTATAGATAGAAATAACCACTTGGCCCTCCCATTTTCTGTCTGGCCTTTCTTTACCATCTATAATGGCTCCTATATCTGCTCTGTGGTAGGCTGGCACTCTAAACGAGTTACGCTCATTATTAGAATTATGAGGAATAAGCCACCCTTGTACATCTACTCTGTTAGTAGGGAAAGTAGCTGGTGTTCCACTAGCATATGTAAAGCTTAAACTCACGCTAGTTCTTTTAGATACTTGTCTAGACACATTTATGTTAAAGTTATGCGGCTTGTCATATCTGTTAGGAAACCATTCAGAGTTACTAATTCCATCTACTATTCGTTCTGTTTTACTAATCGTGTAAGATACCCATCCTGTGTAATTCCCTTGGTTCTTTTTAAGATAAAACTCTACTCCGTATGCTCTAGCATCTCCTCTTAAAAGATCTCTTTCTAGCTCCTCATTAATAAGAATATCCGCTCCGTTAATATAGTCTACTACATTTTGTGTTTCCTTATAATAAGCTTCTGTAGAGAATTCAAACTCATTATTCTTAAAGTTTCTGAAGTACCCTACCGCTACCTGATCTGCTTTAGTAGGCCGAATGTTATTAGTAGAAGGGGTCCACACATCTACAGGAGAAGATCCTACTGTGTTAGACAGTAGGTGAATGTACTGGGCGGTTCTATTATAACTTGCTTTTAAAGAACTCACCTCATTTAGTGAGAGGTTAGCTGCAAACCTCGGCTCAAAGTTAGAATGTGTCTGTGCAGACTCCCATCTTCCTACAGATGAGTCTATGCCTGTAATGGTAGATTGTTCTCCAGCTGTGGCAGCTTCTTCTATGGTGTAAATATCTCTTCCTCCTAAATACTGGTACATAGAGAAACGTAATCCGTACTGGAGAGTGAGTCTATCTGTTACTTTCTGTTCATTCTGCACATAAACGGCAGATTCTACTGCATATTTATCATCTATAGAAATATCGCTAGACTGCCCTTCACTAGCGAAGGTGGCTTCTGCCGGAGTAAACGTGTAAAAGTTAGAACTCACGCCCCCTTTTATGGTGTTAGCCTGGTTAGCGAAGTAGGTCAGATCTACTTTCCCTTGGTAAGTTTGGATTCTAGAATCTAGCTTAAACCCATTATCATCATCTGCCTGAACATCAAAACCGTACTTATAATCTGCATAGATTCCTGTTACGTTCATAAAAATTTTATTATTAAAGATGTGATTCCATCTGGCTGTGGCTGTGGTGTTACCCCAGTTAAAACTAAAGAAATCAAACCCTATAACATCTCCACCATTATATGCCGAAACGAAGAAGTTATTATTCTCATTCATTCTCCAGTTTACTTTTCCTGTTAAATCAAAAAAGTTAAACTTAGTCTCAGCGAAATCTTCACTTAAGAATGGTTTAGCTAGTACATCTATATAAGACCTTCTACCTGCCACTATAAAACTGGCTTTATCTTTTACTAACGGGCCTTCTAGGGTTAGCCTAGAAAAAATGCTGCCTATTCCACCCTGTCCAGTAAATTTTTTCTTGTTACCATCTTTCATTCTTACATCTAGAATACTAGAGAGTCTTCCTCCATATTCTGCAGGAATTCCTCCTTTTATAAGCTTTACATTCTTTACCGCATCTGGATTAAACACTGAGAAGAACCCAAAAAGGTGAGATGAATTATAAACCGGAGCTTCATCTATTAATATTAAGTTCTCATCTATTCCTCCTCCTCTTACGTTAAATCCAGAAGCTCCCTCTCCTACCGTAGTTACCCCTGGCATGGTTTGAACTGCTCTAATTACATCTGCTTCTCCTAAGAGCGCTGGAATCTTGGTGATGGTTTTAATATCCATTTCGCTCACAGACATTTCTATGTCTTTTACATTTCCGTTAGCCGCATCTCCTTTTACTAATGCCTCTTCTATCTTTACAGAGGAAGTACTAAGCTCCACATCGAAAGTTATGTTTTCAGAAATTGTAAACGTCTTGGTGAAATTATCGTACCCGATATAAGAAAAGGTAATCTCATAAGTTCCAGCTACTAGAGGCATAGAATAAAAACCATAAACATTAGTAGAAACTACAGAGCTGTTATCTGGGGTGTAGACTGTAGCAGAAATCAGCTCTTCACCATTGGCTGCATCCCTCACGTATCCACTAAGGTTAAATTTTTCTTGACTAGTTGCGCTTAATCCTGCTAACATAAACAGCGTCAAAATCAGAGATTTAATTAAATTATTCATTATTCAAATATTCGTTTTTCGCGTTGCAAAACTGAACATTTTAATTCAAACAGAAGTCATAAAAAGGTTAATTAAGCCTTAAAAATTGAGGAAAATAAGATGGCTTAAGAAAATGGAGTGGTATCTGCTAAATATACATAAAAACAAAAACCGCCTTGCTTAAGGGCGGTTTTCGGAAGTGATTGATCTTGGATGAATCACTTCACCCTTGCTATGCTTTTATTTGCTATTTAAAAGACTCATGGTTGTAAAAGATGGTTGCAACGCAGAGAAAAAAATTAGCATTTAGGGTGGTTTATCATCTTAAAATACGACTCCCTAATCTTTCTATGATCCACGCCCATCCTGAATTTTAGCATGGCCAGCCCATTGGCTAAATTTATTTTAAAATAACTGTTGTTTTCATACTTTCTAGCTGATACTATAACGTGTTTTTGAATCAGGTTAAATTTTACACCTTCTTTTCTAGCGCGCTTTATGAGATCATATTCTTCCATTATTTCCCACTCTTGATAACCATTTAAGGAATCGAAGAAGTTTTTAGAGATGTAAAGCGTTTGATCTCCACCTCTAAATGATAGAATATTTAAGCGTGTCATATAAGAATTAAACCTTAGCAAGGGTCTGTCGGAATTAAACTTGAACCTGAAGCCACCTATAAGCTTGTGAGCTTTATAGGCTGACCATATATCTTCCTCCCAAGATTCAGTAGGAACTACATCTGCATGCACAAAGTAAAGTAGTTCACCTCTAGCCTTACTAGCCGCTTCATTCATTTGAAATGCTCTGCCTTTCTTCGTGCAACTAATTAGCTGGACGTTCTCAAAACTATTGACTTTATCTCTAGTGGCATCCGTACTTCCGCCATCAGCCACTAAGACCTCTGTAAAAGAAGAAGCTGTAGTTTGAAAAAAAGTAAGAATAGTAGATATATGATTTTCTTCGTTGAGTGTAGGAATAATGACTGAAATTCGAATCATTAGTTAAGCTTATTGAAATAACTGATATTAAAGAATTCGTAACAAAATTAATGTAATATTGAACTATGAAAAGTTCTTTTACCCTGTTATTACTAATTATTGTAGGCGTATTAGCGAGTAGCTGTGGTAGCCAAGATCCCATTAAAGCCTCATGCGACTCTCAGCCTGTTTCACATGAAATTTTTGATGAGTTATTAAAGAAACATGTCTCTAACTCTGGTGAGGTAAACTATAAAGGGTTTATAGCAGATAGTGTGAAATTTAATGAATACTTCCAACTCTTAGAGACAAACCACCCACTCAGAAAGTGGACTGATAATGAGCGTTTAGCCTACTGGATTAATGCCTATAATGCCTACACCATCCGACTGATTTACAGAAATTACCCCGTAGAATCTATTAAAGAATTAGGCGGATCTATTTATAAGGTTAATACATCATGGGATATTAAATTTATAAATATTTGTGGTGAAATCTATGACATTAATAATATTGAGCACCAGAAAATTAGAGGTCAATTTGCAGAACCACGTATTCATTTTGCAGTGAATTGCGCAAGTGTTTCGTGCCCTAAACTGTTAAATGAGGCATTCATAGCAGGAAAACTGGATGAACAACTGGACCGAGTAGCTAAAGAGTTTATTAATAATACGGCTAAGAATCGGATTTCTTCAGAAAAGGCCAGTTTGTCTAAAATTTTTAAGTGGTACAGCGGAGATTTTGAACAAGGAAAAGAATCTGCTTTGGGCTTCATAAATAAATATGCAAATACCAAACTGACTGAACAAACTGAAATAGAATTCATGGATTATAACTGGAACCTCAATGATGTAGGTTCTGCAGAATAACCTAACCAAATCCCGCATTTTAGTAGCCCCAAGTACGCGTAAAAGGCTGATAAAAAGTTAGACCTACCTTCCAGGTGAGGTTTGAATTCTCTATGCTGTTGTCTGCGGTTACTGCATAAATCCCTCCTCTCAACATCTGTTTCCAAAGTTTAAATGGTTTTTCTACACCAGCAAATAATTCTCCATGGTAAAACCCTGCATCTGGAATGTTAAGTGTGCCACCGCCTATGGCTAGCCCTAGTTTTAATCTTCTGATCAATGGCACTTTGTTAAGAATAGCTCCTTCGAAATGATGAATAACATTGGCCCTTAGATACTCGTTAGGTGTGTTTAATGTAGGCCCTAACAACTGGAATGACCTTAGCGGATCACTAAAAACCAGCTGATCTGAACCTCTAAAAAACTTATGTTCTAATACTCTTAAATCTCTCTGGTTTACAAACGAACCTATACTAGCCTCCCAGCGGGTGCTTCCTAGCCTAACCACTTGTATTTCCTGATTAGCCCCTATTTCTAGATAATCAAAATTTACTTCACTATTAAACAGCCCATTCACGCCTTTTCTATATAACAAAGTAATGGTAGGAAGCTTACTTGGAATCACCATTTTTCTCTTGTTTTTAAAATAATACTCCTGCCTAATGCGGTATTCCATTTGCAATCTGAACTCACTTTTAACATAACGTTCAAAATCTAACGGTGTATTTAGTTCGCCAAAAAGGTCATCACTCAGTTCAGAAAACTCTAAATTTTTAAGTGGTAATTGATCTTGGTACTCAAATGATAGTTCGGCATATAATCCATTAATGATTTCCATTCTCTGAGCTACACCTATCATTTTAGTTCTGATAAAATTACTCCTGCTAAATGTTTGCTCTAAACTGGCGAAATCATTTACCATATCATAGTAATCCCCAAGTTTAATTCTGGTACGCATGAATTTCGCAGAATTATAATTTAAGCCTAGAATTAGCTTTCCCTTTAAATCTCTATTGGTAAATCCATAATCTAAAAAGCCCTCTGTTCTTAGGGTAAAATCATCACCCATTTCTTTTTCGAAATACCCTGGTAATCTATGCCTGTATCCTCCTATTCCAAATGGCACCACTTGGCCTAAGAGTCCTTCTATATAAAATTCGTTGCCTTTTTCTCTGTTTCTTCTTCCATAACCTATGAGCGGTGTCCAAATGTTTATTTTATTAAAAGCAGAGTCTAGTTTGGCCAGATATTCTGGACTTTCATAATAATTAGTAATACTATCAGAAACTGCTATGAATTTGAGCGTAGTGGTATCTAAAGCCAAGCCTCGTTTAGCTTTCCAAAAAGCCGTATCTCTATCGTAAGCCGCTGGATCAAAAAACTTTATTTCTCTATTGAAGTCCATAGCTAACTCTGGGCTATTAAGTTTATAATCAGAAAAATTACTAATTACTTTTCCTTGAATTACTCTGCGCCCATTGGAGATGGTGTACTCGATTTCTTGCTGAGTAACTACAGAATTTTTTAAACTATCAGTCTCTAATGCTGCAGTGATAGAAAATGAATTGGCAAATATCAAATTACCGCCTTCTATCTCCAGGTTATAACTCACCATAGCGTAAGTGTCTTGATCAAAGTATATTACACCACTAAGCAGATTTTCTGTTTTATTAAGTGGAGTTAACTCAATACTATAACAAGCAACACCATTAACATTTTTCACTCCTTTATAATCAAACTTATAACTCAGAGCGCTAGAGGGCGCTAAAGGAGAAAGAATAGGCTTATCTGATAGCACATCATAATTTAAGAGTGACTCATAAAGGTTAAACTCTAGGGCTTTAGCTCCTTTTATGATGACCCAAACATTACCATCTCTCTGAAACTGTGGAGTAATCACATTCTCTCCAAATTCAGTTCCTGAACCTGTTGTAATCATTCTTCCTATATCTTCTTCCAGCTCAGACTCATCATAGGTGTTTACACCCTTAATATACTCCTTATACTTCCCTACAGATTTATAATAAACAGTAGAATACTGCTCAGTTACTTCTAAGATTTCATTTTCCAGAAGACTCGGAGTTTTCTCATTAATTGAACTTTTGTCAATAGTTAAAGAATCGCTCTTATTTGGTTTTTTCAACTTACTTTCCAGGCTGATGAATTGATAGAGACTTACCTCATAATTATCTGTAGCCTTTAAAAAACCTTTTCTGGCATCCCTAACTTCCTTCATTATTTCTTTAGCTCTATCTCTAGAATTGGCTATGACTTCTGCCTCAGCTAAAGAAACGGCAGATTTAGTCAAAATAACTTCCAAAACGAGCTCCTCACTTTCGTCAAGTTCTACTTCTACTTCATACAGTTCATATCCTAAATAAGAAAATGTAATTAAATGACTGCCTCCGCTCAGAATTAGTGAAAACTCTCCGTTTTGATTAGTTACAGTGCTAACAGTGCTTTGATCAGCTATGACGCTTACATATGGCAGCATCTCATCTTTATCCGAACTTACAGTACCCGAAATCTCTTGGGCATGTGCAGAACAGATTAGAATAGAAAATAGTATACTGAGTAAAAATGGTAATTTCATCGGCATCCATAATCCTTACTTTCTAATAAGGAATTAAGAAGCGCAAGTTAATCGAGCTACAGACACCAATCTTCAGAAAGTAGTAGGGATAAATAGTATTATGAATTACAGAGCACTGTTTTAATCTTTAGATATGTTTTAGCGTTGCAACGCAAATAATTACACAAACGCCTGTTATTCATTTAACTAAATTTTATGATTTTATGATTACGCCTCCCTAATATTGGAATCTAATATTTACTTTTGCGCCTATTAAAAATAAATCTAAATTAGGCAATGAAATACTTAGTTAACCTCTCTCTTATTCTTTTATTGGCACTTTCTAGCTGCTCATCAGACGGAAAAAAAGCGAATGGAAAAGATGATTCTTCTGGTGAAAAAGTAAATGTTTACACACATAGAAATAATGATGCCGACAAAGAATTATTTGCTCAGTTCGAAAAAGAAACTGGCATTAAGGTAAATGTAGTTAACGATGAAGCAGATAAACTAATAAGAAAAATAGAGTCTGAAGGTGAATCATCCACAGCAGACGTACTCATCACTTCTGATGCCGGAAGACTAGTTAGCGTTCAGAATAAAGGACTATTTCAAGCTATAAATTCTGAAAAATTAAACTCAAGTATTCCGGTAAAATACAGAGATTCTGAAGGCCACTGGTATGGTCTAACAAAGAGAGCGAGAGTTTTTATCTATAATCCAGAGATGGTAAGCGCTTCCGACCTTTCTACTTACCAAGATCTGGCAGAACCAAAATGGGAAGGCACCATAGCTGCAAGTTCTTCTAGTAGCGTTTATAACCAAACCTTGATGGCATCTATAATAGCTCATTCAAACATGGAAGAGGCTACAACTTGGGCTAAAAAATTAGTTAGCAACTTGTATGCTGACCCAAGTGGAGATGACAAAGATCAAATCAAAGCTGCCTATAATGGTGATGCTAAAGTGGCCATAGCTAACTCTTACTGCTTAGGCCTTATGAGAAAGAGTAATGACCCTGAGGAGAAAAAAATAGCAAAGTCCATGAAAATACACTTCCCTAACTCTAGAACTACAGGAACTCATGTTAACATTTCTGGTGGTGGGGTTTGCAAGAATGCTCCGAATAAAGATAATGCTATCAAGTTCTTAGAGTTTTTAGCTTCTAAAGAAGCTCAAGGAAAATTTGGATCTGCTAATTCAGAATACCCAGTTAATCCCGAAGCTGGAACTTCAGCATTTCTTATGTTAATGGGAGACTTCTCTGAAGATAAATTGAACTTAGCAGACTTAGGTAATTTAAATAGGCAAGCTATTCAAGCATTTGATGCTGTAGGATGGAAATAGAACGCTAGAACCTAAGTAAACAGCCCCTATTAAAAGAAACTATTCAGAAGGATTTATTTTCTCATTAGTTTTCTAGATGCACGTGCAGCGTGAATGACCCTTTTGGATGAATTCTTTCTGGAAACACCTGTAGCTCTTGAGCTTTTTCTATTAAAACTTGACATTTACATCCCAGTTTTTATCCTGGTCCCATAAATCTGCCATGGTGTAGATGATTATGATTTGGTTGGATTTAGAGCCTTTAATGGCTACTTCACTTTTAAGCTTCTTAATGGGCATATGGAAGTTTAGCTTTGTAGTAATCTGAAGCATCTCTCCCATTTGCATCATCTCCTCAGAATTGTCACCCTGTGCTGGTTCTTCAGGTTCCATTGTCATTGTAAACTTTTTAGATCCTTTGGCTTTCATTTTCCATCTGCCCATAGAACCTAAAGGAGACTCCTCTTTAGACAACAGGTCCTTAGCGTTTAGCCTGTTAAGAGATTCAATATCTTCAAAGCTATAAGCAAAGGTTAGAGTATTGGCCTCCATATCTTGAGCTACAGAAGCTTGACTTATTCCTGGAGTAGAATTGAGCTTTCTTACTAATTCATCTACTTTCTCTTGCTCCAATGGAGTGGATGAACTCTCAGAATCCACTCCTTCTTCTAGAGGATCAGTAAGTCCTGAAATATCAAACGTAGACTCGTACCTGCCTGACCATTCTGAATTAAAGTGAAAAGATTCATCTAAAGTGCATGATGCCCAAATAAGAACAATAAAAGTGATGTAAAGGAGCCTAGTCATACTACGATTTTCGCGCAAGATATAATTTCGACTAGGAAAACAAACTGATAGACTACTTAATCTTTTAAAGCTATGGAGTTCATAACCGTAAATCTTCTGCCCCTAGTTATTTGCTTGTAAATGGGGTTTTAAGTTGCCCCGTAAACGTTTGAGGATACACCTCGTCATTTTCAAATCCTAATTCTATATCTCTACCGCTTTCAGGAATGTGCGCAGTGCCGAAAAGGTAATCCCAAAGACTAAGGGATATTCCAAAGTTCACACCGTGAGTGCCATCAGGCAGTTCTTTAGCATGATGCCAGATATGCATTCTAGGATTATTAAGAATATACTTTAGTGGGCCATAGTCTAAATTAATATTAGCATGGTTTAAATGACCTATAGTTATGTTAATGTAATAAATGACAAATACACTACTTGGTTCAAAACCGCCTATGAGTAATAAAGCCAAGTATTTAGCAGGTTCATAAAACACATTCTCCATCCAATGGTAACGCAGATGAGCAGCAAAACCCATTTCTTTGACTGAGTGGTGAACTTTATGGAATCTCCAAAGAAACTCGAATCTATGTAATGTATTATGCACACTCCACTGCACTAAATCTAGGACCAAGAAAAATATGATGACTTGGGCTACGTATGGTAATTGGTTTAACTCAAAAAGTGAAATAATTTCAGTGCTTCCCCCGAGAATAGCTTTAAAAGAACTAGAACTTACAGCCGCTAGTCCTGCGAAAAACACAAGTTTGAAAATGAAAAAATTAAAGAACATATAAAACGTATCTAACCAGAAGTCTCTCCTAAAAACAGACTGTTCTTTTCTCCATGGAAAAAGCAATTCTAATGCCCATACCACTATAGAAAGAATAATAAGCCACCAAAAATAATTCTGATACCATGGTTCAGCTTGAAAAGTGATTTCACTCCACAAGTATTTACCATACTCAGACGTGGCATTTACTATAGTATCAATTAAATTCAAATCCTTTTGCTATTTTTTAGAATATCCATCATAGCCATCTGAAAGGTTATATAGATTCTTAAACCCTAACTGAGACATTAACGCAGTAGCCTTAGCGCTTCTTCCTCCGCTTTTACAATACACAATGGTGTGCGCATTTTTATCAAGCTTAGCTATCTTTTCTTCAAAGTCGGAATCTTTAAAATTTATCTTGATGGCATTATCTATAACACCTTCACTCCACTCCTCTGGAGTTCTTACATCTACTAGAACAATATTATCTAGGGTTTCTATCTGCTCTCTAGCCTCAAAAAGATCTATATCTACAGTGTTATTAGGCAGATCAGGTGCACAAGAACACAGCAGTATTCCTGCGGAAACACATGCCAAAAGTTGTTTAAAACGATTCATTAGTTCAAATTTAATTTAGATAAATACTCGTACTGATTTAAGTAATCAATGTTACATTAATTTTCAGACATTTCCATCACTACTCATCATTAATGCTATGTTTTTAGTAGCAGGAATTTTAGACAGAATAATAATGAGAACTACCATAATAGGCACACTAAGTATCATCCCTGTAACTCCCCATAGTAAGCCCCATAAGGTAAGGGAAAGAATTACTACTAGAGGACTGATGTTTAGGTTATCTCCCATTACTTTAGGCTCTAAGAAGTTACCGACTATAAGTTGAATAATCCCGATTACTACCAGAACAGTAAAGAATACTCCAAAATCTTGGTACTGAATTAAAGCCATAATGGCCGGAAACACGGTTCCTATAAGCGAGCCAACAGTAGGAATATAGTTCAGTATAAAAATGAGGAGAGCCCAGAACAATGCAAAATCAATTCCGATAATTAGGAGCCCTAAATAACTGGCTACACCTGTAATAATACTTACCACAGTCTTTAACGAAATATAGCTTTCTACAGATTTAACGATTTGTTCTATTGTGGAATATGCCTCCTTTCTCTTCTCCTTGTCCTTAAACATTCCAGCCAGTTTCAATTTGAAAATACCTTCTTCTAAAATCAAGAACAACAAGTATAGGAGCACCATGAATGAATTTCCTAAAATATTAGTTAACACGGCTAACATATCTTGAATGTAAGAGGTAAATTCTATATCTTGAAGCTGACTCAGCCCGTTTTGGAGTGCCTGATCACCTACCATATCTACTATGGTTTGTCCAATTTTCTGAAAATTATCATTGTATTTCTGAAGATTATCTGGTCTTAGAAATGCACTTACTTGAAAAGTGAGTAATTGGATGAACCCATAAAGCACTATTAAAATGATCAAACTAGCTAAAGACGAACTCAGCCAAAAGGGCATTCGAATTACACTATTCAAAATATTTCTGAGCTTCCTGATCACAAACCAAATGGCCATAGCAAACACTAGTGGGATAAGAAAAGTTCTTAAATAAATAAGTAAAAAACCAGCTAAAGTGATACTTAAAATAATATTAGTTATTCGACTTAAAGACATTTATTTAAGATTAAGATATTAATTGAATATAATCGTCTTCACTAATTACAGGCACGCCTAAATCTACGGCCTTCTGTTTTTTAGAAGGCCCCATATTTTCTCCTGCTATAACATAATCAGTCCGAGCCGAAATTGATCCTACATTCTTTCCTCCGTTGGCTTCTATAGATGCCTTGAGCTCATTTCTACTGAATTTAGAAAACACTCCACTCACCACAAACTTTTTTCCATCCAAGAGGTTTGAAGCACCTTCTTCTTGTACAATTTCAAACTGTAAGCCTGACATTTTCAAACGTTCTAAGATTTCGATATTGCTCTCTAAAGCGAAAAACTCTATGAGACTTTCTGCTATGCGCTCTCCTATTTCGTCTACACCTACTAATTCTTCTAGAGTGGCCAATCTCATGGCATCTATAGTCTTAAAATGTTTAGCCAGTTTTTTAGCTACGGTTTCACCTACAAAGCGCACTCCCAGCCCAAACAGTACTTTTTCGAAAGGCTGCTGCTTGCTTTTTTCAAGTCCTTCTAAAAGATTATATACTGATTTTTCGCCTAGTCGATCTAAGGGTACCAGCTGCTCTTTGGTCAAATCATAGAGGTCTGCCATGTTATGAATTAGTTCAGCTTCATAGAGTTGAACTACAGTTTCTGCACCCAAACCATCTATATTCATGGCTTTTCTGCTAATAAAATGTTCTATTCTTCCTGTAATTTGAGGCGGGCATGAGGTCACATTTGGGCAGTAATGTTGTGCCTCACCTTCTGCGCGTTGCAATGGTGTTTCGCACTCAGGACATCTGTCAGCATAAACCACAGCTAAAGCATCTGGCTTTCTTTTAGACAAATCTACCGCAGTTACCTTAGGGATTATTTCGCCACCCTTCTCTACAAAAACAAAATCATTCTCGTGAAGATCTAGTTTCCTAATCTGATCTTCATTATGAAGTGAAGCACGCTTAACTACAGTTCCAGCCAGTAACACAGGTTTTAGATTAGCTACAGGAGTAACCGCTCCAGTTCTACCCACCTGATAAGTAATCTCCTCTAGCTGAGTAGATAAGTTTTCTGCTTTGAACTTATATGCTATGGCCCATCTAGGGCTTTTAGAAGTTAGTCCGAGTTCATCTTGCTGTTGGTACGAATTCACCTTGATTACAATGCCGTCTATTTCAAAAGGCAATTCATGCCTCTGTGCATCCCAGTAGGAAATGAATTCCATGATTTGGTCTATGGAATTTACTTTGGCTACATACTTCTTAGCAGCACTAGGTACCTTAAACCCCCATTCTCCTGCCTTATGTAAACTTTCAAAATGACCACCATAAGGATTTCTGTCTAGGATCAATGCATATAGAAAACAGTCTAAGCCACGCTCTGCCACTACAGCACTATTCTGAAGCTTTAAAGTTCCTGAAGCCGTGTTCCTAGGATTAGCATATAATGCTTCTCCTGCTGCCTCTCTGGCTTGGTTCAATTTTTGGAAACTGGCGTCTGGTAGAAAAATCTCACCTCTAATTTCAAAACGCTCTGGGAAATCTCCATTCAGCTGAAGTGGAATGCTGTTTATGGTTCTTACATTAGTAGTTACATTTTCTCCTACAGTCCCATCTCCTCTGGTTACTGCTTTTACTAAACTTCCGCTTTCATAAGTAAGACTAATGGCTACACCATCATACTTCAGCTCTAACACATACTCTAATTCATTTGTACCTGCTAGCTTTACTGTGCGCTCTGCCCATTCTTGTATTTCTTCTTTATTATAGGAATTAGAAAGGCTGAGCATTGGGCTCTCATGCTCTTCCTTTTGGAACTTGTCTGTAATGTCGCCACCCACACGCTGAGTAGGAGAATCTAAACTGAAAAACTCTGGGTGTGCCAGTTCAAGTTTCTGAAGCCGCTCTAGCTTCATATCAAACTCATAGTCAGAGATACCTGGAGAGTTTAGCACATAGTATTTATGGTTATGAGATCTAAGTTCTTCTCTAAGCGCATTGATTTCTTCTTCAGCATTCATGATGCTCAAATTTATCTTTTCTCTGCCTTGAGGAATCGTTTTTTTCCTTGAAAATCCAACAATATTTCCACAGTCTTAAACTCTGCATCTGTAAAGAGTTCTGCTGTAGCATCTGCATGGTCTTCATGAAGTTCTAGACAGATTACACCACCAGACTTTAACACTTCCAATGACCTGTGATATAGTGATTTATAAAAATAAAGAGTGTCAGAATTGATAGAGAACAATGCCATCCTTGGCTCATAGTCTATCACATTTTTTTCAAGTAGAGTTTCTTCTTCTAAGCCTATGTATGGTGGATTACTCACCAAGATATCGAACTCACCAAGTTCTTCTAGTGGCTCATCCATACTTTTTAGATGAAAATCTAAATCTAGTTTAAGTCGCTTAGCATTTTCTTTAGCCACACTTAATGCTCCTTCAGAGACATCTAATCCACTCACTATTAATGAACGGTTTTCTTGTTTAAGACTAAGGGCTATGCAGCCACTTCCAGTACCTAGGTCTAAAACCCTGCTACCGTCAGCAGCTTGCTCTAGAGCTATACTTACTAGTTCTTCTGTTTCTGGTCTAGGAATCAATACCTCAGGAGTTACCTTTAGTTTTAACTCTCTGAAATAAGCATTGCCAGTGATGTACTGTACAGGTTCTCCATCATTTAGTCGGCTTACCATAGCCAGTAGTTCTTCTGAATGCTTAAACTCAGCGTTAGTATCCGTTAAGAGAGTAACTTGAGAAACGCCCCAGCATTCTTCCATCAGTCTATTGAAAAGTTGGAATTTTTCTCTTTGGGTAAAATCGTATTGCAACGCAGATAAAAACTCTGCCTTTATAGAGCCCAAGGTGTGATTCAAGAGACTGAAAGAGCCTTTAGCATAAGCTCAGCAGATGCTGGATTAGTAGCCAGTGGAATGTTGTAGACATCACAGATGCGCACTAGCATTAAAATGTCTGGTTCATGTGGGTGTTTACCGAATGGGTCCCTGAAAAAGAACACCATATGCACTTTACCTTCAGTTATTTGCGCAGCTATTTGAGCATCTCCTCCTTTAGGACCGGAAGCTACTTTTTCTACTTTAAGTCCACCAGCTTCCACATGAGTTCCTGTAGTTCCTGTAGCTACCAGTTTAATCTTTTCATGCTTTAAAATATCATGGCTTTTAGAGAGAAAATGTACCATCTCTGCCTTTTTTCCATCGTGTGCTATAATAGCTATCTTCATCTTACTGTTTTACAAAAACCTGATACCCATGAGGGTCTAACTCCTTGGTTCCACTGGTGTATACGCTTAAAGTTTCAGCGTTAAAAATACTCTTATAATTTCCTTCTAACTGCGACTTGAAGTTAACTTGTTGTTTATTCTCTGTTAAGTTTAGGATCACCACTACTTCATTTTCATTTTTGCTACGCTTATACACTAACAGTTCTGAATCATTAGAAGTAAGCACTCGCTCGAATCTGCCTCCATACGTTCCATTCCATAGGGCTTCATTTTCTTTTTTAGCAGAGATGAGAGTTTTATAAAAATTATGAAGTTCTGACTGTGGCTTCTGAATGGTATCCTTTTCAAAGAACTTTAGCCTTCTATCGTTTCCAAACTCCTGACCACTATACACTAATGGCATACCATAATAGGTAAAGGCTAGAACAGCCATGGCCTTATGGTTCTCACCCATACGCTCGAAAACAGTTCCATTCCACGAGTTTTCATCGTGGTTAGTTGTAAACATCATGCGGTAATCATTAGTAGAGAAACGTTCTTCTTCCCAGTCCATGTAGGCCATTAAAGAATCTAGCGGCCACTCATTGGTAGCTATATGGTTAAATATATGGTGTGCATACCATCCATAACTCATATCGAATGCTTTATTATGGTGCTCAGGAAGCTCAGCCTCTGCCAGCATAAAAATATCTGGATTTACCTTTTCTAATTCTATTATGGCCTCTTCCCAAAAATCTAATGGAACTTCCATGGCCACATCACATCTAAACCCATCTATGTTAGCCTCTGTTAGCCAAAACTTCATGGCGTCTATCATGGCCATTCTCATAGAATCGTTCTCATAATTAAGGTCGGCCACATCTCCCCAATCTGGATTAGGAGGAAGAATATTACCTAATGAGTCAGTAATGTACCAGTCTGTATGGCCCTGCTTGACCCACACGTTATCAAAACTGGTATGGTTAGGCACCCAGTCTAGGATTACTTTTTGGCCCTGGCTATGTGCTTTGTTTACAAGAGCTTTAAAGTCTTGCATAGTTCCAAACTCTGGATTAGCAGCCTTATAATCACTAATAGAGTAATAACTCCCCAAGTATTTTTTACGCTCTTCAGGGTCTAAAATATCTTCTATAAATAAATCTCCTTTGGCTTTTCTTTTCTCCATACCTATAGGCTGCACAGGCATTAACCATAAAATCTCAGAGCCTAATTCTTTAATTCTAGGCAGATCTTCTGTAAAGGCTTTAAACGTTCCTTCTGGTGTATGCTGTCTAATATTTACTTCATATATGGTGGCGTCTTTAGACCATTCTGGGTGTTTTACTACCTCGTTTTCTCCAGTTTCGCCTATTTGTTTGGCTTCAGAACTGGATTTAATTTCGCTAGAATCAGAGCAAGCCACTACTCCTAATAATATGGCTAGATAGAGTAATCTCATTGTAAACATAGTATGAAAGAAGTGCGAAAATAGGGATTTAGTGTGTAAAGTACACTTAGCCTTTTCCAAGTTAATCTCCCCGAATCGGATAATGGTTTTTAGTGAATGTATTAGCTTTGGCATAATTTTAGAAACCTTTCAGGAAAAATAATACTATGAAACTATATACACGAATTCTAATCATCTCTCTTTTCAGCGTTGCAATGATTGGCCTGCAGTCATGTCAGTCAAGCAAATATGGAGACAAAGTAAAAGAGCCTTTCTCAACTGGCAAATATGAATCTAACAACCGATGGTTCAGATCCACAGGAAAAGGAGTTAGCAAGAAAGACAACATAGCTAAAAGCAAAGCAGATTTAGCTGCCAAGTCCGAATTAGCTGGTCAGGTAGAAACCAACATGAAGCAAGTAGCTGACCTTTACCTGGATGAAACAGGAATGGGAAACAACTCTGAACTCACAGAAAAATTTTCTTCTCTTACCCGTCAGGTTATGAACACTACCATAGTAGACCTCAGAAAAATAGGCGAAGAAAAATTCTTCAATGCTGAGGAAGACGTCTACACCGTATTTATGGCTGATGAGATTAAGAAAGCCGCTATGTTTAGGTTCATGAAGAAACAAATTAAAGTAGACAAGAAATTATCTAAGGTAGAAATAGACATTATGGAAGCCATGCTAGATGCAGAAATTAAAAAGTTAGAAGCAGAAGAAGATAACGACTAATTTCATTCAGTTTCAATAAAGAACAAAAAAACCCGCCAAAGGCGGGTTTTTTTTATGTTCATTTTTAAGACTTTAGTGGAATGAAAGAATTTGCCAAAACTCATAAGTCTTTAATAGCTCTTTTTCTTATCACCTTATCCCTAATCTACTTTTTAATAGAACAACTTCACTTCAGTGTTTCTAATATTAACGGTGAAGATATTAATGAATGGCTTAATCCATTTAACCTAATCTTTCTAGGTCAAGATACAGTAGGTATGGAAAAGAGTACTTTCTCTTCAGGAATAGCTTCACGCTTGACTCAAGTTAAAGAGCTACTTTTTATTGGCGTTTTCATCAAACTAATTCTTGACTATCACAAACAAAAAACTACCGATTTTTTCTTTGCTTTTCTCATGTTTTTCTTCGCACTAGAACTTAGTAAGATATTCTACATACAATTAGAAGCTCTAAACAATTCTGGTCATAACGATTGGAAATATTCACCCTATCTCTGGGAATCATTTTATGCAGCAGCTTACGCTGCTCTGGCCTTTATGCTCATAAAGTGGAATGAAAACGGTAGATTTTCATCCTTTTCTATTTCAGATAAAAGAGATGAGATCAAGTATATAGTTTCTAAATCTTATCCTACAGAAATAAAAGCGCTTAGGTATTTTCACTTTTTGGCGGAAGTAAACATATTTAGACTATTGGTCTATTCTTTCTTTGCTAGAACTTTAATGACTTACTTCTCTGACTACGATAGGTCTTATGATCATCCTGCCATTATCTATTTTGATGGTGTTATAATATTATTAGTTGTAGCTACTTCTAATGTCATTTTCGAAAAAATGTATGGGGTTTCTTGGTCTAAGATCATAACAGGATCCAGAGTTGTAGATAGAAATTCGCTTAAACTAATGTCTTGGTCTAAATCTACAGGCAGAGGGCTTTCTAGACTTATACCCTTTGATTTACTGTCTTTTTTAAGCTTAGATGGTTGGCATGATAGAGTTTCTAAAACAGATGTGGTTTTTCTGGATGAAAAGAAATCTGTCTTAAAATTTAATGCCTTCACAGAAAAGCTATTCCTATTCTTGCTTTTATGTACGGGCTGGATTTTTCTGGCATGGCTAGGCTCACTATGGATGGAACATTACTCAAGTAACTCCCCTCTTTCATTTCCTTTGTTTTTATGCGTTGCAACGCTACTTATAGCTCACTTAATAACCTGTATCTGGTTTAACGTGAATAGCGCTATCCTAGAATTAATGCATAAAAGGTATAGCTTAGAAAACAACAGTTTGTTTTCATCATATTTCATTTGGATTTTACCTATTCTTGGATTTTACATAGCCAAAGACACAATCATTAAAATGAGAACTCATATAGCGGCTTTGGTTGAAAAAAACTCTGATTCTGAAGGGTTTTACTCTACCAGTAGATACTTTTTAAATCTATTGGCCATATTTCAGATTTATATTGTTTTAGGTTTAATAGCTGCTTTTATGTTTCTCCACAGATCTTCAGATGTTATGATTATAGTCTATGGCTCCTTCATATTAGCGGTTACTATAGCCATAGCATTCTACCGCATGTCTAAAAAGCTCTCAGAACTGTTAAAAATTCTGGATTTTAAAGTAGAGATAGAAGAAAACAATTAATGGACAAAAAGCGTATTATATTTGACTTCAAACTATGCAGTACGGCCTATGATTCAAAAACAGTTTATTCTCTTCCTCCTGATACTGTGTAGCACTTTATCTCTAGCCCAAAAAGACTACCCTAGCCTACTCTGGGAAATCACTGGAGATGACCTAGATGACCCTTCCTATCTCTATGGCACCATGCATGTGAGTTCGAAAATAGCATTTAGCTTGAGCGACTCATTCTTTGTAGCTCTTAATAATGTAGACATGGTAGCACTAGAATCTGACCCTAGCGAATGGATGGATGAAATGGAAGAAGCCGACATGCTGAACCAGAATTACAGATATAACAGAGATGGCAGAGGAAATGGCGACTTCTACTCTACCGCCTTTAACGTAAATATTCCCAATAGTAAGGACTATGCCGAAATGCTTAGATATGAGCCAGGAATTGTAAATGGACTTCTCTATAGGTTTAATGGCCAGCAGGCTGATTTTGAAGAAGACACCTATCTAGACTTGTTCATTTTCCAAGCAGGAAAAAAGCTTAAAAAGGAAGTAGTGAACCTGGAAGATTTTAAAGAAGTTCAAGAACTCTCTGAAAAAGCACAGAAAGAAGCCCGAAAAGAAAAAAACAAAATCAATCCGTTCAATTACGAAGATAATCCCTACGAAATTATAGAGGACGCCTATAGAAAAGGAGATTTAGATAGGCTAGATTCGGTAATGCTCATGCTAAACGGTGGGGCTTACACGGAATACATGTTATTTCAGCGTAACCAGCAAATGGCAGATAAAATGGACTCCATAATTACCTCTGGCACCTCTTTATTTACTGGAATAGGTGCAGCTCATCTGGCTGGAGAAAAAGGAGTGATAGAAATGCTAAGGAAAAAAGGCTTTACTCTAAAACCTATTCTTAAAAATTTCTCTGATAAGAGCATAAAGAGTAGAGAAAAAATAGATAAAATCCATATCAATTTAGATTACACATACCAGTACCCCTCAGATAGTATTTTTAAGCTGAAGCTACCAGGGAAGTTATATGAGCTTAATACTATAAATGGAAGGCAAACTTACATTCATCCTGAGATGATTCATGGCTCTAACTACAGTGTACTCAGAATTAAAACGTTCAACGCCATGACAGGAAACACTCCTAGTGATGTTATAGAATCTGTAGATAGTTTGCTTTTTGAAAACATTCCTGGAGAGGTAATTAAGAAGAAATACATTACTAAAAATAACCATCCAGGCATAGACATTCTAAATAAAACCAGACGTGGAGATTACCAGAGGTACCAGATAATAGCACTACCCAGTGAATTAGTGATTTTCAAGCTTAAAGGATCTCGGAAATTCGCTAAGAGTAAAGAAGCCAATAAGTTCTTTGAATCTATAGAACTGCTCCAGCCACAGAGCGCTTATTGGGAAAAGTTTACCGCTCCAGCTAATGAGTACACTGTAATGCTGCCAAGCTCAGTTTCTTATAGCGCTGCCACTAGCACTGATGGTTTTGTGAATTTACAGGTTACTGATGCCGCCTCTGGCGATTTTTACATCATTCAAAGAAATGTACTCCACGATAATAAGTACATTGAAGAAGACCAGTTCGAGCTGGAATACCTCATAGAAAGCTTAGCAGAAGAAAGTGACCTGAGTGTGGCCAATATGGAGTTTAATCCTAATGGGAAGTATCCTTCAGCTGCTGGAGAATTAACCACTGTAACAGGAAAAACTATTTATGCTAAAACCACACTTAAAGGTGGGAAATACTACTTGCTCATTCAGGTGAGTAATTCTGGTGTTAAAAATGATGAGTTCTTCAGCAGCTTTGCGTTGCAACGCGAAAAAAACGAAGAGTTTAACCTATACACAGACACTACTCTATTCTTTAAAGTGAATACTATTCCTCTACCAGATGATTTCGGGGTGAATGAGGATTACGATTATTATTTTGACTTAATGGAAGAAGAAGAATTAGATAATTCTCACCTTCCAGTAAGTGATGGGCGCACTTTCTTTAATGAGGCTACTGGAGAGCGTATAGTGGTAGATTATTATAAGTACCATAAGTATAGAAACGAAGAAAATGAGCAAGAATACTGGCAGAAAAGACTAGATACTTCATGGGATTATGAATCTTTAATTCGCTCTGAGATAGACAGTGGTTTTGTGAATGGTTACCCTTACAGGCAGTTTAGCTATACCGACACTAATAGTATCAGACAAATTCACAGTAAGATCATATTGAAAAACTCTACCAAGTATTCCATCTACTATTTGTCAGACACAGTGTCTGAGCCATCTGAATTCGTATCAGAGTTTATGAGTTCGTTCAGCTTATTAGACACTAATTATACTGATTCGTTTTTCACCACTAAAAGTGATGAATATTTTCAAAATATCTGGGGAGAGGATTCTATAAAAATGCATCAAGCACTGACTTCTATGGCAGAAATTTATTTTGAAGATCAAGATGCTCCAGAAATCATTAAGGTCATAGATGATTTTTCTCATGAAGAATTTACTGTATACGATAAAGCTTACCTTATTGAAGAATTAGGATTTTTAGAGCACAAGGCTATTCTCCCCTATTTAGCTAATAAGTATAAAGCAGTAGAAGATACTGCAGCTTACCAGTTAGCTGTACTTAAAGCCCTTGGTAGACAACGCACTAAGGAAGCCTCACACCTATTTAAATCATTGCTCATCTACGAAACTCCACTTTCTAGAATTAGTGAGATTAATCCTATATTCTATTCTTTTAAAGATTCTCTAGAGTTGGCAGCCCATTTATATCCTGAGCTGCTAGAGCTATCTGCTCTGGATGAATACCAAAAAATAATTTACGAACTAACAGCACGTTTAAAAGATGAGGGTATTATTTCTCACACGCTTTATCAGCCTAAACTGAAAGAAATAAAATGGGAAGCCAGAAATACACTCAAGCGTAAATTGGCCTCTGAAGAAGATGCCTCTAAGAATAAATACAGTGATTATCTGTCTGAAGATTATAATTATGGCGCATACTATAGCAGGCCTTCAGATTACAAACTGACATTTTATAACAATAGACTAGCGGTGTATTATAGCCTATTAAATGATTACCGCTCAGACCCTAGGGTAAATTCTTTTTATAAAAAACTAAATAAAATCAAGGACGAAAAACAAGTGTTTAATATCAATGCCATGGCACTGGTGTTAGGAGAAACCCTTGCAGACAGCACCTTAAATGAAATGTGCGCGAGTGATAAAACCAGAAGCAGTTTATATGACCTCACCCAAAATTTCGACATGGAGTGGAATGATAGCTGTATGACTCAACAGTCTCTAGCTCGAAGTATTTTATTTAGCAATTCCACAGAGAAAGACTCTGTTTCTTTTATTTCTCAGCATAAAGTGAATGTGAAAAGTGAAACAGGTTATGTCTACTTTTTTAAATCTATGAATTCCTATAATGAGCAGTGGCAGATTTCCTACTATGGATTATTTCCTGAGAATGAGGAGGATTTAAAAGTTTCCGTTAATTTGCGTGGAAATAAGATTAAACTTAGAAATTCATCTGAAGAAGAAAAGATAGATGAAATTATGGAAGACTTTAAACTGCATAACAGAGAGCGAGCAGATAAGAAGTCTTCTGGAGGGTTTAATGATTATTACCTTTACGATTAACCATAGAAAAAGTCTACACAGATGTTACCTATCATTATAGTAGTTATAGTAATTATAGTTATGGTATTTTATGCCATAAGCCTCTATAACCGAATCATTAAAAAGAAGAACACCAGAGAAAACGCATTTGCCGATGTGGATGTTTACCTGAAACAGCGTTATGACATGATTCCACAACTGGTGGAAACAGTAAAGGGCTACATGAACCATGAGGCCAATACTCTTATAGAAGTAACCAAAGCCAGAAATCAATACATGGCGGCATCTACCATAGATGAAAAAATTAGTGCTGAACGCACCTATTCTAGAAGCATGAGAGGATTTAACATAGCCATAGAAGACTATCCAGACCTTAAGGCTAATGAGAATTTTCTAAAGCTACAGGACGACATTAAGTATATGGAAGACAAAATAGCCAACGGCAGAACTTTCTTCAATAAAGCCACCAGAGAATATAATGATGCCATAGAAACATACCCTGCCAGCTCTATAGCTGGAATGTATGGGTTTAAACAGGAACAGATGTATGATCTGGGAGAAGACGAGCGTGCTAGACTTGATAATGCTCCTGAGATTAAATTCTAAGCCACATGAAACGTGTTACACTAATTAGACACGCTAAATCCGACTGGGGTAACCCTGACTTGAAAGACTTCGATAGACCATTAAATAAACGTGGACTGAGAGATGCTCCAGCCATGGCCAAGTATTATAAAGAGACCAGTGTAACGCCAGATGTCATAGTCTCCTCTCCTGCACTCAGAGCTCAAACTACAGCTCTGTTTTTCTTAGAAGAGTTCAACATTACGCCAGAACACTTCATTTTAGAAAGTGCTATTTACGAGGCCTCTCCTGACACACTTATGGAAATTATTTCTAAGTTTCATAAAGAGTGGAATCACGTGCTTATGTTTGGCCACAACCCGGGCTTTTCATATCTAGCTAATGAACTTACTCTAGAAAATTATAACAAGGTAACCTGCAGTATAAGCGAGATAGAGCTGTATGTAGAAGACTGGAATTTAGTGAGCCGCGGCACAGGAAAAATGACTTACTCTGATTATCCTAAAACGCACCCCGAATTACAGTAAATAATGGTTTTAAAGTTCTTTAGACATGTTACTATAAACTTATTATTTGCCCTAATTGCGGCATTAGGCTTATTTGTAATAAGTGTACAAGCTGGAATTGTACACAGTCTGTATTTCTCAGTGGTTGCTCTTTTTATTGGTATAACTCTATTTTTCACTAAGGAACTTACTCTTGTTGTAAAAATTGTAATCTCACTTCTAGCACTTCTAGTTTTTTATTATGTTTTCAATTATTTGCTTTATATCGAACTTGAAACTACAGTTCCATCTGTGGTGACCGATAAAAGCTATTTAGATAGAGCCTTCTTCTACTTGAAAAACACTACTT
Source organism: Flavobacteriales bacterium (assembly GCA_045104985.1). Lineage (GTDB taxonomy): Bacteria > Bacteroidota > Bacteroidia > Flavobacteriales_D > Sanyastnellaceae > ASP10-05a. The sequence continues at coordinate 117,614 of JBGCDA010000025.1, read as the reverse complement.
ACAAAGACCTGAAAAGTTTCTGGCCTGTCTTTATCGCCAAGTTAAACTTCATGGACTCAATTCTATCCTTTGCAGGTTTAGGTGGTCTCTCATATTTTGGATGGAAATACGAATTATTAGGCATTCAATCATATCTAGTTCCGGAAGACGAAAGACCTGAAAAAACTGGAGCTACTATTCAGAAAAAAAGGAAGGTAGGCAGCAAAAGATTTAAGCGCAGATTCTAGTGGATAAGTAAAACCAGAAAACTGCTAGGCACTTTGAATAGTTTAAATACCTTTGAACCCCGTAATACCATAAACGGGAATGTCAGACAGCGCTAAGTATATTTTTGTAACAGGAGGAGTTACTTCTTCATTAGGAAAAGGAATAATTTCAGCTTCACTAGCTAAACTTTTACAGTCGAGAGGCTTTAGAGTTACCATCCAAAAATTAGATCCATACATAAACATAGATCCAGGAACACTTAATCCTTATGAGCATGGAGAATGTTTCGTGACAGACGATGGTGCTGAGACAGACTTAGATCTAGGACATTACGAGCGTTTTCTAGACCGTAGAACTTCTCAAAGTAATAATGTGACCACAGGTAGAATCTACCAAAGCGTAATAAACAAAGAGCGTAAAGGAGAATATCTAGGAAAAACTGTTCAGATCATTCCTCACATTACTGATGAGATTAAAAGATGTATTAAAATTTTAGGTTCAAAAAGTGCTTATGATTTTGTGATTACTGAAATAGGCGGAACTGTAGGTGATATAGAATCTCTGCCTTATGTAGAAGCAGTTAGACAAATGAAATGGGAGAAACCAGACGACTGTTTGGTGGTTCACCTTACGCTGGTTCCCTATTTAGCTGCAGCCGGAGAATTAAAAACCAAACCTACTCAGCACTCTGTAAAACAGCTACTAGAACTGGGTGTGCAGCCAGATATCTTAGTGTGCAGAACAGAGCACGAACTGACGCCATCCATAAGAAATAAAGTGGCTAAATTCTGTAATGTGGCTATAAACGCGGTCATTCAGAGTATAGATGCTGATACCATTTATGATGTACCTATGCTCATGTTGGAAGAAAAATTTGACGAGGTGGTTCTCGAAAAACTTCGTATACGTGACTATAATAAGCCAGACCTCAAGGAATGGAAAAGATTTCTCTCAAGGCATAAAAATCCTAAAAGTGAAGTAACCATTAGCTTAGTAGGAAAATACGTGGAGTTAAAAGACTCCTATAAGTCCATAGCAGAAGCATTCACTCATGCTGCCGCAGTTAACGAGGTTAAGGTAAACATAAACTGGGTGCACAGTGAGGATGTAACTTCTAAAAAAGCAGCCTCCCTCCTAGAGCATTCAGATGGTATAATGGTGGCACCAGGCTTCGGATCTAGAGGAATAGATGGTAAGATAGAGGCTGTAAAGTTTGCCAGAGAACAGAACATTCCTTTCTTTGGAATCTGCTTAGGCATGCAGGTGGCTGTTATAGAATATGCTCGTAATGTTCTTGGGCTTCATGATGCGCATAGTTCAGAGATCAAAGAATACAGCCCACACCCTGTTATTGACATCATGGCTGAGCAAAAATCAATCACCAATCTAGGTGGAACTATGAGGCTAGGAACATACGAATGTCAGTTGAGAAAAGGCTCTATAGCTCAAAAAGCCTATGGTGCAGAAATGATAGAAGAGCGCCACAGACATAGGTATGAGTTTAATAATGACTACCTAGAGATGTTCGAAAAATCGGGCATGAAAACTTCAGGAATTAACCCAGACTCTGAATTGGTGGAAATAGTGGAACTACCGTCCCATAAATGGTTTGTAGCAGCACAATTTCACCCTGAATATAAAAGCACAGTACACACTCCTCACCCATTATTTGTAGCATTTGTAGAAGCTGTGGTTAAATCTAAAAAGAAATCCAAGTAAATCCTTCTCTTATTTGGTCTTTTGAAGAAGTTCGATTCGGGCTTGAATTTGTTCTAATACAAGCCTATCCGAATACCTAGAACAGTGACCCTCCATGGGTGTAAAATCTAACTGAGCATCCAATTCAGGCGATGAATGATCTTCTACAAAAACTGCAAAATGTCTAGCTGCTGAGCTCAAGAAGAAGTGGTCCATATCTCCCATCCACATGTATATTTTCCCTTGAAGTTTAGGTACTAGATTTTTCCAGTTCTTCTCTAAATGAATTTTAAAGTCATACTTTTTCCAGTGTTCCGCCACTTTTGAGTCTATGACTCCCGTTTCAGGATCAAATAAAGGCATTGGTAATCCGTCTGCTCCTTTCGGGCCGTATAAAGCCATGTGCGCACTGAACTGCCCGCCAGAATTAACATAAGTCCCTGAATTTCCCAATACATTTTCATGCCCTATAAATTCTTTTAAAGAGAGCATAGGCTCCCCTGTGTAATCTCTCATTACTGGACGATCATATCCAAATTCATTGGTGAATGCATTTTTATCTTTATAAATATTAATGAGCTGGTAGTGCCTAAAATCTATGGCATCTGGGCTGTAAGAAAAACACCCGTTAAACACTTCTGGGTAATATAATTGAAGACCTAACGAAACCCAGCCACCTGTAGAACAGCCATCTACAAAACGCATCTCTGCAGAACTATCTCCTCTATACATGTCTTCTATGTATGGAATTACCTCAGTTACTAGAGATTCTCCATAAGGTCCGCTATTCTCCGAATCCATCTGATAGGAATCTCCGAAAGGGCCTTCACCATCTAAGTACACAGTAATGATTTGTGGTGCAGCCTCAGAATCCCACCAGCTCATGAATTGATCATCTGAAAGCAAGTTATTTACTCTGGTATATCTGCCTCCATATCCTGAGACATTGTAACGCACAGCATAGTTATTCTCCTTGTTGTAATTATGTGGGAGTAGAACTGAGGCCTTTATCTTCATAGATTTACCCCAAAACTTAGTGAGTAAGTCGCTTTCTATTTCTACATACTTGCATAATGGATGAGCTATCAGTTCTCGCTCTTTTATCTTCTCACTTAATTCTAGTTCTATGCTCATACTCTTATCTAAAGTAACAGACATAGGTTCTGAATATAAATTTCCTGGAGCATCTGTCCTTGACTCACTTATGTCTTGATCCCATAACACTTGAATGTAATATTTGCCTTTAGGCACAGCGGCTAAGCCCCATTCTGGAGTGCCTTGATAAGCTTGTTTATTAGAGATTTCTACAGTCCAGTTTTTATCTTGAATCACTATATTTTTAGCAAACACATAGGTCTTCTCAAAAGGACTAGGCCACGTATTCATTCTAGGTTCAACATAAGATCCTTCTGAAATGAAAAGATACATTCTCCCTTCGGGAGTAAAATCTTTCGAAAGTCTGGAATCTAATGACACAGTTACCTTGAAATCAGCTGTGTTTTGTTGAGCATTTAGATTAAGACTTGTGGCCGAGATAAAACTAAAAAGTAGTATTAAATATTTCATTAAGTGTGGTTTTGAAAGATTGGAGTTATTCATAAAATCAGGGTCTACTCGGATTTTAATTGAAATACATTATTGCAACGCATAGAACCATATTGAAGAATGAATTTAGTGAAAAGAAGGCATATCCTCATAAGGATGAACTCTCACTCTAATAATACACTACTATTTTCACCTCAAATTATTGGTTTAAATACCTACAGATTTGACTATCTATTGGCTAATCTGGCTATTTTCTTTAGGCCTAACAGAGTGGCTAAATTCTCTAAAAGCTAGCAGACATAAGACAAATGGTATGAAAACCGCACCACTTTGGCGTTCTAACATAGATTCTGCTAAAAGGTTTAAAACAAGTACCATAAGGATGGTAACCTGTACCCAATCTTTTAGATGTACTGCTCTCAAGAATAGTATTAAAAAACAACCTACTAAACATAATAAACCAAGCCATCCTGTAGAAAGTCCCATTTCAAAGAACTGGTTATGCGAGTTATACTTTTTATCTAACATGTAATACTCTTCCTGCTCTGCGTATTCTTTTAATAATGCATTTTTACCATCGCCAATGCCATTTCCGAATGGAGACTCATTCATGATTTTCAATGACATTTCCCACGCTATAATTCTTACAGCAGTGGTATTTCTGTACGAACTATTTATGGGGTTATTAGTATCTACAGGCTTTTTTTGCGTGGTTATACCTAACGATTTAACCCTACTTACAGAAGTAGGACTTATCACTGTAAATCCTACCATAAAAAGTATAAACACAACAGCGGTAGCTTTTTGAGCTATTTTTTTTCGCGTTGCAATTAAATTTACAAGGTATGCTACGAGTACTAATATTAATGATAGTAAACCTGCTTTAGAAGAAAGCAGTACTACAAAAAAGATACTAAGAAGCACAAAGCCATTGTTTAGTAAACTACCACTTAAAGTAGGTTGCTTTACTTTAGGATCTAATAGAACCATGGCAATACCACAAACTATGTATAAGCTCAAATAACTTGGATGTATAACACCTGACAATTCTACATAATAAAACGCAGAAAGATCATTAAGTCCATCTGTTCTAATTATGGCATTTACCAGGCGAATAAGCATAGTTATAATAATTCCCAGAAGAAAACAGCCTTTTATAATGCCATATTCCTTTCGGTTCAGCGGTTCAGATGTTCCTATAATTAGTGGAAGTAAACACAGCGATAGCTTGGTTTCTAAATTCTTCAACCCCAAATGGACATCTTCAGACCATAGAAGACTGAGACCAAGCAGTATAAACACACCCAATCCCGTTAAGCACACTGTGCCCCAAGCCACCTTTCTATTTCTGTTTATTCTAATGATGCTAAGTACAGATAGCAATAAAATAAATAATGATAGAATACCTACCTGATAAATGGGAATGGCCAGAGCCAAAAGGCTTAGTAATATGACATGTATGTGACGTAGCATTAATTCAAATAGCCTTAACTGATTTATAAATTTCTACCTGTCACAAATAAACTGATTTTCTTAAGCTCATTCTTAAGTTCCAAAAAAACTAATGATTACTTTACGTTTAATTAACCTAAAACAGAGAATTAGTTACACAAATTCAATTCAGGAAATAATTGGTCTTAGCATTTCTACATGTGGAATTCCATCTTCCAGATACTCTTTCCCAGTAGATTTGAAACTTAGATTTTCGTAGAACTGTTCTAAGTGCTTTTGAGCAGATAGCCTAATGGCTTGATTTTTATCTGTGCTAATGTGATCTATAGCATCTTTCATTAGTTTAGATCCCAACTTGTACAGTCTAAAATCTTCAGCTACTATTACTCTGCCTATGGCCGCTTCATCATAGCTCACTCCTGGCTTTAAAATTCTAGCATAGGCCATAATGACACCGTCATCTGAAGCGTACCATAAATGAGTAGCTCCATAGTCTTTTCCATCTAAATCAGAATAAGGGCAGTCTTGTTCTACCACAAAGACATCTATGCGCAGTTTTATTAGCTCATAAAGTTCTGTGGTGTTCAGTTCTGAAAATTCTTTTATGTGTATGCTGTATTTAGGGAAGGCGGCCATTTATTAGTTCGATAGTTTATCTTGTTGATTTTAAGTGTTTTAAGTAATATATTTTAAAATAATTTAAATTTTCGAAACTTAAATAGAAGCTGAGGCGTACACTCTAGTGAATTGGTTATTCAAAAAATTACAATAATAAGATTTTCATAACAGATTATTATTAAGATTAAAAATAAGGTTTAATTGAAAAAAAAGATTTGGTTCTCAGGAGTCAAGTCTTTTTTTTTGGAATAGAAATTCTGCTTTATTCTATATTTGTTTCATGCCTGAGTCTTTAACCAAATATGATCAGCATTCTGTTTCTGGACAGAACAGTGAACGCCTAGCTCCTTCCCCACCTCGGATAAACTGGAATTCTATTTCAGATCAAGTAATGTCTGTCTTAAATATCGAAAAAGGTGTTTTTTATACAGTGAAAGAGCTGCTTTTTAGGCCAGGAAAGGCCGTAAGAAAACACATGTTCAAGAACCGCAGACTACTGCTTAATCCCGTTCGGTTTCTAGTACTCTCCACTACTCTAGCCACCTTCATTACGTTTTACTACATGAATGAGAGTTCATTTAATACTGGATTTGAACAAGGTTTCATGAACGTAGAAACAGGAAACAACACTTCTAACGAACGCGTTACTAAAGCATTAATACCTATGCTCATAGACCTTTTTAAGCAGTTTGTAAACATCTCTTATTTCTTTCTAGTGCCAGCAGGTGCTCTGGTCTCATGGTTATTTTTGAGAAAAAGTTATAATGTTCCTGAGCTAGCGGTGGCGCACTGTTACATGTGGTCCATGGTGAACTGTTTTACCATAGTGTTTACTCCACTTATGTTAGTGAGTGATTATGCCATAATTTTTCTAGCAGTTCTTGGGTTTTTCTATCCGTTTTTCTTCTATACTAAGTTCTTTAATCAGGGTGCTAAAGGCTTTTTAAAAGGTGTCATAGTAAACTTTCTAAATTACTTTTTACTTATGATTTTCTTCGCGGTATTTGGCTACCTGTACTTGAGAAATATTGAAGAAATTATATTTCCTAATTCTTGCAGTTTCTAAAATCCTATGTAACCGGATACTTGGTCTATAAAATTTCCAAAGAAACGGTAATTCGCAAAAAGTATAAATACCACTCCAAAGGCAGCTCCATATAGATGAGCGTCATGAGCTATGCCTGTGCCTCCTCTTTTATTCATATAGCTTTCTCCAATTAAAATTAAAGCTCCAGCTAAAAATGCTTTCATAGGAATTAAAAACAAAAAACCGAGATCTGCTAGTGGTAATAGAAAAATATACGCAAGTAATACTGCTGAAGTTGCCCCAGACGCCCCAAGAGAATTGTATCTTGGGTTATTTGAATGCTTACTCAAAGCTGGTAACGTTGCAAATAGCAAGCCTCCCATGTAAAGGGTTAAATATATAATACTACCCTTTGTATCACCCCAATATGGGATATCTCTAAAATAAAGGTTCCACTTCTCTGCACTTGTGAAAATTGATTCAAGCTTTTTTCCAAAAAAGAAAAACACAAACATATTAAACCCCAGATGTATGTAGTCTCTATGAATTAGCGCATGGCTAAACGTTCTGTACCACTCCTTATGATTCTTAACCAAATATGGGTTAAGCAGCATTTTACGCATTAACTCAGAATCTTTAAACGCAGCGAAAGAAGTGAGCACCGTAAAGGCTAAAATCACTAGAGTTATAGGTGTTTCGGTAATACTCATTTCACTAACTGGTATGGTCTGTAACTATTACCCATTTGTCATTTTTCTTTTTCCAGATGAGTGAAAAATAACCTCCTACATCTAAGCTATCTCCCAGTAAATGCCAAGACCCCAAAAGATAGGCAGACTCTTTAGAAAGCACGTCTAATTCTTTCACCTCAAAATCTAAAGTCCCCATAGCTTCTGCTGTAGGGTAGCTATTTAAATACCCATCTAGTGTTTTTTGCCAGCCATACCTAATTCCCTTTTTACTCATAAATTTCATGCTGTCATTTTTCCAGTAATGCTCCATAAATGCTGGAATATCACCACTGTTCCATGAGGCCTGCTGCTGGTCTAAATTCTTTAATATTTGAGTTTTAGCAGTTTCTTTTTCCCAAGAATTATCGGGCTCTTTTGGTGCGTTGCAACTGGCTATGGCCACAGACATAAAAAGTACTTTCAGAATTAATTTCATGCTTACAAATTTAAAAAGCTTCACCAATGGTAAAGTAAAAATTAGCACCTTCAGGAGTAAGTGCATAATCTAGCCGGATATTAATCTGCTTTTCCTGTTCTAAAGTGTACCTCAAGCCTGCTCCATAATTATACCTCCAGCGGCTATCCTCGAGATCACTAAAGGTTTTAAACACAGTGCCTACGCCACCAAAAGCGACACCACCGAAACGTTTCCAAATCTTAAACCGGGTTTCTATCTGTGGTGTTATGGAAGAATTATCTAAAAACCTTCCATCTAAATACCCTCTGAGCTGCTTAGTGCCTCCCAGTCTAGCTTGCTGAAAAAACGGCACATCTCCCCAAGTAATATCCGAGTAAAACTGGCCAGCTATTACAACTTCTTTCTTTAACTGAATGAATTTTCTAGCATCTATCCGAATGCGATTAAATGCATACTGGCTGCCAATGAGTTCACTGAAATTCTGAAAAATGGTGTTCACATAAAGTCCTTTTTTTGTGCTGTAAACATTATCTCTTTTGTCTATCCTTATCTGTGGCCCTGCGCCACTTATAGCACCACCCTCTTGGCCTCTAATGATTTCAGCATCTAAAATACCATCTTCTCTAAACCCATCTATTTCTGGATTGTCAAACCAATACCTTATGCCTAGAAAAGTGTTCTTTCTAACACGCCTAAGGGCATCTAACTGGAATCTAAAATACCTGGAATTATATGTTTCATAGTTAGACTCTAAAGTCTCTGAGCCTATGCCGTAAAACGGATAGAGGTAATCATAGTAGCCAAACTCTCCTTGTACTACATTATTAAACTCATCCCAGAAAAGGTTAAACGGTAAAAAGAGAAGTACCTGCTTATTTTGAGTATAAGTAGCCGCCAACTGGACTTGACTAGAAGGGCTTATGGAATCAGTTTTAGAAGTATAGAAATTGTAAATGCCAGCAGCACCAAACCCCCAGCGTGTTTCAGGTGTATAAAATGCTGCAGGTATGCCTAAAAAAAAGTTCTTATGGAAGGGTATGGAATCCTTTACTAAACTATCAGACGGAAGGGTTACTGAAGCTTCATTTATATCTTGAGAACTTACCTGAATGGTCAAGCCCAACATTAATATGAGAACTAAAGTTCTGCAGAGTTTCATGAAACGAAATTAGCTTATTAATCTAGTAGCTTAGCGTTTACCTGTAGAAAGTAAAGAACCATTAAACTATGCAAGTTGAGGTCTTGTTTGTTTCTTCTTGATGCTAAAAAGTTTTATTTTGAAATATTTACTTTAGTTCAAACTTGAATGTCATTTTCATGGCGTAAGTCTTTTGTCTTAAAATAGAGCCACCTCCTTTAAGACTACTGCCTAAGGCACTTAATGGTGGATAAACAGTCCATGAACTATAACCACCTATAGATGTCTCGTCTTTTAATTCAGTTTCGGATAAAGAAATTAATTCACCTAATTCTCTGTTGACTAATAGAGCTGTTCCAATAGCTTTTGATTCAGCCTTGTTTATTAGTTTTAATTTGAGTTTTCTTTCTAAATCAGCAGTATTAATAGTCACCATGTCTATTAGTTCTCCTTTGACGTTTATATATTCTTTAAGCTCACTTTCTAATTTGTCAAGGTCTGCTAAAGAATTTGATTTGACCGCATAGAATGTTGTTGGAATAGAGTAAAAATCTTGTCTTAAGCCACTTGATTCCTTATTCACTAGTTCTAAACCATATCTTTCTACCAGTATTTCTATTTCTTCTGTAGAAAGTAAATTGCTACTTTCCTCATTATTAAATTGTTCTTCGGATTCTTTAAAAACGGTTATGCCATAGATGTATTGATCAGGATTTATTTTAATCGTATCCACTACTTCTACTTCTATATACTTCTGCTGACCTAAGATGTTAATCGTACTGAATAACCCTAAACATATAATGACGAATACTTTCATCCCATAAAATTAAACGATAATCTAAAAAAAAGACTAGAATATAGCTTAAGAATAAGTGTTCAATGTGTTAGCCTAATTATTAATATCATCTGATCTCATTTATCTTTGCATAATTAATCTCAGGTCTAAAAAATACTCCATTGCAACGCAAATACTACGCTTTACATAAACCATATGGTTATCTCTCTCAATTTACAGATGAAGGCAGATGGAAAGGGCTAAAACAGCTTATAGATGTAGATTCTGATGTTTATAGTGTAGGAAGATTAGATGCAGAATCTGAAGGTCTGCTGCTCTTAACTAACGACTCCTCCATTAATCAAAGACTTTTACACCCAAAACATAAGCATTCTAGAACGTACTGCGTTCAGGTAGAAGGCTCTATAAGTGGTGAGGCCATAAGGAAGTTATGTAGATCCGTAGAGATTAAAGTGGGGAAAAGCATGTATGCTACTTTGCCTGCCAATGCCAGTAGAATTCACGAGCCTGAGTATTTAGAAACTCGGATGCCTCCTGTGAGAGAACGCAAGACTGTGCCCACTTCTTGGGTTAGACTTACTTTAACAGAAGGAAAAAACAGGCAGGTAAGAAAAATGACCGCGGCTGTGGGTTTTCCTACTTTGAGGTTAATTAGAGAAAGCATAGAATCCATTCGTTTAGAAGGAATAAAACAAGGAGAACTTCAGGAGTTTAATGATTTAGAGTTTAAACAACTTTTAAAACTTTAAACTTTAACCACCTTAAAAGGCGTTTTTCTAAGATATTTTAGCACCATGAAATATGTAATTAATGTCATACGACTTATATGCATAGTTATAAGCGCAGGTATTTCGTCTACCTTAGGCATCATAGTATTGTTATTTACGTTTTCTACCGACCGTTGTATAAATACCGCAGTTACTTTATTTAGCACCAGTGTATTTTTCATTTGTGGAGTAAAACTCATAACTAAGGGCGGTGAAGGCCTTACTAAGACTCCAGGAAAAATTTATGTTTCTAATCACGAATCTCATTTGGACCCACCTGCCATTACTCTAGCTTGCCCACACACTCTGTACTTTATAGCTAAGAAGGAGCTTAAATATGTTCCTTTTATAGGCTGGTACATTTGGCTGAGCGGAATGATATTTATAGATAGAAAGAATAGAACTAAAGCACAGCAGAGTATTCAGCAAGCTGCAGATAAGGTTAGGAATGGAAAAAATGTGATTTCTTTTCCTGAAGGAACCCGTACTAAAACTGGTGAACTTATGGTTTTTAGAAGAGGTGCTTTTAAAATGGCCAAGCTTAATGATCTGGAAATAGTACCTATAGCCATAAAGGGAAGTAGAGAGGTACTGGCTTCAGGGAGCATGTTTATAACTCCAGGAGTAATTAGTGTTAATATAGGAGAGGTAATCTCACCTGAAGAATACAAAGATCTATCTGTAGAACAGTTGGCTAATTATGCCAGAGAAAGGGTAAAGGCATTACGGGAAGAAATAGAGTAAATGAGCATATATTTAAGATCTTTAGCGGTTTTAGGACTTAATGAGTCAGCTTCAGTAAATGACATTAAATCTGCTTACAGACGAAAAGCCAAAGCACTTCACCCAGACATAAATCCATCTCCAAGAGCTAAAGAAGACTTTCTCAAACTGAAAAGGGCTTATGAGCACGCTATTCTGCATAAGACTAACCCTACACAAGCTTACAGAAAGACCAGCATAAACTCTAAACCAGAAACAGCCGCTGCTTACCAAAAAAGGTATGGTACGCATAAAAACTGGAACTCTCAAGCCAATCAAGAAGCCAGAGCAAAAGCAAGAGAAGAAGCAGAAAGGAAAAATGCTGAATACCTCAAATCTGATGAGTATAAAGACGCCATAGTGTTAGGAAGATTCTTCACCTACGTAGCTCTTTTACTGGTAGTGGTTATGACTGCTGCTATGCTGATTTTACCATTATCTCTTGGTATGAAGGGATTGTTCTTTGTGCCCATTCTATTTGTGCTGGCATTTCCACTGTGGTGGGCTTACGTTAAAAATCATTACCGAAGTCTAAGTTTTGAGGACTTTAAAGTGTCATTAAATTTAGCCAGAAAAACATATTTATTCTGGATAGTAGCATTTACGGCTACTAATCTCTTTCTGTTTTTCTACTTTACTGTTAGCACTGTTATAAGTTCTAATCTGATTTTAAGTTTATTCGGGCTGCTTATTCTTAGCACTAAACTCCTTACCAATTACATTTTAGATTTTAGGGTGCTTAAGCAGAACTACTGGGCTGTGGGCGTGGTACCTTTTGCCCTTAATCTTTTATTTTTAATCAATTACTGCATTTCGTTTAACCCTGTTTCAGAAACTCTTTCATACCAGTTCACTCCCTATGATGGTGAGCGCTCTTCTTTACAAGATGGCCTTATTTTTCATCCAGAACAGAAGTATGCTAATATGTATTTCATACGCATGCATTTCAGTCCAGAAGTTAGGAATTCTAGCAAGGTAACCTATACTACAGCAACTGGATTGTTAGGACTACCAGTTCTAACTAATGCAGAATTTAGTGGTGTTCGCTAATCTTTATCCATGAAAAAAGGTGCTCAATTAGAACACCTTTTTTTTATATCATCCGCGCGTTGCAACGCATAAAATTTAGTTTCTATCTAAATACTGTTATTTGACCCGATTTTTCTATAGCGCCTAATTCATGGATAGACTCTGTTTTAATTACAAAACTATAGACTCCGTTAGGTACATAGTGATCTCCACTCATGTGTGAACCATCCCATCCAATTTCAGGATCATTAGATTCAAACACGATTTCACCGTTTCTATTGAATACTATACATTCATAAACATCAGGATTAAAAGCCAACACTCTAGGTCTCCACACTTCATTAAGTCCATCTTGGTCTGGAGTGAATGAGCTTGGAACAAACAGAGCGAATTCTACTTTATTAAACACAGCCACTACAGTATCTGTTTGATTAAATGTATAAGTCACATCAAAAGACTCAGCGCTTGGAGTAGCGGCATGAGCGGCTGATTTCCAACCTACGAACTCATAAAACGGATTCTCTAATGCTTTAAACGCCACAGGAATCCCTCCTTCTAACTGCCCAGTCCATTCTGAAAGGGTATTGTAATTGGTTCCGAAAGTTAATACCCCGGCTCCTGCAGGCTCTACTTGCACTGTAATTTCATAATTTTCTATTTCTATAAATACGGCTACTATAGCATCTCCATTTTGAATACTCACTGTAACCGCCTCAGATAAGTTATTTGGAGTGAAAGTCTGACCTGCAGCTTCCCAGTGGCTGAAATACCACCATTCATCTATAGGAGTAGCTATTAGACCTAACACATCATCTATAATGTACGTTTCAGTGTGCGGATAAGAAAGTAGATCTGTCCCATCTAAATTAACAGTACCTGATCCTGCTGGAAATACATCTACAGGCACATCCCAGTGTGGTATGTATGTGAAAATGGCCGTAATGGTTCCATTACCATTTATTATAAAATCATTTATAGCATCTGTATCGTCACCTGAAATAATAATTCCTGTGGAAGTTAACCATCCATCAAAGGTATACCACTCATTAGGTGTGGCTGTTAATGTTTCTGTTCCGAATTCGACTACTTCTATTTGATCTCCGTCAAAATAGTCTACACCATCTACTGTCACTGCTCCTCCATCAGAGTCTGTAAAGTCTATGTCTACTGTAAAAGTTGGTAGTAACTCAAATACCGCTACGAGAACATCTGTTGTTTCAAAATCGAAGTCTGCTATGGCAGAAAATGCATCTGGATTTAGCGTGTTATTAGCTAACTGCCATTCTACAAATTGCCATTCTGGACCAGCTGGTGTAGCCTCTATATCTACATTTATGTCTATTCCATATTCTTCTGTAGTAGGATATGATGGAATAATAATTCCTTCTGCAGTTATGGTTCCAGAACCAACAGGAATTACATCAAAAGTCAATGGCTCACTTAAGAATACATCGAACTCAGCTATGATAGTGTCAAACTCACATACATTGAGTGAAATAGTAACATCATCATCATCTCCAATGATTTCATTGTACTCTACTTCCCAGTTGTCAAATATTTCAAATCCACTCTCTATAGCTGTAAGTTCTATCTGTGAGGCAGATGGGTATGTATAAGTTCCAGGTAGTGTTATTTCAGTACCATCTACCATAATACCACCAAACCCTGTAGGGTCTGTATCAAAGAAAATATCAATCGGAGTATTATTGGGAACGAAGGTTCCTTCTATAACTAAATCGCTTGTTAGATTAATGTTCTGTGTAAATGAGAGAGGATCCGCTAAAACAGCGTCTCCAGAGACTACGTTCCATCCTGTAAATGTAGAGCCGCATGTTTCTAGTGCTTCTAAATCTATATCTATTCCTCCAAAGTATGTTCCAGAGAATGTATCCGTAACTGAAGTAGTACTGAACAGAAGCTCTCCTACTCCGTTTACATTAACTGTTACCGTGTAAGGACCATCTAACTGCGGGAAGCAGTCTTGGATAACCTCATAAACAAACTCATAACGTTCACAGTTAAAGGTTCTGATATAGTCTACATTATCCTGCCAGTTAGCTACACTTCCTCCCCACCTGTCTACTTGACCTTGCATTTCAGGAAGCATCTCGGCTTCAAACTGGTCTAGAAGTGCTGTTAGGGCATCACAGTGTAGCGGTCCATTCAGTAAATCTGTATATCTATTTATGTAATCCTCAAAGAATGATTCATTTTCTAGAAGATTTCTATAAATCTCTGAGTGCCCCACATCCGAGTTCCAAGATGATCCATTTCCAAAGACTGAAGCTACTTCACAAACAGTAGGTGACTGAGCTCCTGTACTTGACCATCCAGTATAATTCTGCCCTAAACCAGCTATATTATCCATATCCCAATTACAGTACCTCCATAATTTAGGATTATCGTCATCATAGCCTCTCCACCATTTGGTATTCCAATTGAGCCAATCTGAATTTACAAAGAATGTATTCAAAATCATGTAATCTAGAAAGCTCTCCTTATCTATTTGTGTTAGTACATACTCATAATTAGCTTGAATTGATAAATCGGTTGTAGAAATATAATCATAGGTGTCTTCCCAGTTATTAATTGATCCATACTCCACTTGATACCCTCCCCATTGTTCTATCATATCTACTTCTCCACCACCATTATTATAATAGTGAGAAGTGAAATCTGAATCTATACGTTCTCTATACTCATAAACTCCCCAATATTCACCATTAAGATAATTAATACAGTGCTCATAAGTTCTTTCATCTAACTCTAACTCTGCATAGTGACTAACTGTTTGTACCCAGCCATCTCTCATGTGGGCTGCCGTAGGCGGACCATCCTGATAATTGTCTGATCCAGCGGCTTTAATGATAATTACATCAAAATCTGTTCGATCTTTCACCTCGAACATTTGATAGTCAATCTTATTGGCATAACCATACTCATCATGCACGTGAAGTCTCATTCCTCTTTGGTCATAGGCCCATGAGTCGTTACCATGTCTTCTCATTTCACCTTCTAGCTGCCACTGTCTAACTCCATTTTCATCAAAGAACTCTACGCTGGCTACGTATGGGCCACCTCCGCCCCAGCCACCTCCACCTCCGCCTCCACCTGCTCCCCAGATGTCTAGCATTCCGCTAACCGCGAAGGTTGAAAACGTGTGATCTACACCTATGAAAAAAGTACTAGTAGTAGTGAAACTGGCTATGTGATCTGTACCGTTAGCGAAAGTTTTAGCTCTAACCGTTACTACATCATTTAAATTTAGTGTACCAGTATAAAGAGTTGAGGCAGCATCAGGTTCTGATCCATCTAGGGTATATCTGATTTCGAACCCTGGATCAGTTGTAATAGTTAAATTTTGCGCTCCTCCATAAAAACCAGCATCTAAACTGAATACTGGTGTAGGAGAATAATCGGTAACTCCTCCAACATTACTCGCTCCTGGTGTAGGATTTTCAAACACACCCCAAACTGCTCCTCCGTCCGTTAACCTTCCTGTAGAATGTCCAAGTAAATTAGGCGACTCTATTTCCACCTCATCTAGAATAACTAGCGCTGGAGAGGAAAGAATAATGCTTTCTTGCCTCATTTGAGTTAGTTTAAAATCTGCATGGTGATTAGCACCTGCACTTTCTCCTCTTCCAGAAGCCCAAATTCTCATAGTAGCACCTGGATTTATAACCATTCCATTAGGAATCTCCCATTTGTCTAAGTTATCAGGATTATCTGTTAAAAAGTAACCTTCTAAATCTACAGCTGTAGCGCCAGCGTTATACAATTCAAACCAGTCTGGATCATCTCCATAATTATCAGTCCAAACATCTCTATTAGCAGCGCTATATTCATTAACTACTACTTGAGAGTTAGCTCCAAAAGCCGCTATAACAAAGAGAAAAATAAAAAGTTGTTTCATTGGTAAAAAAATTTCGGTGCAGTGTACAGAATTAACACAAACTTAATACAAGAAAGGTTGCATTTACCCACCTCATATAGACTCACATGAACTCCATTAAGTGCATAAAATTAATTAAATCAACTCAAGTTTTTATGTCTAAAGTTTACGCCAAATTGTGACCCTAGCTAGCTTCACTATATTTTTTTAAAGAGTCTTTTATCTATCGCCTGAAATATTGAATACTATTAGCAACATTTTTTTGATAAAACTTTCAGAATTTCTGATCATAGACAATGTGAAGTCTTTATTTTTGCGGTGCAATAACAATAAAGAACCCATGGCAGATCACCACCACGAACCGGAACAAAATGAAATAGCAGGCCCTGTAATCGTAGCCTTGACTAGTTTAATTCTCGTAGTTATTGTGATTTATTTCCTTGGCTAGTGTAATACCACTATCCTCTCTAGGCATTCAGTCTTACTATTTGAACGAGACATTATCATGTATGTACCGTTGGCTATTAGAGCTACATCCATGTGAAGTACTTTCTCTGAATTGAGCAAATAATTATCTATTTCTCGACCGCTTTCATCTATGATATAAATCTCGGCTGAAAGAGGTTCTCTAAACTGCAATGTCACTTTATCTGATGCAGGAATAGGAAATATATTGAACGATGTGCCTTCGTTTTCTGAATTGACAGAGTTGGTAGAGCATTCTCCGTCATCCCATGAGGTAACACCGCTAGTGATAGCTACGCAAGAATTAGAATAAGTTACACTATCACATCCACAGACAGGATCGTAGTTAGTATCACAACCATAATTAGGGTTGACCTGTTGAGGATTGAAGCATTCATCCTGATCGCATTCTACACAATCAAATATAGAGTCGAAGAAAGCGTCTGAATAATTCACACCGCCTATATTCACGTCACAGCCACTGATTTCTGTGCACAATCCGTTAAGCATTCCTATACCTATAACAGCATCACAAGGACCAAAATCTACACCGCTTAAATCATCACAAGGTTCAGCGTTTTCAAATACGCACGGGCCATCTTGGTATGCAGTAACTCCGTTTATTATGGCTTCGCATGAGTTCGTGTATGTTAAGCTATCGCATCCACATACAGGATCGAATACGTCATCACAACCGTAGTTAGGATCTATCTGTTGAGGATTAATACACTCATTTTGGCCACACTCTACACAATCAAACATGGAATCAAAAAAAGCATCAGAATAATCCACACCATCTACAGTAGTGACGCAACCACTAATTACACTGCACAAACCATTGAGCATTCCTATTCCTATAATAGCATCGCATTCACCAAAATCTACTCCTGCTAAATCATCGCATGGTTCAGCGTTTTGTAATTCACAAGGGCCCTCTGTATAAGATGTTACTCCAAAATAG
Source organism: Flavobacteriales bacterium (assembly GCA_045104985.1). Lineage (GTDB taxonomy): Bacteria > Bacteroidota > Bacteroidia > Flavobacteriales_D > Sanyastnellaceae > ASP10-05a. The sequence continues at coordinate 100,105 of JBGCDA010000025.1, read as the reverse complement.
TTTTCTGCCTCACATGAGTTATTATAGGTTAGGCCGTCACAGCCGCATACCGGAATTGCTACAGTTGGACAAATGACTTCTAAATCTATTTGATTTGGATTAATGCAGGAACCACAAGCTTCACTACAGTCTTCATAACTTTGAAAGAAATACTCAGAATAGTCTACATTATCTGATCCTATAGTGGAGCAACCACTTATGGCCACGCAACTATTATTTATGACTGAAACACCTAAAATAGCCTCACAATCTCCGAAATCCACATCTACCAGATCTAGGCATTCATCTCCTCCGCTAGTACCAGGCTGAACTTTAACATTACTAACAAATGTGCAATTGCCAGCTGTAACACTAAGAGTTATGGTATATTCTTCATTCACTGGCTCACCATTAGAGATGGTTTGGAAGGAAAAGCACGCTTCAGCTAAGTCTGAAGTTTGACCATCTGAACTGCTCCAAGCTATAGACGGATTATCACCAATGGGCAGAGTTAAACCATAAGTAAAGCAGTAAGTCTCCTCTGCATAGCTCTGAGGAATATCGTCTGTTCCGAAACCTCCCGTAAACTCAGAAGTAATTATCATATCTGTTAAGCATCCGTTAGAACATGGACCTTCTGTCCAAGAAGAAATTCCGCTGTTTAGTGCTATACAAGAATTACTGTATTCCTGCTGATTACATCCGCAAACTGGATCGAAAATAAATGAACAGAAAGCGTCAGGATCAAAAAAGCATTCTTCGAAACACTCCTGCACCTGAGAATTGAGTATAGAAATGAAGCAAACAAGGGTTAAGGTGAATATTGATTTCATGACTAAGAGATTTACCATGAAAATTACGAAGTTATCTCTAATAATCACCACTTTCTGCGAAATAACCCGCTCTGCTATAATTCTAAAACCGACTAATTCAGTGGCTAGCATATAATTACAAAAGTAACTTTTACTCTATTATTTCCATGAGAACTTTTTCAGTCTCAGGCTTCTCTGGTTTTCCTTTAACCAAATCCATTTCATCTATTAAGCGTGTGGCGCCTGCATATTTATCTATAATGAAAAGCACATATCTAATGTCTACCATTATGTTTCGGCACTGCTCAGGATCAAACATGATATCGCTCATGGTGCTCTCCCATGATCTATCGAAATTTAGTCCCACTAAATGGCCTTTAGAGTCTAACGCTGGACTCCCAGAGTTTCCACCAGTAGTGTGATTAGACCCTGTGAAACAAACTCTTAACTCTCCGTCTGTGTGAGCATAAACTCCATACTCTTCTTTTTCTAATAGCTTTACTAAATCTTCTGGCAGTTCATAATCCTTTACTCCTTTGGCATGCTTAGCTAAAATTCCATCTGCTGTGGTGTAATACTTATACATGGTGCCATCTACAGGCTCACTTCCTTCCGCTTTACCATAGGTTAATCTTAGTGTAGAATTGGCATCTGCCCAGTAATCTTTGTCGGGAAAGAATAACATAAGCCCTTCTACAAATGTTTTCATTTTAGTATTTGTAGTTGCGCTGTTCATTCTGTAATCTGGAAGCGCCTTTCCTCTGAAAACGCCATCTACTTGTGAGCCTATTTTAGCCGCAAGAGATTTTTTGAATTTCTTAGCTTTTCCTTTTGACATACCTGAGACAAAGTTCAATGCTGCTTCTCTGTCTGTTACCACCTTATTCTTGAACACCTTTTCTGTGAAACCATTCCAGTCTCCTCTGCCCTGGGCTAGAACTACTGGCTCATAATTATCATCTAAGTAATCTGAATATAGCGGAGTAAGTGCTTTAAAAATAGCCTTGTCTACATTCACATCATAATCATCAAAGTAGTTATTTATCATTTTTGAGTACCTCTCCTGCAGTGCTTTCTGCTCCTCTGGAGACTCTGAGCTTAGGTATGCCTCTGAGAAGGAAACCAACTTATTAGAGAAATCCACTATCTCTGGTCCGTAGTAATAATATTCTACGTAAAGATCTTTGGCCTTTTCTAAGGTTAGGTTCTTCTGATATATCGTAGAAATTTCAGAAATTATAGTTTTAAAACGCTGGTCTGAATGTGCATCTGCTTTCAACTGATAGGCCTCCTCTAATGCCTTTTTTCTATTAAGTGCATCCATTTTTTTCAGCCCTCTGTTTTGCCCTTTCCACTTCTTCCATGCATTACTTATGCTGCTCTGTTTAGAGGCATACTGAATTTTAGTCTTTTCATCTGCCCTCATGGCAGCATCTATAATAGCCAGACTCTCGTCTCTCATCTGAATTCTCATAGGATTGGCGGTTTCCATTACATATTGCACCGCATCAGAAATAAGGTACTGTTCTGTTCTGCCAGGAAACCCGAACACCATAGTAAAATCTCCTTCTTCTATTCCGTTTAACGAAACTTTTAAATGCTGGCGTGGCTCATAAGGTTTGTTATCTGTAGAATAAGCCGCTGGATTGTTATCGGCATCTGCATAAATTCTAAACATAGAGAAATCTCCTGTGTGTCGAGGCCACACCCAATTATCTGTATCTCCACCGAATTTACCTACAGCATCTGGCGGTGTTCCTACCAAGCGTACATCTTTATAAGTAATGGTGGTAATTAAAAAGTAAGAGTTTCCATAATTGTATGCTCTCACTGAACCATCTAAAAGATCAGTCTTAGCTCCATCTTCTATTCGCTTAGCGTTTTCCTGCAGTTTCATCTGAACTTGCTCATCACTCATGTCTGCAGTTATTCCTTCAAACATCTCATCTGTAACATCAGTAATTCTATCTATGAGCGTTGCTGTCAGTGATTCATTAGGAAGCTCATCACTAAAGCTTTTAGCCCAAAACCCATCTCTCAAGTAATTATTCTCTAAGCTACTGTGGCTCTGAATCTGACTGTAACCGCAATGGTGGTTTGTAAGAAGTAATCCTTGACTAGAAATTAATTCTGCGGTGCAACCACCGTTAAAATGCACAATAGCATCTTTCAGGCTGCTTTGATTAATACTATAAATGTCCTCCGCGCTGAGCTCTAGACCCATAGCCTGCATATCATCCTCCACAGCTTCTAATAGTGTGGGTATCCACATGCCTTCTGTAGCAGAAGAGTTTACTGAAAAGAAAGATAAAAAGGTAACTGTAAGTAGTGTGATTCGCAATGTCATAAATGCTCAAATTTCTGGATTAATTGAGCACCGAAAATACTTAATTTCTGCCTACAGAAAGCAGCGATGGAATAGCTGAAAATGAGTACTTCAGCGGTTTCAACTCTTTTTCTAATTCTGGAGTCAAGCCAGAGTACTCTCCTTCTAGTTTGATTATTTTATCAGATAACACACGCTTCAAAATAACTCTCTTTGTACCTTCTACCACGTGTACATAGGCCGTTACATTCCTAAAATTGTCATTGCAGGTGCACGGTCTGTACGCTGCTATAGTTTTGTATAGTTCTGGCAGAATCTGCGTTGCAATAACATACCCTTCATCCTCAGCTATACTCACCTTAAACACTTCGAATTCTTCTTTAGTTTCTGTTATGGTAAAAGAAACTATATCTGAAATCTCAACGCGCTCTTTTGCCTCATTTTTAAACTTAGAATAGGGAGAAAACAATCCTTTTTTGTAGCCTTTTGTATACAGTTCCTGGTGCTCACCAGACTTTAGCAGCGCTTGAACCTTGAGCACTTTAGCATCCGCACTAAAGCTAGCACAGGTAAGAACTAACAGACAGAGAACTAGCCCTCTCATTTAAAACTCAAATCGAACTCCTACATTCAAAGGAGCTATTTCAGGAAGCGATTCATTGTTATTAATGAACTCATATTTTTTAAAGAGGTTTGATAATCTGTACTCTCCGTAAAGACTTATTCCATTTCTTCCAATAGCGGCTGTGCCATAATAGCCAAACAATTCAATGAATTGAAGTCTTCTGAATAATTGGTCTACCTCTTCGGCCCCTTGACTGCTAGGCAGTTTGGGGTCTATATCATCTTGAATTCTCATTCTGCTAGTCATTCTTATAGACCCTTCTGCTCCTACTTCTATATAAACACCCTCTTCCGTTCCATGCTTCCCCAAATGAAATCTGTTTCTCATGCCTAATCTACCTGTATAAACATGCAGGCTCTGTCGATCTACGTTTGTTCCTGTTCCAAGCAAATTTAAAGAGTCTTGTCTTAAGCGGTAATTATCTGCTTGCACACCATAAGTAATTCCAAAGGAGTAAAACTTAGCTGCCCTAAACATAGCCATACCTCCATACTTGGCGCTGAATGAGTTCCACTCAGTCCCCAGATTTACATCATCTTCTAGGCTTAAGTTCACACCGAATCTGAACTGATTTTTAAACCGGTCTACTTCTGTATCTTCACGTTCCTCTTCTACATCTCTTTCCAGAACCGTCTCTTGGGAATAAATCAAGCATGAAGTAAAAGCTAGAAAAATGGTTAATACAATATTCTTTATCATTGGTCTCTAAGTTTTAATTCTTGGGCATATCCTCCAAAGTATGATCTAAATGTTACTGCTTCTTTTGGAATAGGCTTAGTATATACTATTTTTTCTCCTTCCATATTTACTACATAATAAGCTAATAGATTTCCCTTAGCATCTTCAAAATGGTAAAATAAATGGTCTCTATAATCTAGCTTACAGTCTATTTTAAAGATACCAAGCGCCATTTCTTTTTCACTAATCCCATCTATTTCCTCGTAATTAGTATCTGTAAGCACATTTACTTTTATAAGACCTCCCGTTTCTTCTAAAATATGGTTTTTAAACACTTCTTCCTTAGTTGCCTCTCTTATGAAGTTCACTGCCATTGGCACACCATATCCATGCGCATAATCAAAGTATGGATAAAGGTCAGCTCCTTTCTCTAGCTCATGAAAAAGCTCCATATTATTCCAGCCTGGATTAGCCTGCCATGCACACGCAGCGAATCCCGCCATAAGTGGGGAGCTGAAAGATGTGCCTTGAGTTTCAGATATAAATTCTCTTCGTGCTCCTATTACATGCCCATAAGCGGTTACATTAGGTTTTAGTCTATAATCATAAGTAGGCCCTACTGAACTAAAATTAGTGTGCAGCCCAGTCCAAGGCATTAAACCTCCTACTGCTAGAACACTATCTGCATCTGCAGGTGCACCTACAAAATTCCAGTGATTAGAACCATCATTACCTGCAGAGTTTACCACTAAGATTCCTTTTTTAGCCGCTAAGTTTCCTGCTCTAGACACTAAAGTGCCAGTGCCATCCATCTGCTCAAATGTATATCTGTGCCCCGTGTAGCCGAGAGAGCTGTTAATGACATCTGCTCCGTTTTTATCTGCCCACTCTACAGCAGCTAACCAGTTTTCTTCTTCTGAATACACCTCTATTAACGCTCTTTCAGTTCTAGCCAGTAAAAACTCAGCGCCAGTAGCTAGTCCTAAAGTATCTACAGACCCAAATTCAGACTCTGTAGTAATACCAGCTATACAGCTCCAAACTGCTGTACCATGATGACTGCCATGGTACACGTCTTTTTCATTTTTTACAAAGTCGTATGTATCTATCACCCGATTGTCTTTATAAATGTGCTTAAAACACCCATTAACATTCGCATCTGTAAACCCAGCATCGAAGATGGCTACCCTCACATTTTTACCGTCTATGCCATTCCTCGCAAAATCCCTACGGCCCATTCGATCTGTTTGGGCATGGATTAATTTAATCTGTAAAGAATCTACTCCTGAAGTGGTAGAATGTGTGTCCATTTGAACTTCTGCCAATTGTAAACTGGAATGGGAAAAAGACTGTATTTCACTTACACAACTTAATTTTTCTACTTCCTTTATCTGAGACACTGAAGCAATCACTGTCAATACGTTAAACCACCTTGACTCACTTAAAACTTCAACCCCTTCGTTTAAGACTTGGTCGATATAGAGTTGCTTTACAGGGAAGTCGGTTTGATCATAAAGATCGATTCCTAGCTTTTCTCTTCGTTCTATCGCTTTCTCATCAAAATAACTGTAAGGATCGAATTTTACTCCATCTTTATCTGTTAGAAACACCCAGTATTTAGAAGTTTCTAATTGGCATCGCAACGCTGAACTTCCTATTAAAAAGAAGCTCACCAAAACCAATATAACTAACTCTAATCTCACTATTTCTTTTGAAGTTTAGCCCAAGAATCTCGCAGTGGAACAGTTCTATTAAAGACTAACTTTTCAGAGGTAGTGTATTTAGAATCTACGCAGAAGTACCCTAGTCTTTGGAACTGAAATTTATCTCCAGCCTTAGCCGACTTTAAATGAGGTTCTGCCTTACAGTTCTCTATAATTTGTAAAGAATCTTGGTTCAGGTAATCCATAAACTCTTTACCATCTCCTTTATCTGGAGATTCATCCGAGAATAGCCTGTCGTATTGTCTTACTTCCACATCTACAGCGTGTTCTGTGCTCACCCAGTGAATCACGCCTTTGGCCTTTATTCCACTCGTATCTTCTCCACTTTTAGACTCTGGGAAATACGTGCAGTGGATCTCAGTCACCTCTCCAGAATCATCAGTAACATAGTCGTTAGCCTGAATGATATAGGCACCTTTTAATCTCACATAACCTTCTGGTTTTAACCTAAAGTACTTTTTAGGTGCATCTACCATAAAGTCTGTTTTCTCAATGTAGATTTCTCTAGAAAACGGAATCACTCTACTCCCAGCTGCCTCATCTTCAGGATTATTAATGATCGGAAGTTCTTCTGTTTTACCTTCTGGATAGTTCGTAATTACCACTTTTACAGGGTTTACTACACACATTACTCGAGGGGTAATTTTATTCAAATGATCCTTAACACTGAATTCTAGTAATGCCACATCTATAACATTATCTCTACGTGCTATTCCTACACGCTCACAGAAATTTCTAATAGATTCTGGTGTATATCCTCTTCTTCTTAAGCCAGATAAAGTGGGCATTCTAGGATCATTCCATCCATCTACTATTCCTTCCTCTACTAGTTTTCTAAGTTTTCTTTTACTCATAACTGTATAGTTCAGGTTAAGCCTAGCGAATTCTCTCTGTTTACTTGGAAAGATCTCTAATTTTTCTATTAGCCAGTTATAAAGCGGTCTGTGCACTTCAAACTCTAGAGAGCAAAATGAATGGGTAATGTTCTCTATACTATCGCTCTGACCATGGGCGAAATCATACATTGGATACACACACCACTCGCCACCAGTGCGGTGATGCTCCATGTGTTTAATCCTGTATAAAAAGGGGTCTCTCATGTGCATGTTAGAGCTAGCCATGTCTATTTTAGCTCTAAGAACCATACTGCCTTCAGGGTGATTACCCTCTTTCATTTCAGAAAATAATCTTAAATTTTCATCTACAGACCTGTCTCTAAACTGACTATTAGTTCCTGGCTCAGTGGGAGTTCCTTTCTGTTCTGCGATCTCTTCTGCACCTTGTTCGTCTACATAAGCATTACCCTCTTTTATGAGTTTTACCGCATACCCATAAAGCGTTTCGAAATAGTCTGATGTGTACTTGGCTTCTCCTTCCCAGTCAAACCCTAACCACTTGATATCCTCTTTTATAGCATCTACATACTTGGTATCTTCCTTTTCTGGATTTGTATCATCAAATCTCAGATAAGTGACTCCACCAAACTTTTCTGCAGTTTCAAAATTTATACAAATAGCCTTAGCATGACCTATATGTAAGAACCCATTAGGCTCAGGAGGAAAACGCGTAACCACTTTACCGCCATGCAGCCCTTCTGCTCTGTCTTCCTCTATGATTTGTTCTATAAAGTTCAGTCCTTTTTCTTTCTCTTCTGTCATGTGTAGTGGGGTTATTTTGCGTTGCAAAGCTATTTAAAAATCTCAATTACTGTGATAAAAAAAGCCCATCAGAAAACTATATCTGATGGGCCTCAATTTGCTTAAAGTTATACTATTAGTTTCTAAATGTCTTAAATGTTTTTACACTGACTCCATCGTTTACTACTATAATGGCTATACCGGAAGGAAGGTCTCCATTAGAAATAAGATCAGAAGTATTGAAATCTTGCGCTGAGTATGTCAGTCTTCCCGTGAGGGTATAGATTTCTATTGATTCTAACGTATTAGTTACAGAAGAACTGAATTCTATTCCTCTCTCAGTTTGAATCATGTTTACTTCTAAGTCATCTATCTCCTCTAAATTATTAATAGACCCTACAGCAAGAGTTAATGTTCCTCCTGTATATGTATCTCCAGAAGACATATTATTTCCGTTAGCAGATACTGTAGAAAAATAGAATGTCACATCTCCCACATCGGAAACTGGAGCTACCCAGTCTGACTGCCAAACTCCTAAGGCTGAAGGAGAACTATGCTCTATTACGTTTCTGGACATTACACTTGCATTTGTTATACTTAACGTCTGTACCTGAGTACCAAGGTTAACAAATTGTCCAGCATTATCTAATGCTCCATCTAGCACAGACATCTGGAATCCATATTCTGAAGGGCTGTTTATGCCATCTACTACTCCAAGAGAAAGAAAATAAGTCTCTCCAGGAACATAAGAAGTGACGATATCACCGTCTAAGTTAGTTACCACTAATGCGGCAGTTGGCGAAAAAGATGAAGAGGAATGGCATTGAGAACAAGGATTGTCACCATCTGGGGTTCCAGTTCTTTCTCTGTTTTGTACTTCTCCAGCACCATTCGAGGCAGCTATAAATACCAGCGATAGTAGAGCAGAGGTTAAAATGTAAATTTTTTTCATGTAAATCGATTTTTTCAATTGATAAATGTACCTATATCTATAAATTAAAATTGGAACATTTAGTCATCACATTTAAATTCTAGATTAAATAGAAGATTTAAAGGTTAATCTTATTTTCGCGCAAAATTCCGATTTTAATTTTTAAATGTTTGACGCTTTAACCCCTCAAGATCTGGCTGCCGCAGTAGCTACTGGAGCAGTTCTCTTAGGATTCATTGGTTACTTCTTCATGTCCAAAAATGACCAAGGAGAAAAAGAAAACCGCCCTACTAATGAGGTGATTAAAATGAGATACTTAGGCTTTTTATGGATGGGAATATTTCCTTTTGTTCTCGTCTTCATTCTTACTATGAGCACTGCATACACACTTTCAGACTTTGGTTTGGGGTTTTCGTTTCCTAAAGAGAACTGGTATTGGATTCTTGGTTTTGCAGCCGTGCTAATTCCCATGAACTATTTCAATGCTAAGCTGGAAGACAACTTAAAAATTTATCCTCAGATTAGAGAAAAAGAATGGAATGGGGCATTGCAACGCAAAGAATACGTGACATGGTTTTTATACTTAGTAGGCTACGAATGGTTGTTTAGAGGTGTTTTCTTTTTTGGGTGTAGAGAGGTAATGGGATTCTGGCCAGCTGTAGCCATTAATGTAGCTGTATACTCTCTAGTACACATTCCTAAGGGACTAAAAGAAACCTTGGCTTCCATTCCTTTGGGCATAGTATTATGTATTATAGTGGAACAGACACAAGTGTTTTATGCAGCTGCCATCATTCATTTCACACAGGCGGCCAGTAGCAGCTTCTTTAGTTTGAGAGCACATCCTGACATGAAAATCATCAAAGAATGAAAATTTTTCTAACGGGAGCTACAGGGTTTATAGGATCTCAACTGGCCATGACTTTAGCAGAACAAGGACATGAAGTGTGCGCATTAGTCCGCTCTACTGAAAGAGCTCAGAAAGAATGCAGCCATAGGAACATTACGTTTTTCGAAGGAAGTTTAGACAATATCACTCAGGCTAAATTAGCTCTAAAGGGCTGTGAACAAGCCTATTTTCTAGCTGCTTTTGCTCAAGTTTGGTCTAAAGACCCTAACATGTTCTTTAACATTAATGTGACTCAGAACCTGAACCTCATAAAACTGGCCTTTTCTGAAGGGGTAAAAAAGGTGGTGGTTACCAGTACAGCAGGAGTATTTGGCCCTTCTAAAGATGGAGAAGCTGTTTCTGAAAGCTCAAAGTTATGGACTCAGTTAACTACAGATTATGAACTTAGCAAGTTCAAAGCAGAGTCTGAATTAAAACTTTACGCATTAGAATCTGGTAATCATCTAGTAATAGTGAATCCCTGCAGAGTGTATGGCCCCGGCAAGCTGAGCCAGAGTAATTCGGTAACCAGAATGATAGCTGACTACGCCAGAGGCAAGTGGCATGTGTATCCTGGAAATGGTAAGGCTCTAGGGAATTATGTGTTTGTAGAAGATGTAATTAATGGACACCTTCTAGCCATGGAAAAAGGTACATCTGGAGAAAACTATATTCTAGGAGGCGAAAATGCGAGCTACAGAGATTTATTTTCTAAAACCAAACAAATCCATGGAAAAGGAACTTGGCTCATAGGAATCCCTATAAGCTTAATGATGCTTATAGCCAGTGTGCAAACTTGGCTCATTCCTATTACTGGTAAAGGTCCTTTGCTTACCAAAGGATTTGTAAAGAAGTACAATTACTCATGGATAAATTCATCTAAAAAAGCAGAGAATGAGCTAGGCTATTCTCACATAAACTTAGATGAAGGCATAAAAAAAGTACTCGAATGGAGCGCTTAAATACACCAACTACATACGCGCTTATTACAGGAGGGGGAACTGGCATAGGCCAAGCCGTAGCTAAAGAACTAGCTGGCTTAGGCTATAATCTAGCATTAGTGGCGCTGCCAGACTCAGGCCTCTCTAAAACTAAGAACCAATTAGAAAAAGAATACTCCGTGGCGGTGAACTACTTGGAAATAGACTTGACAGAAACTGAAGCACAGACTAGAATAGTCGACTGGATTTCTGAAGAAGGCTATTCTATTCAAGTTTTAGTGAATAATGCAGGAATGGGGTTCGCTAAGTCTTTTCAAGCGCTTTCTTCTAGGTTTATTAATGCTCTTTTAGCTGTAAACGTGAGTTCCACCACCCTGTTAACTCATGCATTGCTACCCCATTTACTTAAGCATCCTAAGGCATATATATTAAATATTTCTAGTGCTGCTGCATTTTACAGCATGCCATATAAATCTGTATATGCCGCTTCTAAGCGCTATGTCATGGATTTTTCTATGGCTCTCAGAGAAGAATTAAAAGAGCATAACGTTCACGTTACTGCTGTGTGTCCTGCAGGTGTAATTACAAGTTCAGAAATTAGAGAACGGATTAATAAGTCAGGGTTAATAGCCAGAAAATCTGCCCTAGAGCCTGAGCAGGTAGCTAGAGAGGCTGTAAAAGCTTTGCTGAAAAACAAGGCTTATGTGGTACCAGGTAGACTGGCCCGAATGATTTCAAATGCACGTTATTTTGTTCCAGCCTCATGGCAGCGAGTAGCTATTAGTAGATCTTTTAAGAAGAAAACATGATTCAGAACCTCTCCATCCAGGTGCTTCCTGTAAATGAAGCAGATGCTTATGCGCACATAGATAGAGCCATAGAAGTCATTAAATCCTCTAGGCTGAATTATACCGTCACGGCTTTCGCTACTTTGGTGGAGGGAGACTTATCCGCGTTGCAACGCTTAATAACCGACATCCAAGATATGCTATTCGCTAACGGACTAGAAGAAGTAGTGCTGAATGTTCAATTTCATGCCAAGCGGTCTGAAGATGTATTTCTTTCAGATAAGACTAAAAAGCACAAAGGATAAAAGAACTCTGGTATAAATGTTAAGCTTTTAAAAGGTAAACTAAACGGCACTGGCAGTGAGTAAAGAAAACCCTAAATTTGCCCATCTAATTTTCTAAAAAACACATGGACTTATCTCCGCTTTCGGCCACCTCTCCTATAGACGGTCGTTATTACTTAAGAACCTCTGATTTAAGCGCTTACTTCTCAGAATATGCCTTAATCAAATACAGACTGCATGTAGAAGTAGAATACTTTATTAAGCTTTCTGAAACAGGCTTGGAACAATTTCCTGAGCTTAGTGATGAACACAAGCAGTCTTTAAAGCAAGTAGTTTCTAATTTCAGTTTAGAAGATGCTCAAGAAGTAAAAGACACCGAAGGCGTTACCAACCATGATGTTAAAGCGGTGGAGTACTTTCTTAAAAAGCATGTAGACCTACTTGGGCTTGAGACTTATAGAGAGTTTGTACACTTTGGTTTAACATCACAGGACATCAATAACACCAGCATTCCTTTATCTATAAAGGATGGCGTGAGTGATACTATCATTCCGCTCATAGAAGAAATCATAGCTGCTTTAAATGCTAAATCTCAGGAGTGGCTTACTATCCCTATGCTGGCCAAAACTCATGGACAGCCTGCCTCCCCTACCACACTAGGTAAAGAGATTTATGTGTTTTCCGAACGACTTTCTGTTCAGTTAGAACAACTGAAGCATATTCCTTACTCAGCCAAGTTTGGTGGGGCTACAGGAAACTTGAATGCGCATAAAGTTACATTCGGAGATACTAATTGGGTGAACTGGGCGAATGACTTCGTAGAAAACACTTTAGATCTGAGCCGTTCTAAAACTACTACACAGATAGAGCATTACGATAATCTAGCCGCATTATTCGATTGTTTAAAGCGAATAAATACCATCTTAATAGATTTAGACAGAGACGTTTGGACGTATGTTAGCATGGATTATTTTAAGCAAAAGATTAAAGCCGGTGAGGTAGGATCTAGCGCCATGCCGCACAAGGTAAACCCCATAGACTTCGAAAACTCAGAAGGGAACTTAGGGATGGCTAATGCCATTCTTGAGCACTTGAGTGCGAAATTGCCAGTGTCTAGATTACAGAGAGATCTCACAGATTCTACGGTATTGAGAAACGTAGGAGTACCTTTCGGGCACATGCTAATAGCCTTTAAATCTACTTTAAAGGGGCTAGATAAACTTCTACTTAACCAAGAGGCACTAGAAAAAGACTTAGAAAGTAACTGGGCAGTATGTGCAGAAGCCATTCAGAATGTGCTGAGAAGAGAGCATTATCCTGAGCCTTATGAGGCACTAAAAGCATTGACTAGAAATAATGAAAGAATCACTGAAGAGAGCCTTCATACATTCATTAATAAATTAGACGTTAGCAACTTAGTAAAACTGGAACTTAAAGCTATAACACCTTCAAATTATACTGGTTACACTCCAGAAATAGTCTAGATGAAGCATTTAAAGGATATTTTTTACCTGCTCAGGAACTACAAATCTAAAGTGGTTCTGAATATTTTTTATATCCTAATTTTCTCCGTTTTGGCCATGTTCTCTTTTCTGGCCATCGTTCCTTTTTTAGATATTCTATTTAATGCCGATAAAGCTGTACCTGCTGAACCGCTAGCAGGAACCATGCAGTTCGCAGATTATTGGAAAGCGTGGCTAGATTATAAGTTTGCACTGTTCCTTAATGAGAAGGGACCAGTGAAAACACTTCTAATAGTTTGTGTAGCCATTTTTATCATTACGCTCATTAAAAATGCAGTTCTTTATCTTTCTCTTATGAACGTGGGCACACTTAGAGCTTATGTCATTAGAGATATTCGTAAAGATCTATATGACAGCATCATATCGCTACCTCTGTCGTTTTTCTCAGAAGAACGAAAAGGTGATCTGATCTCTAGAATTACTAATGATGTGAATGAAATAGAAGTGTCTACAATAGGCGTGTTAAATGGTATTTTAAAAGCTCCTATTGTAATAATTATATCTTTGACCACCTTATTTCTAACTAGTTTTAAACTCACTCTTTTTGCCTTAATATTTCTGCCTATAAGTGGAATTATTATTTCTAGAGTGGCCAAATCTGTAAAAGGAGCGGCTAAAAAAAGTAAGGAACGTCTAGGAGAAGTACTGAACATAGTAGAAGAAACACTTTCGGGCACAAGAATAATAAAGGCATTTAACGCTCAAGACTCTTTCACAGAAAAGTTTGACGATAAAAATAATGCCTATACTAGGTTAATGAAGAAGCTTTATAAAAGAGAATATCTCGCTTCTCCTTTCAGTGAAACGCTCAGTTTTCTAGTCATTATAGTACTTCTTTATGTGGGAGGACAGATAGTTCTGGATGATTCTAACTCACTTACTGGAGGTCTATTTATTTTCTACTTAGTAGTATTTAGTCAACTCATACAGCCTGCCAAAGAACTAAGTCAAGCCTTTGTAAAACTGAATAAAGGGGCTGCTTCGTTAGAGCGAATTAGAGAAATCACACATGCTGAAAACAAATTACTTGATTCTCCTACTGCCAAAGAAATGCCTGACTTTCAAAACCAAATTGAGTTCAAAAACGTGGCATTCTCTTATGACAATGAACCATTCATAAAAGGACTAAATTTTACCATAAAAAAAGGAGAAACTTTAGCACTGGTAGGCCCCAGTGGTGGTGGGAAATCTACACTCGCTAATTTATTAGCTCGATTTTATGATGTTACCTCGGGTGAAGTGCTAATAGATGGCAAACCTATTACTTCTTTAAAAACCAAAAGCTTAAGAGCTAACATGGGTATCGTCACACAAGATTCTATTCTTTTCAATGATACTGTGGAATACAACATTACGTTAGGTTCAGATCAAGTAGATAAGGAAAAACTAAAACAAGCTTTAGAGATTTCAAATGCTTATGAGTTTGTAAAAGACTTAGATGGTAAGACCAAAGCCAATGTAGGAGAATCTGGCGGGAAATTATCTGGAGGTCAGAAACAGCGGTTATCCATAGCTAGAGCTGTATATAAAAATCCGCCTATTCTTGTTTTAGACGAAGCTACTTCAGCTTTAGACACTGAAAGTGAGAAACTTGTACAAGACGCCATTAACAAACTTATGGCCAATAGAACCTCTTTAGTCATAGCGCATAGGCTCAGCACTATTCAGAATGCCGATAGAATTTTAGTGGTTAAGGACGGTAAAATTGAAGAGCAAGGCACTCACACTGAGCTATTGGCCAAAAATGGGGTCTATAAAAACTTAGTTGATCTTCAATCGCTTTAAGATTCTTGTGAATGCTGGAGCTTACTAGGATTATATTTGGTAAAGAAGCTCAGCCATAGACTTCTAGACAATCTGTAAATAGGAGGCAAAAGAATAATTACGGCTATAATTCCTGTGATAAGAAATGTCCAAGGATTATCAAAGAAATTGTATTCTATCCAGCCTAGAGCATCAAAGGTAGTTAAGGCTACAAACACAGCTACCCATGTGGCTATAGTTAGAGCGTAACTTACATATGCCGCTCCAAAATAAAAGCCTGGTTCACGCTTAAAATCCGCATTGCATACTTCACAAGCATCTTTCGTCAAGGTTAAACCTTTTATTCTAAAGGCACCTTTTTTCTCAAATATATCGCCCTTTCTGCACTTAGGACACTTATTTAAAATCACCGAACCGAGATACGTTCTTTTCATTAGAGCAAAGTTAATTCTTCTTTTTAGCCAGTAAGGTAATTCGTGTTACATTTAGTTTTAGGCTTAACTAAAAATATAGGCTCAGGATACCTAAATTTGCGTTGCAACGCGAAATATGAATACTAGCCAAGAAAACTACATAAAAACCATTTATTCCATAGCTGAAAAATCGGATATGGAATATGTAAACACCAATGCTATAGCGGAGAAGCTAGACATGAAAGCGTCTAGTGTTACTGAAATGCTAAAGAAATTTGAGTCGGCTGGCATAGCTAATTATAAGAAGTATAAAGGTGTGAAACTGACCAAAAAAGGCACTTCTATGGCGCTGAACCTTATTAGAAAGCATAGGCTTTGGGAAGTGTTTCTTTTAGAAAAACTTGACTTCAAGTGGGATGAGGTTCATGACATAGCCGAGCAGTTAGAGCATATTCAGAGTAAAGAACTAACAGACCGACTGGATGCCTTCTTAGAGCACCCAAAATTTGACCCACATGGAGATCCGATTCCAGACAGAGATGGGAATATTGAAGATAATAGACCTTCCGCCTTGCTTTCAGAATTTGCAGAGAGAGAGTCTGGAATTATGATAGGTGTGGTGGACAGTAGTTCTGTTTTCTTAAAGTACTTAGAGCGCATACACATCACTCTAGATCAAGAACTTACAGTTATAGAGAAACTAGAGTTTGACGGGAGTTTAGTGTTAAGTGTAGGAGGAAATGAAACTTCTATTTCTGCACAGGCAGCCAAGAATATCATTTTAAAACCTAAAAGACATGCTTGAGATAGTAGAATATATTAAAAGTCTAGATCCTGTATGGGCTGCATTTATAGCCTGCACTGGCACATGGTTACTCACTGCTGCTGGAGCATCCTTAGTATTTTTCTTTAAGGGCATGAAAAGGCTTTTATTGGATACCATGTTAGGATTCACTGGAGGGGTAATGATAGCCGCCAGTTGTTTTGGGTTACTTGGTCCAGCCATAGAATCTGTAGATGGTGTAGGGTTCGCTAAAGTAATGCCTGCTGTTTATGGTTTTTTAGGCGGGGCATTTTTCATTTATATTATAGATAAGTTACTTCCTCATCTACACATTAACTTTAAGCAAAGTGAGTCTGAAGGATTAAAATCTACCTGGCACAGAACTACACTATTGGTATCTGCCATAACCCTGCACAATATTCCTGAAGGATTAGCGGTGGGAGTGCTTTTCGGGGCAGCTGCCGGAAATCCAGAGCTCCTGAACGAGGCCATAATAGTAGCTATAGGCATAGGGATTCAGAATTTCCCAGAAGGTATAGCTGTTTCTATGCCGCTGAGAAGAGAAGGTGTAGGGAGGTTCAAAAGCTTCTGGTATGGCCAGCTCTCTGCTATTGTAGAGCCTTTTGCCGCAGTGATAGGAGCCGTGGCCGTTTACACATTTGAGCCTCTCCTACCTTATGGATTAGCCTTCGCGGCTGGTGCTATGATTTATGTGGTAGTAGAAGAAGTCATTCCAGAAACTCAACGAGACAAGTATACCGACCTAGCCACCATAGGTTTTATGGTAGGATTCATAGTAATGATGGCACTGGATGTGGTGATCGGAGATGAAATTGAAAGGCTTATTTTACCTGAAAGTTAGTTTAGGTTAGCTCCAAAATTAACCTAGATTAAAGGGTGATAAACAAAGAGCAAGCACAAATGCACAGCTTTACTGCCAATGATCTTTTTACTAATTCATCAAAAAAATTAACACAAATATGGTCTTCTCCTCATTTAGTAGTTGCAGAAGAAGTAATCCTACTCCATTAAAGTTTGATCATACCATACGTATATTTGTAGGTAACACTATACCTAATGAAATACACCTCCTTGATCTTTCTAATTTCCACAATTTCCTTTTTAAGTAATGGCCAAACATTTGTGGATGTATCTGAAGCTATGGGTGTTTCTCATTCTTTCACCAACGGAGAATACGCTGGAGGTTGTTCTTTCTTTGATTTCAATAGAGATGGCTTGGATGACATAAGTTTACCATCTGCTGATGGTGCTCATAAATTTTATCTGGCCTCACCTCAAGGTATATTTCAGGAACTTCCTATTAATGGGATTTCTGGCGAAGTAAAGTCTTTTATTTGGGTAGATTTCGATAATGATGGAGACTCTGACTTAAGCTATACTGTCTATGATGGACAGTTTTATTTATTAGAAAACCAGGGAAATCTAGGCTTCAATGAAGTAGATCTAAATATAGAAGCCAATGTGACCGCCCCAAATAATGGAATTTCTTGGGCTGACTATGACAACGATGGATTTTTGGATTTTTACGTGGCTAGGTATAATAGTAATCCTACTCTAGACTCTCTATACTCTAATAGACTAATAAGGAATCATGGTGATGGTTCTTTTTCAGACCAAACCCAATTCTCAGGAACCAGCAATGAATTAAAGCATTCATTTTCTGGGACTTGGTTTGACTACAATCAAGATGGGCACATAGATTTACATGTCATAAATGACCGATCTATTTCTTATAATGCACTTTATGAAAATAACGGTGATGGCACTTTCACAGAAGTGACTTTTACCACTGGAGCCGATGTAAACATAGACTGTATGTCTAATACGGTGGAGGACTATGATAATGACGGTGATTACGATCTATACCTTAGTAATGGAGAAGCAGGAAATCATTTACTGCGCGCTTCCGGAACATTTGGCTTTCAGAACTTATTTCCACAATCGGGAACCGAAATGAACCAAGTGTGCTGGGGAGCTAATTGGTTTGACTTTGATCATAACGGATGGAAAGACTTATACGTCTGTGCTGAGGATGCTAATACAAATAATGGGTTTTTCATTAATGATGAAGGCACTAATTTCGAGCGGTTAGACGAGTATTTCCCATTAAACCCAAAGAAAAGCTTTTCTTCGGCTAAGGGAAACTTAAACGGAGACGGACTCTATGATCTTATAGTCCTTAATGAATTCCCATACCAAACCTCCCTCTTTAGAAATAATTTTCAGTCTGATTATCAATATATTTCAGTTTCATTAACCGGCACTTTTTCTAACAGAGATGCCATAGGTAGTAGAATAGATTATTACACAAACGGCACGAGAATTACTGAACTAACACACGCTGGAACTAATTATATGAGCCAGGATTCTCAGTATAAGCTACTTTCTCTGCCTAATGGAGAAGCCATCCTAGACTCTCTAGTAATAACTTGGCCTAGAGGCCTTAAGGAAAGTTTTACTGCTATCCCTTCAGGCTCCCATTTAGAGTTAGTGGAAGGAAGTTCATTAACATATTCTTTGAGTAATGCCCCTCTTCCCTCTATTTGCCCAGGAGAATCTACATCTATAAGTATAATAGCACAGTGTGATAGCGTAGTATGGACTAATGGTATAAATAATCCAGAAATTATCATTGAAGAACCTGGAAATTACTCGGCTACACTTTTCTTTAATGGATATCAAATAGACTCCGAAGAGTTTTCAGTGGCCTTATCACCTTCACCTGTAGTTGATTCGGTGCTAGTTACTCCTCCTCTATGTTTTGGAGAAAACTCAGGAGTAGCTTTAATTTACTCATCTTCTTCAGAAAGCAGTTTTCCTCTTCCCGTATTTGAAGTGGATAGCTTAGCCGCTGGAAATTATTTCCCCACTGTAAGCATAGAGGGATTATGTCCTACTGTTACTAATTTCCAGGTAGATCAGCCTTCTGAACTGTTTACGATAAATAGCATTCAACATGTTCAGTGTTTTGGAGATAGCACAGGGTCCGTTAATTTTTCTTCTTTCGGAGGCACTGGCGAAATCACTCATGAACTAACCCCTAATTTAATTCCAACTTACTTACCTGCTGGAAACTATGAAGTAATTTCCACTGATGAAAACAGCTGTACTACGTCCAGCACTTTTGATATCACTCAGCCAGATCCTCTTATTTTAGATCTCTTAGTAGAAGATGCTACAGGAATAAACCTTGGAAGTCTAGGCTTTTCTATTACTGGTGGAACCACACCTTATACCACTATGCTTAATGAAAGTCCATTTAACGACTCAGAAGCATCAGGACTAGTTCCTGGCCAATACTGCATTTCTGTGGAAGATAATTTAGGGTGTATGGTTAGTGTGTGCGATAGTATAGCGCTGAGCGTAAATATTGAGAAAATATACAACTCCAGTATTTCTGCATATCCTAATCCGGCCAGAGAAACTATCACTCTAGAAGGTCTTCCGAATGAAACGGTAACGGTATCATTACTGAACACCATTGGGCTAGAAGTACTATCTAAGGTAGCTCTTGGAAACTCATTTCAGATTTCTGTCAATCAATTATCTGCTGGCACCTATTATCTGCGTTGCAAAACTCAGGACCAAACCACCATTTTACTCAGAAAAATTCTGATCAATTGAGCACCTTTACTATGGGCTGTGTATTGAGCAATTCTCCTTCTTTAAATACTGATATCCAATAAACTCCTGGCACTAAATCAGTAACTTCCTGATCTAAACGAATGGCTAAAGAGGAACTACCTATAGCCGCTTGGTTTAAATTTAACACCTCCTGCCCTATTGAATTAGTAAGTCTAATTCTAGAAACATCATTAGACAAGATATCTAGGTTAAGCACAGAACTAAATGGATTAGGAAATACTTTAATTCTATTTTCTCCCGGCTCTGTAAGTCCACTTAAAAGTCTATAAGCATTATAAAAATTAGGAATACCGTAACCTAGAGTGTCCGAAGGCATCAGATAGGTACTGGAGCTTTGCTCAATAGCGGTTTTGATATCCATATTAGACTTTTCAGGAAAAGCCTGCCATAAGCATGCAGCTAATCCTGCCACTACTGGAGCGCTAAAACTAGTTCCATTTCCTTTGCTAATGCCTTCATAAAAATCTGCGAATACGGTTTGGTAACCTACTCCACATACATTAGGTTTTACGTCACCATCTGAACTTGGACCTATAGAACTGAAAAAAGCATAAAGTCCATCATCACCTACTGCTCCCACTGCTAAAACACTATCTGCATCTGCAGGTGCCCCGATATATTTCCATGGTTTGTTTCCACTATTACCTGCACTATTTACTATCAGCATTCCTTTAGCCGAAGCTATATCAGCTGCTCTAGAAATTCTAGTGGTATTGCCATCCATATCGGCATAAGTATGGTTTTGAAGAGTATCATCAAACGTGGTATATCCTAGAGAGGAGTTGACCAACTGCACCCCTATGGAGTCTGCCATTTCTAGCGCATGCACCCAATTATCTTCTTCAGTAATGTATTCACTTCCTCCATTCTCTGTTCTAAAAAGATAGTAATCTGCTTCAGGGGCCGCACCTATTATGGAATCTGTCATGTAAGCAGTCATAATTCCTAAAACATACATACCGTGTGTTCCACCATTTAATACATTGTTATCACCATCTACTATATCGTGTTCTTCCTTTATTCTATTATCGGATCTTAATTTCTCAAAAGCCTGGAGAAAATTTATACCACTAAACCCAGAATCAAATACTCCAATCTTAACTCCTTGTCCTCTAAAGTCTAACTCGTGCAGAAGATGTCCGTCATGTATGGCCACTTGGTTAAACGAAGGTCCATACTCATTTACTATACTGATCTCTTGCTCTCTTGACTTAAGACTGATTACTGGGTCTATATCTCTTTGGTAAACTGCTACACTCCTAATGTTAAGTACACTATTCATGCTCTGAATTTGAGGAAGTGCTGTATTTATATATGTAGAGTCTAATAGAGAAACTGTAGCGGCATTGAACCATTTAGAAGTATGCACTAGGCCTACTCCTTCTATGTTTTGCAATGCTAAAAGATAAGAAGGATTTACAGGAAGATCCTGTTCAGTGATTTCTATATTAGAAGTGGCTCTTCTATCTAGCGCTTCTTGAGACAAGTATGCTGTAGGCGCAGAAATGGAGTAAGGAGAGTCTGCCTTATCAGTGAATTGTACCCAGTATTTTAATGGTGCTGTCTGTGCGCTGGCTAAACCAGACATTAGTATTAAACTTAAAAAGAGAGTTAACCGCATGAGTTCAAAGTTATATCATAGTTCAATACTAACCGTGACTATATCAGTACAACCAACTCCCGCTGCTCCCTAGTTTTTCCGAACTATAGTATCTATTAGAACTCCTTGTTCATAAACTTCTGTTTTTTCTATTTGACCAGTTTCCTTGTAATAGATGACTTCCCCTACCAGGTTACCCATACGGTACTCTCCCACTTTTTTAAGTTGGGTTTTCTCTAGAGTTTCCTTGTATTCTATAGCCATTCCTGGCTGTGTAGAAATGACTTCTTTTCTCACAAACTCTCCTTTGTCGTAAAACTCTTCAAAAAGTCCATGTAGTTTTCCGTTTTTGTATTCGTAATAGGATTTTGGAATTCCAGAGGGAAAATAGTCTTCTACTAAGCCATTCTCATACTTTCTCTTGACTTCTCTACCGGCATCATCGTATAATATTCTTAGCTCTAGTCTACCGTCTTCTAGATAATACCTCCATTCTCCCACAGCTACACCCTCTCTTATTTTACCTTCATATAAGAGTTTACCTGGCGATTGATAGCTGACTACATCTCCATGTAATTTGCCATTAGAGTATGTGCCCTCTCCCTTTAGTTTTCCGTTTTTAAAGTATTCTACATAAGATCCATCCTCTAATCCATCTGCAAAGGTTAGACGCTCAGCTAACTGCCCATTATCATAATACACTTCGTTTATTCCGTTTTGCACATCATTACTATATTCTGTAACTCCAGAAAGGATACCCTTGTCATTGTACATTTTCCACTGTCCATGCTTTTTCTGATTTACATACTGCCCCTGGCTAAGGACTGAACCGTCTAATCTGTAGTTTATGGTTTCTGTAAGCTGGTGGTCTATATGGATGGCTACAGTCATTAGCTCTTCAGTATCATAGTAGTATCTAAACTCTCCTTTAGGTTTTCCATCTTTAAAAGCCCCTGTATAGTAAGTGCTTCCATCTTCATAAACTCTTATCCATTCACCCTGTTTTAATCCTTTGCTGTCTGTAACATTAAAATCTACACCATGCACCTTTTCTGGAACAGTATCATTCTGAGCAGATATATTTAAGGAAATGAATATTGTAAAAAGTGTGAGATACCTCATGTGTAAAGCCATATTTTTCTTCAGGTTCAAAGCTAGAACAATTATAATGCCGCAGATATTGCAACGCTGAAAAAGACTTTTCAAGCTCATGTTAATTAAATGGGATCCAGACTGTATAGAAATATACACTTTACATACATTTAAAGGAGTGTGTTTTATACTTTTGCGGGCGAATTAATTAACGTATAAATTCTAAAAACGATATGGCAATCAACAGAACAAAAGTGACAGTAGTAGGTGCAGGAAATGTAGGTGCTACATGCGCTAACGTACTAGCTCACGGAGAAGTAGCTAATGAAGTGGTACTTCTAGACATCAAAGATGGTTATGCAGAAGGTAAGGCATTAGATATGTGGGAAACTTCTCCTATTAACAGCTTTGACACGAGGCTAATAGGATCTACTTCTGATTATTCTAAAACGGCTAATTCTGATGTAGTGGTTATTACGTCTGGATTACCACGTAAACCTGGTATGACGAGAGATGACCTAATAGCTACTAATGCTAAAATCGTTAAATCTGTTACTGATGAGGTGGTTAAGCACTCTCCAGATGCTGTAATTATCTGCGTGTCTAACCCACTAGATGTTATGACTTACTGCACTTACTTAGCTGCTAAAAAAGATAGTAGTAAAGTATTCGGTATGGCTGGAGTTTTAGATACTGCTAGATACCGTTCATTCTTAGCTCTAGAGCTGAATTGTTCTCCTAAAGACATTCAGGCTGTGCTTATGGGTGGGCACGGAGACACTATGGTTCCGCTGCCTAGATACACTACAGTAGGTGGAATTCCTGTAACTGAACTTGTAGATGAGAAGACTCTAGATGCTATAGTAGAAAGAACTAAGAAAGGTGGTGGAGAAATCGTTAATCTTTTAGGAACATCTGGATACTACGCTCCAGGTGCAGCAGCTGCTCAAATGGCTGAAGCTATTATTAAAGATCAGAACAGAATATTCCCTGTGTGCGCATGGTTACAAGGTGAGTATGGATTAAAAGATATTTATTTAGGTGTTCCAGTAAAATTAGGAAAAAACGGTATAGAGCAAATTATAGAGCTAAAACTGAATGATTCTGAAATGGAATTACTAAACACTTCTGCACAGCACGTTAGAGATGTAATGAAGGTATTAGATACTATGGATTTATTCTAAGAAAACTAAAATGAAGAAAGCCCTTTTCCTTTTAGGTAGAGGGCTTTTTTATGCCGTGAGATTATCGAGCGTCCCAATGGAAATGAACTCTCCTTCTAGAATACATAAGCTGAAAACTTTTTAGAATACTGGGCTTAAGCCATGCAGACCATCCCACAACTTTAAAGCCGAATTTTCAGAACGACATGACTTGGACGAAAAAGAGTTACATGAAATGGACTGTAAATTGTGCTCATAGAACTAGAAGAAGAATGACTATACCACATTAAAAATCCGGAAGAAGCAGTAAAAGTGTTCGAGTATGGCGTGGATCTCATGCCTTCTAATTCCGACTTGCATTATTTTTTAGGAAAGTCTTATTCAGAAAATAAGGAATGGCGAAAAGCCATTAAATCTTACAAGTAAGCCCTAGCCCTGAATCCTGATGATCCTTCTGCTGCTCTGAGGATTAAAGAGGCTGAGGAGATGATGGGTAGGTGAGAGTTTAGTATCTTTAAAGCATACTTAAATAGGTTTAAGATGAAATTACAAGTAATAATTATCGTAAGCAGTTCCTTAGTTTTCTTACTCGTTTCAGCAGTTTCGACTAACACCGTAAGTGAAAAAGGAGAGAAACTGTTTTCTGATTACTGTGCTGTTTGCCATTTACCTGCACAGGTTTTAGCTGGCCCTCCGATAACCTTCATTTCTGACTTTAAAGACTTAGAGTGGTTTATTGATTATAAATCAGATCCATTGAAATATTCAAAAAGCGATATTGATACTTACACTAGTAATATGCTAGAATATTGGATTCCAACAATGGCAATCGAACCCCCTTCAAATTTGAGCACAACAGAATTAACTGAAATCTATTTATATCTGGAAGAATTAAAGCTTGTAACTGCTCCAAATGAGAAAATAGATTCACTTAGATTAACATGGCTTGAATAATATTTCAACTATAAACCTTGAACTCCAAACTATGAACTATAAACCCCAAACCCTCTCTATCCCCCAATCCTTCCAGCCAATGCCAGCACTTGAAGTTCTGCATTCTTAGAGTTAATCTCACTCTGGCTGAGTTGTATTTCTGCGGTTAATAGGTTCAGTTGAGCTTGCCTGAATTCTACTGAACTTATTTGTCCGTTTCTGAAAGCTTCCTGGCTGCGCTCAAAGTTTCTGGTGGCCGTTTCCACATTGTCTTTTTGTGAGTTTAGTATGAAAAGGCTTGTGGTGTAGGCGTCAAAGGCATTAAGCAGGTTGAGTTCTACTTGCTGTTCAGTGCTTTCTTTCTGAAGCAGCAGACTTTCTACATTTAATTTAGCGTTTTGGACTCTGGTTCTGTTCTGGCCGGAGAATATGTTCCAGTTCAATGTTAAACCAGCATTTGGTCCAGTGGTAGCGCTTCCTACTACAAATGCACCATTAGGATCTGAGCTACCACGGTAATCATAGCCTACATTAGCAGAAACACTTGGCATTAATACCGCTTTAGCAGAACCTAAGGCAAATTCCTCAGCGAGTAGATTATTGTCAATACTGGCCAGCTGCACGTTTTTCACCTTAGCAGATGCCAGCATCTGAGCCCTGTCTAAAGTCTTGTTGATGTTGATATTATCTGAAATCTCGTAAGTGGCCGAAATATCTTCTGCCATGATTATATTTACATTTCTAATGGAATTATTAAGCTGCTGCTGAGAATTTACCAGATTTACGCTGTCTGTATTCAAATCTACTCGGGCATTTAAAATATCTAACTGCGTTCCCTGTCCATACTCATACGCATATTCTGCTCTGGCTAATCTGTCTGCAGAAATGGCTATGGCCGCTTCTAAACTCACTACAGTACTCTGCTGTAGGCTGGCGTTACAATACACTCTACTAAGTTCCAGAATGGTGTTTTCTATCAACTGCTGCACCTGAAGTGCCGATAATTCTCTCAAGCTCTGATTCTGCTGATAGGCATATTTCCTTCCCTGTCCATCCCATAAGGTGTAATTCAGATCTACTCCTGCCCCATAATTGTAGGCCGAATTGGGGTCAAAACTATTTTCGCCCTGAACCGTTTCAAACGAGCCTGAGTTGTAAGTCCAGCCATAGTTTCCATTGGCAGAGAGTGTAGGCAAATAGCCGTTATTCATTTTCTCAGCATTATTTTCAGCCACTTCCACATTTATCCGAGCTACTTTAATCTCATAATTATTCTCCAGCGTTTTAGCCAGAGCATCCTCAAAAGTTAGCGTTAAAGCAGGTTCAGCATAATCATTCTCTGTTTGTGCTTGGGTTTTTATAAGCGTTGCAACGCCTAGAAAAACCAATAGTATGTTCAATCTCATTTTCATGATTCTAAATCGTTATCAAATCTGCCATTTTCCTTGTTCTTCCCTGAATTCAATTCAGAGAGAGCCCTTCTTACCTCTTCTTTTACAGATACTTCTCCTTCCAGTGCTTCTCTTTCAGACGCTATTTCTTTAATGGCTCTTTCCACACTTTCTTTACCAGGTTTTTTACCTTCCCATAACCATAACGCATTTACCTTAAATGAATTACTGGCACTGAGCAGCATAGGCAGCATCACTAGTGTAAGCACCGTGGCTATGCTAATTCCGTAGGCTATAGAAATGGCCATGGGTATGAGGAACTGCGCCTGCAGGCTGGTTTCGAAAATCAATGGAGCCAGTCCTGCCACTGTGGTTATGGAGGTCAAGAAAATGGCTCTAAATCTGGATGAGCCAGCTTCTAGAATGGCTTCATCGTAAGTCATGCCTTCTTTTAGGTAGCCATTAAACTTGCTGATAAAGACCAGCCCATCATTTACCACTATTCCTATGAGGGCTATAATTCCAAGGAGCGATAAAATGTTTACAGGAAAATCATGCACCCAGTGTCCCCATGCTACGCCTATTAATGAAAATGGAATCATCACTAGAAGTAAAAGTGGTTGACTATAGCTTCTAAACGTAAAAGCTATAACTATATAAATGAGGAGTAGAATAATTGGAAACACATTAGCTGCAGAACCAGAAACCTTACTAGCTTCTCTGTTCTGTCCTTCGTATAACGCACTAATGCTAGGGTACTTGGCCTGCATTTCAGGAATGATTCTCTCTCGGATATCTGTCACTATTTCTGCTGCACTTTCTTTAGGGTTTTTTAGGTCTGCATCTATTCTAATTTCTCGCTTACCATCTAGGTGATTGATAGAAATTTCTCCACGTTCTATATCGTAAGTGGCCAATTCTTTAAGCGGAATACGTTCTCTTCTAGGTGTTACAATGCGCATTTCATCCAGATCACTCAAGGATGATCTTCCTTCTCTATCGTACCTAGCCCACACGATTATTTCATCCTCTCCTCTCTGAAATCGCTGCACCTGCACTCCATTAAAACCAGCTCTTACTTGAGAAATCATGCTGCTTAGGGTCAGGCCTAATGCATACGCTTTATCGTTCATCTTCAGTCTAATTTCCTTGATTCCTTCAGGATCATTATCGCCTATGTCTCTTAGTTTGGCATTGCTACGTAGTATCTCTTTCAATTCTTTTTTAGCTGCCTTTAACTCCTTAATATTATAGCTCAAAAGTGAAACTGAAACAGGCTTTCCACCAAAATTAGTTCCTCCATCAAAGGTGACACTCTCTGCACTAGGAAAAGAACCTGCACGCTCAAATATGGCCGCTGACACATCAGAGGCAGCCAGCTCACCACGCTCTTCCCCAGGTAACAAGTTAATAGTGAGCGATGCATTAGCCGTTCCTGGTCCTACATTTTTAATAATATTTTCTATGACCTCTTTGCCATCCTCTCTTTGCGCAGTGAATTCCTCACCTACTTCCAGCGCTAGAGATTCTATGTACGTGATAATAGAATCTGTCTCTAAAGGATTAATTCCCTGAGGCATTTTTACATTTACCTGCACTCTATCACTGGCTATAACTGGAAAAAAGGTAGCCTTAATAATTCCGCCACTTATGCCGCCTAGAGTGACTAAAAACAGAAAAACAAACACAGCGAAGGAAATAGGCTTGTAAGCCAGGGCTAGCTTCAGAACTGGCATGTAAAACTTATCTCTCATGCTGTTCATGAATCGGTCTCCCCACTCATTGAATTTATAGGTTTTTTGGTCCTTAGTAAGTACTTTAGAATGTGCTATGTGAGCAGGAAGTATGACAAAAGCTTCTATCAGAGAGAACCCTAATGTGAGAATGACTACTATGGTTACTTCACCGAAAAATTCGCCTACTCTTCCGTCTAAGAAAAAGAAGGTGCTAAAGGCTATGAGCGTAGTAAGAATAGCAGATGTTATGGCAGGCAGCACCTCTATGGTTCCATCTATGGCCGCTTGAATTCTAGATTTTCCTTTCTCGTAATGGTGAAAAATATTCTCGGCTATGACTATGCCATCATCTACCAAAATACCTATTACTATAATCATCCCGAATAGCGACAGCACATTAATAGTCACGTCTAAGTAATTCACAAAGATGAACATGCCCATAAACGAAATAGGCAACCCAAAAGCTACCCAAAGTGCCAATCGAGGCCTTAAGAATAGCGAAAGAAAGAACAGCACTAGCAGAATTCCTACTGCTCCATTTTCTGCTAATAGCTTTGTACGTTCTATTATGGTTATACTCCTATTGGCCGTCACTTCTAGCTGTATGTTTTGGTAACGCTCATTGAACTGTTCTGCATACGCCAGTGAGTTATTGGCCGCTTGTATGAGGTCTTCACTATTAGTAGTTTTTACACTTACAGAAATGGATGACTTGCCGTCAAAGTAGGCTCTGTCTGGTGTTTCAGACCAAGTATCTTCTACTGTGGCTATGGTTCCTAGTCTAATTTTAGTGCCATCTGCTAGGGCTTTAACCACTATGCTCTCTAGCTCCTGAGCGTAATAACTTCTGTTTTTAACCCGTATGAGGTAATCTTCTTGAGCGGTTTTTACAGTTCCTCCTGTTACCAAAATATTGGAGGCAGAAACAGCCTGAGCCACTTCTGAAAACGATAAATTATAAGACCTAAGCACCTCTTCTTTCAGCGATATGCTGATCTCCTCATCTGGAAAACCAGAGAGGTCTACCTGAGAAATCCCGTCTATGCTTCTAAGTTCTGTTTCTACCTGTCTGGCTATGGTTTTAAGTGTTTTCAAATCTACATTCTCGCCAGTAACAGCCATGGAAATGGCCTCTGAAAGTGTTTCTTGTTTAGCCACCACAGGCGGCTCCATCTCTGCTGGGAAAGAGGGTACTTTGTCTACTGCATTCTTAACATCTGCCAGCAGCACATCTATGTCATAGCCCTTTTCTGCTTCTACACTTATGGTAGCAGCGTTTTCTTTAGATGATGAAGTAAATCGGTCTATTCCTACTAATCCTCTTAGGTTATTCTCTATTTTTAAGACCACTCCTTCTTCCATCTCAGCTGGAGAAGCTCCAGGATACACCACAGAAATCTGAATGTTTTTAGAATCCTGAAGCGGAAAAAAACTAGAACGCATGCTGAACATGCCCACCAGTCCTAGCACGATAAATCCTAAAATGAGGACATTAACCGCTACAGGATACTTGATAAAATGTGTTATGATTTTTCTCACTTGCTTTCTGTTTCACGGTAAATACTCACTTTCATTCCTGCAAAGGCTCCTGGCGGAATCTTAGTCAGCAGCTCTTCTCCTTCCTTGAGTCCTGAAATAACAGCTGTGTTTTGTGCCAGATGCTTGAGTTGAACAGACTGTTCTATTAGCGTAGAATCCTTCACTAGAAAGACCTTGTTCTCATCAAAGAGCGTTGATCTAGAAATCTCCATAGCATTCTGTTCTCCGCTGGCTTGAATTTTAGCATGCATAAACAGCCCGTCTCTGAGCCCATCTCCTGTGGCTTTTATAAACACCGAGCTCAGCTGGCTTTCAATATTCACAGTTCTGTTTACTCTAGAAATAGTGCCGCTCCATGTTTTATCGAAATAACTGTCTAAGGCTAGTTCTGCTTTTTGGCCTTTTTCTAATTTATCTACGAGCTCTGCAGAAAGTGCTACTTCTAGCTCATAAACGCTGGGCTTTATGAATACACCTAATTTCTGCCCTGGTCTAATTACGGTTCCAGGATCTGCATTGGCCTCTACTAGAACACCACTAAAAGGTACTTTAATAGTGAACTTAGCACGGTTTATTT
The DNA here is from genome assembly GCA_045104985.1 of Flavobacteriales bacterium. Classification (GTDB taxonomy): domain Bacteria; phylum Bacteroidota; class Bacteroidia; order Flavobacteriales_D; family Sanyastnellaceae; genus ASP10-05a. The sequence goes on along the minus strand of JBGCDA010000025.1, from coordinate 70,310 downwards.
CAGAATTTTTAATAGTGTAGTACTCCGTGTAAATACTTCTACCAGTGAGAAATAACTTTAATTGTGAAGAAGAAACTGCTGGTAGCTCTGGCAAGGTTTTGTTCACATCTATATCAGACAGATAAGTATTCCAAGCTAAAAACTGGTCGTTATAATCTAGGCGCAAGTCGGGCATTACAGAAGTGAGCAACCGCTGAAAAGAACTGCGCTGAGCCACTAGTTGAGCTTGAATATCCTTAGCATTAACCGCCACTAAAGTTTCTCCAGCTCTAAATGTTCTTCCTTCCTTGAACTTGCCCCCGTCTGGCAGCATCACTCCCTGTACCTCACTGTAAAGCTCTAGCTTTTCTAACGCTTCTAGCACACCTGTAGACTCTATGTAAACAGGCACTTCAGTGAGCTTTACTTTCTCTGTAAACACTGTAGTCACCTTGTCTACTGATTTGGGCTGTGGGCGTTCTCCTTTGGCAGACATCATTTGCATGGTAGCCATACCAGCTGCTATGATTAATAAACCCACCGCTATAATTATTATCTTTCTCATGTACTTTCTATTAGAGATTTTCTAGTTCTTTTTCTACATTCTGCTGCATCCTGAACAGAATTTCCTTTGTTTGTTCCACCTGCTTTTTTGTGAGTCCGCTCTCCATCTGCTTGAAACAAGCTTCTACCACAGGCATGGCTTGTTCATAGAGTGTTTTCCCATCTTCTGTGAGCACTACTACCTGATGTCTTTTATCACTCTCGCTCATGGTTCGTTCTACCAGTCCTTTCTTTTCCATTCCTTGAACTAAGCGCGTGAGCGAACTTTTATTTCTATGGGTAATTACAGAAAGTTCAGACTGAGATTTTACGCCCATGCTGATACAGCGCAGCAGAATCAACTGGTTTTTAGTCAAATCGAATTGTGAGGCTCTTAGCTTAGCGGCTATGAGTACATCTATATCCTTCATGGTTTTACTCAAGTGTGGAACAAGGTACTGAGCTGTGGTTTGAAGAATTTCGTTGATTTTCACGCTGCGAAAGTAAAACAATAGTTGCAGGTGCAACCATCTAAAATTGATAGTTACTTTGAAGTGATAAATTGAGCGCGAATAGATACTTTCGCTAAGGATTGAAATTGACCAACCAACATATCCTTTTCTTAATCATCCTTACAGGAGCTGTACTCAGATTCTGGGACTACACCTCCATTCCATTCACACATGATGAGTTTAGCGCTTTTTTTAGAACAGGCTTTACTGATTTTAATGAACTCATAGAAAAGGGCGTAAAAGTAGATACCCATCCGCCTGGAGTACAGATATTCATGAACTACTGGAGGCTGATATTCGGAGATGCCATGTGGGTTATGAAACTGCCATTCACCTTCATGGGTTTAGCCGCTATTTATCTGGTTTGGCGTATTGGCAAACTCTGGTATAATGAAACCGTAGGTCTTATCTCGGCCAGTTTTATGGCATCACTTCAATTTACCATCATGTACAGTCAGATAGCCAGACCTTACATCAGCGGTTTATTCCTTACGCTGCTCATGGTGTGGTACTGGTCTAAATTGGTTAAAAAGCCCGACACACATTTCTGGAGAAACGGCTTTCTGTTTATTATTTCAGGAGCGTTATGCGCCTATAATCATCATTTTAGCCTGCTCTTCGCTGCTCTAGTAGGTTTCAGCGGTTTGTTTTTTCTTCCTAAAACTCATTTAGCCAAGTATGTCCTTCTGGGAGTGGGCATATTTCTACTTTACCTTCCTAACCTTCCACTATTCTTAACCCAACTAGAACAAGGCGGTGTAGGCACCTGGCTGGCAGCACCAGAAAATGATTTCCTCTGGCAGTTTATCCGTTACATCTTTCATTATTCTTGGGTGTTACTTAGCGTTGCAATACTGATTCTCCTCTCCTCTTTTTACTTCAAAGCCGAGTCATTTTCTACGAAGAATTTCGTGCTGTTTTTGAGCTGGTTCATGCTACCTTTTCTCATAGGGTTTTTCTATTCTAAGTATGAAAATCCTGTGTTACAATACTCTGTTTTACTCTTTAGTTTCCCCTATTTATTTTTCATCCTATTCGGGAGACTTAGAACTTTCAGCCCTAAAGTTAATCTGATTATTTCTACTGGAATAATTACTTTAAGCATTGCCACACTAACAACTAACAGACAACACTATAAATTGTTTTACAACTCACCATACAGGGCTGTACTTTTAAACCAGAATGAAGCGTACTTAAAGGATGAAAACACCTTAAGGATTATAGAATCTTACCCTAAAATGAATCATTATTACAATGAACATTTAGGCATAGATTCCAATTATGTTTCGGCTCATGAGTTTAACCATGAGTTAGAATTTCTGCAGTTTTTAGAAGATAATCACCGCCAGTATGACCAGCTATTTTATGGTGCCTATTCCATGGCTAATAGTTGCCATTTTCAGATGATCAAACAGTTCTACCCTACCGTAGAAAACACCACACATTATGAAGGAGGCGCTTCCTACTTGTTTTCTAAAACAGTCACTCCAATGCCTAGCGATAACTTGCTTTTAGAAGAACAAGTGAAAAAAGCCCTAGCGAACGGAAATTCGCTGTGGGCTAACCCAGAGACGTTCTCTTCGGAATACTCAGGAAGCTATTCCATAAGCTTGGATTCATTAAAAGTGTCTAAAAATGACCTGATAGACATACAAGTACAATTAAATACTGACCAAACAGATGGCGAAGTTCTCTTGGTTTCAGACATTACTAAAGATGGTGAAGTGCTGCACTGGTCGGCCAGTAACGTGTCTCAATTTAAACCTGAAATGAATGGGTGGTTCACGGCCTATCATTCGGTGCATTTAGCGGTCTTAAACTTAGATGTAGAAGGCGCAGTGCTCAAGACCTATGTTTATAACAAGTCCAAGAAGGAAATTTCACTGAACAACTATTCAGTTTCTCATAGAAAAGGGAATCCGTATTTATACGGTCTTTATGAGGAGATTGAGTGATGATAGGATTAAACTCATGCCATTACACTTCCAAAGGCACAGTAGACCACTTTTACTCCTTTAATTAGGGCGAAGAATACTATTAGAATCAAGAATTAAACCCTGGGTCTTAATTTTTGTCTAACTTTTTAGCATGAAATTTTTGTTATCCATTTCGCTTTATTTACTCTCCTTTTTGAGCATTGGACAAAGCACTTATGACTATGTAATTCATTATGCTAATGACACTGAGACCACTCCTCTAAAAGACAGAAGAGACAGCTTTATTCTGGCAGATGATGTCCTGCTTAGAGATGGGCCAGGCAGCGACTATAAGGCTCTAGAGTCTTTATCTATAGGTACTCCAGTAAAATTACTGGCTAAAGACACTACCACCACTACCATTAATGGTATAAAGAGCAACTGGTATAAAGCTGCCCTTCCTAATGAAACTATTGGATATATCTGGGGTGGCTTGGTGGCTCAAAACCAATTTGGCAGCTCTCAGCCCGGAGGAGTTAAATTTCTGCTGGGTTTAGAAAGACTCGCAGTAGAAGAAGATATGGATAACAATGTGGTGTTTTACACACAAATCAGAGCGGTAAAGAATGGAGAAGAGCTAGCTAAGTATTCCATTAAGCATAACTATACCACTTTTGATTTATCTGGAATGGAATCTTATGGATTCGGAACTACTAACCTAGGTATGGCGGGGGTAACTGGCGTGCATGATATATTACGAATACACGCTCCGTGCAGAGGCGGCTGTGGCTGCTCTACGGGAGATGTGTTTATAGCTTGGGATGGAACAGAGTTTCATTACATGACAGAGGCTTGGGGAACTGCAGATGCTGAATATAGCGAAGGAGAAGGAATCATTTTCCCCAACTCCATGCATGGAGAGGAAGGATTTATTATTCGAGCTATAAACCGCATTATCTGGGATGACACTGAAGATCAAACTGAACGAAAAGATATGCGAGAGGAGTTCCTTGAATATTATATTTGGAATGGAACAGAACTCCAAAAAACCACTCGCAGAACCGAGTCTATCATTACAGAAATAGAAAATTATTAACCGATGAAATATATTCTCTCCGTGCTAATGCTTTTAGCTGCTATCAGCCATTGCAACGCGCAAACAGATTACTTTCCTCCCGTAAACTCTGATGAGTGGGAAACCATGCCACTAGAAGATCTGAACTGGTGCCAAGAAAAGGTGGATTCTATGGTGAATTTCGTAGAAAATAATAATAGCAAGGCATTTATTATACTGAAAGACGGTAAGATAGTAGTAGAAGAATATTTTGATGATTTTACGCAGGATAGCACTTGGTATTGGGCATCTGCTGGGAAAACCATGACTGCTTTTTTAGTGGGGTTAGCTCAGGACCAAGGGCTTCTAAGTATAGATGAACCCAGCTCCTCATATTTAGGAGAAGGCTGGACCAGCCTCACCCCTGAGCAGGAAGAACAGATCACCATCTGGCATCAGCTCACCATGACTACAGGACTAGATTACAACATTAAAGAACTAGACTGTACAGACCCGAATTGTTTGACCTACCTTAATGAACCTGGTGAAGCTTGGTTTTATCACAATGCGCCCTACACTAGATTAGATGGAGTTCTGGAGAACGCTACTGGAAGTGGATTGAATCTTTATTTGTTCAACCAATTATCTCTATACACCGGAATAACAGGAGCTTATGTGCCAGTAGGATTTAACAATGTGCTCTTTAGCAAACCTAGGAGCATGGCGCGCTTCGGACACTTGCTACTAAATGAAGGAGTGTGGAATGGGCTTACTTTACTTAATGACAATGATTATTTCCAGTCTATGACTACCACTTCTCAAGAGTTAAATGAAGCCTATGGCTACTTGACTTGGGTTAACAATGGTAATTCATTCATGATGCCTTCACTAGATGTATCTTTCCCTGGGAATATCATCTCTAACGCTCCTTTTGACATGTATTCCGCACAAGGAAAAAATGGCCAAATTATTAATGTAGTCCCTAGCGAAAGGCTGGTAATAATGCGCATGGGAGACCTACCTGATGATGGTAGTTTGATTCCAGTTCTGTTTAATGATTTTCTCTGGGAGTATTTAAATGATCTGGAATGTGAACCTGATTTAGTTTCTGGTTTTAACGAAAATGATTTTAAGATCTATCCGAATCCTGCGGAGGGGTTTATCCAGGTAGATACTCCTCTTAAAGAATATCAAATCACACTTTTAGATAGTTCTGGAAGAACTGTACTGTCAGTAAAAAATAAATCTAGATTAAACGTTTACCATCTACAAACAGGGGTTTACGCGTTGCAATTAAGTTCCAAGCACCACACCATTTCTAGAAAAGTAATCATAGAATAACAACTTTCTATTAAGAGAATAGAGTCAAACAGAACTAGAACTTATTTTCTAATTGTCTCAATTGTTTTAGGCATAGGAACAGCCAATTCTAACTCAAAAAGTTGAATCAAGCTTTCAAAGACGCAGTGCTTTAGGGATTTTTATGACTGACTTACAGGTAATTATAAATTTTATTTGAAATAACGTGCAGCGTTTTAGAAACTGCTCCATCTTAGTAGTGAACAAACCAATGAACCTGTGTTAGTGAAAACCTCATCTTCTTCCAGTGAAGCCTCTCTTAATGAGATAGTGGAAGGCGCGGGTAAAAACCAACAATGGGCGCAAGTGGCTCTTTACGATAAATTCTTTCAGCCAGCTTATTATACAGCTTACAGAATAGTAAAGGACAAAATGTCTGCAGAAGATGCTGTTCATGAAGGATTTATAAAGGCTTTTGATAAGATATCTACCTTAAAGAATCCAAAAGTGGTGGAAGGCTGGCTGAAGCGAATTGTATTGAATGAAGCATTGCAACGCGTAAAAAGCGAGAAGCATTATTCAGACCCTATTACAGATGACCAAATAGCTGAGGAAGAATTAGCAGAAGAAGAGAAAAATATTCCGTTAGGCAATTTATTAGAATCTATAGAGGAACTGCCTGAAGGATATAGAATCATAAGCCAACTAAACCTCATAGAGGAAATGAAACATGAAGAAATAGCTGAGTCTTTAGGTATTACGGCTAGCACATCGCGGTCTCAACTGGCAAGAGCCAAGACCAAATTAAAGGAGATTATTCACCGAAAAGGATTAGTGAAATGAAAGAGCAGTTTAGAACAGAAAAAGAACTCCAAAGTGAGGCGCCTGAAGCTGGACACAGAAACAGATTTATAGAAAAACTATCTGCTAGAGAAGAGTCTAAGAACTCTGAGCCACCAAAATCCAAGGTAAGATGGATGCCTTGGCTAGGCGGTCTCGCTGCTGCAGCCGTAGCATTATGGGCAGTGTTCACTTTAGTGATAGCAGGTCCCTCGGAACTACCTATAACTGCTAGCAAGGAGAAGTTTAACCCTATAGAAGCTATGAGCGAACGAAACTTTGAGCTCGAAGGGATTTTCACACAGCACATTCAACCTAAGATACCAGGTATACTAGAACAAAATCCAGATCTAAAGGACCAAGTAGACCTGCTGGATAGATTAGATAGAGAATATGTGAAACTCAAAGCCTTATTTATTCAAACCAAAGGAAGTGAGACAGTAACCAAAGAAATGATTAGAAACCATAAGCTCAGACTGAAAATAATGGAGCTTATGCTGAATCAATTAGAATTAATGAAAACCAAAAAAATACAGAAAAATGAAATTAAAAGCGCATAATATAGCCGTACTCCTATTTTTAATTGCTCCAATTTATAGTTGGGCAAAAGATGTGGCCACAGCGTCAAAGCATTATGAAGAGCGTTTCAGCATTAGCCAAGGAGGAGAATTAGACTTAGATGCAGATTTTTCTGGATTCGAGATAGAAATTTGGGATAAGAATGAAGTGTTCATTAGTGGTGATGTCAACATAGAGGCTGGGAGTCAAAAAAAGGCCGATAAATTGGTAGAGAGCTTTACCGTGAATATGTCTAAATCTGGCAATACAGTTAAATGCGAGGTTTCTTTGGGTGGAGACAATACATGGAACTCAAATGGAAGCACAGAAATGGATGTAGAATTCGTGATCAAAGCACCAAGCTGGATTTTAGTAAACGCTAATATTAGTTTTGGAAAACTTGATTTCAGTGCACTCACTAATGCTAATATAGATATGGAATATGGCTCTTTAAAAGCAGGCGCTTTTGAAGGAAACAACAACAATTTGAATAGCTCTTTTGGAAGCGCTTCTATAGACACTTTTAGCGGAGGTAAAGTAGACAACGCCTATGGTGAAGTAAGTATAGGCACTTTAGATGGAAATGCAGAGGTGGAAAATAGTTATGGAGAGCTAAATATCCAATCGTTATCGGCTTCTGTTAAAAATTTAGATGTAGAGAATAGTTTTGGTGAAACCAACATAAATATCCCTTCTTTACTCACTTATGACATAGACTCAGAATCGAGCTTTGGAGAAGTGAAAATTAAAGGGAAATGGAATGAGAGAAGTCAGGAAAGTGACTTTCAAGACGAGGATAAAAAAGGAACTTTAGGCACCGGAACCAGCAATGGCACCATCGAAGTAGAATGCTCTTTCGGAGAAGTGAAAATAGATCAGAATTAAGACTTTAAAAATAAATAACTCATGTCGGTTATTTGGTAAGGTTAGGACCCCAGTAAGAGAATGCTCTTGGTGGGGTTCTTTTTTAGGTTTGAATTATATTCGCTCTATGAGATTTAATAAGGAACTAATAGCGGTAATGGGCTTTTCTTTAATGACTGCCTTCGCAGCCACTAGCCAAACTCCTAACAGTTCCTTGAAAGAACAAAGTTCTGCTGAGGCCAATTTCAGGTTTATAGGTACAGGCAGAATGCCCACCGAACTCATAGTGGGCGCTAACCTAGCTCCTATTAGTGTGGGTGAATATTCAGTGCAAGTAGAAACTTACAGAACACAAAGGTTCGGGTATAATCTAGCAGCTGGCATAGCTCCCGATCCAACTAAAGGCACCTTACTAAAACCAGACAGAATAGGTTTTTCGGATATTGGTAAAGGGTATTTCGTAAGAGCAGGCGCAGATTACCTCTTTATAAAAAACAATGCTGATAAAAAGTACAAACGTCTTTTGTTCGAACCTTTTATAGGACTGAGAGTGATTTATTCTAATGTGATAGAACAAAAGTATGCCGTGGGTCAAAACCTGCTTTCATCTATAGTTATTTTTGAAGACTTCACCTCTCATAACATAGGTGCTGCAGTTAGTCTAGGCAGCGTTATTAACTTCTCTAAAGTTATTTCTATGAAGGCTGGAGTTCAAATAGGCGGAGATGTTATTTCTAACAGACTTTACTCCTATGGTTATACGCCTGGTATGGGCTTAGACTGGGGAGGAATTAAAACTCAGCTTCTGGCTACTATTAGGGTGAGACTAGCCAATGGCGAGCGTGTGGTGGATATGACTCGGAGGAATTAGGGGTTTTAGTTACTGTTGAGTCAAGCCTGTCTTGAAAGAGGGGAAGCTTCACTATAGCTATTCTATTTCGTGTAACCGTAATATTTCATTAAATCGTCAGAAATTTCGTCTATCCAGTTATGAACGATTTTTACTAAATCCAAAAAATCAATTTCCGCATTTGTTATTATTAAATTTCGATCAAATCCATCTCCTAAATTTATTGAGAATTTTCCATTCTTATGATTTATGTATGAGCTTTTAACTACTGCGTCAGATGAAGCATATTTACCAATTTCAGATTTTTTTAAATATGAGTCCTTTAGTTCAAATGAATTGTCCAATATATATTTTAGTCTATCTCTTATAACTTCAGGTGTTTTACATTTTAAATAAAGTTGTCTTCTATAATCTCTTATCTCATTTGACTGTGCCTTTGAGAAATCAATTGGCTTCTCATAAAAATTTAATATTAAATCAAAATTTAAATTACTATTTATTAGAAAAGTATACTCACACATCTTTTCAGAAAATCCATAGAAATAATGATAATAAAAAACAAAATCATTATTCTCGAATTTATTTTTGATTTCTTTATATGTCACTGCTGTGTTTAATTATGGCGTAGAGTAGAGCCTTACAGCCATACTCTTGTCTTTACTAGTTACTCCGTAAAGATAAACAAGAACAGCTGTCAGCACACCCTTCATCCCTGCCTGCCTAATGGCATGGAAACCGTACTCCTTTATCCCTCCTAGCTGGCTCAAAGCAGTGCTTTGCCCTCACTCATATGTTTACGCAGATTTCATGTCGACTACGCTTTAGCGGTGGAACAAGCTTCAGCATAGACCCTACGACTTACTGATAGAGATATATGTATGATTAAGAAAGAGCTTTTTAAACCATGGCTCCCACAGGAGGATAGGTCTTCCCCAGGCGGACAGGTCTTCCATAGGCAAACGATCACACAGTAGGCATTACAGCTCACGGCCGTCTACTCAATTAGCATATCGTTTTATGGATTTGTAATGATGGTATACGGCATAAATATTAAGTAAACCACAATTAATAATATTCCAGTTATCAAGTATGTTTTTTGAAAATCAGTTCGTTGTCTCTTTTTAGCGTTACGGTAAAGTCCATATAGTCCCAACATTAGAATCAGTAAATCAGCTGTTATTAATCCAAAAAGAGTCAAGTATGAGTACATTCTTGGTCCAGCAACTGGTTCCATACAACATAACCACCCGAATATTAGGCTTAAGATAAATAACCCAACGGTCAGTCCACCTGTTAGTAGCAAAACAAGAACAAAGTGTCCTGCATTAAATCTGTGGGATAAAATATTTCTCAGTTTATTCATTCAGTAATGTATGCTAACGTACCCAAAATATGGCATGTGGTAAAGGCAAGGCATAGCTTTTTGCATGCCGTGCGTTGTTTTGTGCGAGCCATATGCTATAGTCCATGTTAGACACTTTTTTCTTTTTCCATTGATTCGAGAATGTCAAATAGTTCAGAACTCACACTAATTGGATCTTTCCAAATTTCAGTTCCTGAAAATCTCACTACTTGATAACCTTTAGACTTAAAAAGCCTATCACGTTTTCTATCACGGACGAAACTGTCTTTCGAGCTATGATATTTGAATCCGTCACACTCAACGATGAGCTTGAAGTCCGGATTAGAAGGTTTCCATATGTACATGTCCGTTCTTATGCTTCTGCCTTCAACTTTAAAGTTAGGAAAGCCAGCTTGAAGTGTTACATGATATGAGTCCCACTCGAACCTATCAACAATGAGTCTATGGTATTCAACGTCTCTATAGTCTTCTTCTGTGTTCTTTCCCTCTGCTATTCTTTTGTCGAAAAAAGACTTGAAGTCAATCATCTCATCGTCACCAGTCATTTCTCGGTACTGATCAGCGAGGCTTAGGATGTTTTCATGAATAGTTCTGTATTCAGCAATTCTCTTTTCTACATCTGACCAAGGTTCGGTCAGCTGTAAATCAATCAGTCTACTTTTCACAAAGAGTAGGATTAAGGAATTCATAAACATCCTTTCGATGGGAGATTCACAATAGCTTTCGACCATATCGGCATTGACCCTAGAGCTATTGTCTATGAACTTCGCATAGAACATATGATATGGAATACCCTCTTCCGAATCTGACCTCGCCTCTTCTTCCTCAATTGACCTTCTGATGAAGTCGTTCAGCACGGGTTGAAATCCTTTGCCGTTTTCCAATCGCTCCCTTAATTCAGCAATAGATCCTGTACTCATTTTGCATTGTGTCTAACATCCGAATAAAGCACATAAGCACTATATCCGCAACAGGTGTTCTCTCCAAAAATAAAACATAACTAAATGGTGCAGATAAATTTACTCTAGGTTATTTGAACAATCGCCAACTGCACTTTATCCAATAGTCGTTCCCTTAGTTTATATTTTATTCTAGACTTAGTCCTATTAAATTTGAGCCTAGTTCATGAGAAGCTTACCCATACTTCACCGCCAAGTCTGGCTGGATCTTTTTTAACTCTTCTAAAAAGCGCTCGTTAGAATCTGGAGAGATGTAGATTTCATCATACTTGCCAAATTTAATAATGAGCCCTTTCATGGCTGTGGCCACTCTTAAACCAGTCCACAGAGATTTTCCTGCCTGAATTTCTCTAATGCTCTGAATAGCCACCTTCCCTTTAAATGGGCCTCCCTTATAATAAATATGGCCTTCTGATATTCTATAGCTTGTGCCTAGCATCATAGATAACAGCAGCCAGCATACAGCAGCTATTATAAGTGTCATAAACACCAACTCCCATGCTCCCGCAGTTCCATAAAGAAATGTTCCTATCAGTAGAGTCAGACACAGTCCTATCGTTCCGTAACTCACTATGAGAAACAACCAGTCTTTTCTACTTTTAAATGTCATGATGCTGGCAAATTTACTAGCTATTTCTAAAGGGTAACACCACCTCATTCTTTAACTCTGTGAGCACAAATGAACTTTGTACCTTGTCTATATTGGTCAGTTTAGTAAGTTTTTTAGTAATGAATTCCTGATAGTCAGACATGTCTCCCACCAGCACTTTTAGCAGGTAATCAAACGTTCCTGTGAGGTGGTAGCACTCTATGACTTCACTCAGTTTATTTACCTCTTTTTCGAAATCTTCTAGAAACTCTGCCCTATGGCCTTTTAGTGTTAACATACAGAATGCCATTAATCTAAGCCCTACCAAATCTCTTTCTACCCGAGCGGAGTAACCTGTAATTACTCCGTTTTTCTCTAAACGCTTTATGCGGTCAAACACCGGTGTATTGGATAAGTTCAACTGATCTGCCAGCTCCTTTATGGTGGATTTGGCGTTTTTCTGGAGTAACCTTATGATGTTTAAATCTATTTCGTCTAAATTCTTTTGCATCTGTTCAGTTGTTTTTTCTGTTATGTCTGCGTTGCAACGCTAAAAATAGAATAATAAACTTTTTAAACTGACTATTTAAGAACATTTATCCTATTAATTAAAACACATTAGTACATCACACTACTCAGACGTACTTTTACCGTAGAATAACCTAAACACGTTTTAACTCATGAGTACTCCTAAATATTCCCCAGAAAGCCTAATGATGTCTTACGGCTATAAGCCTGAATTATCTGAAGGTGCTATTAAACCGCCTGTATTCCAAACCTCTACTTTCGTATTTAAAACCGCAGAGGAAGGAAAAGCATTTTTTGAGGTGGCTTACGGATTGCGAAGCAAAGAAGCTGAAGAGGAATTAGGACTGATTTACAGCAGAATAAACAATCCGAATCTGGAGATTTTAGAAAACAGACTGTGCCTATGGGATAAAGCAGACGACTGTGCCGTTTTCGAAAGTGGCATGTCGGCCATCAGCACCGTGCTTCTGGAGTTCTTAAAACCAGAAGACTTGCTCCTATTTAGCTCACCGGTATATGGCGGCACAGATCATTTCATTAACCACTTTCTGCCTAAAATAGGCGTGCATTCAGTAGGCTTCACTCCTGACCAAACCAAAGAAGAAATCATTCAGCTCATAGAGGCTACAGGAAAAGCAGACAAGCTGGCTATGATTTACATAGAAACCCCTGCCAATCCTACTAACGAGCTCATAGACATAGCTGAATGTAAAGAAATAGCCGACCATTTTTCTACTGCAGACAAGCAAGTTTACTTGGCTACAGACAATACGTATATGGGGCCTATATGGAGCCATCCGTTAGATCTTGGTGCTGATTTAGTGATGTACTCTGCTACTAAGTATATAGGCGGCCACAGCGATCTTATAGCTGGAGCCGTGTTAGGGAATGCCGAATTAATGCAGCGTGTAAAGGTGCTGAGGACTTTTTTAGGAAATATGGCATCTCCAAATACGTGCTGGTTACTTACTAGAAGTTTAGAAACCTTAAAGGTGCGCATGGATCAACAAGCCAGAAATGCTGAGGCAGTGGCTAATTATTTAATTACACATGCCTTAGTAACCAAAGTGAATTACTTAGGCCTACTAAAAGAAGGAACAGAAGAGCATGACCTGTATAAAAAGCAGTATTCTGCTCCTGGCGCCATGATTTCATTCTATATAAAAGGCGGAGAAAAAGAGGCGTTTACTTTCTTAAACCACTTAAAACTGTTCAAGTTGGCCGTGAGCTTAGGAAGCACAGAAAGTCTGGCGCAACATCCTGCAAGTATGACACATATAGGTTTAGAGCCTTCGCACAAAGCTAGAATAGGTATTACAGATCAGCTTGTAAGACTGTCTATAGGCGTAGAAAACTCAGATGATTTGATAGATGATATCGGAAGAGCTTTTGAAGCTGTGGAGGCCAAGAAAGTGGCCGTAATGAATTAGTCATAGCTTTCGGTGTAGTGGCCACTTTTAGTAAATACAAACCCTTTTATATTGGGAGAGAAAGCTGCTAGGTCTATAGATTTGAATTCATCCAGTAAGTATAAACCCATTAACGGATAGGTACTCATCTTAGTAGAGCTCGCACTAAACCTGATCTGTTTTCCTTTAGCATGCGGCAGTACAGTAAAAGAAACAGTGTCTTTAAACGTCTGTTTATAAGTCGCATAATCTCGCCATACTATAGCCGTTCCTTCATGGCTGGTTCTAGGGTCTGACTGGAACTGATACCAAAAGGTAATCTGATCATTGGCATAAATCCATTCATTAGTGCCTCTGGGAATGATAGCGTTTTCTATCACACAGCTATCGTGGTGCGCCATAGTAATGCGCTGGTTTCCGTAGTAAATAAGCCCTCCTATTTTTTCTAGCTCATGCTTTTGAATGGTGCTGTCTAATTCATTAGCGGTCTTAGTAGTAATTTCTGGAGATGGTCTAAGGTCATAGATAGGCGCCTCATAACCTGTACTATCTAACGGGCGTTTATAACTCCTCTGCCATAAAAACTGCTTATCTCCTTTTTTGCTAAACTCATACCACACCCCGAAACCATGCCTATAGTAAGAAGGAGGCACTTCTATACCCCATTTTCCCTCTATACTATCCCACGGCAGGCTGGTGTTTCTAAATAGTGAATCTGGAATGAACACCGAAGATTCTACTCGCACAGTGTTTAGGGGTTTATTTCGCGTTGCAACGCTATTAAGAACACCACAACCAATAGCAGTTAAGCTAACCAGAAAGAGCACTAATTGTTGAATTCTATTTGGATAATTGATCACTGGCTAAAACTATAAACTAGAAGATTTAAAGGATATTCTATGAATCTTTTCTACAAACATACTGGCATTCTTTTACTCTTTCTCAGCGGCCGGTATAGTTTTTCAGCTCCGACTTCATTTTTTAAATTCTAATAATGACTTACATATAACATAAAAATGGCCGCACCTTTCGTGCAGCCATTTTAAAATTGGGTTACTTAATAATATCATTTAATCAAGTCCTGGAAGAGCACAGGTAGTTCCAAACACACCTAAGAACCCAGATAAATCAGCTACACTAATTTGTAAGTCGTTATTGAAATCTCCTGGACAATTGCTATTGTAAACACATAAGCTAGGCCAGGTGTCACAAGCAGCATCTGGATCATAATTAAGTGCAAAGGAATCTGTACAGCCAGCTTCCTCACACGAGCCATCATCTAAGGTAGCAGAAGGATCGTAATTGCAGGATTCAGGGTAAGTACAGCCTAAAACATCTAAACCACAACCATCTATAGGTGCATTCACACAAACACATAGTTCTGTGTCTATATAATCAAAAGTACAAGCGTTAAAATCATCGCAGAAATAATCGATAATAGCCTCTTGGCATGAGCATGTTTCTGGATCCCATGTGTAAATAGAGAAACAGTTGTTTTCTGGGCATTGCTCATACGTTTCACAAGATCCATCATCTTCTGTAGCATCTGCATTATAATTAGGGGCACACTGATCTGTGCATCCAGGCAGCGAATTACACTCTACACTAGTGGCTAAACAGTTCAAATAAGCGTTATTACATAGATTATCCCAATCTGTTTCTATACAGTAAGAATCGTTATCTATTCTTTCCTGAACACAACACTGGTTAGGTGACTCTACGTAGCCTTCTATTACAGATCCAGAACAGGCAGAAATTATAGGGGCTATACCAGCCACTTCTACAGGAATAAAGTAAGCCTGCTCTCCAAAACTACAACTACCATCATCTTCTGTGGCTTCTACATTATAATTACATGCGCTTGGATAGGTGCAGCCAGGCACTCTGCAGCCATCTATTTCCTCGAATACACATAAGCAAGTGGTTGGGTCTACAAAATCAAACGTACATGCATCTTCATCATCACAGAAATAATCAATAATTATAGCTTGACAAGAGCATGTAGAAGTATCCCATTCAAATATACCGAAGCAGTCATTTTCAGGGCAAGTTTCATAAACTTCACATGACCCATCGTCTTCTGTGGCTTCTGAATTAAAGTTTGGGGCACATTTATCTGTACAACCTCCTATTACATTACATCCAAGACCGTCACCTATACAGGATAAATATCCGTTATTGCAAAGGTTATCCCAGAAAAAATTGAGGCAATATGCATCTGCATCTATTCTAGCCTGAACACAACACTGATCTGAAGCTATAACATATCCAAAGGGAACTGCATCAGGACAAACCGAAATCACAGGTCCAAAATCATCAGTATCTGTCGGAATGGCATAGACTGGATATACACATGGATCACCATTTCCAAGAGGACTAAAGTTACAAGCAGTAGGATCTAAACAACCGTCTAGAATAGCGCAAAATGACATTGTAAAGTCTTCTATAACACCGCTATCATTATTATAGTTATCACACACTCGTAAAGACCATACACCATCTAAACTTTCACCATTAAATACCGCGTCAAAACATCCACCCTGAGGTACATATGAACCAGAAAACGGAGCTGTAGCGTTGGTAATGTTAGTGCCTGAATTGACGAAAGAGGTATTTAAGTATGCATCATTAGAAGGTCCACCTAAATTAGAAGCTAACACCAATTCTGTTCCTGCTGGAGAAACTAGGACTATATCTAAATCACTAGAATACGTATGGGAAATGCTAATAGAAGGACCACCAGATGCTTCTATATCCACTCCTATTATAGAAGTACTACCTGTGAGGTCAATGGTGGCTACGTTAGCCGAAAATTCGCAAGAAGGTGTAGAAGTATCAGCACCATCTATTTGTATTGGAGTATTGTCCGCTACAGCCACGAAGCACTGAGCGTTTCCTAATGTGTACCCTCCTAAAAAAAGGGCCACTAAAATTAAGGAGTTGTAGAGAGGTTTCATTTGTTTGAATATTAGTTAGTTTTCTATAAAACTAATAATAAAAGTGACAGAAAACGAATAAATACAGACCAAACTACATAAACACCCCACAAAGCAGAAATTCATCCCCTTAATAATTATGAGCTCATAGGTTTTCTTAGGCCTTTCACGTGTAGTTTTATAGAATGAAATTATTTGGCTCTAATCCTATTAATAATGTCTAAACTAAAGCATCCATGGCCTACGCAAAAAGCTATGGAACAGGTCTATGAATTAAATCTTTGGGGTGGTTCTAACTATGAATTTTATTCAGGAGAAGGCTCCCACCTTCCTGAATTGGTGGAACCTTATTTGACCTCAGTTATACGATTTTTAACTTCATTTGACCCTCTTCTTTCAATCTGCGATTTGGGCTGTGGAGATTTTAATGTAGGTAAACATTTATTTTCTTATTCGTCTGAATATACCGCCATAGACATCGTTCCTAAATTGATAGCTAGAAATGCCCAGTTATTTAAGGCAGATCATCTGAAATTCATCTCTAAGGATATTTCAGCGGAAGCCTGGCCTTCTGCAGACTGCATTATTCTGAGACAAGTACTACAGCATTTGTCTAATTCAGAGGTATTAAGCGTAGTAATGAAGCTCAAATCCTATAAATACATTATTCTTACTGAACACACACCGTCTGGAACATTTACACCCAATATAGATATCTTATCTGGTCAAGGAATAAGACTAGGCAAGCAAAGTGGAATAGACCTTTTAGCACCACCATTTAATCTGCCAGTAAAAAAACAACAAGAGCTTTTAAAAATCCATTTAGGAGGTCGGAAAGGGTGCTTGGTAACTTCTCTTTACACAATGTCATGAGTTGAAAATAGTTTAGCGAAATCTAAATTCTTAATGATGCCTAGTTGAAAAACTAATTCCCTTTAATTTTTTTGATTGTTCAAAACCAATAAATTGTAACCACAAACCAAAAAAAACTTATACAAATGGATAATCCTCCAATTATTGGAATAATTCTCTACTTGGGAATTGTCATTTTCTTAATCGCTTCGATGTGGAAAATTTTTGAAAAAGCGGGTAAACCTGGTTGGGCCTCTATAGTACCTTTTTATAACATTATTGTATTGTTGGAAATAGTCGGGAAACCCACATGGTGGATAGTATTATTTTTCATTCCGTTGGCTAATATCATATTCGGAATTTGGACATATAACATGTTATCCAAAAGCTTTGGTAAGGAAGAAGGATTCACTGTTGGCCTTATGCTACTTGGGATAGTGTTTTTCCCAATTCTAGGATTCGGAGATGCTGTCTATCAAGGTCCTTATGGATTGAAAGGCTCCACTGGAGGAGATTACTCTCTAGATGAAGGAGTATAAATAAAAATCGTTTTTTAATTTTTAAAAGGCTGTTCATCTTGTGGGCAGTCTTTTTGTTTTCTTTAACTTTTCAGTTGATAAAATCAGCTAAGTTTCAAACAAGAACGTTTCTGAGAGGCCCTAAATAAAATCAGGACAAACCCTTCCACCACTTATGCTGGGCCTAAACTTCTTGAAAATGTAAATCAAGGTCAATTCCAATCCTCCTCTTCCATTACTGGCTATGCTAAGGTCTGAAAAGTTAAAGTCGTAGCTTACTCCTGCTTGCCACTGGTCATATAAAAAATCGAAGTATACATAGCCTGCATCTCCGCTTCTGTAAAACAAACCTCCACCTACTGCTTGCCTCACTCCTTTAGGCTCTGTGAGCTCATAACGCATGGCCGCTCCTAGAATTACTTCTCTAAATTTACCCTGAGCACTTACGTTAATGGCTGGCAGAATAGAAATTTTTTCATTGTACTGGAACTCTGCTCTACTCTGAAAATTAACTCTAGTGAACAGCGGGTCTTTCTCTCCTTTAAAACTCTGATTCTGATATGACAGATTAAATAGAGAAATCCCTGTTCTCAAGGCCAATCGATCTGAAAAGCGTTTGGAGTGTTGTGCACCCACATGCAAGTCAAACACTGTGTTTCTATCGTCTTGGAAGAACTCATTAGAGCCTATATTAGGATTATACTGCACTCCATCAAACTGATTACCCCACTCTAGCGCATTAAAATCTAATGCCTTATGAGTTATTCCAAGCTGCATTCCTAATGATATATTCTGTGTGCTGTCTGAGGCAAATGGCAGTAAATATGAGCCAGAAAGGTTAGCCTGTGTAGTGGTAAACTTACCATCTCCGGCAGTGTCTCTAAAAATGGCAAGACCTGTTCCTATAGGTAATTTAGGCACCAGTTTATTGGCATCTGCGCTTACGCCTATGGTGGTAAATGGAACTGTAACAGTTCTCCACTGACTTCTATACACACTGCCGATGCGGTAGTCTCCATCAAACCTACCTGCATCTGCTGGGTTGTAATTTCCTGGTACGTTAAAAAACTGACTGAAGTGAATGTCTTGCGCAAAGAGAGTTGAGCCTAGCAGGATAAAAACCACCATTGCAACGCTATGTATAACCCTTCTGATCAACGTACTAATGTGATATTTCCTTTTTCAAAGTATTCTGCTCCTCCTAAACATGAGGCTTCTAAGAAGTAATCAAAAACAGCTGGGTCTGATAGCTTTCCATTATAGAACCCGTCCCAGCCTTCAGATTGATCAAAGGTTTCGAATACCTTCTGCCCCCAGCGGTTAAAGATAGCTAGCCTAACATCTGTCAGATTTTGTCCATACACAAACAATACATCATTCTGTCCATCTCCATCTGGCGAGAAGGCATTGGGGACAAATATTAGTGGTTCGCCACAAATGAAGTCTACCACACTCACTGTTACCTGAGAAGTGAGCAAGCACTCATCTTCTCCTCCAGAAACTATGTAGGTAGTGGTTTCATCTGGAGTGGCCACAGGATTTTCTATTCCAGAATTATTAAGCGAGCCCGATGGCGACCAAGTGTAATCTAAACCTGGCACAGTAACGCCCAACTGGCTTTCCCCTCCTGCTATAATTACCGCTGGGTCTGCAGTGGCTTGGAACTCAAATTCGCTAGAGTTTATTACCCCTACCGTTAGCTGATCTTCGGCTTCACAGTTGGCAGAAGTGGCTGTTACAGTGAGCTCTAAAGGCTCAGATGCTGTAACCTGCACCTGTCCTGAGCCATTTCCAGATATCACCGCAGATGAGGGACTCCAGAAGTAACTTACATCTGAAGAAGACTCTATGACACTCACCATTACTGTGTCTCCTGCACAGATGTTAATGTCGTTTTGCACTTGCACAAAATCACTAAACACGTTTACATCTACACTCGCTTGCTCTTGGCATAACCCTCCTGTGAGCTGGACATAAAATGTAGAGCTCTCAGTTACTGTTACTGTTACATCTAAATCTGATGCATTATCATTCAACTGATTAGAAAAATCTGGCAGATCAGACCATATTACTTCTGCGCCAGTGGTATTGAATACTTCCAAGTTTACCTCGTCACCTTCACATAACGTAATATCTCCCATTACTGTGAAAGGCAGCAGCTCCACTTCTACATCTTGAAATAAGGTATCTACGCAGGCACCTCTTTCTATACTCAGCACATAATTAGTAGTTCCTATAGGCGTTGCAATAGGGTTACTCACCTCACTATCAGAAAGAAAAACATCTGGAGTCCAAGTATACGTATAGCTAGGATCTTCTTCCTCTATGCCTATCTGCACCGATTCTCCTTGACAAATGGCTATTTCCTGAGCTGTAACTACTGAGTTATCTTCTATGACCACAGTCTTAGTTATTTCATCTGAACCGTTACAGGTTTCTGCACTAGTTACAGAAAGCGTTATTTCATAAATACCTGGAAACTCATAGGTATGCGTGGGAGAAAATCCATTAACTGTAGGTGAGTCATCTCCAAAATTCCATGTATAAGTTTGACTAAATGCACTCTGGTTATTCACTGTAAACGGCTGGTTAGTGCAGATTTGATCTGGAACTATAAAATCGGCTATGGTAGCTGGAATCTGAAAATCGAACTTGAATACGCCTAGGTTACAATTGTTAGAATTATTAGTGGGGCTTAATGCGTCTGTAGGAACTATCGGAAAATCATCGTTAGAACCGCACCCAGCACAAACGGCCTGGTAAATCTCTCCCTTTCTACTGAATCTGCTCGTTCCGCCATCTACGTGCTCACTGCTATTATCTCCCCCAAAGAAAGAACCATAGAATATATCACTGGCATCATCAAACAGTACCATGAGGTAAAAATCCCCTGTGGTACTAACTGCGCTATATGCATCTGGAGTAACATCCATTCCCGTAACTCCCAAACTTCCTCCGCCTGTGCTACCTCCCCATCCGCTCAGGTAAATTCTATCGCACACATCTACTAGAAATGCCGTGGGTGAAATATTAGGTTGGCCGTCTCCAGTGCCAAATGCAGTACTCCAGACTACACCTTCCAAATCTTCTGAAAACTTGGTTATAATTTGCCCACCTCCCACAGTGTTATAAGATGCATTAAAAATGAACTGTAAGCCTGGATGCTCTGTTTGCCCAAACACATACAGATTATCTGCTTCATCAGTTTCTGTAAAGTAAAGCTGATCATATGCATCAGAGCCATAATAAGTGCTATAGTTTATGGTTTGTCCGCCATTAGTGAGTTTGGTAAAAAAACCATCGGCATCACCACCTGCATTTGTGTTTTGCAACGCGTTTAAAGACACCGGAAAATCTGTGCTCTGAGTTCCACCACATATTATTACATCTCCAGCTTGATCAAAAGTGAGTGAATAGCCCGCATCAGCCTCTGCTCCACCTATATAAGTACTCCATTCTAAATTACTCAAATCAGGGCTCATCATAAACGCCACTGCATCCTGACCTCCACTGTTTTCTGTTTGGGCAGCATTTCCACTCACAGGAAAATCTGTGGAATAGGTGCTAGAAACCACAAACACATTTCCGAATTCATCCAGCTGAATCTCTCCACGTACCTCGTCTGCATAGTTATACCTCAAGTCTGAGCCAAAGTTGAGGCCATCATTAGCGGCTCCCCCTATAAAAGTACTTCCTAATAGCTCGGAGCCATCTTCACTTATTCTGGCCAGTACTATATCGGCACCTAAGTCATAGTTCATACCCAATGTGCCTAAATTTAAATTGTCTCCTCCGTTAAACTCGGTGTCGTAAGCATTAGCTGTAGTAGGAAAATCTGATGAGCCACAGGTTCCGAGCACATAAAGCTCATTATTTTCATTGACCATTATACTGTGCGGCAACTCATTATTACTCCCTCCTAAATAGGCACTCCACACCAGAAATGTTCCTGTAGTATCTACTTTAGATAGGGCTATATCTACTGTGCCAGTGCCCCAGTCTTCTTCAAAACTTCCAAGTGTAGTAGGATATCCAGTGCCAAATGCTGAACTTCCAGAATACAAAAAGCCTTCATTATCGAAACTGGCGGTATATCCAAAATTATCTGATGTAGATCCTGAGTAAGTGCTAAACACAAGCTCTGGATCTATAACCAAGGTCTTAGAACCATCATACCCTTTCGGAAACGAGTAAGTCACCACATTTTTCTTCTTAGCGTATTCTGAAGAAACCAACTCGTTAAAACCATTCACTTTTTGGAAAGATACAGGCGCCTGCTCAGTCATTAATCCAGCATTGGTTTGAATAATGACCTTACCATCTTTTAACTTGAGCTGATCTGTGTGGTTATATACTTGACGGATCACAGATGGGTCTGCTCCTGCCTTCACTATGTATTCGAATTTTAGTAGAAAATCATTAGCATACACTCTTAAATCTATGCCTTCATATAACTCCTTGTAGAGGATTTCTGCATAAGCACGGCAGGCTGAGCCCCATTTCTCTGGATCGTTTCCTCTAAAATAGCTGGTAGTTCCGCGTTGCAATGATTTTCCTTGAATATCCCCACAGATGGAACCTTCCAATACCATTTCATAAGCATGTGCTCTTACGCCTAAATTCTGATCAAAGACTTGTTTTCCATGATAGTTACTTATTCTAGAAACATCTTCTGAATGTTTTAAGGAATACGTAAATCTATCTTTTTCAAAAAATATAGTTCCATTTTCCAAATCCACAGAAAAAAGCACTTGCTCCGGATGCTGGCCTTTATTTTCAATAAACTTGTAGTAAGAGGTTTGGGCAGAAAGCTGCCACGATAAGCAGGTAATTAAACATAAAAGGGTAATTCTTAACAATTGCCTCATACTCAAAGTTAACTAAAATCAGAGATAAAACTTGACCATTATTCGGTCATTCTTCCATCTGCCATGGTTAACATTCTATCGGCTTGTTTAGCTAATTCTAAGTTATGAGTTACTAGCACAAATGTTTGTCCTAGTTTTTCTCTCAATTCAAAAAACAGATTATGCAGTTCTTTGGCATTTTTAGAGTCTAAATTACCACTAGGTTCATCGGCAAATATGACGTCTGGATTATTAATTAAACTTCTGGCCACTGCTACTCTTTGCTGCTCTCCACCAGACAATTGTCCTGGTTTATGCTCAGCTCTATCTGCCAATCCTAGGGTATTTAGAAGATCTAAAGCTCTGGCTTTTACATCTCCCATTTTTTCACCTCCTATTAAAGCTGGCATGCACACATTTTCTACTGCAGTAAATTCTGGGAGCAACTGGTGGAACTGAAAAATAAACCCGATGTGTTGGTTTCTAAACTTGGCCAAATTTTTAGAAGACAGCTTTGATACGTTTTTAGATTCGTAAAACAAGTCTCCAGAATCTGGTTTATCTAGTGTTCCTAAAATCTGAAGCAGTGTGGTTTTACCAGCACCCGAGGCTCCTACTATGGAAACCACTTCACCTTTAGGTATTTCTAAGTCTACTCCTTTCAGCACTTGTAAATCTCCGTAGGCCTTCTTTATGTTCTCTGTTTTAATCATATCGGGTTCCAAATGTAGGAGTTTTCTCCTCCAATTTAAGTTGACTTAATAAGTAAATATCTACCACTGTGTGGGCTACTATGGCTGAAAGCAAACCCTCTTTTAACGTCAAGTAGCCAAAGCCTGCTGCTGCCACAGTCATGAATATGCCATATACGGAAATGCGCCAGTCTTTTGGGTTTAGATAGCCATGCACAGCTACGAAGACGAGAGCCGCTGGCCAGATGCCAATGAGGGATTGCAACGCGAACCTGAACAAAATTTCTTCTCCTACTCCAGCACATATAGAAATGAAAAACACATCAAACCACTGAAGCCGTAGGTTAGAGAGCAAGTTCTGATAGCGATTAGCCACTTGGGTCATAAACCTAAGTTCAGTAATGCCTGATGCTACTGCGGCTATTACTACTCCGTAAACTACTCCCACGCCTATATTCTCCAGCCAGTTTTCTGGAAGGAACCAAGCCAATAAATCGAAATTCAAGGAAAAAATCCAAGCTAACAGCCATGCTATTAACGGCATGACCACTAAGGTAACTAATGCTAAAATTCGGATTCTTTTTCTCATATAACGGGCGACTAAAGTAGCAGAATTCTGGGTAATTTAGCCAGCCATATTTATACCACCATGCTTTCAGAACTTCTAGATGAATACTTAGATCAACATGTCACAGACATTCCAGATTACCTCTTAGAATTAGAAGACGAAACACACAGAAGCATTCTGAGACCTGTAATGCTCTCTGGCAGAGTTCAAGGGCGGTTACTGGCATTTATAAGCAAACTGAGTAGACCTAAAGCCATATTGGAAATAGGCACTTATACTGGCTACAGCGCTCTATGCATGGCAGAAGGATTAGCTAAAGATGGACAAATAACTACTTTAGAAGTGAATGACGAACTCAGCACCATTCAGAATAAGTACTTCCAGAAAAGTGAGTATGAAAAGAACATCAAGGTTATTTATGGAGATGCTGCTGAGAGCATCAAAAAATTCACCACAGAAAAATTCGACATCATTTTTATAGATGCCAATAAAAAATCGTACTCCGAATATTTAGAGCTCACTGTTCCTTTGCTAAACGAAGGCGGGCTGCTCCTAGCAGACAATGTGCTGTGGTATAACAAAGTGCTAGACCCTAACATTACAGATACCGAAACCACAGCTCTAAGAACATTTAATCAGGAAGTTACCGATCACCCTAAACTAAAAAGCTTCATTCTTCCATTCAGAGATGGGCTCACAATAGCACAAAAAAAAGAGGCTTAATTTCTTAAGCCTCTTTTTTTAAATTTTGTTTAATAGCACTAAGCCATTACAGCTTTCACTGCATCTGCCGCATCTTGAAGTTGAACCACAGAAGTTACTTCTAAACCACTAGCATCTATTAATTCTTTAGCTTCTACAGCGTTAGTCCCTTGGAGTCTAACTATAAGTGGCACAGGAATAGACCCCATGTTTTTATAGGCATCTACTACACCTTGCGCTACTCTATCGCACCTTACTATTCCACCAAAAATGTTAACTAGTATGGCTTTTACGGAAGGGTCTCTTAATATGATTTTAAATGCTGTTTCTACTCTTTCAGCATCTGCTGTTCCCCCCACATCTAAGAAGTTAGCTGGTTCACCACCAGATAGTTTTATGATATCCATAGTGGCCATGGCTAAACCTGCTCCGTTTACCATACAGCCTACATTTCCATCTAGCTTTACATAGTTCAGACCAGCTTCATCTGCTTCTACTTCTATAGGATCCTCCTCAGACTTATCTCTCATTTCAGCATACTCTTTATGTCTGAATAAGCTATTTCCATCTAAAGTAACTTTAGCATCTACGGCCATAATTTTATCATCAGATGTCTTAAGCACAGGGTTGATCTCAAACATAGCGGAATCACTGCCTACATAAGCCTTATACAGTGCACTCACGAATTTAGTCATGTTTTTCATGGCTAGGCCTGAAAGGCCTAAGTTGAATGCTATTTTACGGGTTTGAAATCCTTGAAGACCTACCTTAGGGTCTACCTCTTCTTTATGAATTAGATGAGGAGTATCGTGAGCTACAGTTTCTATATCCATACCACCTTCTGTAGAATACATAATGATATTTCTGCCTGTAGTTCTATCTAAAAGCACACTCATGTAGAACTCAGATGGCTCAGAGTCTCCAGGGTAATACACATCCTCGGCTAAAAGTACTTTGTTTACTTTTTTTCCCTTTTCACCAGTTTGTAAAGTTACTAGCGTATTTCCTAAAATTCCTTTTACAGTTTCTTCTACTTTATCTAGGCCTTTAGCTAAGACCACACCATGAGATCCTGTCTCTATGCATGTTCCTTTTCCTCTTCCTCCAGCGTGGATTTGTGCTTTAACTACGAACCATTCTGTTCCAGTTTCGGCATTTAATTTCTCAGCAGTAGCTACTGCATCCGAAAGATTATCTACAACCATTCCTCTCTGAATAGGAACTCCGAAGCTATTTAATATTGATTTACCTTGATATTCGTGAATATTCATGTCTAAATTTTTAGTGTGCCAAATGTAGAAAGACATGAACGGTTCTCCAACATGTTTTAGCCGAGATTATCTCATTTAATTAACATGTAGTTGCTAGCGGCTGTCTATTTTTTCTCTTCGCGTTGCAACGCTGAATATCAACCCTTAAGGTCATCTATAATTTTAGATATAGACTCCGCCTCATTCACTATTATGAAATGGCCACCTTTTTTAAATGGATGAGTGATTTTATCTTTGGAAATAGGAAGCACCCTATCTGATGTTCCATGTATTCTAAGAGCATGAATGGGCTTTTCATTATCCCAACTTAGAATTACACGTATGGCCCACCGTAGAAATCTAGGATCCATATCATCTAGGATAGACTTTAGTAATTCCTTATCCTTCATGAGTTTAACTCCAAAAAGATAATGCGCTACTCTTCCAGATTTCACTAAAAAACTGTAAGGCACTAGCTTGTCTAAATTCAATTTACCAGCTGCTCTGTAAACCCAGCGTAATTCAGATGCGGTAGTCACACTAGAAATAAGAATGGTATGCTCCGGATTTCTCAGCTTGGCCACTTCTGTCATGATCATGCCACCAAAAGAAACTCCTAAAAGAGCAAGATGCTGACCAGAAGGAATGAGCTGATTATAACGAACGGCATACTGCTCTAGTGTTTCATCTGTTAGTGGTACTATCCAATCCAGGCAAACAAGCTCGTGATTCTTTAAATTGAAATATGTGAATGTTCTTTTATCAGCACCTAGGCCTCCTAAAGCATAAATCTTCATGGAGCCAAAGTTATGGCTAATTTTATCTTACTACAGTGATGTGACCTGTAATCTCGAAACGCTTGGTGGTAGCTATAGAATAAGCATCTAACACGTAGTTATATACTCCTGACTCCACAAAGTAATCACCAAACTGATGACTTCCATCCCAGGGCATATTCATATCTCTAGATTCGAATACCACTTCTCCCCATCTGTTAAACACTCTGACATGAAATCTATTAGGATCTACATCTGTTCCTTTAATAAAAAGAACATCATTAATACCATCTGAATTAGGAGTAAACGAAGTAGGAATAAAAACATTAAACCTATCATTAATTACTACATCAAATACTACAGTGGCTTCACAGCCATTAAAATCGATAACTGAAAGGCTGGTAGGATAAGTTCCTCCTTCTTCACTTGGGAACTCAAATACGGGGTCTACTAATTGACTTGTGCCTAGAACATTAGTAGTATCGAACACCCATTGATGATCTACTATAATACCCTCTGTTAGATTTAGAAATGTAATTTCAGTATCTGGTATGGTAGTAACTATAGGATCATAAGTAAAGAAAGGCTCTGGCGAAGGATAAATAGTGCTATAGTTCTCGTAAATCTCTGTATAGAAACAACCCAATTCCGACTCCAAGGTAAGCGTGACATCAAAAGTCCCTGGATTATCATACTCATGCTCAAAGCTAGATTCTGTGGTGAAGGTTCCATCTCCTAAACTCCAACTATCTGCAACAAATGCATCGGGGTCTGTAGTATTCTCAAATGCTATAGTGTGAGGCACACAGTCTACAGGGTTAGTAGAAAACATAGAAATAACTGGTGGGATTTCTGCATTGATCGTAACACAGTCTACCGATTCAGGGGTTTCACAGCCGTCTGTAAGAGTTAGGCAGTACTCAGTGGTTTGAGCAGGAAAGGCGGTAGATTCTTCTTGAGTCCCTACATTAGTTCCTCCAGAAGTATTCCAGCTATAATTATATCCTCCAAAGCCTCCATCTACATTTAACGTATAAAGACTAGCCTGTGTATTCTGACAAACTAATGAATCTGTGTTTACCGTTACCGATAAAGGATCATACAGTGAAACTTCTACCACTTCAGTAGGACTATCACAGTTGTTATTATTGGTCATAAATACTTCATAGACTGTAGTATTTAGCGGAGCTACAGATTGATCACCAGTGCCCAAACCTATCCAGTTTGACGTAAATGTACCATTGGTATCCTCAGGACTCCATGCGCTTAATAAAGCATTCCCTGTTAAACAAATGGTCGTATCTTGAACTGTTTGAATTCCTACTACTGGCGGTTGGTTAAGAATCACATCAGCATTGGTGGTACATAAACCTGAATCTTCAATAGAGACTATGTAATCTCCTGCTGCTAAACCTGTAAATGTAGTGGTATTATTCGCTATCTGAGTTAAAGTGTTCACACCATCAAATAACTCAATGGTCCAAGGACCACCTTCCGTACTGAACAGCATTTCTACTGTTAAAGTACCATCTGAACTCCCATTACACAATGTCTCTGTAGTACTAACATTATAGTCAAAAATACAGCAGATAGGATCTCCCTGAGGAAGAACAGTTATATCTACTTGAGCACTATTTATACATCCTGCATTAATAACCGTGTAAGTAAAAACATCTCCTTCATCCGTGATAGTATTAAATGTGCCATCTACCGTATTTCCATTAGAATCTGTCCATTCTCCAGAGTTCACAGGGTTTCCTCCTAGCATTTGTATTAAATTAAAAGGACCATAATTATAGCATAACACTAAGGTGCTGTCTGAACCAGGATCTCCAGCTGGATCTACTGATACTGTTACTTGATCTGTTGTCACACATCCTTCAAATCCTTGAGGAAAAACAGAAACCGTATACTCTGTAGTTTGTCCTGTGGTAACCTCGGGATTCGGAATGAACGGATTACTCAATCCTTGCGCGGGAGTCCATTCATACTGAAGTTGACCATCTCCTAAACATGTAACTGTTTCTTGGAACATAACTCCTTCTGATGGTGAAACTTCACTTTCAAATATCAAAGCTCCAGTATCATCAAATACCGTGACTTGGTTTCCATCGGTTTCTCCCCATGTAGAGAAGACATACTCCAGTGTCATTTCACTACCAGAAGGAACTGGTACTTCAAACTCTTCAGAAATGCCGAATGCTGTTAGCGTTTGACTTTGTATGCCATCAAAAGATATTACTACTTCAGAACTGTTAAAACCAAAGTTATCATTGGAAAGAACGAAAGTAAAGTTACAAGGCTCAGCCTCAAATTCATTGCTGGTAATGACTGCTTCTAAATCTAGAGGATCATTACAAATTAGCATGTCCATACCTGCATCCACTACTGGACCAGGAACTATAGAAACCACTAGTGTGGTATCGAAAGTACAGCCGAAATTATTAGACGCATAAAACGTATAATCATACTCTCCTAATGCAGGAGGGGTAATCTCAGCGAAGTTTCCATCTATTGTTAACGAATCCATGAAGTCTCCCTCAACCCAAGTACTATCTAAACCAAGACCAATTGTAGGAGTGAATGTGGTGATTCCTGGGAAAAGTTCTGGATTTAAATCAATTCCCCACTCAAAAATATAACCATTGTCTATGGCTAAATTATCAATTACTTGAATAGTCCACTCTCCATTTAAAGGACACCCTTCTAACTCGCACATATCTTCATTGCTTTCATAAGTGCCAGCTGGTAAAATATTAACTCCTCCTGCATTCTCACCCCAAGTGCCATTAGTGGCTGTTGGAGACCAGACATAATCATAACCAACCCCCGGTGTAGTAGAACCATCATCTACAGCCTCTCCTAAAAAAGTTCCTCCTCCTGCTTGCTCAAAAAGAAATAACGAAGTTCCATCAGGACATGTCACTATAATGTCCAAATCTCCCATGTAACTGTGCTCCATATTTACTGAAACACCAAATAGATCAGAACAATCCTCTAAAACTTGATCTTCCTCAAAAAAGTCAAAGACTAAGGCAGACGTGTAACTAAAACCAGCACCATCGGCTAAATAAGTTTCTCCTGCTACCACCTGAGGGGGAAGAGCGGTCCATGTTTGACTTTGAACTGGGCTTCCATCTATATATCCTGTTCCGCCTAGACAAACTTCAGGTGTAAAGTCAGTGGAGAAAATCGGTATAGTACTTACCAATACCTGTAACGGTACTAAATTAAGATTTTGACACCCATTGTTATCTACCACAGTTAGTGTAACAATGTACTCGCCTGGCTCTGTAAATGAATGTTCTACAAGAGTCTCACCTTCTACAATGGTACCATCATCAAAATCCCAAATGTAATTATCTAAAGTAAATCCGGGTTGAGCAGCAGATCCAGCATCTGCGAATGTAATAGGTGTATTTAAACAAACAGAAACACTATTATTTTCATCAGGCTCAGGGTCTAAAATAGTACTGGCAGCTGTAGGCACAGCACAAGGTGTAGTACAAGAAATTAAGCCTTCCCAACCAGGGAATGTTCCTGTAGAAGAATTACTGGGATTAAACACAAATGTGAGACAGCCTGAAACATTGTTTACTGTTCCTGTTACTGGTATTCCCGACAGTTGATTTCCGGTGTAAGACCCCATAGAGTTCGCGGCAGGGCTGTCGCCATCAAATATGGCCAGATAGTCGCTATTATTAGGGTTAGCACTTGTGTAAAGCGAAAAAGCTAAGAAATTAACTTGAATAACATCACCAGGGTTATCTGGACAAATTGTGTATTCATAGCTCGTATTACTGTAAGGACTTCCTTCAGTACCGTCTGCATCTCCCACTCCCCCGTTATCATCCTGAAAAGACCCTCCACATGTAGTTATGGTTTGATTATTTATTTCAAAATTCTGAGCCTCAGAACTTAAACTTAGGGTAAATAAACAAATAACTAATAAGTACAGTTTGTGAAAAGGTATCATTGATAATTCTCTTTTAATCTCAAATATAAGACAAACAAAAAGGAGGTTTAGTTGCAACGCGAAAGACTCTTAACGCATTATTGTTATCATTCCAGAGAGTTCTTTTTTATCTCCCGATGTTCTAGCTCTTGTAAGAATCTGATAAGTGTATACACCATTAGGGACAAAATATTGGCCGCGATCATATGAACCATCCCAAAAGTCGTCTGGATCTAACGTCTGAAATATTAAATTACCATGTCTATTCCAGATATTTAATGTGAAATCTGTTTCGTCTATATCTATACCTGCTATTTTCCAAACATCATTTATTCCATCTCCATTTGGAGTGAAACTTGTAGGAGCGAATAAAGAAAATCCATCTACAATAAACACTGTAGACTTTACAGTATCAGAACATCCGTCAAAATTTTGAACTACCAGCTCTATTTGAAATTCTGCTGGCTCTTCTAAGTCAGTTTCGAATGTAGGGTTTTCCTCTGTAGATTCTCCGAACTCATCGAATGTCCAAAAGTTCAAGTCATTTCCTGTAGATAAATTATTGAACTCAAAGTCATTATTAGGAAGAACAGTACTGTAACTATCTAAAGTGAATTGTGCATCAGGAATATTGTAAGCTTCAACAATAGCTTCTTCAGTGTTTTCATAAACACACCCGAATGTATCTGTTATAGTCAGTGTAACATCATAAACACCTGGATTAGTGTAATTATGATTCGCAAAATTTAACGTGCTGCTATATGTGCCATCACCAAAGTCCCACTGCATGCTTTCTACAATACTCAAATCATTAGCTGTACCTGAAAACTCTGCCAGTATTGGGAAGCAACCAGTATTATTATTAGCAGTAAATACTGTAGATATAACCTCATTTAGTAAAACATCAAAACAAGTGCTGTATGGATCACTTTCACAAGCATCTGTTATTTCTAAACAATAGTTCGTGCTCTCTTCTGGAGCCAAAACAACCTGTTCTGAGGTTTCATTCATTCCTGTAGAGGAAGTCCAAACAAAGTTATAAGGAGCTAAACCGCCAGTGGGGTTTATAGGACTTTTAATTACAGAGTCTCCCAAACAAATTTGTTCGTCTATTAGTCCTAACATGTCTAGAGGCGCTGCAGTGGTTATATTGATTTCTTCCATGTTAGAAACACAGCCATCTCCGTATTCCGCTTGGACTTGATAAACCATTTCAGCAACATTAGGTTGTACAGTTATCGTATCACCGATAAAAATCCCTCCGTTCCATAACACTATTATTTCACCAGTTGGGGTGCCATCCAGCTCCACCGTTAGTTCTGCGCTGCCATTTTGACAAATTGTAGTATCTGAGGATGCAGTAAGGAACAATTCATCGATATTAATAACAAGATCTGTTTCTATTGTAGGACAATCCTGCCCTGTCCATCTATAAGTGTATGTACCTTCAGGATCTTCAGCTGGGTTAAATAATGAATCTACTTGATTATCAGCAGCATCATACCAAAAGGCAACATCCTCCGGATCTCCTTCCAAAGCATCTAACATTTCAAATTCAGCAGCACTTTCACAAATGGTTATTTCAGTATCTTCTCCTAAATTCGGAATAGTCTGAGGGAATACCAATACTTCTGCGCTAGTAGCGCAACCTTCAAAACCTTCAGGAAATGTAGTCAAAGTATAGACGGTAGGCACATCATTCTGACCTGCAGTAACTGGTACATTAGGATTGTCTAATCCCACGGAAGGAGACCATTCAAATTGTAATTGCCCTTCTCCTGAACAGTAAACAGTATCTGAAAAAATTTCTTCATCTATTAGGCCAGTTGCACTCACGAAAAGTTCATTTCCAGCATCATCATAAAGACTTATAAAGTTGCCAGGTAATTCTCCCCAAGTGTTTTGTAAGTAGTTCAAGCTAAGTTCAGAACCTGTTGGCACAGGAAAAAACACCTCTTCTTCATCTTGAAATGAAGAAACGGTCTGCTGTAAAACGCCATCAATATAGATTTCAACATTGGCACCGTTAAACCCATTGTTTTGGTCATTGGCTAAAATAACAGAGAACATACAAGGCCCTTGGTCAAATTCATTAGTGATTTCAGGAACGAGCTCAAATTCATCACCACAAAAACCTATTTCTTCAGGAAGAGTTAGTTCTGGGCCTAGAACCACGGTTACTATTACTGTTGTATCAGTTGTACACCCAAAATTATTAACCGCTGTGAACAGATATTCATACTCACCTAACGCAGGAGGAGTGAATTCGGCATAATTAGCATTATCAGAAGTGAAATCTATAAAATCTCCAGTAACATAGGAACTATCTGCATCAAGTCCTACTTGGGGTGTAAAAGTGGTAACACCTGGAAATAATTCGGAATTTAAAGATATACCCCATTCAAATATGTTTCCATCATCTGCACCCAAATTATCCACGATGGTCATGGTCCATTGTCCATTTAAGGGGCATCCTACTAAATCGCACAAGTTTCCTTCTGTCTCATAAACTCCAGAAGGCAATGGCTGAGCCCCTATAGCATTATCTCCGAAAGTTCCATTAGTAGCTTCTGGGGTCCAAGAATAATCATAACCCACTCCTGGAGTAAAATCTCCACCTATGTCCACTGGTTCTCCTAAATATCCTCCACCTCCGCCATTGGGAAAGTCTAAAAGAATCACTTCTGTTCCATCAGGACAGGTAATGACAATGTCCAAATCACCAATGTAGCTATGCTCCATATTTACATCTATGCTGAACAAATCATCGCAGCTTTCTAATATTTGATCATCCTCAAAGAAATTAAAATCTAAATTAGAATCGAACTCAAAACCTACACCATCTGCTAGAAAAGTTGTTCCAGATACTACTTGAGGAGGAAGAGAGGTCCAAGTAATGCCCTGAACAGGGTTACCATCTATGAATCCTGTACCACCTAAGCATACCTCCTCACTAAAGTCAGTATTATAAATAGGAACTGTACTTATTAAAATTTGATATGGAGTTACATTTGTACTTTGACATCCATTATTATCTTCTACTACTAAAGTGACAATGTATTCTCCTGGCTCATCATATGTGTGCACAACATCGGAAGGGCCTACACTTGATTCTCCATCTCCAAAATTCCAAATAAAATTCTCTAAAGTGAATCCAGATGCAGCTGTAGACCCCACATCTCCAAAAGAAATAGACTGACCTATGCACCCTTGAATTGCATTGTTTACATCAGGAGTTGGATCTAATATGGTTCCATCTGCTATCGGAGTAGAACAAGGAGTAACACATGCTATATCCGCTTGCCACCCTCCAGTAACAGAATTATTACTATTGTGTGTGAAAGAAAAGGTTAAACAACCTGAAGGATTATCTGCAGTAGCACTAAACGTTATTCCTGAAAAATTTAAGGTATTACTATTTCCCATAAGAGGAGCTCCTGTGGAATCTCCATTAAAGATAAGCAAGACATCATTATTATCTGGATTAGGGTTTTGAGAAACACTGAATCCAATAAAACTTACTTGAATACCATCGCCTGGTGTTTCTGGGCAGATTGTATAAGTATAAGACGTAGGAGAATAATCACTACCTATGGTTCCAGCAGCACCATCTACACCTCCGTTATCATCATAAAACTGACCTCCACAAGCAGTTACAGTGCCATTTTCAATCTCGTAGACTTGAGCACTTGATATAGAAATAAAACAAAGTATAATTACAGCAAATCCTAATACTTTTCTAAACATAAAATTGATTTTGACATCCATTGATTAGACAAAACTAAATAGCATTTAGTTGCATTCCTAAAAGAGTTATTCAACTTAATAGAACTCCTATCTTAACAAAGTAACATGACCTCTGTAAGTCTGGATTTCTGCAGTGAAATTATCCTTGATAGATATTATGTAGGTGTATACCCCATGAGGTGCATAATGATCTCCACCTTTCACATTTCCATTCCAAAATTCTTCCACATTTTCTGTAAAGAACATTTCATGTCCCCACCTATCAAAGATTTGGAATTCATATAACTCAGTAGAGTTTCCTGAATAATGTGGTTTAAAGATCTCGTTCACCCCATCTCCATCTGGAGTGAATGCGTTAGGGATGTACAGAAGAAGTTCTGAGTTTACTGTAATCTCTTCGCAGTATTCATGCGAGCAGCCTTCGGCAGAAGTAACCTCTAAACACAACTGATAAACACTATAAGGCTCTTCCGGCAGCTCAAGAGACCAATCGGTAGAACCTCCATTTATTTCTTCACCATCTAAATACCAATTAAGACTAGCATAACCCTCTGAATCATTTGTTATTTCAGTCGTAGGATCGATATAACTTAGTGCATTTTCTGCAGGATAAAATGATGCGATAGGCGCAGTATTTCCTATTACAGGATTTATTAACGCTGTGGAATTCACACAACCATTTGAATGAATCACATTCAATTGCACAAAAAGTTCATCTCCTTCATTTACGTTTATGCCTAAATCATTTCCTGTGTAATAAGTATTATTGACCACCCACTGGTAGATGTTCTCATCTTCTGTATCAGATTCAGCTTCTAATTCTAAAAGAAATGGTGCACATCCTGAAAACTGATTGGCTACTATCGCAGCGGTTGGTGTTTGATTTAGTTCGACAGTTATTTCATCCATTGCAACGCAACCTGCGCTATTTTCATAAAATGCCGTGTAATGAGCACCATTTACAGGCCACTCTGTTATGACAGCCTCATTCTCAGCTAAAACATTTCCATTCAGATTCCATTCTGCAGACATGCCTCCTGCTAACTGTAAATTCAGCTCATCTCCAGTGCACAGAACTGTTTCTCCTAGTATTTCTATTTCAAATTCAGGATATACAGTAATGATCAAATCATTAGTGCTCTCACAAATTCCTTGAGTTATCTGATAAGAAACTACGGTTTCACCTTCATTAAAATTATCCAGAAATAACTCGTCAGATGAACTCAGACCTAATTCTGTTTCCCAAATCGTAGAATATGAGGAACCTATTACTGGAGAGGTTAAGAGAATCTCTTGGTCTGAGCACAACTCTATGTTTTCTAAAGGCATATACTCAAATAACTCTTGAACTACTAATTCTAATTCCAATTCTGATGCAGGACAAACGTCAGAATTAGATGCTGTTAACAAATAGATTCCTGAATTATCTGCGTTAAGTTCAATTTCTGGTGTGAGCAAAGTCTCATTATTCAGACTCCATACTCCCTCCACTTGAGCAAAAGTGGTTAAATCTAAGGCTCCCTGATCAGAACAAATTTCTAGTGTCTGATTTTCGCCAGCATCATTATAAGGGACTTGTTCTACGCTAATTTCGAATACGTTAGACTCACAAGCGTTAAGCCCACTTTCTATAATTTGAAACACATTAACGCCTAAGCCTAAATTCACTGTAGTTTCAGAAAGCTCAGTATTATTAGAATTTAAAAGAATGAAATTGGCAGCTTGTATTTCAGGTGAAACTAATTCTGAGATGTCTAGCTCAGTTGTAAGCTCACAGATTTGCGTTGCAATGGCACCATTCTCGAATTGATTATTTTCTACTTCCAATTCTAGCTCAGCATTAAGAACATCGCATGAATTTTGTGCATCTACGGTTAATGTCAAGTTTGTGACCCCTATTTCAGATGGTATAAAAGATTCGGTTAAATCGTTACTTAAGGCATCTGCCCATGAGTAATTCCATTCTGGATTCAGCTCTATTAATTCATTTAAAGAAATAGGGGTTTCACTTTGACATAAAGTGATCTGACTTATAACTGGAGCTGCAGGCTCTTGTTCTATTAATATATCTAGAACAGATTCCTGATCTGGACATGCACCTTGTTGAATGACATATCTATAAGAACCAGACACAGATCCTATAAATGAAGTTATAATTTCATTTTCTTCATTCATCCAGACTCCGAGAGGACTGGCGTCATCAGACAAAAATTGATTTAAATCAATCAGCTCAGTACTACCACATGTTACAAAAGATGTATCTGAACCTGCACTCAATAACGCCTCGGTTTCTATGTTTATGATTGATTGAGAAGTAGAACATCCCAAGCCATTAATTTCATACATAAATTGTTCGTCTTGTTCTAAAGCAGAATTAAAAAGATCATCTACCTCAGCTCCATCAGAGTTATACCATTCTCCAAATTCTTGAAGATTGTCCTCTAAATAGTCGTTTAAATTAACCTCTCCAGCATCCGAACATAATACAATGGAGATTTCGTCTGTTTCTTCTAATTGATCTACAAAGACCACTTCTACATACGAAACATCTGGGAGACAAGGAACATTACTGGTAACGGTGTACCTGTAAAGTCCTTCTTCAATTTCAGATTCGTCTAACACACTTTGGATTAAGTCATTTTCAGAATCATACCAGAGACCATTTTCACTAGCATCTGAACTCAAGAAGGAATTTAAATCGAGTTCTTGGCCTTCTGCAGAACAGACTAATGAAACTGCATCTTCACCAGCCTCATTGAAAGCATTTACCCTAATAAAAAATGGATCTACAGGAGCTGTGCACCCTATCACCGAATCTATTCTGTAATAATAATTATACTCACCGGGCACACTATCCTGGGGATTAAAAATGGGATCTACCACTTCAAATTGTTCATTTAGAAAAACTCCATTAGGATCTGGATAATTATCTGAATCTGCATAATCCCAAAAGTCGAAAACTGCAAAATCCTCGCATATCTGCACATTTGGAAACTCTCCTATATTGGCAGGTGTATTAATTATTACCGGTATTTGACTCACATTAAGGCACCCATTATTTAGAATTGAATACGTAAATAAGCCACTAGATGAGTTTTCAGATGCCACCTCAATGACTTCTTCACCAGTTTCACTGTTCCAAATACCTCCTTCTTGAGCACCTGTAGGCAGATTTTCAACTAGATCTATATTTTCATGTGTTGTACATGAATAGAGAACCCCTGGAAGGCCTATATTAACTTCACTTTCTGTGATTGAAAAGAAAGCCTCATCTACCACTTGCAGCCCTGAGGAAATAGTTAGTTTATATGATCCTATACACAAATCTGTTAATTCAGATGAACCCGTACTCGTAGATTCTAATGCTATTAGGTTTCCGTTAGAATCATCCCATCGATAGGTCATTTCTCCCGAAAGTGGAGACGTCACTGTACACCCACCATCACACATCGTACATTCTGACACAGGAGTAAGATTCAATTCTAACTCAGACGCAATAAATTCTTGAGAGAATAAGTTAAAGCAATTTAAAGAAATCAATATGCTCAAAACTAAGAGCCTCATAGCTTTACACTCATTTGTATTATTGTTCGACTAAAACTCACATTACTTCGATTAAAGTTGTAAACAAAGATACAAAAAAAAGAGCCATAGAAAGTTAATTCTATGGCTCTTAATTACATTTATATTTGGTTGGTTAAGGTATTATCTTCACTATTCCGCTTGTAGAACTGACGGTTATTCCTTTATTATTTTTCACAACTACTAACCATGCGAACTCCGAACCTGGACCAGCATAATTACCATCTGGCATAGTTGCATTCCACTTATTCCCATTAGTAGATTCATAGATCATTTGACCTGCTAAATTATGAATTGATAAAGTGACTAATTCATCGGATAGTCCTTCAACAATTGGAGAAAACGAATCTCCAAATTTTATAGTTTCTGGGCCTGAAATAGTCATCGGAGCTTTTAATGCTATATATCTTATTGAAGAATCTACGCAGCCGAACTCGTTAATTACCTTCAAACTCACGAGCTCTTTACCTTCTTCCGAATAATTAAATACTGGATTAATATCGCTAGAACTAAATTCGTCTCCAATTTTCCATTCGCTAGAAGCTGCTTTATCACTTAAGTTAGATAATTTAATAGCTCCTTTTTCTAGCTCTTTCCAAGTAAACTTAGCGAAAGGCTGAGGTAACACTACAATTTTTGACTCTATCTTCTTAGAAGATTTACTTAATATCAAAGAAATATTGTACTCACCTGGTTCATCAAATACTCTAACCGGAGTTCTATCTGTGCTGAAATCTGCATTCCCAAAATTCCATAAGAACTTTGCTTCATCAGTTATATTCTCTACGGTAAACTCTATTTTCTCTCCAGCACACACCTCTTGGCTAGAGCTTTTTATGAATGGAGCGGTTGAACTGTTTGCTCCATCTTTCACTATTTCTTCGTTATTAGACAATTCATTGTTTAAAGTAGAATTAGGCTGTGTATCTCTGTGGTCATTTACTGCTTGATTATCATCTGAATCTCCTGACTCATCATTGCTGATTTCCGTTTTATTATCACTCCTTTTACTACTGTTAACAATGCTTCGATTAGAATCATCTTTGATAGAATTATTCGTTTCGAAGACCTCCTTGTTTTCTACTTTTTCTTGCGTAATAGGGGTGTTTTCAGTGGTGATATTTGGGGAAATTTCATTTTTATTTTCTTCGGTTTTGTCAGCTTTATCTGCAGCTTGTAAAGAGTTATTGAAATCCTCTAATATGGTAGATGTTTTTTTAGTGTCTGAATTGTCATTTGAAAGAAAATCTGTTTTTACCAGAACGTAAGACAGACCAGACATAAAGATAAGAGCTGTAACTACTGCTGCAGCCATAGTGTTATTCCAAGAAACTTTTTTACCCTCCATCCTTCTCTGCATTGACTGCCATTCCGTCTGATCGAAAGGCATCTCAAAACCTTCCATTCCTTCTTTAACACTCCTCTCGAAGTCAGTAAAATTTTTCTTCATATTAACGTT
This sequence comes from Flavobacteriales bacterium, assembly GCA_045104985.1. Lineage (GTDB taxonomy): Bacteria > Bacteroidota > Bacteroidia > Flavobacteriales_D > Sanyastnellaceae > ASP10-05a. Next base: position 31,163 of record JBGCDA010000025.1, on the reverse strand, counting down.
CTTAATATTAATATCTGTAATCTCTCAACAGTATGTTTTTTAAATTTCGTTTAGCTTTCGAGAGGTTAGATTTACTTGTACCTACACTTATATCTAAACGTTCTGCTATTTCTTTATGAGTCATCTCTTCGAAGATGTACATGTTAAAAACAGCTCTATACACGGGGGTCAATTCCTGCATAGCTTCTATAATTTGACTCGCCTTAAATTCAAACTCTCCTTCCTCCTCTTCTTGAATATCTTCCACATCGTCTATGGATTCCATATAGCCAAACCCTTTCTTCTTTTTCCTGAATTGATCAATAGCGTTATTCACAACTATTCTTCTTATCCATCCTTCTAAGGACCCAGCACCGTCATACATTTTAATCTTGTTAAAGATTTTAATGAAAGACTCTTGGAGTAAATCCTTAGCCAAGTCCATGTCTTTAGTATACCTCATGCAAATAGGTAACATTCTGCCATAGAACAACTTATAAAGTCTTTCTTGGGCTTTCCTGTCGCCATGAGCACAAGCTTTCGCTAATTCTATAAATTCTGACTTTTCAGAACTCATTTAAAAGACGGTTTAAATTATACAAGGTTGCCGCAAGTTAACCATATTTTAATCCAAGGTCTATTTTGGAAGTGAAAAGTATTTTATTCGTCAGTCTACCATTCGTCACTTGGTTCATTGTTCTTTCTTTCTAAAATAGGGTTATAATTAGGATTCTAAATATGATAAACGGAATAGGAATTTCGACTTTATTACAATCTATATTGGTTTTATCCATTAGCTAAATTTAAGCAGTAAATTTGCCATATGAAACGAGTAGTGGTAGGTCTTTCGGGAGGAGTAGATTCTAGCGTAGCCGCTTTGCTTCTTAAAGAACAAGGTTATGATGTAATAGGGGTTTTTATGAGGAACTGGCATGATGAGTCTGTAATTTTAGATGATGAGTGTCCGTGGATAGAAGATAGTAACGATGCTATATTGGTGGCAGAAAAGCTCGGTATCCCTTATCAGGTAATAGATCTAAGTAAAGAGTATAAGGAGCGCATAGTGGATTACATGTTTAAAGAGTATCAGAATGGTAGAACACCTAATCCAGATATCCTATGCAATCGAGAAATAAAGTTTGACCTTTTTCTTAAAGCAGCGTTGCAATTGAAAGCGGACTATGTGGCCACTGGTCATTACTGCCAAAAAACAACCACAGATGACAATGGAAAAGAAACGCACCACCTCTTAGCTGGAGCGGATAAGGGCAAAGATCAAAGTTATTTTTTATGTCAGCTTGATCAATTTCAGCTTTCTAAAGCAATGTTCCCTATAGGTCATCTGCAAAAAAATGCGGTAAGGGAACTGGCTGCCGCTCACGATTTAGTTACAGCGGATAAAAAAGATTCACAAGGCTTGTGCTTTATTGGCAAAGTAAAATTGCCTACGTTTTTACAACAGGAATTAGAACCTAAAACTGGAGATATTGTAGAAATACCTCGAAACGTTAAACTCCACTCTAAAACCCTCTTAACTACTGAAGATGATAAACTTACACCTCCGGAAGATTTGATTTTTAATGAGTATGATTTTTCTGAGGTAGAAGGCAGCATGAAGGTAGGCCAGCATAATGGAGCGCACTACTTCACAGTAGGCCAAAGAAAAGGCATCAACGTAGGCGGTAAAAAGTTACCTCTATTTGTGCTTGGAACAGACACACAGTCTAACATCATTTATGTGGGACAGGGAGAAGATCATCCGGGCTTAATGAGAGATGGCTTGGTTATCAAGCAAGAAGATGTGCATTGGTTGAGAACTGATTTAACATTGCAACGCGGAGAAACTAAAGAATATAACCTGAGAATACGTTATAGACAGCCACTGAGAAAAGCCAAACTTACACAGATGAAAAATGATCTAATCATTCACTTTCAAGTTCCGGAAAAAAGCATAGCTAAAGGTCAATTTGCAGCATGGTATCAAGGAGAGGAGTTAATAGGCAGCGGTGTAATTAGCTAGTTTTAGGATTTCTATTTTTCCGTAAATAGGCTTTACTAATTTCAATAAAATCTAGGATGGTGATTATTCGTGATTTTTTGTTCTCTATATTGTGCAACAGAATAAGACGGACTGGCGTCTTTTTATCACAATTAATCGAGCAAATATTTAAGCCACCAACATTAGTTTGAAAATCAAACCGAGCATATTCACAAGTATATCAAAATTATACAAGTTAGCATCAATGGTGCTACTCATAATATGCTCGGTACAAAATTTGAAAGCTACTCATATAGTAGGCGGAGAGTTATTTTACGAAAACACTACAGAAAGTAATTACCTCGTAACTCTTATTGTATACAGAGACTGTGGCCCAGATAATACATTAGGAACCAGTTTCGATGAAGAAGCCAAGATAGGAGTTTTTTTTGAGGATGGTTCACAGTACACTCAGCTCCAACTAAGTTTGGATGATGCCGAAGTTTCTTTTGTGCCTATCGAGCTAGAAAACCCTTGTTTCATACTTCCTCCTGACCTATGTATTCAAAGGGCTATATACACAGGTGTTATTATTCTTCCTCCGGTTATAGGCGGATACGATTTGGTATATCAGAGATGCTGTAGGAATAACAGTATTATTAATTTAACTGAAGCAGGAGAAACAGGAATGACTATGTGGGCACATGTTCCTGGAGAAGAAACTACTGCTGAAGGATTAAACAGCTCCGCTCAGTTTGTAAATACTCCACCTGTGGCTCTCTGCCTAAACGGTGAGTTTTTCTTTGATCATTCTGCTACAGATGTAGATGGTGATTTATTGGAATATCAGTTATGTACTCCTTTGCATGGTGCTTCACCAGACGACCCTGCTCCTGATCCAGCGCCTCCTGATTTTGCTGATGTAATTTGGGGAGCTGGCTATTCTGATGAAATACAGATTCCTGCAGCCCCGGATTTTGTAATAGATCCACTTACTGGTCAGATTACTGGAACTCCTACCCAATTAGGGAAATATGCAGTAGGAATTTGTGTCAATGAATATAGAAATGGCCAATTAATTAATACTACGATTAGGGATTTTCAATACCAAGTCACTAATTGTGATCCCACTATAATAGCTGCCATACCGGATCAAAACCAATTATGTGATGGGCTCTCTTTTCAGTTTAACAATGAATCTTTTAACGCCAGCTCTTTCCTTTGGGACTTTGGAGATCCTAATTCCACACAGGACACTTCTACACAAGTATCTCCTTTTTATTCTTTTGTAGAAGAGGGGCTTTATGAAGTAACACTCATAGCTAATCCAGGATGGCCGTGCGCAGATACCGCTACAAATGTTTACGAAGCCTTTCCTCAGCTTATGGCAGAAATAGAAAGTATTAGTCATGAGTGTGTAAATGGAGTAAGCCAATATACCTTTATAGGTTCTGATGATTATGATAGTAATTTTAGCTCTACTTGGTCTTTTCCGTCTGCGTTTAATTCAGAGATCTCCTCTGAGACCGAAGTTACGCAGTCTGCACCGACTGCTGGAATCTACACTATAAGTTATACCATTGAGGAAAACGGATGTGAAGTAGAAGCCTCATCGGTTCTAGAAGTTCCTCCTGAACCATTAGCTGTATTCGCGCCACAAACACTTTTTTGCGAAGGCTTCACATTTGATTTTGAAAACCTCTCGCAAAATGCAGATTCTTACGATTGGGATTTTGGTGTAATAGGCGATTCAGATGATGTTAGTGTAGCTTTCGAGCCTTCTTTCACTTACCCCGGGGCTGGAAATTACACAGTAACCTTGAGAGTTTTAGCAGAAAACACTTGCCCAGACGAAGTGAGTGCGCTTTATGACATTCAGGCTCTTTTAGATCCTTTTTTCGAGGAACCAGAACCTCAATGTTTTAATGGACATAGTTTTGATTTTACAGCAGAAGGTTTCGATTCTCAATCTCCAACAATAAGTTGGTTATTTGGTAATGATGCCACACCTTCTGACGCGAATACGCTGATAGTGAACGATGTGACTTGGGAAAGCGCTGGCATCTATGAAGTGGCATTGGCCATATCTGAGAACAATTGCACAAAGGTTTTCACACAGAATGTTCAGTTAATAGATAATCCTATTCCTAACTTCTACGTGCAATCTGATGAAGGTTGTCCTCCTATTTCAATCAAGTTCTATGATGACTCTAATTTTAACGGGGTTTTAGAATATTTCTGGGATTTTGGCGATGGACAAACAAGTACTCAAGGAAGCCCCTCTCATGAATACACTGTTCCAGGGACTTATGACGTAAGCCTTTCAGTTTCATCTAACGGAGGTTGTTCTGAAGACGTAGAGGTTAGTTATAATAACCTCATAACGGTTTACCCTACTCCTACAGCTGGATTTATAACCGATGAATACACTGTAAATTATTTAGAGCCTACGGTAATCTTTACAGACACCAGCCAAGGTGGCACAGACTGTTTTTACGATTTTGGAGATGGATCCTATTCCATAGAATGTGATCCAGTTCATGATTTCGAAGATGTAGGTTTTTTAGATGTTACTCAAACCATCACCAACGAGTACGGCTGTTTCGACATATATAGCGCTCCCTTCATAATAGAAGGTCATTTTTTCTACGCTCCTAATTCTTTCACTCCTAACGGAGATTTTACTAATGATTATTTCCTGCCAGTAGTAATAGGTGTTACAGATTATCAGTTCAGGGTATTTAATAGATGGGGAGAAATTATATTTGAAACTACAGATTCTGATACAGGCTGGAACGGGTCAGTTAATAATGGTGACCATTACTCCCCCAATGGCCTTTACAATTATCAAATTATAGCTAAAGATCTCACTGGTTATCCACATGAATATTCAGGGCACATTAGTCTCATAAGATAGAAGTACTTAATAGCCGCATTGGTCATGAGTAAAAGTTGCGTTGCAATAGTGCGTTCATTCGGTCTACTAAAATTTTTTAGAACTCTCTAATCTTTATTAACACAGATTTAGCTAAGGATTATTCTAAAAATACTCTTGGTATCTCATAAATTTTTCTACATTTGGAACAGGTATAAAAATTATTAAAGTAAACACGATGTCAGAAGGAACGAATCAGGATGATATTTTCTCGAAAGCAGTAAGAGCTGGAAAGCGCACATACTTCTTTGATGTAAAGACTACTAGAGGAAATGATTTATATCTTACCATTACAGAGAGTAAAAGAAAATACCATGATGATGGTAATTTCTCTTATGAAAAACACAAGTTATTTCTATATAAAGAAGACTTCGAGAAATTCTCTGACGGGCTGCATGAAACAGTAGATAAAATTAAAGAACTACAAGCATCTGGCAATTACAGTACAGAATCTCCGATGGATAAAACCGAAGAGTCTACAGATACTCAGGACGCTGGAAGCGAAGAATTTTCTGACGTTAAATTCGAAGACTTATAGGCTTAGAACATTCCAAATCATAGTTAATGCTGGTTTCTATTCCAGCATTTTTTTTGTCCGAGACACCCACTTAAAACACCATATAAAATTGAAAGATAACACTATAGGAGACGCATTTAATCAGCGCACATGGAGCGAAACTAAATCCAATGATAGCTGGTCTATATTTAAAATAATGGCTGAATTAGTAGAAGGCTACGATAGAATGCAGAAAATAGGACCTTGTGTTTCCATTTTCGGATCCGCTAGAACTAAACCAGACCATAAGTATTATTTAATGGCAGACGATATCGCTTTTCTACTTACTAAAAAAGGTTATGGTGTAATTACTGGAGGTGGTCCAGGAATTATGGAAGCAGGTAATAAAGGAGCCAATAGAGGAGGTGGAACTTCTGTAGGATTGAATATAGAACTCCCCTTCGAGCAGTCTAGTAACCAATACGTAGACCACGATAAAAGCATAGATTTTGATTACTTCTTTGTGAGAAAAGTAATGTTTGTGAAGTACTCTCAAGGTTTTATAGTGATGCCAGGAGGATTCGGTACTTTAGATGAACTCTTCGAATCTCTCACATTAATTCAGACCTTTAAAATAGCTCGATTCCCTATAATTCTCGTAAGCAAGAGTTTTTGGTCTGGGCTTATAGATTGGATAAAAACCACACTTTTGGAGGCTGAAAACAATATTTCCGAAAAAGATTTAGACCTATTTGTTATTGTAGACACTGCAGAGGAGGCAGTTAGGGAGATAGATAATTTCTACCAGAAGTATTTACTTAAGCCTAACTTCTAGAAGGGTATATGAAGGTCTGTACATTTTGTAGGCTGCTAAACGAGCCGCTCAGTGACCAAGGCTTGTGCATTAAGAAGGTTGGTAATAGTTTGAAAGATTAATACTACAAACAGAGTAGTCTTAGAATCCTAAAGTCAAGGAACATCTAGCTCAAGCGTTACCAACTAGGGCAAGCTACGCCACCTTTTCTTCTTCCTCTTTTCGAGCCTTTAGCTTTAGCCCTTTTTAGCTGATCTTTACAATACCAAGGTCTGAACATGGTGTATTTAAAACTGAAATAAAAATCTGCCCCATACTGATCACCGCCTCCTATTAGCGCTCCTAAGTTATCCGTACCTAGCACCACAGAATATACTCTGAGAGCTAGGCCAAGTCTCACGCGCTCATAATCTTGGAGCGTTAGTGGGAGGGCCACTTCTACTTGCCTCCGGGCATATCTAGGTGTTAAGGATAAAGAACTAGCACGCTCTACTCCTAGTCTTCTATTCCTAGTAAAACCATGAATTAAAGTAGCATTGGCATAAAACCCTTTTCCAAGGTTATAATCAAACTGAAGGGATATGGCTGCTGGAAGCCTAAGTTTAAATTCATCAGAAAACACTACGGAGGTAGAATCCGAAAGTTCGTTAGTAATGAGCTGGTCTATATCTTCTACATTATCTGCACTAGCATTACTGTAATTTTCCCAAACTAATGAATCTTGGTTATCGAACTCTCTGTAATAACTATTTCTCATTCTTACTCGGCCCAAATCTAAAATAGAGAGCCCAAACTTATACTGATAATCCTTTAGTAAACAGCCTGACTTCGTATGGGGCTCATAGTTCTGAGCACTTTTGAGCATTTTTTTATAATTGAAACCTAAGTCTAAACCTAAGCCATTTCCATTTCCCAGAAGACTAGATCTATCTGGTTCATCAGTGTTTAGATCATTTATTCCAAAATCTCCCCGAAAGGTGTATGATTCTATAATACTGTCATTTCTAACCGCGTAGTTCCACTCTTGAATATTTAATCCAGCTCCTGCTACACCGTTTAAATACTTTAAATTTCCTCCTACTGTATACATATCTCTTCCCTTCTGTGAGAGTATATAACTGAAATTAGCACCGTATTCTAGCCATGTGAGTGTGCCTAGTCTGAGATTAGACGTAGTAAACTCCTCTCCGATTTGGTCTTGGAAATCGAATCCGTTTACAGCATGATTGGCCAGGTGGTTAGAAATGCCATTTATACTAGTTACACTTCTTACATTAGTAAATAGACCACCACCAAATCTTCCAAATGATATGCTAAAGCTAGGCCCATGAAACTGATTATCTACAAAGGCTTTATAAGGGGCACTGCTTCGGTTAAAGTTCTCAATAGGTTCATCTCCACTGGCCTCACTTAGCCCGAGCAAGCTCTGATTTACAAAGACATGATTATTATTTATGTGCAGAGAATTTCCGAAAAAATTAAAGTCTATAAATGCTTTAGAGTCTGCACTGCTGGAAGGGTTTAGAAAAATAGAATTAGTAGGTGCGTAATTACTATTGGCTATTCCCATATTATCTTGGGCGTGTAGAATTCCGTATTGCAACGCGAAACAAACTGCTATGAATCTCCAAACACTCATCTCTACTGAATTATTTCTACTAGCTTTATATCAGCTATAATGGGGGTTTTAGGTGGCACTCTGCCATCTGTAGATCCATTTTCACCAAAGGCCAAATAAGATGGGATAATTACCCTGGCAGTTTCTCCTTGCTTAAGCTCTTTTAAGATAGACTCTATGCCTATAATCACCTGGTCTGGTGCGCCTAAGTTAATATAAAGTGGTGAGTCTTCAGGAACCTGATCAAAAATCTGCTCACTTAAAAACCTACAGGTATATGCTATGGCTATGTCATTTCCCATGCTTACCGCAAGTGCGTTAGTTTCGGAAGTCTTAAGGTAATGTAGATCTCCTTTTCTAATGACTCTATCCTGTAGATTATTGTTGCTTATGTAATTATTAATCAATGTCATTTCTTCTATTAACCCTTGCTGTACCTTCTTTTGGCTATGGGCTAAAAACTCTTCTTCAGTCATAGCCAACTGAATGCCTATGTATAAGTTAACCAACGCACTATCAGACAAAATGAGTTGGTTAGATGTAAACTCATCTAATATTTGATCTTTAATTTCAAAATAACTCAACTTATAAATCACACTATCTCCAGAGTGTAGTTTAGCAAAATCTTCATGAAATACTTCAGTTCCAAATATGCTCGGATGAAAATCCGAAAGGAACAATTCATTAGAGTAGCTTACGTTTTTAGACTTATTAAAGGCAGAAACAGAATACACTAAATCTAAATACTTGGCATCTTTAATGGCTGTCTGATCCTCTCCAAAAACCACCAGTTTTTTCTGCACACTTTTAGCCACTTGAGAAAACTCACCAGACCCACAGGAAATTACTAGAACGGTTACTATAGTAGCTATTATTATTCTCACTAGAGCACTGTTAGGTCAAAAACTAGAGAAGTACTTGGCGGAATCTTATAGTCATCTCCTACTAGGCCATGAGCCAGATGTGCCGGTATAACAGCCCTAGCACTTTCTCCTAACTTCATGTGTTTTAGAAGTTCATGAAGGCCCGTTTCTGCTTGAGAATAGTCTACCACTATGCTCATAACTCCCGATTTACGGCTGGTGTAAAGTGTATCTTGAGCTAAATTAGTGATGGTGTAATCTAAAAATACCTGAGCTCCAGATTCTATAGAGTCTAACTCTGTGGTGTAATACACTTCATATCGTAATCCCGTGCCAGAATGAACAGGATTCCATTCTTGTTTTTCTAAAAACTGCTCTATTTTCATAGAATCTCTTTTGAGTAAAGCTCTCTGATGCTGGATCATGCTTTCCTCTAAATCTACCACTGGTGTCACATCCTTAAATCCTTCTGTAGGATCTGATTTACAGCCAGAAGCTATGACTATAATTAAAAGGATTTTTAGGAGTTTCATGCGTATTCTAATTCTTCTGTGTATTTACTTACGGTTTCTTTAATTTTCTTTACCGTGTCTTCAAATGAAATGAAACTCGCTCCTCCAGCGGCATTTTTATGACCACCACCTCCGAAATGAGTTCTGGCAAAAGTATTTACATCAAATTCACCTTTACTTCTAAACGACAGTTTAACTATGTTATTTCCTTCTTTTACAAGCACAGCCATATTCACTCCTGCCAGCGAAAGTGCGTAATTTACTAGGCCTTCGGTATCTCCTGGCTTATAGCCGTACTTATCTAATTCTGCTCTAGATAATGAAATCATGGCTGCTTTAGTGCCCTCTATAATTTCTAACTTATTACTTAAGGCATGCCCTAATAACTGAAGCTTACCCATAAGGTTAGTGTCATATACATTCTGGTGCACATAGGCATGTTCTAGTCCGTGCTCCTGAAGGGTAGCCACTATTCTGTGTGTTTCTGCAGTAACTGACGGAAAGCGAAAAGAACCGCTATCTGTCATTATTCCTGTATAAATAGATTGACTTATTTCGTTTGTAATCCACTCCAAGTTTTCTTCTAGTGCGTTGCAAAATTGAAAGATCATTTGACCTGTGCTACAAGCACTCACATCTGAGAAGCTTACCGTAAATTCATCGGGCTGCTGGTGGTGATCTATAAGAATGAAATCTGCAGTGCTATTTTCTAGTGCAGGTTTCATGTCTCCTGTGCGGTGCAATGCATTATAATCTAGTGCAAAAATCAACTCTGCTTCCGCTATGGCTTGAGTAGCTTCTTCTTCTTTTTGATCAAATAGAATGATCTGTTCAGATTCTGGAAGCCAGTCAAAAAAGTCTGGAAATGAATTGGGTAAAATGGCTTTTACATTCTTCCCTTTATTCTTAAGAAAATGATAAAGTGCCAGTGAAGAGCCTACTGCATCCCCATCGGGGTTTTTATGTGCAGTTACCACTATGTTTGTGGCATTATTTATGAGTACGCGTGCTTTCGAAATGTTAACTTTGTCCATTGAAATGCAGTCATTAAAAATTGCAACGCACAAAGGTAAACGTATTAAAACGGATAACTGATAATGAAACTTCTAACTTGTTCACTTATTCTCTCTCTTTTTAATTGGTGGAATGCCCCGCTGCCTAGCTCAGACCATGAATATTATTTTTCTGTAATGACTATGGAAAAAAATGAACAAGCTGGTTCTTTAGAGGTAGAATTTAGGTTGTTTTCAGATGATTTAGAAATGGCATTGGGAGAGTCTGATGACTACCATATGCGCCTAGGAGATGAGCGAGAAGTACCTGAAGCAGACAGCCTTATAATGAACTACATTCTAGAAAATGTAGAAATAGAAGGCTATGGGTGGGCCAGAATGAAAGAGGTTTACGTAGGAAAAGAAGTGGATAACGATATTACATACGTTTATGTGGAGTACACTGGTGTAAGTGAATGGGGAGATGTGGAGGTAACCAACACCATTTTATTCGATGAATTCGAAAATCAGCAGAATCAGATTACATACATTAATGGGACTTCCATTAAATCTGAAAGCACATTTTATGCTTACCCCAGAAGAGTATTTGACTTAGGCTCATGACTAAAAAAGAACGTGTTCAGTTTATTATAGATGAGTTAGAAAGACTTTACCCTGAGGTTCCTGTACCTCTTGACCACACAGATCCCTACACACTTCTAATTGCGGTATTGCTTAGCGCTCAGTGCACTGATGAGCGTGTAAATAAGATTACACCTCTCCTATTTGAAAAAGCCGATAATCCTTACGACATGATTAAAATGACGCAAGAGGAAATCAAAGCTATTATACGCCCCTGCGGATTATCTCCTATGAAGAGCAAGGGCATATACGGACTAAGTCATATCCTTATTAATGAGCATAATGGTGAGGTTCCTCAATCTTTCGAGGCATTGGAGGCTCTTCCTGCTGTGGGTCATAAAACCGCCAGTGTGGTCATGTCTCAAGCCTTTGGGGTGCCAGCGTTTCCTGTAGACACTCACATTCACAGACTGATGTACCGCTGGAACCTGACCACAGGTAAAAACGTGGTTCAAACAGAGAAAGATGCCAAGCGCTTGTTTCCAAAAGAACTATGGAATAAGCTACATCTTCAAATCATTTTCTACGGCCGAGAGTACTCACCTGCCAGAGGGTTTTCTTTAGAAAAAGACTATATCACTGCGCAGATTGGGAGGAAAGGACTGGTTTAGATTTACGTAGTACTGCCTGCCGGCAAGCAGGTTTACGAATTGTTCATTCCTGAATCATAATGTCTTATGTCTTTCGTTTTATGTCTAAAAAAACCTAAGATACCGGTCTGTTTCTTCCTAGTTTTTCGTGGGCTGCGGTGAAGTGGCCAGCTACTATGGCCGCTGAGGTAGAAATCTCTAGAGCCATAGCGAATCCAGCTATCATCTCTGCGAATCTTTTGGCTGTTCCTTTTCCTTTACAACCCATTAATCCTAGAGCCTCTTGCTGTGCTTTTAAGTGAGTTCCACCTCCTACGGTTCCCACTACCAGATTAGGAAGATGAAGGCATAAGTAAAGCCCTTTATCAGTTTTCTCTACCGTAAGTATTCCTGTGCTTGATTCATGAATACATGCCAAATCTTGCCCAGTAGCCGCGAATACTCCCGCTATTACATTGGCCACATTCATGTTATGACCCACCATGCCATTCAGCCTGCTTATGGTGGCAGAGGTATTGAACCGAGCCACTAGTTCATCAGAAGTGGTGTGAAGCAGCTTTTTTATTTCTTCCTCTAACAATTCGCATTCTGCTATAACATGAGATCCACGTCCATTGCTTATGTTGTACTGAGACACTTTTTTATCCGATGAGCCATTGCCTTCTATAAACACTTTTTTCATCGGTAACCCTGCTACTTTAGTGTAGTAATCATAAATCCACATTATGGTTTTATGAGTGCTACTGGTAGTCATATTCTGCCCCGCAGCATCTCCTGTTTCAAAAAAGAATCTGGCATGTACATTCTTACCAGAAACCTGTGGTTCTATTTTAACCAGTTTTCCATAATTAGAATGAGCATCGGCTTGTTCTTTTATGAGCTCAAAGTGGTTCTCTAGCCATTCACTAAAAGTGATACTCTCTGCCAAAGAATCAAATAAAAACAATGGGCACCTTACCATTCTCTGGTGAAGCACTTTAGAAGTAATTCCTCCGCACTTGCTAATTACTTTAGCTCCTCTGTTCACGCTTGCTAAAAGTGCTCCCTCTAGCGTTGCAATAGGTGCATATCGATAGTCAGGAATCTCAGAACCTGATTTGAACAATAACGGTCCTGCTAGTCCAACTGGAATTTCCACACTACCTATGTGAGATTCTATATTATTGGCCAGTGAATCTGTAGGGATTTCTGATTTAGAAATATGGTCTACCTCAAAACCAGCTTGTTCTAAAAAATCTACTCTTTCTTGGGTAGTAGATTCTTTGACTACTCCTCTTCCTGGTACATATGGGTATTCGTTCATTATTCCTTCTCTCAAATTAAGTAGCGCAAGTTAAGTAACCAATTCGATAGAATTCTTTCTAAATTATTTTCTTCATAGTGTTAAGCACTTTTGTTCTATGTAAGTTTGTAAAATGCCAGGAACAGAACGAAAAAACATAGATCTAGGATTAGAAGTAGAAATAGTGCAGAAGCACCACCAGCGCTCTGGTGAACTGACTAAAGGACATGTCATGAAAATTCTGACTAAGTCTCCAAAACACCCGCATGGAATTAAGGTAATGATAGATACTGGAGTGGTGGGGAGAGTTAAGAATATTCTTGGGTAGATTAAATCTCTGCAGGTAAACTGACTAAACAAATTCTACTATTTAATCGTATTTCTAATTATGATCTCCAATTCGCTTTCTTTTAAAACTTTCCTAATTTCAGCATTCTGTTTTTTCAATCTAGATAGCTTTGGCCAGAATAACCCTGTTAAAATCGAAATTAAGAAAGCGGAAAATCAGTGGCTGTATGCTTCTAGCCTAGACTCAGTGAACAGCGTTCATTACTTTGCCAAACTATTTCAATATGAAGACGAATCATATATAGAGTATAAAAAAAACGGAGAATCTATTTTATTAAATATAACATGGGCCAGTTCTGATTCTTCTTTAGTAATCTATGCAGAAAACAATGGAGATTCCATCAACTTTACCTATGAGAAAATTTCCTTTCCAGATTCTCTTTTTTATGATTCCGGATATTATAATATAGATGGCGAATTCAGATTATTTGGTAGATCTGTTATTCCTCAAAAGGATTTTTTATTCTACGGAAAGTTGACCTCCAATTCAAACAAAAATTTACTTCCTCAGTTTTTACTTTTTGCAGATAGATACAAACCAAGAGCTGTTGTCAAAGCATACAAATAATCTCTGCGATAGTAGTCCGAGCTAAAAACATTTTACAACACCTCTCTTCCTTCTATACTATTCCCTATACTTGAGGTGAATTATTCTCTTCTAAATTAGCTGAATGTATAAAATTCTAAGTCTAGATGGTGGTGGCTCTTGGTCTATTCTCCAATTGCTCATGCTTAAAGAGCAACATGGAGACATTTTAGGGCATGAGCTCTTAAAACAGTATGATTTAGTCATAGCTAATTCTGGTGGAAGCATAGTGCTGGCTGCTCTGTGCGAGAATATGCTGCTCTCTGAGGCACAGTCGCTGTTTGATGATGGGGTGTTTTTAAAACAAGTATTCTCCAAAACCACGTTTAAAGAACGGTTCTTTCCTACAGATTTTCTAGGCTTGTTTGGCTCATTTGGGCCTAAGTACAGCACCAAGCGTAAAAAAGAAGCCTTCGAATCTACATTTAAGGAAGTGCATAAAAGACAAATGGCGGAGCTTCCTGAATGGATAGGTAAACCGGATCTCAGGCTCATGGTGGCCACTTATGATGCGCTCAATAATAGAGCTAAGTTCTTTAAGTCGTTTTCTCATGATTCACACTTTGACTCTGTAAAACTTACTCAGGCCATAAACGGTTCTTCTAATGCTCCTATCCAATACTTTGATTTCCCCACCCGCTTTAAAGCCCAAGAAACAGATGTGTTTTATGAGCTTTGGGATGGCGCACTGGGTGGTTTTAATAACCCCATAGCTGCTGGTATCTGTGAAGCGTTAAAGCTAGGTGTGCCTGCAGATGACATTCATGTCATCTCTTTAGGAACAGCTAAGAAGGTAATGTCTATGGAAGACAAGCATGCCTTCTGGGAGGCCAAGCAGGCAGCCCAAGGCTATAAGTCCAAGAAATTTAAGTTTGGTAAGTATAAACTCCAACTGAACTTTTTCAAGATGACTGTAATTAATCAAGCCAAAACCATTCTTTATGAGCCACCAGACTGGGCTAATTACGTGAGCATGATGCTCTTGCTCAGGAATGATTTGTCGGAAGTAGAAAAGCGCATAGTGCGCATGTCTCCTTTTCTTCACCTCACCGAAGAAAACACCTCTAGCCTTATGCAGGAACTGTATGATCTAGATATGGATTTAACGGAGGATGCAGACATTAAACGGCTCTACCATTGCTACGCGCTATATAAATCTGGGGAGATTCATAACCAGCCTTTAGATTATAAAATATCTAGAAATAATAAACTGATATTTAAACGTGGGCATCGCTCATTTAAAGATGCTTTAGACCAATGGGAACTCATCTTAGCTGATGCTTCTGATGAGAATTAGTAGATAGGACTTCTATAACCAAACCAAAGACATGAAATCAACACGATGAAATATTTAATATTACCCTTAACACTTTTAGCCTTATCTCTCCCATCATGCAACTCCACTCCATCTTGGTTAGATGAAATGAATGGATGCCTGGCAGAACGTGAAGTGAAATTGCTCAATATTTCACTAAAGAGATTCGAAGAAGTGTTAAACAAAAAGTCTGAAGGAGAAACACTTACAGATAAATACATTCATTTTTTAAAAGATGTAGAACGGCTAAACCTTCTACCCGAGTACTACCACGACCTCCTTATAAAAGAGACCATTAAAACCATGCTCAATACTGATTTCTATGAACAAATGTGGCAGCAGTCTACTCAGTGGGTGCTGAATGATGGCAAAGGCACACCTGTTTATATCATAAATGGTTTTGGAAATATTCCTACCTGTCTGGCAGAATCTGCAAACCACGCTTGGTTCACTCAAAAAATGAATACGTTTAAAAAGCCTGTGAATCCTGTTCCCTCTTTTCTGGCCAAAGAACTGCTCAACCAACTGAAGCCTGAAGATTATGAGCTGCCACAAATTAGGGCTTTTATAGCCCTTAGTCTATGTTATCAGCTTGGAGTAGCTTATTACGACAAGTAGCTCAATATTAAAAAAGAGCCACGCAGCAATAGTTAATG
Source organism: Flavobacteriales bacterium (assembly GCA_045104985.1). Taxonomy (GTDB): domain Bacteria; phylum Bacteroidota; class Bacteroidia; order Flavobacteriales_D; family Sanyastnellaceae; genus ASP10-05a. The sequence continues at coordinate 15,557 of JBGCDA010000025.1, read as the reverse complement.
CCATAGCTCGTTTAAATGAACGTAACTAACACAACTTACTCATACAGAAACTTTACTGAATCAATTTTTGTTCAATAACAAATTCAATTAAAATGAAAAAAGTAATGTATTTCTGCTTGGCAGCTCTCCTGCCTACAATCGGTTTTTCTCAAGATTCTAATTATCAAGAAAAAGAAAAAAGATGGCTTAGTGGTTTCAACTTCTCTGTGACACAGTCTAACCTTATTTATGATAATGAAGTTAGCGCTCCACCTATAATTACCTCTCCAAACCTTACTAACTCTTTAGGGTTCGGATTAGGAATTACCACCGAATATAAAGCCACTAAACATTTAGGGGCACGAGTTTCTGCTGGACTAGCTTTTAATGGCGGTTATTTCACTTACACAGCTACAGAAAATGATGAAGAACTATTTGAAAGAGACCAACATTTTTTGCCCGTAACACTAGACGCTGGAATGCATGGCATTTTAACACTTAAAGATAATGGAGCATCTCCATATTCCGTTATCGGTATAACTGCACGCTTGCCTATAGATGTTTCTGATGACACCAGAGAAATCCCAGCACAAAACGGTTTTATTTCTGCTGATTTCGGTATAGGATTTCACAAGCCTCTAACTCATTTTAACCTGAGGCCAGAACTCAGATATTCTTATGCAGTGCAGGGTCTTAATCATGTCCGACTCGCACAGAAAACCTACATGCACCAGATTTCTTTAATTATTGGGCTTAACGGCTAAGCTGCTCCTGCTCTACCTATTTATCTAACCATGCTTTAAATTCAGACACCCGCTCCCTAGAAACTATTACTTCCTGAGGTGAATTAGGAGATAATTCTAAGAGCAGTCTGCTGTTAAAATAGCTTGTGATTTTACTGATGCTTTTACTACTTACTATAAATTTTCTGCTAATGCGGTGGTAATGCTCAGGATTAATCTGGCCTTCTATGGTTTCTAGTTTATCATCTAACAGATTCTGCTTTCCTTCTGAATCTACTAAAAAAGTGTTTCCTGCATCTGAGAAAAAATAAGCCACTTTTTCTGTAGGTATAAATTTAAACTGTTCTCCTCTTTTAATAAGGAATCTGGACTTGAACTGTTTTTTAGTTAGGAGCGTCTTTAGCTGTTTATTAAGCGTAGCAATAGTTTCTGGTTCCTCTCTATCATAAATGGTAATAAACTTATTCCAAGCCACTTGGAGTTCTGTCTCATCCACTGGTTTTAATAGATAATCTACCGAGTTTACTTTGAATGCTTGGATGGCATACTCATCAAAAGCAGTGGTGAAAATTACGGGGCATTTGACTGTAGTTTTCTCAAAAATACTGAAGCTCTTGCCATCTGCGAGCTGGATATCAAAGAAGGCTACGTCTGGTGGAGGATTATTTTTAAACCATTGCACCGCTTCTTCTACAGATTCTAAATGCGCTAGAATAGAAATATCCCCAAGCATAGAAACCAATCTTTTTAACCTTTCAGCTGCTGGTTTTTCATCTTCTATAATGAGTACTTTTTTCAATTCAGTTCTACGTCTATAAGTGGTATATGAACGGTGAAACTGTGGATATCTTCTAACACCTGTACTTTTTTACCTGCTGTAATTTGGTATCTATTGGCTATGTTCTTAAGTCCAGTGCCTGTGCTGGCTACTTCATCTTCCTGCTTTAGCTGGAGATTATTCCAAACTTTAAGCTCTGCCCCCTCTCTAGTGATAGAAATAGTAAGCGGCTTTTTGGTAGAAATAACATTATGCTTTACTGCATTTTCTACGAGCATTTGCACGCTGAGCGGCACTATGTGGTGGTTTTCTTGTATGTTTTCCATAACCACATTACAGCGCAAATTACCACCGAACCTAGTTTCTAGCATAAACAAATAAGCTTGAACGCACTTCATTTCCTCATATACTGGGATGAGCTTTTTGTCTTTTATTTCCAAGATGTAGCGGTAGACTTTACTTAGATTCTGTACATATTTCACTGCCGTTTCTGGCTCTTCTGGAATAATACTAGCCAGGGTATTCAGGCTATTAAAAAGGAAGTGAGGCTGCACTTGACTTTTTAAAATTTCTAACTGAGATTCTATGTTTTCTCTCTTCAGTTTCTCCTTCTCTTTTTCAGCCTTTCCGAATGCGGTCATGTAGTAAGCCGTTTCATAAAAACCAACGATAATACTCATGAGAATGCTTGTGCCTATAATACTTTTAGTAAGCTTAAGAGGAGAGCAATCCATTCCCACCCATAAAAAAGGTCCATATGTGGCTAAAACAGTTATAGCAGCCGTAGTGACTAAATGAAGCGGATAATTCCTCTTGAAAAATTTCTTTATTCCTGTAAAAACATTGGTTTTAGCATCCTTCTTTTTGAAATAATAAAATATGGAAAGATTAGCCAGGTGAAGTAATGCTGAAAATCCCCAGCCAATTAAAGAGTGAATTAGGCCATTTTCATCTGCCGTCTTTCCATCTTCTCCCAGAAATATGAAGGGAAACGTAATTCCAGTGATAAGTATGGAGCAGATGACCAGCCAGGTATGGTTGAATCCTATGAGTTTTTTAAATTCTTTGGCTTTGAACATGTTCAGAGAACTTCTGCTGCTAAAATAAGATTTGATACCTCACATCTGGAAAAAAGCCTCTCTGATAAGTAGTTTGGATGAGCCCCGTTTGTTCATTAAAAGATTGGTTAAAAACATTTTGTCTTCCTATGAAATTCTGAAGGTCTATAAACCAAGTTTGAGATACTTTTTTTCCGTTAGTCCTGAATCCAATCTTTATATCTGGTCTAATGTAAGGGTCAAACTGTTCTTGAAATCTTCTGGTTTCGTCTCTAACTTCTTCTCCAGCTGCTAATGAAGCTTCCAGATCTATAGGAGTGTATCTTCTTCCGCCAGAAAGCGTGAAGCGAGCGTCAAAAGTTAGTGCGAACTTGTCATTCAAATAAATCTCCTTTCCTGCTAGAGCGTTCACCACATAATTAGAATTGAAGAATGTATTTCTTTCTATGTTATCAGTTCCTTCAAATTTACTTTCAAAGACCGAAGCTGTGAGTAAGTAATAAAATCCTTTTTTCAGGAATCTTTCTAAGGTGAGCTCCATACCTAAGTTACCTCCTACACCATCATTAGTGAGTCCTACTCTATTTGGGAACCCAAAATCAGCTCCAAAATTTAACATAGAAAAAGAACCATCCGCTGGGTCTACCGCGGCATTATACAACTGCTGATAGTATGCTTCCAACTTAATTCTAGAGTCCGCTGTCAGAGAATAATCCCATGAAACTACTGCGTGGTGACTTCTGGTGAAATCTAGATTTCTATTGGCAGCTAATTCATCTGGTGTGGCAGTTCTGGTAGAACTGAAATACACAGGAAGCGGCTGAAGCTGCGAGTGAAGGCCATAACCAATAGCTATAGTACTCCTTGGAGAATTCTTGTAAGCAAGGTTAATCCTAGGCTCTACCGCTGTAGTTTCGTTTAGGGCAAAGTAACTGGCATGAACTCCTGAGTTTACTCTTAACTTTTCACTAAATCTATGCTGCCAGCTAGCGAAAGCTCGGTATAACTGAGAAGCGCCTTCGAAATTTAACTGACTGTACCACACATCATCATCTGCTAGCACAGAATCTCTTAGATTGATGTCATAAGCGTCAAATATGAGGCCTGCCTTAATCTTATTCCTCGCATTTAACTTGCTTTTCACAGTCCAATTCACTCCTACTCTGTTTTGATATGAATCCTGAGCATACACATCTTCAAACGGAGCTTCCTCCGTTTCAGCTTCTTGTAGACCAAAGGTATTTTGTGTTCCTGTAGCGGTTATAGCAAGTTTAGAAGAAGTTTTCTCATTGAAAAAATAGAGATGTGAAAAACCTATAATACCAGTACTTCCTTTATACTGGCTTTCTTCTATTTGGCCTACCTCAGTGAAAAGGTTTTCTTCTTCAGGAGCATAATCAAAGTTTATGGCACTTTTCCCCAGCAGCCCCCAAAGTACAAATCGTCCTGCCTTTTCTGTAGGCACGTTAAACTTAAAGTTTAAATCTTGGTATTCTGGTATGGCAGCTCCAGTGCCGAAATTGATTCCTAAGGCTGAAAACACTCCTAAAGTAGAATATCTATAATTCACTAAAAAGGAGCTTTGTTTGCCTAACTTTAATGGCCCTTCTATACCACCTTCAAACCCATTAAATCCTATCTGACCTAGAAACTCATGCTTATCTGCATTGCCATTTCTTAAGTTTAGGTCGAACACCGCTCCCGTTACATTTCCATATTCTGCAGGAAAAGCTGAGGATAGAAAATCGCTGTTTCTCAGGTTATTCGAGTTAAGCATAGAAATAGGTCCTCCTGTAGCCCCTATTGTGCTGAAATGGTTAGGTGAAGGAATATCCACTCCTTCCATTCTCCAGAGCACTGCAGATGGTGAATTCCCCCTGACTATAATGTCATTTCTATCATCACTACCTCCGCTTACTCCCGCATAATTTTGAGCCATACGCGCTACGTCTCCCGTAGAACCAGCAAATCGACTCACTTCATCCATACTCAAAGATCTAGAACTAACTGCAGCTAGGTCATTTTCTGCTTTTCCTTTTTCCGATTCTGCCTGAACTACAGCTTCTGTCAGCTTATTTAACTCCTCTTCTAAAGCCACATTAAGCACTGTTTCCTTAGCAGAATTTACAAGTACATTTGGAATGGTGGCATTCTTATATCCAATAAAAGTGAATTCAAAGCTCTGCCTACCTACAGCTATACCTGCTATTGAAAAATTTCCATTAACATCTGTAGTAGTGAATTTAGAATTATCTCCATTTAACCAAATTACATTCACTCCTATCATAGGATAATCTGCATCTAGATCTGTAACTGTGCCTTTCACAGTTTGTGTGAGTCCATCTTGGGCATTTAGTCCACATATAGCGTTGCAAAGCAAAACAAGAAATAGAATGGTTTTTTTCATTTTACTGGATTTTATTGTGTTGTGATCACAAATATATCTGAAGCTTAAGTAAGCCAAGTTACAAATGAAAGTGAACTGTTTGAAAATGCAGTTGAACTGTAAAAACAACAAATTGTCTATTTTTCCTTGATAAATTGAGACTGAATTATGATACTTCACTCCTACGTTTACATTTTAATAAATCAGGAATGAAAAACATACTCATTATAGGTGCATCTACAGGAATAGGCGCACAGCTGGCTAAAAACCTAGCAAAGGACGGAAACCAAGTTTATGGGACTTATAACTCCACCTCAGATTACGACAACTTAGACGGTGTTTCCATGCATCACCTAGATGTGACCTCAGAAGAGTTAAATCTAGAGTTTATTCCAGAAACACTAGATGGTCTGGTGTACTGCGTGGGCAGTATTAACCTCAAACCATTCAAAAGAATTAAGCCTGAAGACTTCGCTGCTGATTTTAATCTTCAAGTGGTGGGAGCCATAAAAGTATTGCAACGCGTAACCCCACACTTTAAAAGTTCAGAAGATGCCTCGGTAGTGTTTTTCTCTACTGTGGCGGTGCAAAACGGATTTAATTTTCACTCGCAAGTTTCTACCTCAAAAGGAGCTATAGAAGGCTTAACTAGAGCATTGGCAGCGGAAATGGCTCCTAGTGTACGTGTGAACTGCATAGCTCCTTCCTTGACGCAAACTCCTTTAGCCAGCAAGCTATTATCTACAGATGAGAAAATAGAGGCCAATGGAAAAAGACACCCGTTAGGAAGAGTTGGTCAGCCAGAAGATCTAGCGCAAATGGCTGAATTTTTACTCTCTAGTAAATCTAGCTGGATGACAGGGCAAATTTTAGGTGTAGATGGTGGAATGAGTGTGGTAAAGGGTTGATTTTCTAAAAGAAGTTTGTTAATTGAGGTTTGAACCTAAAGTGGGTCAAGCATGTGTGGCTAAGAGGCCTATTAGCTTTCCTTTTATTCTTAGTTTCACTTCTAACCTCTACGTTATCTGTGGGAAGTTAAAAAGGCTTCATCTATTTTTATCATTACCTTAGTGGTCTAATCTTAACAAAATGAAACTATTTACTACTGCCTTACTTTTTTTTTCTATCTCATTTGGATTTACTCAAGACTACCTAGACCATATAGCAGAAGAAACCTGCGAATGCATGGGAGATGTAGATGATTATAAAACGTATGAAGAGTTTTCTATGAATATGGGACTGTGTATGTTTTCTGAAGCTGAGCCTTATACCAAAAAGCTGAAAAAGGACTTTAAAATTGACCTGAATGATATAGAAGAATATGGAACTGTGCTGGGCGAGCAACTGGGGCTAAGGCTGGTTACTGTTTGTCCTAAATTTTTAGAAGCCATTAGTAAATTTGACGATGAAGTGCTTGGAGAATTGATGGATGAAGATGAAGCGGATTATGATAGCCCCTCCACTAATTCTGAAGAAGAAGAGTCTACTGGAATAGTTAAAAGTTATGAGGAAGAAGGGTTTCTTTCCTTAAAAGTAGAAGAAAATGATGGTTCCGTAACTAAGGTGCTCTGGCTAGGTTATGTAGATAGTGATTTCGATTTAGATAATGACTTGGAAAACTTAAAAGGTTTAGAAGTGAGCATAACTTACACAGAACAAGAGTTATATGATGTGAAATCTAAAGAGTACCGGTATTATAAGGTTTTGACTTCTCTTAAAACTAAGGACTAATGAAGGTGTTCTTTTCATTGCTGATCGCTTTGGCATTTTTAAGTGAAAGCTACGGCCAGAATAAAGAAGCAAAAAGGTATTTAAAGGTACAGCAGTTAGTTTTTACTGATCAATGGGAATCTGCGCTATCATTAATCCATGAAGCTGAAAACGATGGTGATCTAGAACATTTTCACATACTTCAGTACAATAAAGCTGCATGCTTATACCGGATGCAATTTAGTTTTAACGCTATAGACTCAGTACTACAGTTCGCGCTGGAAGTAGAAAAGTCCAATATTTATTATGATTTAACCAAAGGAAATTCCTACTGGCTTTATGCCTCAATGTACAGAGATCTTGAAAATTTAGATCAATGTGCAAACTATATTTCCAAAGCAGTTAAACACTTTGACAAAAGTACAAGCGCTTACGGCTCTTTAATTTCAAATCTTGGGTTTATTCAAATAGAATTAGAGCGTTACGAAAAAGCCATTGAAACTTTTGACAAGTCCATTAAACACGATCCTAAAAATGCCTACGCTTATAATAATCGAGCTTTGGCTAAACTCAATTTATGTGATTTAAAAGGAGCTCTGGAAGATCTAGATATCTCTTCAAAGTTAGACTCGAAAAACCCATACCTTTTTAAGCATTACGCCTTAGTTTACTTAGAACAGAAAAGAACGGCCAAGGCTTGTAAGATGCTGGAGAAATCTAAGAACATGGGATATTATGAATATTTAGGACATAATGACAATGAAGTCAATGAATTACTCAATGAACATTGCAAATAGCTCTTCCTCTCAGTTATGACTCTAGCTATACTTCTACTCTTTTGTGTCATTCTATTTTTCATTTTCAAAAAAATATGGGCCAAGCCCAAATGGGAAATACCTGAAGACAAAGTACCTAAGATCTGGCAGGAAATTCTTAATCGAAATGTTTCTTTCTATGCTAGACTTAATTCTAAGAAAAAAGCTCTTTTTGAATACAAGGTGCAGGAGTTTATTCTGAATCATAAGATTACTGGAATAAAAACCGATGTTTCATTATCAGATAAACTGCTCATAGCCAGCAGTGCCATCATTCCTATTTTTAGCTTCCCAGAATGGAAATACACCAACCTATTCGAAGTATTAGTGTACCCAGACACCTTTAACGAAGAGTTCAAATTCGAAGGGGAAGGCCGTAAAATTTTAGGTATGATAGGCACGGGTTATATGGAAGGAAAAATGATTCTTTCAAAGAAAGCCCTCACTCATGGATTTGCCAATGAGTCTGATAGAAAAAACACGGCTATACATGAATTCGTGCATTTAATAGACAAACTAGATGGCCAAACAGATGGTGTGCCTGAGCTGCTACTTAAAAGACAGTATGTCATTCCATGGTTAGAGCTTATGAGGTCTAACATAGATGATGTCTATAAAGGCGGCACAGATATTAATCCTTATGGCGGAACTAATAAACAGGAGTTCTTTGCGGTAACTAGCGAGTATTTTTTCGAAAAGCCAAAACTTTTAGCTAGAAAACACCCTGAGCTACATGCACTCCTTGAACAAATTTTCGATCAAGATTTCGAAGTGCTTTCTAAGGCTCGTTCATCAAGTAAAGATCTAGGAAGAAATGATCCATGCTAATGCGGTAGCGGAAAAAAGTATAAAAAGTGCCATTTAAAGTGATTGAGACATATTCTATTTTTCTAAAACACTCTCTTTTAGAAACTACTCTTATGCCAAAAATTCCTGTTCTGAATGTGTAAGTAATTCTGTTCCCTTTAATTTTATCTGAGTCTAAAAAACGAACGAATTCCTGGGTATGCCTAATATGCACCATCTTCTAGCTGAATTCTATAGCCTATTATGAACGTTTCGTTCTCTATTTTACTCACCTGCAGAGCAGAGTGTGACTTAAAGAGATATGTTTCTTCAGAAGGGCTGAAACTAATATAATAGTTGAGAAATAATAGAACGCTAAGAACTGAAGGAAACACACCTATTCCAAACCAGTATAAGTTCTTTTTGTTCTTTCTAAAATAAGCATATGAATAGCCTACAAACCCAGCTAGGAAGTACAAAAGCGGTACGTCTGGCAGCATGGTAAGTCTACCTAAAGTAAACACTGATAACAGGTTAACAGGCACCAAAATAACTATTCTCCAAAATCCTTCAGAAATGAAAGATTGGAAATCCGCATTTAGTTCATTAAGAGTGAGTCTTTTGGTATTCATATACACGCTTGACCAAACGGGTACAGTAAAAAATGCTATGAGACAACTTCCTATTAGACCGTAACCTCCCCAAATGAGAAAGGAAAAGAGCACACTAAATGCTATAGTGGTTATACAAAGAAGTCTGTAGGTCATTAGAGCAAAAGTAAAGAAGAGTAGTAATTACTTACTTTTGGTTCTCTCTCAATACAAACAGAATGGCATTAGGAAAAAAAGTAAAAGGTTCTATTGGGGCTATAATATTTGGGTTAATTCTCATTTTAGCTGGAATTAGTGGCACCTGGTGGAACGAAGGCAGAACCATTAAAACTCACAAAGGTTTAGAACAAGGAGCTCAGAGTGTACACACTTCAAAAACCATAGATTATATCAGTCCAGAAAATGATGCTAAACTGATACATATTTCGGGTTCTGTAAATACTTCTGAAACACTTTCCGATGGTGATTTTGGGTTAAACATACCTCACCTTAAATTGAAGCGTGAGGTAGAAATGTACCAATGGAAAGAAAACAAAGAGACCAAAAATGAAGAGAACTCTGAAGAGAATTCGACTACTTATAGTTACTCTAAAGATTGGTCTCAACGGCTGATCGATTCTCAAAATTTTAATGATCCTACTTCACATCAGAACCCAAAATCTAAGAAGTATGAGTCATTTTCTAAGTCTGTTTCTAAAGCCAGTTTAGGTGCACACTTGCTTAATCCTAAGCAGATTTCTCGGTTAAATAACTGGGTAGAGCTTAAGTTTTCAGAAATAAGCCCAGTGGCAGACGCCCAGATAATGAGTTCTGAAGGCAGACCTACACAAATTTATATAGGTAACACTTCCCTAGAAAATCCAGAAATAGGTAATTTACGCATTAGCTATCAAGTGGTATATGAAGGCGATTATACTCTCATAGCTAAACAAACAGGAGATAGCTTTGAACCCTTTACTACAGAAAAGGGAACAGAAATAAATTTGTTAAAAACAGGAATACACTCTTCAGAATCTATGTTTGATGAAGAACTCTCAGAGAATAATTTTCTGAAGTGGCTCTTCAGGGTTATTGGCTTTGTAGTGCTATTTATAGGAGTTAGACTTTTATTCAGCTTGGTTACTCTATTCACTAATTTTATTCCCATTATAGGCTCTATAGTTAATTTTGGAGTATCTCTTTTCTCCGGAATTGTCGCTTTTTGTGTGTTTGTCATAGTAGCGGGCATAGCATGGGTATTCTACCGACCAGTACTAGGGATTACTCTCTTAGTTATAGGCATAGGAATTTTACTGTTTTTCTCAGAAAAAGGAAAAAAACTGAAAGCCAGAATTAGTGAAAGTTTAACTTGAGTAGTTTAACCCAGATTCAAGCTTTCCTTTTTCTCTTGAAAGCTCTTTGAGTCATAATTTACAATCTTTAAATTTAGCAAGGACCAGATCCATTCTAATTAATCTTGGGGTCAACCTCATACCACTCATTTTATCAGACACTTGCGTTTTAGCACCAGGAAGAATAACCAGCGCTCCTAGTTTTTTAAATCTTCTATGGAAGCTTATAAGGCTAAGACATCAGACTGATGCTTAAATGGTACTTTTTCTAATCGAATAACCACTGGCAGAGCTCCAGGAATAAGAGAGGCCTATGGTGCTAAAGCTACTACTTCTAACATAAGCATTGCACCGTTTATCATTCCAGATGTTCTTGTTTTTTTAAACCTAGGACTATAATAATGGTTATGAGTCATATAAACAGTTAGCTCAAATCTAATGTTTGTATAGATTATGGTAAGTATTTAACTGTCCCTAAAACCGTTTTGGCATCGTTCTTAGCCAAAATTCGAGTTTCTAAGTGTATTTATTTTAAAATCAAATCATTAGATTTAGAAATAGTTTGGTCTAAATTTCATATACAGATGAAGTTTATAGCACTCCTATTGGTGAAAAACTATCAGATCATGCTTACATCACTAAACTCCTATTTTTGGCTCATATTTCATTAAAAGTATGATTAAAGACTTTTTAAGTACTTATGGTTTGAGAGACGCAGCACACACTAAGCTAGAAGGTTATGGCAGTGTTAATTATAAATTGAGTCACGGTGAAAATGATTATGTGTTAAAGTATTATTCTGATCTCGAAGAGTTATCTCTCATCGAGTCAGAAAATAATGTCCTTAGGCATTTGAGCTCATTTCCAGATCTAAACACTCCAAAGGTAATGGCTGAATTAATGCCAACAGATATTGGATTTGTGCGCTTGCTCAGCTACGTTAAAGGCTCTCTGCTGAAAAAAGAACACTTAACATCTTTATTTCTTTCCTCACTAGGTCGTTGTATAGCTACTTTGCACTTAAAACTTGCAGACTTAAATGAGCCAATCATAGCCGCTCGAATCTCTTCATGGGATTTGAACTACACACATACGAACGCTTCTAAAACCGAATACGTAAAGGATCCCACCCAAAGAAAACTAGTCGCTCATTTTTTAGATCGATTTAGCGCCTATGTACTGCCTCAGACTCACTCTTTAAGATCTCAAATCATACATGGAGACCTAAATGAAAATAACCTGTTGGTAAATGATAAAGGAGAGTTAAATGGCATTATAGATTTTGGAGATATATGTTATGGTCCTATTATTAATGAAATAGCCATAGCCTGCACTTATGTGGCCATGCTAGCTCCAGAGAATTTTCTTTCAAACATCACTCATATCATTGCTGGGTATCATTCTATTTCTGCGTTGCAACGCAAAGAAATCTCACTCATTTATGATTTAATAGCGGCTCGATTATGCACGTCAGTACTTCATTCCGCTGAATCTAAAGGCTTAAATGGGGCCACGGAATACATTTTACAAAATGAAGCTCCAGCATGGCATCTGATGGAGATATGGAGTTATACTAGTCCTGTTCTAGTAAAAAACCACTTCTTAAACGCTCTGGGTTGTGAGGTAAAGGAGGTCAGTTCAAAATCCTCTATAGAAAGACGAAAAAAAGTAGCTAGTCCATCTTTAAGTCTGTCATATTCCACTCCCATTCACATGGAGTCTAGCTTATTTCAGTACATGTTCGATGACAAAGGAAACAGATACTTAGATGCTTATAATAATATCCCTCATGTAGGACACTGTCATCCTCATGTGATCGAAGCCATTTCCAAACAGGTAAGAAAGTTAAATACAAACACACGCTACCTCTATTCCATTTATACGGATTATTCTGACCACCTTCTCTCGTATTTCCCATCACGGTTAAATAAACTTTTACTAGTAAACTCAGGAAGTGCCGCTAGCGATTTAGCCATTAGAATGGCCAGGGTGGCCACTGGCAGAACCCATATAGCTGTATTAGACCATGGCTATCACGGAAACACCATGTTAGCTATAGAAGCCAGTGCTTACAAATTTGACGGAAAAGGCGGCTCAGGAGCGGCATCTCATATTATAAAGCTTCCACTGCCTAATACTTTTAATAGCTTTTACTCGGATGGAAAGTCCTATGCAGATGAAGCTATAACTTTACTTCGAGAGGAAATATCACAAGGTAATACTCCTGCACTATTTATAGCAGAGCCCGTTTCAGGGTGTGGAGGCCAAGTTCCTTTGGCCCCAGGATATTTAGAGCACATGTTACCTTTTCTTCAGGAGCATGGAATTCTGTTTGCTTCAGATGAGGTTCAGACTGGTTTTGGACGCTTAGGAAGCCACTTCTGGGGTTTTCAACTTCATAATGTAGAGCCAGATATAGTCATTTTGGGCAAACCTATTGGTAATGGTCATCCGATGGGTGGTGTGGTTACCTCAGATCAGCTGACGCATAAATTTGCTAATGGCATGGAATTCTTCAGTTCATTCGGTGGTAATCCCGTTTCATGCGCAGCGGGAAAGGCAGTGCTAGAAGTTTTAGAGCGGGAACACCTTCAGGCAAATGCCTTAAACGTAGGTGGATATTGGAAAGATGCTTTATTAGCGTTGCAACGCAAATTTGACGTTATGGCAGACGTGAGAGGCTATGGAATTTTCTTAGGAGTAGAATTCTTAGACCACGATAATTCACCTTTAACGCAGCTGGCCGGAACTGTAAAAAATAAACTTAAGGAAAATTTCATATTATCCAGTACAGATGGGCCTTATGATCATGTTCTAAAAATGAAACCACCACTGTGCTTTTCTAAAGCTAATGCAGATGAGTTTGTTTCAGTCCTTGAAAGAATTTTAATGCAGTTAATTTAACCAACGGACTTTTCAAGAACACTTAGCTTGCCACATCTGTCAAGTTAGTTCAGATTTTGGATGTTTTTCTTGGAGTGTTGAACAAAATCTCAGACTAAGTTTTGTCCAACTTGCTTATCAGTATTAGTGTATTTTCTCTGCGTCTTTATGAACATCCAGAAGCATAAATCATGAAGTTCTAGATGAGATGCTTCAACAATAATCATATTTGTTTTCGTGGGAGGTTAAGATCTCCATACTTATATAGCCTTTTCTTTCAAGACATAGCTTCGAACTTTAAACCCTCCATTCTAACACCAGGAACTCTCAATTTTAAACAAGTAAAGGACACGCCTTTACTAAGATTATTCTAGTTTAAGTATACTAACATTCATAAATAAAATGCTATAAACTAAAAGCGGAGCTCTAAGTGAGCTCCGCTTTTTATGTTGTCATAATTAAACTTATTATTTCGTAGTGTTGATTAAGATCTTATGGTGGTGAACTTCGTCACCTACTAATAGACTTAATACATACATTCCAGATTCCCAATTAGAAGCTGAGATATTAAACTCATATAATCTGTGTCCATCAGCCTGACCTTTGAATACTGGAGTTACTGCTCTTCCTAGTGCATCAAATATGCAAGCATCCACATCTTTATCTGTTGGTATGCTGAATTGAACAGTGAACTCATCTGAAGCTGGATTCGGGAATGAAGCTATCTCTACAAAGTCTGGAGTCTCCACCTCTACAGTGATTACCTGAACTCCATCTACTATGTTTCCACATTCATCCTGTACTGTCCATGTTCTAGTAATAGTATATGGGCAGAAGTCATTAGACTGTACCTCTTCGAATACTACAGTTAAATCAGTAGCACAGTTATCAGCAGCAGTTACATCAGCAGCAGGTGCAGGAATATCATCTCCACACTCTAAAGTGATGTCTGCAGGAACTCCAAATAATACAGGGTCTACTTCATCTACCTGACGAATGAACTGTACTGCTTGAGTTATGTTTCCACAGTTATCTTCTGCATACCATGTTCTCTGAATCACTCCGAAACATCCACCTGAGAAGTTAAGGTCTACAAATGTTACTTCTACATCTGCATCACAGTTATCTGTAGCTTCTATCATTACATAGTCATCTATTTCTTCACAGTTAACATCTATCTCTACTTGGAAGTCTACAAACATTGGGAACTCTTCATCTATGACAGTTATAACCTGTATAGTAGAATCTTGATTACCGCAGTCATCAGTAGCAGTCCATGTTCTGGTAATAGTGTAAGGACAACCATCTGAACTTACTTCAGAGTAAGTGATCTCTACATTATCATCACAGTTATCAGTAGCTGTTAACTCTACTGGCTCAGGAATAGTACTGCATTCTACGGTTACGTCTGCTGGTGCCTCAGAAATCTCAGGAGCTGTAGTATCTACTACGATTAACGTCTGAACTCCTAAAGAAGTGTTAGCACATTCATCAGTAGCTCTCCATGTTCTGGTAATTATTAATTCACATCCGCTAGGCTCTGTAATTTCTGTAAACTCTACTTCTAATGTTTCATCACAGTTATCAGTAGCAGTAACTTCCGCTGGCTCAGGAATAGCGTCACACTCTACAGCAGCATCTGCAGGCAATCCGAATAATACTGGGGCAGTAGTATCTACTATAGTTATAGTCTGTATATCAGAAGTAGTGTTTCCACAAGCATCTGTTGCTGTCCATGTTCTGGTAACTACTGTTTCACAAACATCACCTGTAATCACATCACTAGATGTTACAGTTACCTCATTACAGTTATCTTCTGCAGTGGCCATTCCATAATCAGGCTGCTCATCACACTCATGTGTTAGGTCAGCTGGTATAGATAAGATAGGTGCAGTAGTATCTACTATAGTAATAGTCTGTACATCTGATATGTTATTTCCACAAGCATCTGTTGCAGTCCATGTTCTAGTAATTACTGTCTCACAATCATCTCCCGTAGTTACATCTTCAAATGTTACTGTTACTTCATTACAAGCATCTGTAGCAGTAGCCTCTCCGTAAACTGGCATCTCATCACACTCATGTGCAAGATCCGCTGGTATTAAAAGAATAGGATCTGTAGTATCTACTAGAGTTATTAGTTGAACACATTCACTCATGTTTCCACATGCATCTGTTGCTGTCCATGTTCTAGTAATTACTGTCTCACAATCATCTCCTGTAACTGAATCTTCAGAAGTAATAGTTACTGCGTTGCAATTGTCTTCTGCAGTAGCCATTCCATAGTCAGGATTAGAATCACACTCCTCTTGAACATCTGCTGGGCAAGTAATTATTGGTGCAGTAGTGTCAACTAATGTAATAGTCTGTGTCAATGAAGTAGTGTTTCCACAATCATCAGACACACTCCATGTTCTGATTATTGATCCTCCACATTCTGCTTCTACAGTCTGTACTTCTAGTGCTACCGTTAACTC
>JBGCDA010000024.1:0-2663 GCA_045104985.1 Flavobacteriales bacterium | reverse complement strand
GAAGAACTGAAGCTTCCAGAAGTAAATATTTTGATGACTCATGGAGACTTAGGAAATGCTAGGTACCCTGTAATGGTAGGCCACCATCAGGATGATGATGAACTGGTTAATGCTGAGTACGCCATTAATCAAAGTCTAGACGGAAAGCTAAAGACTTATTTCGATGCAGGCATTTACCCGAAGTACATTAGAAATACGGAGGTAATTCTAACAGGTAAAGGACATTTTAGGGGTGCTGTAGTGGTAGGATTAGGAAGAATATCTGACCAACTCACTAAAGGTAACTTAGAAAGTACTGTGGAAGCAGGACTTTTAGATTTAGCCATCAAGCAGAATACTCAATTTGAAAAAGAAGGGGTTTACTTTGGCGGGCAGACTAAATTAGGTGTTTCTATTTTACTTATAGGCAGCAGCTATGCTGGACTAACCATAGAAAACTCTGTGTTATGTATCCTTAATGCGGTGCAACGGGCTAATGCACATTTATTAAACAGTTATACAGGGAAATTAAATCCAATTACTGAAATAGAATTTATAGAACTCTTTGAAGATAGGGCCATTACCATGGCATCCTCTGTATGGACATTACTAGATGATGACAGGTTCCCTAATTTCAAACCAGATGATTCTAGGCCATTTTTACATAAAGCCCCAGGAAGAAAAAGAAAAATAGGATTGAATGAAAGAGATGACTGGTGGTACCGTCTTCAAATCGTAGAAGAAACCAATTTTGAAGGCCACAAAACAGGAAACCTGAAATTCACCTCCTTAACGGAAAAAGCAAGTAGTGAAATTAGAATTCTAAATTCTCAGAAACGACTCATAGATAAATTAGTTAAAGACAGTGTGGATAACACCGCGCTTAATGAAAAACTAGCCATGACTTTGTATAGTCTTATCGTTCCTAATGAGTTAAAAGATTTTGCTAGTGACAAGAGAGACATTCTTTTACTACTGGATGAAGAATCGGCTGGATTCCCCTGGGAGCTATTGTTTAACCCTTTTGAAAAAGCCAGGAAACCACTGGTAGTTCAAAGCGGACTGGTTAGAAATTTAGCATTAGCAGACCTAAAACCACGAAACTATTTCTCAGGCCAAAGGGCCTTAGTAATAGGAAATCCAGATACCAATGGTCAATTCTCTAATCTACCTGCAGCTAGAGACGAAGCTCTTTGGGTAAAGGATTTTCTAACTAAAAATGATTATACAGTAGAGCATTCTATAGAGTCTGATTACCTGGATACCATTACCAAATTTATGGTAGGTACTAATAAAATAATCCATATAGCAGCTCACGGTGTAGTAAATTATCAGACCTGCCCTAACACTCCTCCTCAAACTGGTGTAGTGCTAAGCGAAGGAACCTTTATTACACCCAAAGAAATAAATAACATGTCTGCCATTCCTGAGTTTGTCTTTGTGAATTGCTGTTATTCAGGAGAACTCACCGATTCTTTAGAGGATAAATACAAAATCGAAAATGAATTTGAATTTGGCAAGAGGCATCAGCTAGCTGCTAGCTTGGGCACACAGTTTATAAAAAATGGTGTAAAAGCGGTTATAGTAACAGGATGGGCCGTAGACGATGCAGCGGCACAGACCTTTGCCCAGGTATTTTATAATGAAATGTTTGATGGTGTTCAATTTGGCGAAGCGGTGAGGCGCGCCAGAGAAGAAGTATTTCACAAGCATGAACATACCAATACATGGGGAGCCTATCAAGCCTACGGTTCCCAAGCCTATTCTTTTTATGGAGATGGAACGGGTAAGTCAAAAAATAAAAAGCCTTACATTCATGCTAAGCAAGCTAGAGTAGATATAAAGAATGTTTATAGTAGCACAGATGTGCGCTCTCATGGAGAAGCCAGTAGACTGAAAAAACGCTTGAACTCCATCATAGAGAAAATGAATCCACAATGGCTAAATAATCCATACATCATAGAAGCCTTAGGCTCTGCATACTATGAACTGCAATCTTATAATAAGTCATTTCATTTTTTCCTAAAACTACAGGAAGGCGGGAGTGATAAGTTCGCGTTGCAAAGCGCTAGAAAACTCTCTAATTTATCCATGAAGCTAGCTCGAGAAATGAGCAAGTATGAAGACCATAATCTAGACAAGATTAATAGATACACTGAAAAGGCGCATAATATAGCCAAGTGGCTATTAAGCTTTAAAGAAACAGGTTTGAGATTAAGTCTGGCCGCGGGGAATTACAAAAGACATTCGCTTATTCACAAGGATAAAATGTCCACTAAAGAAGCTTTGAAAGCATCCAGAGATTTATACAAAAAGAGTTATAAAACTCAATTTGATAATCATGGAAAGAAGTATTACTACCCCCTTTTTAATTGGATCACCATGGAAATTCTACTGAGTTATTATGGTGAACCTTTTTCTGATCAGTTAGATAATACCACTAAGGTTCGAAACTTTATTATGAATGCTAACATAGCCGATAATTCCAGTGGCCTGCCTGATTCTGAATTCTGGACTAGAACCAGTAAAGCAGCTCGATCTGCTTTTCAAATGATTTTACCCAAGGAACAGCAAGTTAAAGCTCACTGTGAAACCATTGAAGAAATAGTAGAAGGCTATAAAGAAGCTTGGATTATGGGTGGCTCTTTAAGGAAAGCTGAAAACATACTGGAACAGTATAATTT
>JBGCDA010000023.1:0-17175 GCA_045104985.1 Flavobacteriales bacterium | reverse complement strand
GAAGAAGTAAAAAAAGCACTAAAGCTGGTCTCTGAAAAAATGAATAAGGGAAAAACCTATAGTAAAGAATTGGGGAATTTCAGTATAGCTGCTGACCACCTACAGATAAATAAAGACAAGTAACATGAAACGATTAATCCAACTGCTCTCAATAGCGGCATTTTTTAGCCTAAATAGCTTTACAAGCTACGGACAAACGAATGCCATAGACACTTACTTCTCAGATTACGGAGATGATGAACGCTTTACGAAGGTGTCTATTTCTAGCAAGATGTTTAGCCTATTTACTAACATAAATGCTGATGACCCAGATGAGCAGCAGGTGATAGAAACCATTAGTAAACTAAAAGGTCTAAAAGTGCTAGTAGGCTCTGAATTAAGTGACGCTGAGAGCTTATACGGCTCTGCTAAAAAAACTACGAGTTCTTCTTATGAGGAGCTTATGACGGTAGAAAATAAAGATCAAGAACTGATTTTTTACATCAAAGAATCCGGTGGCTCCATATCAGAATTGGTTATGCTGCTTTACCAAGAATCCGAACTAATGATACTATCACTAGTGGGAGATATTAACCTTCAGGAGCTTTCTAGTCTCAGTGATAAGATGGACATAGAGGGATTTGAAGAATTTAAGAACCTAGAAAACAAATAATTATGCTGAAATATATATTAAGCGTTGCAACACTAATAGCAGTTTCACTTTCGCTAAATGCCCAGACTAAGACTGTTCAAACTTTAGAAGACAATAATGATGGATATAATCTATTCATGTATCAAAGTGTGATTAGAGTCCTGAATAAAGATAATAATGAGGAATTTAATTTACTGGTTAAAGACCTAGAATACATAAAGGCTATAGTTACTGACTCAATAGGCGAATCTGCTAAGACACAGTATAAAACACTTCTTAAATCTATTAAATCTGAAGGGTTTTCTGAACTTTTTATGATAGATAACAAAGAAATGAAAGCTTCTATCTATGAAAAAGAAAACCAAAAAGGCGAGTCAGAATATGTAGCTTTTATGTATTACGAGCCTTTAGGAAAGACTGGAGCCTTTGAGATGAAAGGCAGTCTAGATTTAAGGTATATTAATGCTTTTGAAAGTCTAGATTTTAAAAAGTTAAAAGAACTAGCCGAAAGTCAAAACTAAACCATGAGCTCTACTCCTGTATTAGAAATAAATGCGCTGCATAAAACCTATGGAAAACTCATAGCTCTAAATAAGCTAAGCCTAGAAATAATTCCAGGCCAAGTGTTCGGGCTGTTAGGCCCGAATGGTAGTGGAAAATCTACCTGCTTAGGAATGCTATTAGGCGTAACCAACCCTAGCAGTGGCAGTTTTAAGTGGTTTAATGGGCTAACCACCTCTGAAGCCAGAAAAAATATAGGTGCCATTTTAGAGAAACCTAATTTCTACGAAAACTATAATGCAGAGAGAAATTTAAAAATCGTATGCCAGATTAAGGATGTGCCTTATTCCAGAATAGATGAAGAGTTAAAAAGAGTAGGTCTATATGAACGAAAGCTAGATCCTTTTAAGACTTATTCTTTAGGTATGAAACAGAGGCTAGCCATAGCCTCTGCCCTGCTGGCTAATCCAGATGTGCTCATTTTAGATGAGCCTACTAACGGATTAGACCCACAGGGGATTTCTGATATTAGAGAACTCATTCTTAAGATTTCTAAATCTGGAAAAACCATAATTCTGGCCAGCCACCTTCTGGATGAAGTGCAGCGGGTGTGCAGCCACTTCGCTATTCTGAGAAAAGGAAATCTCATTCACCATGGAGAGGTCGGTTCTGACTTAGACAACAATCATACGGTAGAAATAGGAAGTGATGATTTTAGCCAGCTAGAAGCAGCTGTGAAAGAGTTTAATGGCTATATAAGTCATAGAACCATTAAAAAAGGTCTGGAAGTAAAACTCAGCAAAGGTATATCTGCGGTGGATCTAAACCGACATGTTCTGGATAGAAAGATTATAGTAAATCATTTAGTGATGAATAAAAAAACACTAGAACAGCAGTTCTTAGAAATTCTAGAAGCCAATGATTAGACTGATTAGAATAGAGTATATGAAACTTAAGAACACCAAGTACTTCTGGGTGTTCACTATCATGTTTTCTATATTTCTCCTTTCTGTCCCTCTTTTTTCTAGATCCTTTCTAGATTATATGACCGAGACACAAAATGCTAATTTATATGGCATAGGATTAAACGATATTCCACTATTTGATTTTCTAGACATTTGGCAGAATCTAACTTATGCGCTTAAGTGGCCTGCCATTCTTCTGGCATTCATACCAGTTATTTCTATGGCTAATGAATTTAGGTACGGAACAGTTAAACAGAATGTGATAGACGGACTAAGCAGAACAGAGCTTATCGGTTCTAAAATTCTCTTTGCAGTGCTCTTAAGTATTATTATGGGGGTGGTAGTGCTACTCATAGGGTTATACATGGGTTACAGATATTCTCAGGTCACAGATTTCTATTATGTGGTTAAGCACTTAGAGTTTATTCCAGCCTTTATTCTGGTGCTATTCTCTTACCAGATGTTTTGCCTTTTAGTAACACTTTTAGTAAAACGTTCTGGAATTACTATCCTGCTACTTTTATTCTACTTCTTCTCATTAGAGGCCATTTCCTATGGAGTTATAGCTTGGGATTATAAAAAGCCTTTTTTAACCAACTTTTTACCACTAAGAGGTGCTGGAAACATCATTTCTGTTCCTTTTGGTAAATATGTTTTACAGCAAGTAACCACCACGGTAACATTAACTAATCTTATGTTTACACTGGGGCATGCTTCACTATATGCTGGTCTTTCTATATGGCTGTTTAAAAGAAGAGATGTAAGGTAAGAAGGTGTTTTTATAAGAGTTTACTTACCACCATAGTGCTTAAATTTGAACACAGTTTGAGCTACTTCACTGAATAGAATTTAGGGCCTTATGAACTTCTCAGAAATAATTAACAGAATCGGGTGCGATTTAAAAACCTTTCAAGACACAGGAAAAGTAGCCACCTACATTCCAGAATTAGGTAGTGTAGACCCGAATAAATTTGGCGTACACGTCACTTCCATGTCTGATGAGAATTTCGGGTATGGAGATTATAATGAACCCTTTAGCACTCAAAGTATAGCCAAGGTATTAGCATTAACTCTAGCTTATAACTTAGTAGGAGAAGAGCTTTGGAAACGCGTGGGTGTAGAACCATCTGGCACCAAGTTCAATTCGCTTATCCAGCTAGAACTAGAAGAGGGAATTCCTAGAAATCCACTTATTAATGCGGGAGCCATAGTGCTGTGTGATGTTCTAATTTCTAATCTAGAAGATCCTAAAACTGCCCTATCTGAGTTCATAGCTAGTGCTACTCACTGTGATTCTGTGAATTTCTCAGAACGCATAGCACGATCTGAATCAGAAACAGGATATACTAATAGGGCCTTAGCCAATCTTATGAGGTCCTTTAACCATATAGAAAACGACTTAAACCTAGTTTTGGATTTTTATTTTCACTTGTGCTCTTTAGAGATGACATGTAAGGAACTTTCTAGAACATTTCTCTTTTTGGCTAATAATGGATTGAGCCCCTGCTCAGGTGAGCAAATTACTACTGAAGCCAAGTCTAATCGTATCAATGCCATCATGCAGCTGTGTGGCTTTTATGATGAGGCAGGAGAGTTTGCCTTTAAAGTAGGCCTGCCTGGGAAAAGTGGTGTAGGTGGAGGAATAGTAGCGGTTTATCCTGAGAAATATTCCATAGCTGTATGGAGTCCTAAACTGAATCCAAAAGGAAACTCGTCAAAAGGCATGGCATTTTTAGAACGGTTTACTAGTGAAACTGGGACAAGTATTTTTTAGTTTTAGAATTATAAAGTGATTTAGTCTAAGCGTTGCAACGCTTAACTAAAGCTCCCCCTTCAAAAATTTCCCTGTATGAGACTCTTTTACTTTAACCACTTGCTCTGGAGTACCTTCTGCTATGATCTGCCCACCACCTGAACCACCTTCTGGCCCTAGGTCTATAATGTGATCTGCCACTTTTACTACATCCAGATTATGTTCTATTACTAACACCGTGTTTCCTTCATCTGTGAGTCTGTTCAGTACGTCTAACAGCATTTTTACATCTTCAAAGTGCAGCCCTGTAGTGGGTTCATCTAATATATAAAACGTCTGACCAGTTCCTTTTTTACTCAGTTCAGTACTCAACTTTACACGCTGTGCCTCACCTCCACTGAGTGTTGTGCTCTGCTGCCCAAGAGTAATGTATCCTAATCCCACATCGTTTAAAGTAGTCACCACTCTTAAAATTTTAGGGTGGCCATGCCAGAACTTTATGGCTTGCTCCACAGTCATATCTAGCACATCAGCTATCGTTTTCCCTTTGTACCTAATCTCCAGAGTTTCTCTATTGTAACGTTTACCTTGGCAGTCTTCGCATTCCACATACACATCTGGCAGGAAGTTCATTTCTATGAGCTTAAGCCCAGCACCCTTGCACGTTTCACACCTTCCTCCACTAACATTAAACGAGAATCTTCCTGGCTTATACCCTCTAATTTTAGCTTCTGGAATGATAGAAAATAAGTTTCTAATGTCTGAGAATATTCCAGTATAAGTGGCTGGATTAGAACGTGGTGTTCTGCCTATCGGACTTTGGTCTATTTCTATCACCTTATCTAAATGCTCCAGCCCTTTGATAGACTTATATGGCTGTGGCTTTTTTACTCCCTTAAAATAGTGTGCATTAAGCAGCGGATATAAAGTCCCGTTAATCAATGTAGATTTTCCACTACCACTCACTCCAGTTACACAAATGAGTTTACCTAATGGAAATTTCACACTCACATTCTGAAGGTTATTTCCTTTGGCACCGCTTAATACAAGCTTCTTTCCGTTTCCTTTTCTGCGCTTTTTTGGCGTGGCGATGGTTCTCTTGCCATTCAAATACAATGCAGTCACTGACCCTTGATCTTCCAGCTCATCATGCACACCCTGAGCTACCACTTTTCCGCCATGAATTCCAGCGCCAGGACCTATATCTATGACCTGATCAGACTGAAGCATCATGTCCTTATCATGCTCCACTACTATAATCGAATTTCCTATATCTCTGAGTTTCTTTAAAGAATCTATAAGACGGTAGTTGTCTCGCTGATGCAGGCCTATGCTAGGTTCATCTAAGATGTACAGCACATTCACTAGCTCAGAACCTATCTGAGTGGCTAGTCTAATGCGCTGTGCTTCACCACCACTAAGGGTTTTAGCGCTTCTGTTAAGCGTAAGATAAGTTAGGCCTACATCTACCAGAAACTGAAGCCTGTCTTTGATCTCTTTGAGAGGTTCTCTAGCTATGGTCAGCTCTTTCTTGGCTAAAGACTTGTGAGCTGTTTTAAACCACTCGGAAAGGTTAGAAATATCCATAGCAGCTAATTCTGCTATGTTTTTATCTCCAATCTTAAAATAGTGTGCTTCCTTTTTAATTCTTGAACCCTCACATGTAGGACAGACTATTTTATTCATAAAGCTCTGCGCCCATCTCAGTAATGGCTTAGAAGTAGTTTCTTCGGCCTGGCGTTCTATAAACGAAATAATACCCTCGAATTTCACTGAGTAGGACTTCACGCCTACGCTCTCTCCCATTTCTATATCTTCATCTGAGCCGTATAAAAGTGTATTCACTAAGTCTGGACTCAGGTCTTCTATCTTATCTGTAAGCTTGTGCTTATGTTTGGTAAGAATGGCTTCTACTTGGTTATAAATCCAGTTAGATTTATAATCTCCTAAAGGTGCTATTCCTCCTTTTCTTATGGTCTTCTTAGGATCTGGAATGATTTTTTTCAGATCTATCTCGGCTACTTCTCCTAACCCATTGCAGTTTTTACAAGCTCCATAAGGTGAGTTAAACGAGAACAGATTAGGCTCTGGCTCAGCATAGGCTATTCCTGAGGTCGGACACATTAAAAATCTACTGAAATGCTTGGTCTTATTGGTTTCATGAACCATCACCATCATAGTACCTTTACCATGCTGCATGGCGGTGTTTACTGCCTTGGCTATTCTATCTTTGCTCTCCTTAGAGACTTTAAGCCTATCCACTACTATCTCTATATCGTGGATTTTATAACGATCTAATCTCATGGAAGGCACTATGTCTTTTACCTCTCCATCTGTGCGCACTTTCACAAATCCCTGCTTGGCTATTTGTTCGAACAGTTCTCTGTAATGTCCTTTTCTTCCTTTCACTATGGGCGCCAGAAACACTAGCTTCTGTCCTGTATAGTTTTTTAAAATGAGATCTACTATCTGCTTGTCAGAGTACCTCACCATTTGTTCTCCTGTTTCGTAAGAATAAGCAGTGCTAGCTCTGGCGTACAATAGTCTCATGAAATCATAGATTTCAGTAATGGTTCCAACGGTACTCCGTGGGTTCTTAGAAACAGTT
Organism: Flavobacteriales bacterium; assembly: GCA_045104985.1. Lineage (GTDB taxonomy): Bacteria > Bacteroidota > Bacteroidia > Flavobacteriales_D > Sanyastnellaceae > ASP10-05a. Next base: position 10,717 of record JBGCDA010000023.1, on the reverse strand, counting down.
TTCTGTTCTATAGCTATTACGGGGCTTAGGCCATCTATTTTATCTACATCTGGCCGCTCCATTCCTCCTAAAAACTGGCGTGCATAGGCCGAAAAGGTTTCTATGTATCTTCTTTGCCCCTCAGCATAAATGGTATCAAAGGCTAAAGAGGATTTTCCGCTACCGCTCAAACCTGTGATTACCACAAGTTTATTTCTAGGAATATCTATAGAAATGTCTTGTAAATTATTCTCTCTGGCCCCTTCTATGCTGATTAGTTCTTCCATGAATTTTACTAGACCGACAAAGAAAGCACATTCATGAGTAATTTTATCCCAAATTAATCTAATAACCTAGTGAAATTAAGAACAGAATTACCTTTACCTAAATTGAACTCCGCCCTTGACTTATTCGGAGGTATGGTGTTTTTAGGATCATGTTTTTCAGACAACATTGGTGGTAGACTTAGCTCACTTGGCCTGCCAGTTTTAGTAAATCCTTTTGGTGTCATTTTTCACCCTAAACCTCTTTTCAGAATTTTAAATCAAACATTGGATTCAGAGTTCACTTATTCTGAAAATCACATTGTGGAGCATCAGGGTGTGTTTCACAGCCTTAACCACCATGGCACTTTTAAAAGTTCAGATAAACTCAAATTGGTAGATGAGTTAAATGCCGTTTTAGCGTTGCAACGCGAAACTTTAGCTCAATCTAAAACCCTCTTTTTAACCTTAGGAACTGCCTGGGGCTATAAACTAAATAATGGAATAGTGGCCAACTGCCATAAACTACCTAACCATTTATTTAAGAAAGAATTAAGCGGCTATACTGAAGTTAATCAAGACTTGACACACCTGCTGAAAAAACTGGCTCTGAAACTTCCTGATTTAAGAGTAATTTTAACCGTGAGTCCAGTGAGACATATAAAAAATGGATTGGTAGAAAATTCTAGAAGCAAGTCTATACTTCATGCTGCGCTGCATGAAGCAGCTAGTACTTCTAATAATGCACAGTACTTTCCTTCTTTCGAGCTTATGATGGATGACCTGAGAGATTATCGCTTTTATAAAAAGGATCTCATTCACCCGAGTGATATGGCTATAGACTACATTTTCAATTACATGGCAGAATCATTATTCTCTGAATCTGACGGCCTCATTTTAAAGGAACTAGAGAGATTCAAATCACTACTAAGCCATAGGCCACTAAATCCGGAATCAGACGCTACTTTAGCACTTAAAGAGAAGGTGGAAGGGATGAAAGCAGAATTGCAACGCAAATACCCCAAGCTAGTTCTCAGTTAACATAAATCGTTAGCGAAATGGCACGACTTTAGGTGTACTTTTGGCTAACCAAAAAAAATGAAAATGAAAAAAACAATACTCGCTGTAGGTCTTATTCTATCATTAAGCCTAGGTTCATTCGCTCAACAGAAAGCGGAATTAAAGGTAAAAAAAGGAGACACTTTCCTAATGATTACCGACATGTCTCAAGAAATTAGTCAAACAGTGATGGGACAGAAAATGGCAATTAATATGGAAATAGCCATGCAATTAGATTTAGAAGTGCAAGACATGAGTAAAGAAACTATAACGTTTTCTCAGGCTTATAAGTCTATGAAAATGAATATGAACAGCCCTATGCAAGGTATGGAAATTAGTTTGGATAGTAGCGAGCCAGAGAACGAAATGAATAAGCCGATTAAAAGTCTTATCGGTAAAAAAATACTTGTTATCGTAAATTATAAGGGAGAAGTTCAAGAGGTTAAAGGCTTAGATGAAATTATGGGCGAAATGTCTGGTCTAGCAGCTAGCGGGGCAGATTTCGGCCAGTTTTTAGATGCTGAAGCTATGGAAAAAACTTACCAATCATTATTTCCAGTAGAATATGGGAAATCATATAAGCAGGGCGAAAAATGGGAAGTAGATAGCTCAGTAGATGCTGAAATTTCTATATTGTCTAAAACTTCTTTCACAGCTACTGAAGTGTCTAAGAAAAACCTCACCTTCGATTTAACTACTACCATGAAAATGGAAGGGATGCAGGAAGCCAACGGAATGGAAATGGACATGGACATGTCTGGAGATTTAACTGGTAACGGATCCGTAGATTTGGAAACTGGCCTAATGTCATCTTATAACTTGTCTGGAACTATAGAAGGATTAATGACTATGAAAGCTAACGAACAGCTTCCTATGGATATGGAGGTTCCTATGAGTATAAAACAGTCTAGCACAACCACTGTTAAATAATAGAATCCTATTACTTTAAGCCTAAAACCAATTGTGTTTTAGGCTTTTTTTATTTTAGGCATTGTGTTTGTTATCTTCGCTGTCTAATAAAATTCATAATCATGACCAAAACTTTTTTAACTATAGCCCTTTCTTTTTTTCTTTTACATTTATCAGCTCAGGATGCTAAAACTATTGAATTATCTGTAAGGAACGACTCTGAAATCCAAATAACGGATACCAAAAAGTTTAATTCTAAGAACTCAGAAACAGAAAAATCATTTGGTTATACGCTAGAGCTGACTGGAAAAATAATTAGTTTTTCTAAAGGAACAGTAAAAATTCAATTTACGCCTAATGATTTTACCTTTAAGATGAAAGATAAAAAGGGTAATACAACTTATAACTCAGCTGATGAGAATTTTTATCTTAAAAAGAAAAAAGCACTAGTGGCTAGTGCATTCGTTATGGAATATAACAACACTCCAAACTTCAAAGGTGAAATAAAACAAGGTAAAGGAGAAGACGGTTTAGTAGAAAAGCTAAAAGATATGGTCAATCCAGAATTCCATTCTGAAGTAGGTCAGCTTTTCGAAACTAGCTATGGTCAAGACTTAATTAAAAGGATTATCCCGCTTAAAAATAACACTCTAGTAGCCATGGATTCTGATTTAGGCTTTCCTTTAACTAAAGATAAGTCTAATTTAGAACACTTAATTTCAAAGGAGCTCAAGCTTACGCCTAAACTAATTAAACCAGCTTTCACGTCAATTAGTCAAGAAATGAATGTAACAGAAAACATCACTGACCCTTCTTCTGGATTTACTTCTACTGTAGTAACTGTGCTGACTGGAGACATAAATGTGAGTTTCAAAACAGGACTTTTAAACTCTTCAAACGAAACTACTAAGTCTCAAATTACTTCTAGAAACAATAAAAACGAAGTACTGGAAGAATCCGAGGAAACTGTAGTTCGCATTTTCTCGGTAGGCTCAATTAATTAGTGACCACCACCCTTAACCCCTGCTCTTATCTCCACCTCTAGTCTGTTCATTTCTGGAGGTGCGGGACACGAGTATTTAGAGCTGTAAGCACAATAAGGATTATAGCAATAATTGAAATCTAACAGGAATTTCTTTTTCATATCCGGCTTAGATAAATCTAAATACCTGCCGCCTCCATAGGTTTCTAATCCATTTGTGAGATCTGTAAACGGGAGGAATAAATGGTTTTCATAACCTTTCAGGGCCACTGCAGATTCAAACACAGTTAGTTTACAGCGCTTACCATTTACTTTAAACTTGAGTTTGCCATAGGGTCTGTATTTGGCTATTCGGTCAGTACTGGTAGTAAAGCCTATAACCTTACCCTTTTTAATGAGTTTAAATTTTACTGGAACCTTATAACTTTTATCTAGAGAGAAAAACTCTAAGCCATGAAAAGCTTCACGTTCTTCAACAGTTAAAATACTTTGTTCAGGATCTTCAAAAGCCAATTGAGCTTCGGTTCTATGCTTCTGCAACTCCTCTTCATATGAAAGTTGTGCAGTCAGAATTCCAGAATAACATAGGATAACAGAAATGATAATTATTCTCATGAGCCAACGTTTATTTTTACGCTAAATTTAAGACATGCTAAAGAAATTTTTCAAATGGTTATTGATAATCGTTGTAGTGCTTATTGCACTGCTAGTAGTTATTGGTATAGCCGCTAACGAATCCTTACCGGAGAATGGAGAGACTGGAGCACGAGCAGATGCACTAGCCACCAAAATGGAAAAAGCCTTAGGTGCCGAACACTGGGAAGACATTCAGTATGTGCAATGGGATTTTTTAGACATGCACCACTATTTATGGGATAAGCACAGGAATTTAGTGCGTGTAAAATGGGATGAACTAACTGTCTTTATAAAACCAGGAACTTCAGAAGGCTTAGCCTTTACTGAAGGACATAAACACGAAGGGGAAAATGCACAAACATTAATCAACAAAGCGAACGACTACTTTAACAATGATATGTTCTGGCTAGTAGCACCTCTAAAAACATTTGATCCAGGTGTGACCCGGTCTATTGTAAATTATGAAGGAGAAGAACGTTTAATGGTTAACTATTCTTCTGGTGGCTCTACACCAGGAGACAGCTACCTCTGGAAAATAGATGATTCTGGTATACCTCTTAGCTTTAAAATGTGGACAAAAATCATCCCAGTAGGTGGACTAGAAACCACATGGGAAGACTGGCACGCCTTCGGTAATGGAGTTAAAATAGCCCATTACCGAGAAGGTGTAGGCCCGCTAAAACTCGTAATGAGTAATGTGTCTGTGGGTTACACTATGGAAGACATGAACTGCGAGAGAGATCCATTTAAAGCATTAATCAAAATGAACTAAATGAACGATAGGCTCGAAAAAAACCGTGTGTTTTATGCGTTATTTTCTACTGTTCTAGTTCTGATCATCATTTGGGGAGTACAGTTGATGATAGAGTTTGGCGGCTCTCCTTTATGGCGCAGGGCAGGTAACCATCCTCAAGATATTTCTAAAATCTGGGGCATATTTACCATGCCGTTTATTCACGGAAGCTGGGAACATATCTGGAATAATACAGCTTCATTTACTGTGCTAAATACTTTACTATTCTACTTTTACAGAGAAATAGCACTAAAGGTCTGGCTTTATATTTTCCTATTTTCTGGCATATTCGTTTGGGTTTTTGGTGTGGCTGGAAGTAACCACATAGGAACCAGTGGTGTGGTTTATGGCCTGGCCTTTTTCCTCTTTTCTGCTGGCCTCCTATCTCGGAGAAACATTCTACTCATTAGAGTTTCTATGGTGGTATTATTTTTATATGGAAGCATCATTTGGGGAATATTTCCTATAGAAGAACGCGTGAGCTGGGAAGGGCACTTAGGAGGTGCCATAGCAGGCGTGGCTCTGGCTTTCATCTTTAGAGGTGAACTGCCTAAACGACCTAAAACTTCTTGGGAAATAGAAGAAGAGTTAGAACATTTGAAATCCGAAAGAGACGTCAATAATCCGAAACCACCTAACGGAAAAACACCTATCGTTCAGGTTTATAGACAATTTAGACACAGAAATATAGACCGAGGGTTCTAAAATTAGAGTCACTAATCCATTCGTTATCTGTCTCTTGGGTGAGCTCCAGTAAAACTGTTTTTTTTTGCGTTGCAACGCTGTTTATACTATGATATATAGTACTTTTGCGCACCCTTTTAGGAATTAAATTAATTAACCGGGTTTAGGACCCTTTTAAAATTATTAAAACATGGCAACTAAAATTAGATTGCAAAGACACGGAAAAAAAGGAAAACCTTTTTTCCACATAGTAGCAGCAGACGCTAGAGCAAAGAGAGACGGACGCTACATCGAAAGAATAGGAAGTTACAATCCTAACACCAACCCAGCCACCATAGACCTTCAATTAGATAGAGCAGTGCATTGGTTACAAGTAGGTGCTCAACCTACAGATACTGCCAAGGCACTTTTATCTTACAAAGGAGCCATTTACAAAAATCACTTACTAAGAGGTGTGGCTAAAGGAGCGCTTACTGAGGCTCAGGTAGAAACTAAGTTTAATGCTTGGTTAGAAGAGAAACAAAATAAAATTCAAGCTAAAGAAGATAAGTTATCATCTGCGGCCGACAAAGAAAAAGCTGCTAGAATGGCCGCTGAAAAAGCCATCAGTGATGAAAGAGCTGCTGCACTTTCTGCTGCTCAATCGGAATTAGCTGCTGAAGCCGCTGCTGCCACTGAGGCCGCTGCCGCTGCCATAGCTGCTGAAGCCGCTCCTGCAGAAGAAGCTGGTGAAGAAGCAGTAGCTGAAGCACCTACGGCTGAAGAGGCTGCTCCTACTGAAGAAGCTGCACCGGCTGAAGAAGCCGCTCCTGCAGCTGAAGAGGCAGTAGCAGAAGCTAAAGAAGAAGCTCCAGCTGAAGAAAAGAAAGAAGACGATAAAGCCGACTCTGGAGAGGAAAAAGCTTAATCATTTTAAAATATTCTAAAAGGTCTAAAACCGTTTTTGCTTTGCAAAGGCGGTTTTTTTTATGCCTAAGAATTATTTAAAGGTTTGGCGGCACACTATCTTTGCGCCTGATATATATTCATGAATCTAGACGATTATTTTTATTTAGGTAAGATTACCAAAACCAGCGGTTTTAAAGGAGAAGTGGCCATTTTTATGGATGTAGATGCTCCAGAAAATTACTTTGATTTGAAATCGGTTATGGTTAAAACCAAGAATACTATAGTGCCATTTTTCTTTGAGCAGCTACAGTTTAGAAAAGCCCAGCATTTTAAGGCGAGACTTCAAGGAGTAGATACAGAAGAGCAGGCCATGAGTCTGGTCAATGCAGAACTATATCTACCACTGAACCAATTACCCACGCTTACTGGAAATAAATTCTACTACCACGAAATAATTGACTTTACAGTAACTGATGCTAAAAATGGTGATTTAGGCAAAGTTCAACGAGTTATAGATCTTCCAGCTAATCCTCTCTTAGAAGTTCTCTCTGATGATGGTATAGAAATTTTAGTGCCTATTAATGATGAAGTGGTAAAAGAAGTAAACCGAAAAGATGCTACTATTTTTGTGGAGCTTCCTGAAGGGTTATTAGAGCTTTATGTTACTTAGTTCACTGACAAAACCTATAAGAGGGCTATTGCTTTAAAGGCTTAAGAGCCATTCTCCACATAACTCTTCTATTAGACTGGATGTACTTAGTAGGGTCAGTATAACCTGTAGTGTCTGTAGAATAACCTCCGTTTAAGCCCATTAATGGTGTGCTGCGCAGTTCAAAATGTAAATGTGCTAGATAAGCTCCATCTGCATTTCCTATCGTGCCTAATTGCGTGCCTTTCTTTATCCCGTCTCCTTCAGTTACTTCCATGGTTTGTAAATGGGCATATAGTGTTTCCATATAGCTGGAATCAGAAACTTGGTGTATGATTCTAACCACGTTTCCCCATCCACCTCCAGCGTCATACACCTCACTTACATAACCATTTCCAGCCGCATAAACAGGATCGCCCAGGTCTGTGTTACCGCCACCTACACCATTCCAGTCATCTCCTAAGTGATAATTTTCACCAAAAGGCTGCGCATTGTAATATCCCTGACAATTAGGTGCTCCTACTGGAAAATCAAACCCATCTGACTTGAAGTCAGGATAGTCTTGAAAAAAGGCTTCGTAAGCTGTTAGTGTATCAGCAGGTTCTACTGGTGGTTTTATCATGGGGAGGTTTGGTTCTGAATGAGCGTTGCAACGCATGAACAAAACTCCAAAACTCATTAAGCCAATTAAGTATTTCATTCTTCTGCTGTGATTCATTTAATGATACCGCTACTTTTCGTTAAAATTCAACAAACATGGTCGAATTTTTAAAAAAACTCCCGCTCTTCTCTGCTAATGGATATTTTTGGAAAAACATTTCGATTTAATGAAAACACTTATTACCACACTTTTATTCTGTTTGTCACTTTCTATTCTTTCTAATGCGCAGGCCACCAGATGGCAGCAGGCCATGACTTGTGAAATGGATATAGACATGAACGATGAAACACACCAGTTTACTGGATCTCAAAAACTGACTTATGAGAATAATTCTCCAGACGATTTAGATCAAGTGTTTTATTATTTGTTTTTCAATGCTTTTCAACCAGGAAGTATGATGGACGTGCGTTCTAGAACTATATCAGATCCAGACTCTAGGGTAGGCGATAGAATTTCTCAACTAGATGAAAGTCAGCAAGGATACCAGCGTGTAAAGTCGCTCACTATGGATGGCACACCTGTAGACTTTAAAGTGGTGGGAACTATTTTGGAAGTGAACTTGCCCGAGACGTTAAAGTCTGGAAAGAAGGCAGTATTCGAAATGGAATTCGAAGCGCAAGTGCCTCTTCAAATTAGACGTTCTGGAAGACAAAATGCAGAAGGTGTGCGCTACAGCATGACACAGTGGTTTCCTAAAATGTGCGAGTACGACTGCATGGGATGGCATGCTGTGCCGTATGTAGGTCGAGAATTTCATGGTGTGTGGGGCGATTATGAGGTGAACATTACCATAGATGCTTCTTATGTTATAGGTGCTACAGGAGTTCTTCAAAACCCAGATGAAATAGGCCATGGCTATTCAGCTAAAGAAGTAAAGCACAAATCTGGAAGCAAACTCACTTGGAAGTTTAAGGCGGAAAATGTCATAGATTTTGCTTGGGCTGCAGATGCAGATTTCTTGCATACCAAGTTACAAGTAGAAAATGGGCCACTGCTTCATTTCATTCACCAAGATGATGAAGAAATCAATGCCACATGGAAAGAATTAGAACAATACAGTGCTGATGCCATGACCTTTTTCTCTGAAAATTATGGCAAATATCCTTACCCGCAGTACACCATTATTCAAGGTGGAGATGGTGGTATGGAATATCCTATGATCACGCTTATTACTGGTAACAGAAGCCTAGGAAGTTTAGTGGGAGTTACTGCACACGAAATGGCGCATAGCTGGTTCCAAGGATTGCTGGCCACTAACGAGAGTTTATATGAATGGATGGATGAAGGGTTTACTACGTATGCCTCTGGAGAATGCATGACGGTACTATTCGGAGATCAGGGAGAGCCTGTAAACTATAGAAGCTTGGGTGGCTACATAAGACTGGCAAAGTCAGGAGATGAAGAACCACTCAGTACTCACGCAGACCACTACTCTACTAACTATGCTTATGGAAGTGCTGCTTACAGCAAAGGGTCTGTATTCTTAAACCAACTGAGATACATAGTGGGAGAAGAAGATTTTAGAGCTGGCATGCTAGAGTATTTTGACATGTGGGCGTTTCATCACCCTAACCCTAATGACTTTATCAGGATTTTTGAGAAGCGATGTAAAATGGAACTAGACTGGTACCTGCAGTACTTCGTAAATTCTACTAAAACCATAGATTATGGCATTAGCGAGGTAAGAACTGTCGATGGTAAAACCAGTATTACGTTAGGTAAATTTTCTGAAATGCCTATGCCTCTAGATGTGGTAGTGACTTACACAGATGGTTCTAAGCACATGCATTACATTCCTATGGTGATTATGCGTGGAGAAAAGAAAGAGGAAGCAGGCTACAGTTCATGGACTGTGGAAGGAGACTGGCCATGGGTAAATCCTACTTATACGTTAGAGCTAGACCGTCCGTTTTCTGACATTCAAAGTGTAGTAATAGACGGCACTTACAGACTGGCAGATGTGAACCCAAGCAATAATGTACTGATGAACGAGCCTGGAGCTCAGTTTATTTATAAGCTTCAAGACGCTAAATAACCCATAAACATTAGATACCTTCACAAACTCTTCTAGCTCTTCAGCTAGAGGAGTTTTATTTTTTTCAGATGTTTAACAAGCACATTTTATTTTCTAAAAATCCGTTATTAGACTTAGTATTGAAAGTAGCTCTTTCATTGGCTATTTTCTGTGTAATAGCTCCATTAAAACTTGAACTATCTACAGAAATAGATGCTGTTCCTATTACCTTCGGTTCACTCTTAGCGTGTTTGCTTCCAGCTGTGTTTGGCTGGCGCATAGGCGGAATAGCAGCTCTTTCTTATGTGGTTCTGGGGATTTTAGGACTCCCAATTTTTGCAGGCTATGGAGGTGGATTACACTACTTGATCCCTTCTGTAGAAAAAGGCTACTCGTTAAGTACTGGGTTTCTTTTCGGATTCATAATGGCTGGATTTTTAGTAGGTTTTCTGGCCGAAAAAATGACAGGCGCACAGATACTAAAATCTCTTGGGCTATACTTTCTAGGGCATTTAGTCATACTGTCTATGGGCTACATACACATCCTTCAGGTGAAGCCTGAAATAGATTTGGCACATAGCATTAAATCTTTGTTGCCAGGTTTACTTATAAAGGCGGCCATTTTTATGACCATCATTCAAATGCTAGGCAGAAAACTTCAGCCAGGTCAAGCTTATGAGCGCTAAGAAAACAGTGGCCAAAACCAACTCTGGCTGGCGCATTACCTATAATGCCAAGTTAACACTTACGTTTTGTCTAATCTGTGTGTTGCTGCTTAATATCAATGAATTCACAGCTAATGCCGTGAACCAGCACTTGAGCCTTACCCCCTATTTTAAGCCTTTAGAATTTTACAGGTTCTTTAGCTATGTGTTATGCCATGGTAGCTATGAACACCTTTTGGGAAACTTACTTTTTCTCATTATTCTAGGCCCCATTCTAGAAGAGAAGTATGGTTCTAAGCCGCTACTTGTCATGGCGCTCATAACAGCTGTAAGCACAGGCATAGTCAACATGATCTTTTTTAATTCTGGTATTATTGGTGCCAGCGGCATTGTGTTCATGTTCATTATTCTAAGCAGTATCGTCAACTTGAGAAGTAAGGAAATTCCACTCACCTTCATCTTTGTGGTGCTGATCTATCTAGGAGGAGAAATTCTGAACAGCTTTAAGGATGATAGCATTTCTCAGTTTGGACAC
>JBGCDA010000022.1:0-83815 GCA_045104985.1 Flavobacteriales bacterium | reverse complement strand
TTTATTTATTTGAAGCATAATATGATATAAATAAAAATCCCCGAACCGCGGTAAGAGCAGTTCAGGGATTCAATAGTATTATTAAGTTACAGAACTACTTAAGCTGGATCTATCGATACGTAGGATCTGTTATCTTTTTTCTTTCTGAACACAACTGTTCCATCTACTAGAGCGAATAATGTGTGGTCTTTTCCTAAACCTACATTATCTCCAGGATGGTGAGTAGTTCCTCTTTGTCTAACTAAAATGTTTCCTGCTATGGCATACTGACCACCGAAGATTTTTACACCTAGACGTTTACTTTGAGATTCTCTACCGTTTTTCGAACTTCCGACACCTTTCTTGTGAGCCATGGTTTTAAATTTTAAGAGACCTGTCTAACCAGACAGGTAAGTTAATATTAGTTTCTTTTTCCTCCGTCTAATTCGTCTTGGAGAACTTTTAATTCATCCCACTTTCCAGCTGCAGCTAAAGTAGCTTGCTCAGCCCATCTAGTAGGATCTATGATGTTATATCTAGGACCTGCTTTTTCTAAGATATCCTTTAATGTTTCTAGTTTAGCACTAGCTAAATCATTAAACGTATGGATTCCTCCAGCATTTAAGTGCTCAGCACACTTAGGTCCTATTCCTTCTATCTTTTTTAAATCATCAGCTTTAGCATCTGTAGCTTTGGCCTTAGGGGCTGGAGCTGCAGCCTTCATAGGAGCTTCTTCTTTCTTAGCGGCTGGCTTAGCTTCTTTTTTAGGAGCTGCAGCTTTACCACCAGTAAGAGCTATTTTAGAAATAGTTAACTCTGTAAGGTACTGTCTGTGACCATTTTTCTTTTGGTATCCTTTTCTTCTTTTCTTCTTGAAAACGATAACCTTGTCTCCTTTTAGGTGTCTTTCAACCTTGGCAGAAACAAATGCACCACTTATAGCTGGGGCGCCAACTGTAGTCTTCCCACCATCTTCTACTAAAAGGACATTGTTGAAATCAACACTTTTACCTTCTTCAGTATCTAAACGGTGAACAAAAACTCGTTGGTCTTTTTCAACCTTGAACTGTTGCCCTGCTATTTCTACTATTGCGAACATATTGTTAATAATTTTTGAGCGTGCAAAAATAGAACTTAATTCTGATTATAACAACTAACTATAAAAAGACTTTACTCCTATTGCAACGCAGAAAAACCAAAGTGAATCAAACCTTAAGCCGTTTGCTCCATTTAACAATGTAAACACCTAGTAATATAACCAGTCCAAATGCCAGCTGCGGCAGTGAATATTGCTCACCATAATAAATGCCCCACATTACAGCTACAATGGGAATGAGGTAAGTGACCATACTTGCAAATACCGCAGAACTTTTCTGAACTAGTTTATTAAACAGCACTAAAGCAAATGCAGTACCTACTGCACTCAAAATAAAACAAAAACCTAGTCCTTTAATCCCCTCCGGATTTGACGTAAGCACCTCCTTAAAGTCTGTAAAAGCTAAAATTAATGAAGACGGTAAAGCCGCTAAAAACAAGCCTAATGATGCTATTACTATGGCATCTGTTCCTTTTAATTTATGCTGTATAGTATTTACACTAAGCGCATAGCATAACGTAGCTAGAATTACTAAGCCGGCATAGCCCAGGTAACCCGCATCCACAGAAACTCCCTTTTTCATTACCACCAGACCTATAGCACCTAAAAGTCCCACGAACACTCCTAAAAGAGTGAATTTATTAATTTTCAGCTGGAAAAGCACTACACCTAAAAGGACAGTAGATAGTGGAACTAGGGAATTAAGAATGCCAGCCAAACCACTGTCTATGTGATTTAATGATACTGCAAAAAGGAACGCTGGAATACCATTACCAAACACTCCTACTATGAGCACAGGCCAGAATAATTCACCCTTTAATTTCCGTATATGCTTTATGGCTACAGGCGCCAAAACTAATCCTGCCAATACAAGCCTCATAGCTCCCAAAGCCATAGGCGAGTATAGCATGTTTTTATCGGAGTCTTTAAGGACTAAATTCATTAAAATGAATGAGCTGCCCCAAATGAGTGCTAAAAAAACTAGGGTCAGAACATTTCTTAAATCTGTGCTCAAGATGAGTGATTAAATAATAGTGCAATTAACGAATCTTTAAAGTGTCTATTGGCTATTTTTACATCACTTTTAAAACACTCAAAAAATGAGATCTTTAGCAGTATTAATTGTAAGCGTTGCAATGCTATTTTCATGCAACTCCACCACAGAAAAATCAACTTCTAATTCTTCAAATTTAGCTTCTATAGAGCTTTCTATAGAAGGCATGAGCTGTGAACAAATGTGCGGGAGTGCCGTATGTAAAGGGTTGGAAAAAATAGATGGTGTGGCTTCTACAGATTTAGAGTTCAGCTCAGATAATCCAATAGATAAAGTAACAGTGCAGTTTGATCCTAATAAAGTTACAGCAGAAGAAATGACTTCTAAAGTAGAAGGTTTAGCTGGAGGAGCATACAAAGTAAAGAGTGTAAAATAATCACCAGCCGGAGTTATGTACGATATACAGAACACTCTTTTACAGAGCTTAAAGTTCAAGTTCACATTCTAAGTGTAAATGCTACGGGCTCATTTAAAGATTTGGAATCCAGCATTCTGAATAACTATAAGCCTACAAGAATAACCAGGTAACATTCCCTTAACATAAGCATAACGATTGAATAATAGCCCTGATGGCATTAGTGCCCAGGCCGCATTTACTTTTGCAAAAAATTAGAAGGTAATGCAGAGATTATTTATAGTTTGTTTCGCCACTTTTATGGCAGTCAACTTATTCGCACAAAACGGCACTGTGTCAGGTACAGTAAAAGATAAAGATTCGGGTGAAGAAATTCCGATGGCTAACATTTTTGTAAAAGATTCGGAAATAGGTGTTGGAGCTGATTATATGGGCGAGTATTCTTTAGAACTTCCGGCAGGGGAATATACTCTTGTATGTTCAGCAATTTCATATTATGATGTAGAATTATCAGTTATTATTAAGGAAGGTGAAGTGAGCTTATTGAACTTCCTAATAGGCGAAGAAGAAGGCGGTATAGCAATAAGAGAAGCCGTGGTAGGAGGCTCACACAAAAAAGGTGGCGACAATGAAATTGATGCCATGAAACTTATAGATAAAGGAATAGTGGATGGTGTTTCGAATGAAACTGCTAAAGCATTAGGAGCTACTAATGTAGCGAATATGACTTCTAAAGCATCAGGTATATCTGTAGAGGGAGGGAAATATGTTTATGTGAGAGGCTTGTCTGACAGATATAGCCTCACTACTTTAAACGGTGGCCAGATACCTGGACTCGATCCGAACAGAAACTCAGTACAGTTAGATTTATTTCCATCTACACTGGTGCAAAATGTAACTATTAGAAAAACCTTTACTCCTAACCTTCCTGGAAACTTTACAGGAGGACTGGTGGATATTCAAACCAAAGACTTCCCAGATAGTCTGGAGTACAATGTTTCTTTCTCTTTAGGATTCAACACAAATGCTACTCTTAATTCGGAGTTCTTAGGATATGATAGAAGCAGCACTGATTTCTTAGGGTTTGATAATGGAGGAAGAGCACTACCAGAAAGTGTAGTTAATAATGAAGTTCAAAATCAAAACACTGGAGATTTAGCTCTCCTGCAAGAACAAACAAGAGGATTCTCTGATACATGGATCCCTAATAATCAGACTGCACTTCCAAATATGAGATTTGGGTTTTCAGTAGGGAACAAAAAAGAGCTTGCCAACGGAAAAGTCCTAGGATTTAACCTTGCTACTACGTACAGCCAAAAAAACACCTTCTACTCAAATGGAGAGACCGGAAGATATAAACTAACTGGAATAGCTAACGATAACGCTACTCTTAATAGAGAATCTAGATATACAGACTCTAGGGGTGACCAGAGTGTTCTTTGGGGAGCATTGGGTAACATTAGCCTTAAATTCAGTGAAGGGAATACTGTAGGATTAACTCTACTAAGAAACCAAAACGGAATTAGCTCTGCCAGAGCTCAAGAAGGTACTGTGCCTAACATAGATCCTGATTTCTTAAGCAGGCAGTTTTCTACTCGTTACATCGAAAGAAACCTAAATGCTGCGCAGTTTAAGGGTGAGCACCTTTTAAACGATGAATCTGGACTAAGAATGAATTGGATAGCTTCTGCGGCATTCGCTCAGCAAGATACTCCAGACCTTACCGTATTAGAATACTTGATTAAAAATCCGGAAAATAATTCAGGATATGATCTTTATGATGCAGACATTAATGTTCCGAGTAAGTTCTTTAGAAACATGAACGAGTGGAATTATGACACAAAAGTGAATGTGATAGTTCCATTAAAGCTAGTGGATGACAAAGAGTCTAACCTTCAATTTGGTGTGAGTAACATTTACAAAACACGAGTTTTTGAAGAAAGACTTATGGAATTCTATTCAGAAGGTATTTCATTTAATGGAAATGTGAATGAGTTTTTCAATCAAGAAAACATAAACACGTCTATTGAAAATTACATCTATGTAGAAGACCGAACAGATACTAAAAATTCATACGAGGCTACTCAGAATGTTCTGGCTGGATATGCCATGACTGATTACCGACTTGGTAATACTTGGAGAGTTGTAGCTGGTGCACGAGTAGAAAGCGCTCAAATAGAATCTATAAGTCAGAAATATTACGAAGTAGACACTGAAGAAGAAAAAGCCAATTTCAAAAGTGAGCTTAATAACGTAGATGTGCTTCCTTCATTAAACATAACTAAAGAATTAGCGGAGAAGACCAAATTAAGAATGGCATTTACCAGAACCTTAGCCAGACCATCGTTTAGAGAAGTATCGGCATTTGCCTCTTTTGATTTTGAAAATCAATTGATAAAAATTGGTAACCCAAACCTAGACAGAACGCTTATAGATAACTTTGATGTGCGTTACGAATTTTATCCGAATACTGGCGAAATATTCTCAATAAGTGCCTTCTACAAGAGATTCAATAATCCTATCGAATTAGTAGTTAATCCAGAAGCGGCTAACCTAGAGCTAACTTGGGAAAACCAAGACCTAGCCACACTATATGGAGTTGAGTTTGACTTTAGAAAAAAACTAAACTTCTTAGGAGACAAATTCGAGAATTGGAAAATAGGAACAAATGTTACTTTAGTAGAATCTGAAACTCAAATAGATTCTGATGAGTTAGCTCAAATTAGAGAAACAGATCCTCTTCATGACAATACAAGAAGAATGTTTGGACAATCGCCTTTCATAATTAATGGTGTACTCTCTTATAAAAATATAGAAACTGGCTGGAGTGGATCTGCTGGATATAATGTAAGTGGTCCTAAGTTGGTTTTAGTAGTACAAGGTGGAACTCCAAATATATTAGACCAGCCTAGACATGACATCACTTTAAGTGTTACAAAGTCTTTCTCTAGAAAATTCAAAGCTACCTTAAGAGGACAGAATTTACTAGATGCTGAAACCAGACGAAGCTACACATACAACGATACCGAATATGTATTCCAGTCGTTTAGAACTGGAAGAACAATCTCTGCAAGTATTTCTTATACGTTTTAAGTAAAAAGAACTACTGCCTTTAAAGAAGCCGCTTAATTATGATTAAACGGCTTCTTTGGTTAGGTGTCCTATGTGTTTCCCAACTGTTAAGGTGTGGATTGGGATTAATAACACTGGGTTAATATATTCATAACGCAGCGCTAAAACCAAGAGCAAGATTACTATAGATATTTGACGAAAATTATAGAACAAACACTTATTAAAATGAACTTATCAAGCAAATTAGGATTCTTTCTTTTCCTAGCCATGACTCTAGCATTCACAGCGTGTAAAAAAGAAGGTTGTACAGATGTATTAGCGAACAATTATGATGATGATGCAGATGATGACGATGGATCATGCACTTACGATGCAGATGCTTGTGCTACTACCGCATTCTCTGATTCTTTCGAGACTAACGGAAACTCTCACACAGACCCAGGAGTAACTGCTACTAGCTTAGTTCCTTCCAATACTCTTCCAGCAGGAAACGCACCTACTAACGCTTGGTTTGATAACGTAACATATAAAGGAGCATTCGGAGCTTCTAACTGGACCGATGGTTGGACACTATACTCTGGCTACAATCCTGCTTCTGTTCCTACTAACGAAGTACAGGTGACAGGAACTGTAAACGCTACAGGAGAAACTACCAACTGGACTAACAATAACATATATATCCTAAGCGGTTTTTGTTTTGTAGGAGGAACCTTAGATATCCAAGAAGGAACTATCATAAAAGGAGCTGCTGGAACTGGAGACGATGCCGCTGCACTTATAATTACTAGAGGAGCTACTATAGATGCTGAAGGAACTGCTTCTGAACCTATTATTTTCACCTACGAGGCCGATCCTCTAGACGGAACCACTTCTACTACCAATAGAGGAGAATGGGGAGGTGTGATCATTTTAGGCGAAGCTTCATTAAACTCTTCACCAGGTGTAACTCAAATAGAAGGAATTCCTACTAATGAGCCTAGAGGTGAATACGGTGGATCTAACGATGCAGATAATTCAGGAACATTTGCATACTGTTCTATCAGACATGGCGGATCAGACATAGGTGCTGGAAACGAAATTAATGGTCTTACACTTGGTGGTGTAGGTTCTGGTACAACAATTCATCACGTAGAAGTAATAGCGAATGCGGATGATGGTGTAGAGTTTTTCGGTGGAACCGCTAGAACTAAAAACATGCTTACTGCATTCTGTGGAGATGATTCCTTCGATTACGATGAAGGTTTTAGAGGTCTAGGTCAGTTCTGGTGTACGGTTCAAGCTTCAGACGATGGAGATAGAGGAGGCGAGCACGATGGAGGCACTGAGCCTGAGGCTGCTGCTCCTTTTGCAACACCAGTAGTATACAACGCTACATATATAGGAAATGGAGAAGGAAGAGCGCTTACTTTTAGAGATAACGCTGGTGGAGAATACCATAACTCTATTTTCGTAAACTGGTCTAAAGGTGTAGATGTAGAACTATTATCTGCTTCTCAAGATTCATTCAAACAATTCCAAGATGGAAATTTAGCCTTGGCGGGGGATGTTTTTTGGATGATAGGAGAAGGATCTGAAGCAGCTGATCTATTTACTCTTTCTTGCGAGTAAATAACGCTTATTACGCATTTTATGAAGTGCCTTCTAGAAATTTCTAGAGGGCATTTTTATGTCTGGACTCTTGTTAACCTATTGTTTTAATATGCGTTGCAATAATTATCACAATATTTTTAACTGCTTCTAAATTAATTTTTAGGCTTACCTAATTTTAATACCTTTGCAACGCTAAAAAAAGAAACATGAAAACTCTTCTGAGTTTAATCGCCTTAACACTTGTACATACCTTAATGTGCCAAACTATCGAAATATCCGGCACAGTAATGTCCATGGATAATCCAGTTCCTTTTGCTACGCTTATAGCACCAGACCATAATCTCAGTGCCTCTTCAGATTCTGAAGGTCATTTCACCCTTCTGATACCTCATGATACCATTAAACTAATGGTATCAGCTATAGGATTTAATGAATCTTTGATTTTCCTTAAGCCTTCTACTTCTCCTGTCATAATTAAACTCACTCCCAGAGCTGAGGAATTAAATGAAGTAGTAATTTCTGGAAATCTAAAGGCAGTGAGTAAAAGTGCCAGTGCAGTGCCTGTAGAAGTGTATTCATCAGATTTTCTTCTTACTAATCCTAGCTCATCTATATTCGAAAGTCTTCAGAATATAAATGGTGTAAAACCTACGTTAAACTGTGCTGTATGTGCTACTGGAGACATTAGAATAAATGGGTTGGAAGGGCCTTACACCATGGTGCTTATAGATGGTATGCCGTCTGTAAGTGGACTAGCTACGGTGTATGGTTTAAGTGGAATACCACAGTCTTTAATAGAACGAGTAGAAATAGTAAAAGGACCTGCCAGCACGCTATATGGCTCGGAAGCCGTGGCTGGGTTAATTAACGTAATTACTAAAAAGCCTGGATTAGCTCCTCGGTTTAGTGCAGATGTTAGAACCAGTTCATGGGGAGAAATAAATGCCGATTTAGGAACTAAGTTTAACATAGGCGAAAAACTAACCAACTTAACAGGACTGAACATTTTTTCTTACTCTAACCCGATAGACAATAATGGCGACTCGTTTACTGACCTTACACTTCAGAAACGCTTTTCTGTATTTAATAAACTGAATATAAAAAGAGCTTCTCAAAAAGCTTTTACAGTTTCTGGAAGGCTATTTTATGAAGATAGATGGGGCGGAAGCATGAATTGGACTCCAGAAAACAGAGGTGGAAACCAAATATATGGAGAGAGCATCAAGACGCAACGCTGGGAGGTTTTTGGCGAATATGAATTTAATACTACAGAAGATTTAAAGTTACAGTTCAGTGCTAACCATCATACCCAAGACTCTTATTACGGAACTATGAGTTATAAAGCCGACCAAAGCATTTTCTTTAACCAGTTAATTTGGAATAAGGCTATAAGTAACACTCATAGTCTTACAGCAGGCGCGGCTCTAAGAAGAACCACCTATGATGATAATACCACCGCTACACTTTTTGAATCGGAGAATGCCCCAGCTCTTACTTGGCTGCCAGGCATTTTTATTCAAGATGAAATTTACATTAAACCTAATCTACAGCTTCTTACTGGATTAAGAGCAGACCATCACTCTGCCCATGGCACCATTCTTTCACCTAGAGCTAACCTAAAATGGAATTCTAAAAACAAACGAACCATACTTAGACTGAGCGCAGGAAACGGTTTTAGGGTAGCTAATGTGTTTACAGAAGATCATGCAGCACTCACCGGAGCTAGAGATGTCGTTTTTTTAAACGAGCTTAACCCTGAACGCTCTTGGAATACTAATCTAAATGTGGTTAAGTCCTTTCTCACTAAAAAAGATATATTTATTACACTAGATGCCAGTGCTTTTTACACCTATTTTAATAACCGAATTATCCCAGACTATGATACTGACCCTAACTTGATAATCTACGATAATTTAGAGGGCTACTCAGTATCTAAGGGGCTTACGGCTAATGTGGATATAGACCTCCCTTCTGGGCTAGACATAACTGCTGGAGCCACGCTAATGGATGTGAGTTTAGTAGAGGATGGCATAAAAACAGATCAGCTCTTTACAGAAGACTTTACCGCTGTGTGGGGCATAAGCTACACTATAGAAAGGCTTAATCTTACTGCAAATTATACTGGAAATTTATACAGTCCCATGAGGCTGCCACTTCTAGGAGATCTAGACCCCAGAGATGAATATTCTCCCTGGTACAGCATTCAAAATATTAAACTAAGCATGCCTTTGAGTAAACGAATTGAGATATACGGTGGCGTTAAAAACCTTCTTAACTATTTACCTCCTGCTAACAGCATAGCCAGAGCATTTGATCCGTTCGATAATGGAGTACAGTTTAATGAGAATGGTCAAGTAGTTCCTACGGCTAGTAATCCAAATGGACTTTCGTTCGATGCGGCCTATGTATATGCCAGTAACCAAGGAATAAATGGTTATTTAGGACTAATATTTAATCTGGATTAGGGTTTTATAAAAAAAGAAGTAACCTCCACATTACTAGCATTGAGCGATCTATCATAAATGAAAAACTCGAATCTAGCCGTGTCAAAAGGTGAATTTTCATTGTAATAGCCGACTATATCGTAAGTGACCTCACCTTCTTGAACTTCACGTTGTCCTGTAGGTTCTACTAAAGGAACCCGTTGACCATAAGCCACATCAATATAAAATGGGCTAAATGATGGGAAATCCTGCCCAAACCTTTGCCACTCACCATTCTGTAGCTCATAATAGCTAACTATGAGATTCTGCTGGTAAGGGTCAGAATCAAATGGAGATAGTGTATCTCCTGCCTCTAAACCAAAATTTCCATCACCATCCGTAAATGAAAACTTCAATTCTAGCTCATTTCCCTTTTCTTCAATGGACATAAACTTAATGACTGGCTCATCTGGAAACTCCTCCTTCTCTAAACATGAACTCATGCTTAGAAAGAACACCGCTCCAATTATAAAATATAATACCTTAGCCATCATTATTAACAAATCTAATAAACTCTAGTCTCACCCAGTGGTTTTCCAAAGAGAAGAATTTATAAAATCTATATTTCAAATTTCTTCTGCTCAAGAATTTAACGAGTTAGCACTTAAATTATTTCACTATCAAGCTGAGCATTTGCTAGCCTACCGTGAATTTTTATCATTAATTCAAACCCACCCTTCAGATATTACTTCTAAAGAAGAGATTCCGTTTCTTCCTATCCGATTTTTTAAAGACCGCTCACTGCTCATTTCTGAAAAGAAAGCAGAAACCATATTTAGAAGCAGTGGCACCACTTCGGCTCAGACTTCAGAACACCATGTGGCAGACTTAAAGCTATATGAGCACAGTTTTACTACATACTTTGAAATGGTTTATGACCAGTGTTCTGAACTAGAAATCTTAGCTCTGCTACCTTCCTATTTGGAGCGGTCTGACTCCTCACTAGTTTATATGGTCAATAGCTTGATAGAGCGCACAGAGTCTGAACATAGTGGTTTCTATCTTCAAAACTACCAGGAATTATTGGCTAAAATCAAAGAACTCCAGCAGAAATCTAAGCCCATCATTCTGTTCGGAGTCACTTTTGCTTTACTAGACATTGCTACGCATTACCCAAATACTAACTGGGATAGTTTAACCATAATAGAAACTGGAGGTATGAAAGGCCGAGGAAAAGAACTCACTAGGGCAGAGCTGCATCATGAGCTTTATTCTAAATTAAACCCAGATCACATTCACTCCGAGTATGGCATGACCGAGCTGCTTTCTCAGGCATACTCTTCTGGAGATATATTTACACCTCCACCTTGGATGAAAATTTCTACAAGGGAAATAGACGATCCATTTTCCACTCAAGAGTTTAATAAGACTGGAGGAATAAACATCATAGATTTGGCTAATGTAGACTCATGCGCATTTATAGCCACAGATGATTTAGGTCAGGTAGATGACGCTGGCAGATTCAAAGTGTTAGGCAGATTTGATCATTCAGATGTAAGAGGCTGTAATTTAATGGTGCAGAATTATTAGTCTACTAACTTTAAGATAAAGTAGTTCTTCTTTCCGCGTTGCAATAGGACATACTTGTCATTCATTAAATCCTTATCCGAAAGCACATAATCTTCTTTCACCTTAGATCTATTCACACTTACCGAGTTTTCTTTGAGTGCTCTCCTAGCCTCACCATTAGATTTTAGAAAACCAGTTTTCTCAGCTAAAGCGCTTATAATTCCTAAGTCCTTAAAATCTGATGCAGATACCTCAGCCTGAACTGTTCCAGAAAATACCTCATTAAACGTCTGCTCATTCAAAGACTTGAGATCTTCTAGAGTAGATTTTCCGAACAAAATAGAAGAAGCCTTAATGGCGTTTTCAAGCTCATCCTTTCCATGAACGTAAGACGTAATAGTTTCTGCTAGTGCTGTTTGAAGAATTCTTCTACCAGGATCTTGATCATGTTCAGAAATAAGCTGCTCTATTTCATCTTTAGCTTTGAACGTAAATACACTAATGAAGGTTTTAGCATCCTCATCCGAAGTGTTCATCCAAAACTGGTAGAACTTATAAGGCGAAGTCTTTTTAGGATCTAGCCACACATTTCCACCCTCGCTTTTTCCAAACTTAGTACCGTCTGATTTTTTCACGAGTGGTGCCGTAAGCGCGTAAGATTCACCTTTATTAATTCTTCTCACCATTTCAGTTCCAGTGGTAATATTTCCCCATTGGTCCGATCCTCCCATCTGCAGCTTTACATTCTTATTGGCATTAAGCCAGCAGAAATCATAGCCTTGAATCAATTGGTAGCTGAATTCAGTGAAAGAAATACCTTTTTCTATTCTCTGTTTCACAGATTCCTTGGCCATCATGTAGTTCACACTAATGTGCTTGCCCACATCTCGTATGAATTCTAAGAACCCTATGCCTTTAAACCAGTCGTAATTGTTAACCATCTCAGCACTATTTTCACCACAGTCAAAATCTAAAAACTGCTCAAGCTGAGCTTTCTGACACTTTATGTTATGGTCTATAATGTCTGTATCTAAAAGTTGTCTTTCTGCTGTTTTACCAGAAGGATCGCCTACTAAACCAGTGGCTCCTCCTACTAAAGCATAAGGTTTATGCCCAGCTTTCTGAAGATGAACTAGTAAAATAATAGGCACCAAATTCCCTATGTGTAAGGAATCTGCAGTAGGATCAAAACCCACGTAGCCAGAAGTCATTTCTTTTTCTAATTGCTCCTCTATTCCCGGGGTGGAATCTTGAAGTAAACCTCTCCACCTTAACTCTTCTACTAAATTCATTTCCGCTTGTAATTTGGGCACAAAGATACTTAGAGTTTTTCTTCTAACACTTCTAATTTGATCCCTCTAGATCCTTTAATTAAAATGAGCTTTCCTTTAATGGTTTTATGATCTAGATAGTCTCTCAGTTCTGCACTATTATCAAAGACCGCATACATATTAGCTCCATCTGCCTTTTTATACTCACTCCCTACGAATATGCCTAACATATCCAGCTGCCTAGTGAGAGCCATAATATCTTCATGTTCCTTCTGAGAAGTTTCTCCTAACTCCAGCATGTCTCCCAAAATGAAAAATTTCTCTAAATCAGTTTCTACTAAATCCAGATTTTTAAGTGCGGCTCTTGTGCTCGTTATATTGGCATTATAAGCATCTAAGATTAGCGTATTTTTCTCTGTTTGCTTAATCTGACTTCTGTTATTACTAGGAGAATAATTTTCTAATGCCTCCACAATTTTAGAGTTAGGCACTTTAAAATGAACACCTACCGCCACAGCAGCCATGGCATTTTCTAAGTTGTATTCTCCAGTGAGCTGAGTGCATATTTCAGGAGAAGTAAATTCGTGAGTAGTCCACCTAAATCGGAGGATCACATCACTCTTTGTGATCTCTCCTTTCACTTCAGAATTAGTATTCAGCGAATAATAACTCACCTTTTTAAGCCCTTTAGCCATTTCACCTAGAAAGCTATTATCTTTATTTATAAAAGTTAGTCCATCATTTGATCCTAAAAAATCATAGAGTTCTTTTTTAGTTTTCATAATGTTCTGAAAACTTCCAAATCCTTCCAAATGCGCTTTACCCACATTGGTAATTACACCATAGTTTGGTCTGCATATATCTGTGAGCTCAGTTATGTCTTCTAATTTATTAGCTCCCATCTCTATGATGGCCATGTCATGCTTATCTGTTATGCTTAACACAGATAAAGGCACACCTATGTGGTTATTTAAATTTCCTTTAGTCGAATAACACTTAACATGTGAATTGAGCACTACACTCATTAGCTCCTTAGTAGTGGTTTTTCCATTGGTGCCCGTTATACCTATCACAGGAATGTTCAGTGTGTTTCTGTAGTCTTTAGCTAAGCGTTGTAACGCTAATAAAACAGAATCTACGTGAATAATACCTGCTGCTGGAGAATCTATCTCTTCATCTACCACGGCAGCCACACAGCCCATTTCAAGTGCTTTATGCGCAAACTCATTTCCATTAAAATTATCCCCTTTTAGCGCAAAGAAGATTGAGCTTTTAATAATCATCCGAGTATCAGTACATACGGCTCTACACTCTAAAAACAGCTTTAATAATTCAGCTGACTTTTCCATTCCATAAATTTTTCATCAAATTAAGAGTATAAAAAAACCGCCTCAGCTAAGCCGAAGCGGTTTTTATAAATATTGTGTTGTTGTTCTATTCTCCTCCTCCTATTCCTACAGGACTTCCTACTCTGTGCATGGCACATCTGAAACCTATAGTAGCAGTTCTTTGTCTTTCATCTAAGAATCTTCTAGATCCTGGAATAGTCCAGTAAGCTCTATCTCTCCAAGAGCCTCCCTTGTATACTCTGGCTTTATCATTTACTAAAGTAGTTTTTCCCCAGTCATACATTCTGGCGTCATCATTCTCTTTAGATTGGTCATTGTATCTGATACTAGACTGGAAATCTCCGTCTAGATAATCTATGTTATCTGCCTTTCTATAATTTCTTCTGTCTATATTTTCTGCTACAGAAACATCTCTCTTTCTGAGTTCTCCTGGCTGCGCAGTAACATATTCTGAAACTCCATCTAATAAATCTGGCGCGAAGGTAGATTCAGAGTCTTTAATGGCGTCTACAGCTTCTTGTACTTTGTACATAGCTTCCTCTTGGTCATTATTATTTAAGTCTTCTTGAGCACCTTCTAAGAAACTATCTACGTTATCTAGCATATTAATGTCAGCATCTCTAAGCCTACTTTTAGCTAGTTCTCTATAAGTTTCTAAATAAGCTTGAAGACCATCTACATCATAAACCACATAATCATATTTAGCTGCTATATATCCTTCACTATCTAAGACCTTAGTCTGGAAATCATTTCCTCTGAATGCTCTGAACTCACTTTTATCCTCAGGTGAAAGCGGACGGTATACATCCATTACCCACTCACTCACGTTACCTGCCATGTTATAAAGACCATAATCATTTGGCGGATAAGAGAATACCGGAGCTGTAATGTCCGCATTATCGTTTAGCGCGCCCGCTACTCCCATCATATCACCTCTACCTCTTACGAAGTTAGCGTTAATAGTACCATAATATCTATCTCCATTGTCATCATTTCTTACATAATGACCATTCCATGGATATGTTTTTCTATTGGTAATTAATTCTTGATAAGAATTTCCAATTAATCCTAGAGCAGCATATTCCCACTCAGCTTCTGTTGGCAGTCTATATCTCGGAAGCATAATACCATCTTCCATTTTCACATTTCTATACCCACTGCCTGTAGGGTTATAATCAGGTACTCCATCGCTATTCTTTTCGCCCTCATACTGACCATTGAAATAAGCATCAGTAGTGAAATGCTCCTCATCTACTTGAGCTTGAGGATTATGAACTAAGAGTCCTTCTCTCACTAAAATGAACTCATTAACTCTATCTGTTCTCCATTCACAGAAGTCATTAGCTTGAAGCCAGTTTACTCCTACCACAGGATAATCTGCATAAGCAGGGTGACGTAAGTAAAGCTCTGTGTAAGGCTCATTATACTCCATCTTTTCTCTCCACACTAGTGTATCTGGAAGAGCGTTTCTATGAATTTCCGGATAAGAATCTCCATAAACTCTCTTTAACCAATACAGGTATTCTCTCCAGTAAAGATTAGTTACTTCTGTCTCATCTATATAAAATGAAGACACTGTTACTCTTCTAGGCTGTGCATCCCAGCTATAGTTTACATCATCTTCTACTCTACCCATGGTAAATGTTCCTCCTTCTATGAGTACTAGTCCTGGACCTGTTTCTTGTTCCACATATGGCGGTCTTTCAAAACCTCCGTTATCCGGATCATTATATGCCCAGCCTGTAGCGCCTGAACGGCCTCCACTGCTGCACGAGTAAAGAAACATAACTAGCCCAAGCACGGCTAGTGCGTTTATGAATTGCAGATTTTTCATGATTTCTTTCCTTAGGTTTACTTAATATCTTTAAACTAGAACGATGGACAGTTTATTGTTCTGAACTTCGTTCTTGGACGCTTACAATCAAATTGGATAGTCATGGTAAGCTCATGTGAACCTCCACTACTTGGGGTCAATTGAGAAATGGTAACGTCATAACTGTATCCGAATCTAATGACATCAGTTTGGATTCCAACAAGTGCTATAAACGAGTCATCAAACCTATACCATACACCTCCTACAAGAGGACCTTTGCTAACATAAAGACCTACATTGATTTGCTCAAACTCTCCTTGTCTCTGATACAATACATTTGGTGAGATTTTAGCATCACTATTTCTTCTTCTTTTATCTATTGGAATTACTCCACCAGCATGTGCGGTGAATCTCATAGGAAGAGGAGAATTTCCAACTACTAAAGATTCGTTAGGCTCGGTGAGGTGATGAACACTTCCACCGAAATAAAACCTATCACTGAAACCGAGCAGGCCTGCAGAGAAATCTACATTATTAGACTGCCCACCTCTTGGAAGCTCAGCTGTGTTATATATGAATCCATATCTATCATCTATCTGATCATTAAAGGTCAGTTTAGTCCAGTCTAAACTCTTCTGAAAATACCTCACTTCCATTCCAGCTTTTATAGAAAATGTTCTACTTAATGCTTTCTGATAAGAATAAATACCTGCCACTGAAGTAGTTCTCAGTGTGCCTCTACCGGCTTGATCGTTCGTTACGATTAAACCCAGGCCGCCACTAATAGTGGGAACGTGCTGATCATAACTGGCACTAGTAGTAACATAGGCTCCACTTAATGCCGGCCACTGGTTTCTGTAAGCCATGACTAACCTAGGACATCTAGCCGTTCCTGCGAAGGCTGGATTTAAATACAACGGGTTAGCATAGAACTGTGTAAACTGAGGGTCTTGAGCTTTTGATTCAGAAGACATCGTTAGGCTCATCAATACAGCAAATCCAAGGGATATTAATACTTGTGTAATTCTCATTGATAGTTAATATACATTGATTTCAAACAGCAATTATACAAAAATTAACGGCTGCACTTATTTTTTACTCTTTGTTACAATATGAATACTCTTTCATCGTTTAATTTGTTGCTTTGCAACGCAAGCTCCAAAACAATTTTAATAATGATCAAAAGATTCTTTTCTTTTATACTACTTCTTGCTGGTTTTTGTTCCATTCTATCTGCTCAAAAAGACGCTTCGGATTCATATCGAATTAACTGGGTAACGTCCGATTCGGAAACGGTTACACCTTTTTCTGAAGATTATTTTGAAAATGAAACTATATCTTCTAACGGGCTCCCGCAGTACATTATTTCTCAAAACATATCTGGATCACCAGAGAGAGCTTCTGCAAGCCTCATTAACAGCACTGTAGGAATATATTCTTCTGCAAATTTTGCAGAGGAAATTAGCTCTGATTTCCAGATAAAAACAGATGTAAAATATGCTGGAAATCAAGCTATGGCCATAGTGTATATTACTCCACTTAGGTCTAATAATGGTATAGTGGAGCGCTTGGAATCATTTGATTTAGAGATTAGCACTTCGGGCACAAGAGTCAGAGCACCTAGAACACGTTCTGCTGGAAACTCGGTTTTATCTGAAGGCACATGGTTAAAAATCTCCATAGAAGAAGATGGTATTTACAGATTAGGCAAAGCCTTTTTTGATGAGGCTGGTTTAGACAGCGATGACATTAACCCTAACCAGGTTAATGTGTATGGAAACACTGGAGATATGCTTCCATTTGACAACTCCGTGTTCAGGCATGATGACCTCGTTTTAAACCCAATTCTATTTGAGGGAGACTCTGATAATAATTTCGAGAATGGAGAGTATTTTTTATTTTATGGTGATGGACCTGCAGCTTACACATACACTGAGGGAGATGATATTTTAAATTTTAAAACGAGAAAGCATAACTATTCTGACGCTGCATTCTATTTTGTTCGGGTAGATGATGTTAGTCCTCTAAGAATGGATACACAAGATGAGATTTTAGCGGACGCCAATTACACTTCCACATCATTTGATGATTTTAGTTTTCATGAAACAGAATCAGTAAACTTGATTAAAAGTGGAAGAGAATGGTTCGGAGAAAACTTTAATATCAGCACTCAACTCTTGCTTAACTTTAATTTCCCTAATGCTCTTCCTGAAACCGGACACATAGAAATCTGTACTGCTTCTAGATCATTAGGTGGTTCCAGCTCTTTCGATTTCTCGGTTGATAATGAACCTAATGTGAATCTAAGTATGGGAGCCACAGGAAGCAGTGTTATTAGTAACGTAGCTAACCTCGGCTGTTCTGAATTCTCATTTACACCCTCATCTGGAAACATTCAAGTTAGCATAGACTATAATAAATTCAATCAGGATTCAGAAGGATGGTTAAACTATGTAGCGTTGCAATGTAGACGAGAATTGAAAATGGCTGGGAATTTCATGGATTTCAGAGACCAAAGAGCTACAAACTTTAACACAAGCGAATACCAAATACTAGAAGTGTTTAATGCAAACAACTTTAGCATTTGGAATATTACCGATCCTGTAGTGGCTAAAGCGGTTCCCTTTACTGTAGACAATAACACAGCTACATTCAAGTCTCAAGCTGATGAATTAGAAACCTTTATAGCATTTAATAACAGTGCGTTTCTCACTCCTACTTTCATTAACACCGTAGAAAACCAAAATCTGCATGCTTTATCGGATATAGAAATGATTATTGTAGCCAATCGAAACCTACTGTCTGCTGCAGAAAATCTAGCCCAATTCCATACTGATCAAGGCATGGCCGTGGCAGTAACTACTCCAGAACTCATTTACAATGAATTTTCTAGTGGAAACCCTGATGTAACCGCCATAAAAATGCTTATGAAAATGCTTTATGACGATGCAGCAGGAGACGAAGAATTAGCCCCAAAATACCTTTGTATTATAGGAGACGGCACATATCAGAACAGAAATATTAGCTCAGCTTCTGCGAATGTAATCAGTTTCCAATCTTTAAATAGTATTTCCCCGACCAATAGCTACATTTCAGACGACTACTTCGGGTACTTAGATGACGATGAATCTGAACTCCCTACGGATAAAATGGACATCGGTATAGGAAGAATAGTAGCCAGATCTAGTGAAGAGGCTCAGCAAATGGTGGACAAGATCATCAATTATGCTTCTGGAAACTCTACTACAGATGGAGGTGCATTTTGCGTAGGAGATGGCACAAATTCACCTTATGGTTCTTGGAGAAACAAAATTGTGTTCGTAGCGGATGATCAAGATGGAAACACATTGGATTTTGATATTCACATGAAATTTTCAGACGAACTCGCTGACACTATCCAGATGTTTAACAATGAATTTAACATAGATAAGATTTATTCAGATGCATACCAACAAATTTCCACTCCCGGAGGCGAAAGGTATGATGAAGCTAAAGACAAGATTGAGCGAGTAGTGCAAGACGGAGCACTTTTAGTCAACTATATAGGTCATGGCGGAGAAAAAGGATGGGCTCATGAGCGAATTCTGGACATTCCAACCATAAGAGGTTGGACTAATTCTAACAGACTTCCTGTTTTCGTGACGGCTACATGCGAACTCACTAGATATGATGATCCTGATTTTTTATCAGCAGGTGAATTGATCTACTTGAATCCAGACGGTGGCGCTATAGCCATGCTCACTACTACAAGAATAGTTTTCAGTGGAAGCAATCAAGCTCTGGCACGAGCATTTTACAGCGCAGGATTTGGCACGGAATCGCATCCAAATTTAACCTTAGGGAAAATCTACCAGCAGACTAAGAATGCTGTAAATGGGGTAAATCAGAAAAACTTCTCGCTCTTAGGAGATCCGGCTTTAGTTATGGCTCACCCCAAAGAAAGTGTTTTCACTTCAGAGATTAACGGAATAGCAGCAGCTCAATTCACAGATACTCTTAAGGCGTTGCAAACTGTTACAGTAAAAGGTTTTGTAGCCAATAACAATGGAGAAATACTTACCGACTTTAATGGTTTTGTCTACCCTACTGTTTATGATAAAGAGCGTCAATTGTTCTCTTTGGCAAATGACGCCACTGGAGATAATGGAGTACTACCATACCCATTTAAACTTAGCAATAGCGTGCTTTATAATGGTAAAGCCTCAGCTGAAAACGGGGAGTTTGAATTTACTTTCGTTATTCCAAAAGACATTAATTATCAAATAGGTTTAGGCCGAATCTCCTATTATGCTGTAGACGGTTCACTAGACGGTCATGGTGAGTATAGTGCTTTTAAAATTGGCAGCTCTGCCAATGACATAGAGTTAAATGATCAAGGGCCACTAATAGAGTTGTTCTTGAATGATGAAGCCTTTATTTCAGGTGGTTTAACAGATGAAACTCCCATACTATTAGCATCGCTAGAAGATGAAAACGGAATAAACACCGTAGGGAACGGCATAGGCCATGACTTGAAAGCAGTAATAGATGAAAACACCTCACAAGCCATAATTCTAAATGATTATTACGAATCTGATGAAGATTCCTACCAGTCAGGTCAGATTAGATTTCAGCTATCAGAACTGGAAGAAGGAAAGCACACCTTAAGCTTAAAGGCTTGGGATACACACAATAACTCCTCCGAGGAACTCATAGAGTTCAGTGTGGTAACTAGTGAGGAACTAGCGCTTGACCATGTGCTGAACTATCCTAATCCTTTTACTACAAGCACAGAATTTATGTTTGAGCATAATGCAGCCTGTAACACTTTAGATGTGCAAATTCAAGTATTTACAATAGCCGGAAACTTAGTGAAGACAATAAATGAAAGAATAAACAGTTCAGGGTACAGAGCTAATGGAATCATGTGGAATGGAAGAGACGATTTCGGAGATGAACTGGCTAGAGGAGTATATGTTTACAAAGTGGAAATCACCACTCCTGAAGGCTTAAACACAGAAGAATTCCAGAAGCTAGTGCTGCTTAAATAGCAACCAAATACCTAAACAATACGTATATTTGCATACCTTTTAAAAAGGCAAACATGTCTAAACAACTAATCACGTTAACCCTATCACTAGTCTTTGTTACGGCTACTTTTGCGCAGAATATCACAGATGATGAAGCTGCCCAAGCTGTACAATTAAATACTATTACCACTGCGGTTCCTTTCTTATTAATAGCTCCTGACACTAGAGGAGGAGCTTTAGGTGATGCTGGAGTAGCTACTTCTCCAGATGGCAATTCACTACACTGGAATGTGGCCAAACTAGCTTTCTTGCAGGACATGAGTGGTGCAAAAGTGAAATCAGAAAAGCCTGACTTTGGTATTTCACTGTCCTATTCTCCTTGGCTTAGAGCTTTGGTAGATGACATGAGTTTAGCTTACTTGACTGGATATAAAGTCCTGAATGATAAACAGGCTATTACTGGTGGATTAAGATTCTTTTCTCTAGGGAATATCACTTTTACGGATATCAATGGAAGTGTAATAAGAGATTTTGAACCTATCGAATTTAGTTTTGATGTGGGATTTTCACAAAAGCTTTCAGAAAAACTTAGCGGTGGATTTGCTGCTAGATATATCCACTCAAACTTGACAGGAGGAGTGGGAGTTAACGGAGCTGGTTCGCAAGCTGGGAGAAGCGCAGCAGCAGACGTTTCTATGTTTTACACAAATCCAGATTTAAAAATTGGAGGAAAAGACACCCGCTTAAATCTAGGAGTTAACATCTCTAATATAGGAGCCAAAGTATCATACACTGAAACTGCAGATAGAGATTTTCTTCCCGCTAATTTAAGGTTAGGAGCTGCCATGACTATGAACTTTGATGATTACAATCAACTGACGTTAACCTCAGATTTTAATAAACTGCTAGTGCCAACACCTCCTGTATATGCTGAAGGAGAAGGAGGAACAGAAGAGCCAGTCATAATCTCAGGAAGAGATCCAGATGTGGGCGTAGCTTCTGGAATTTTTGGTTCTTTTACGGATGCTCCAGGTAATGTCTTGTTCGATGAGAATGATGAACCTTTTGTAGAAGACGGGTCTATTTTAAGAGAAGAATTAAGAGAAATCAACATCAGCATCGGTTTGGAATATGTTTACGCAAATCAATTTGCATTTAGAACTGGGTTCTTTCATGAAGACCCTACAAAAGGAAACAGACAGTTTATAACGCTAGGTGCAGGAGTAAAATTCCAAGTATTCTCAATAGATATGTCTTACCTTATCTCTACGAGAAATCAGAATCCACTGGCTAACACATTAAGGTTTGGCCTGAATATGAATTTACCACAGGGTGGTGGTGGATCTTCTGAATAATTCCTAATGGATTTCAGAATAGGTTTTGGATTTGATGTGCATCAACTGGCAGAAGGCTATGATTTCTGGTTAGGAGGCATTAAAGTTCCACATTTAAAAGGTGCTGTAGGTCATTCAGATGCCGATGTTCTCATACACGTTATATGCGATGCTATTTTAGGTGCAGCTAATCTGCGTGATATTGGATTTCACTTTCCTGATACAGACCCTCAGTATAAAGGCATAGACAGTAAAAAGTTGTTGGAGAAAGTAATGGTATTGCTACGCGAAAAAGGCTATGAATTAGGTAACGTAGACTCCACTGTATGCTTAGAGTTACCTAAAGTAAACCCACACATTTCAGAAATGACAGAATGCTTGGCACAAGTGATGAATGTCTCTGCTGATCAGATTTCTATAAAAGCTACAACTACTGAGAAACTCAGCTTTGTAGGACGGGAAGAGGGAGTTAGCGCCTACGCTACGGTGCTTATATCCAAGGTTAAATAGTTAAGTATTTAACTCAGTATGCTTAGGCTGATCATCTTCATAGAAGTAGATTATAATGCTGGCTGTGTCTCTTAGAAAATCAATCTTTCCTATTTCTAGACGATTTACCTTTATACCTGTACGTTCCTCAATATCAAGTTTTAGAGCTTCATGATTATCGCTGTTAATATGATCAATCTTCTCATAGACTATCACTTTAGAAGCCTCATGTCTCAAAAGCCAAATTTTTTCTAAACCATAAGTAGCCAATACAATAATAGAGTTAGCAAAGGCAAGCTCTGCATAACTCACTTTATTGCCAGAAAGAGCGTTAAGCACTGATATTCCAATAGCTATAAACAGATAGGTCATTTCCTTAATAGGAATGGCATCGGTTCTATATCTAATAATTCCGAAAATAGCGAAAAGACCTAGGGCAAATCCAGTATCCATATCTACATCTACCAGCACATAGCACAGCAGGAATATGATCATACTCATGGTAATGTAAGTAAAGAGGAAGTCTTTACGTTTCTGAACTGGATAATAGATCCCTCTTACCAGAATGGTTACAAATATGGTATTAAAAACGAACCGCACAAGCAGTTTTAGAAAGTCCTCCCCGTCTAATAGCTTTGACCCGAAATATTTAGTGTCGGCAGCTAAAAAATTAAATGCCAATGAAATCTGGTCAACAGTGTTACTAAGCAGCTCTATTATCATTATTAAATTTTTCTACTATTAATAGGTTTTCCTTAAAGTTATTCTTTTTAACACCATCCTTTAACATAGCTATACCCATACAGTATTTACTAATGCGCATGGCTTTATGTCTGTGAGAACGCACGGCTTTTAAAAATGGTGAGTTTCTCTTGGCTTTTTCTTGTTTAAGCTCACAAATGATAACATCTCCCATGTGCGCTTTTTTTCCGAAGGCCTCGAAAGTAAGATTTAAATCTAATGTGAGACGTTCTCTGAGTTCATCGTTTACTAGCGTGATTCTTCTAAATTCGTTCCTTAGCACGTTTTGCAACGCATACTCTATTCCTGAAATTTCTTTAATGAAATGACTGGAATCTTCACTCAGTTTATTTTCAATTTCTGGAACTATTACTCTGTTTTTTACTGTCCTACTTTTATTGTTTTTAAATTTTATCTCCAAAAACGTTAAGGCAGACTCCACGTAAGTTCTAAATCTTACTTTATACCTATTTCGTTTACCGTTATGGTGTCTGATGTAAAAATTTAAGTCTTCAGTATCTAGGTAAACCGTTTCATATTTGCTAGCTCGCACTCCTTCCACTTCTAAGCAGTGGTAGTCTTTCATTAATTTTTTAAGAAGGTTACCAAAATTATCTGTGCTTAATAAAAATTTAGTGTCCGTTCTATCCATTAACTTTACAGAATCCATCTCTTCTAAAGAGATTGGTCGGAACCGACTTAATATTTCATTAAATTCACTCACGGAACTGCCAAAAATAAGTTATTTATAAGACGACTATACTGTCTACTTCATTCGATCAATACCCAACATAAAATTGAACCATAGAGAAATTAAAATTCAGATCACCGAATTCAATTCGGAATCAGAGCTAGATCTAAAAGATGCTCAGTTATTAGACAAGGCTAAAGAAGCACTTGAGTTTTCTTACAGTCCTTATTCTAGGTTTAAGGTAGGCGCTGCAATTTTATTAGAAAATGGCAAAGTTATTCTCGGATCTAACCAAGAAAATGCTTCTTTTCCTGCAGGTATTTGTGCTGAAAGAACGGCCATCTATAACGCTACTCATCAGTTTAAAGATGTAAAGTTTATAGCTATAGCCATCACTGTGCTTCCTTTAGACTTTGAGGTTACTTCTCCAATAGCTCCCTGCGGAGTATGCAGGCAAGTTATGCTAGAGACAGAATTACAGCAGGAGCAAGATTATAAAGTCATCTTAAAAGGAAGTAAGGGTAAAATTTACACTTTACCTAGTGCTTCGAGCTTACTGCCACTTTACTTTTTCGAAAAAGGACTAAAAAAGAAGATCTAATCCGTTTGTTTTAGACGATCCATTCTATATTTGTAAATCAATTATTAACTCATGGCTACAAGTACTGCTTCAAGCAAAAAACCTGCAAAAAAAGCTCCAGCTAAAAAAGCTGCCGCTAAAAAAATCACAGCTAAGTCGAAGGCTGCAGGAAAAGGATATTCAAAATCAACTTATATCAAGTGGTATGAAGATATGCTACTTATGAGAAAATTTGAAGAAAAATGTGGCCAGCTTTATATTCAGCAAAAGTTTGGTGGATTCTGTCACCTCTACATAGGTCAGGAAGCCATTTTAGCTGGAATGACTGAGGCTCTAAAGCCTACGGATAGAGTAATTACTGCATACAGAGATCACGCACATCCATTGGCTATGGGTTCTGAACCTAAAAGAGTAATGGCTGAGCTTTATGGAAAGACTACAGGTCTTTCTAAAGGAAAAGGAGGCTCTATGCACATGTTTGACAAAGAGAAAAACCTCTTCGGTGGACACGGAATAGTTGGTGCACAGATCCCTATGGGTGCAGGAATAGCATTTGCTGACAAGTACAGAAATGAAGACCATGTAACCATCTGCTTTATGGGAGATGGTGCTGCCAGACAAGGTGCCCTGCACGAAACGTTTAACATGGCCATGACTTGGAAGCTACCTGTAATATTTGTTATTGAGAATAACAAATATGCCATGGGAACATCCATCGAGAGAACCTCTAACGTGGCAGACATGAGTAAAATAGGTTTAAGTTATGAAATGCCTTCATTCACAGTAGATGGAATGAGTCCAGAGTCTATAGCAGATCATATTTCTAACGCGGCTGCTAGAGCCAGAAAAGATGAAGGCCCTACTTTATTAAACATAGAGACCTACAGATATAAAGGGCACTCTATGTCTGACCCTCAGAAGTATAGAACTAAAGATGAAGTTAAAGAGTATCAAGCTCAAGATCCTATAGAGCATGTGCTACAAACTATCAAAAAGAATAAGTGGTTATCTGAAGCTAAGATTAAAGCTATTCAAGATGACGTTAAGAAAGTAGTAGAAGAGTCTGTGAAATTCGCAGAGGAATCTCCGCTTCCTGAGCCACATGAGTTGTATGAAGATGTGTACACTCAGACCGATTACCCTTACGTAAAAGACTAAATAAAACACTCTAAGAATATATTCTGAACATGGCAGAAATTGTAAAAATGCCCAAATTAAGCGATACCATGACCGAAGGTGTGGTGGCTGAATGGCATAAAAATGTAGGTGACACAGTAGAATCTGGTGAGCTTCTAGCAGAAATAGAAACTGACAAAGCCACTATGGAATTTGATTCTTTCCAAGATGGTGTTCTTCTTCATATAGGAGTTCAGACTGGAGAGACCGCACCCGTAGATTCTATTCTAGCCATTCTAGGTGAAAAAGGTGAAGATATTACCGAACTTCTCAAGGAAGGAGCTGCTCCAGCTGCAGAAGAGAAAAAGGAAGAGCCGGCAGCAGAGGTAAGTGCTCCTGCTCCAAGTCCTGCTCCTGTAAAAGAAAGTACTCCAGCTCCTGTTTCTGCTCTAGCTGCGGTAGAAACTAATCATTCAGCTAATGGTAGAGTGAAAGCTTCTCCACTGGCTAAGAAAATGGCATCGGAAAGAGGCATTAGCATATCTGCTGTTTCAGGAACTGGAGATGGTGGTAGAGTGGTAAAGAGAGATATAGAAAATTATAATGGTTCTGCTGCTCCTTCTCAAGGTGTTTCTGCTCCTGCTGGAGTAGAATCTTATACTGAGGAGAATGTTTCTCAGATGAGAAAGGTAATAGCTAAACGTTTAGCAGAATCTAAGTTCTCTGCTCCTCATTTCTATCTTACCATGGATATAGATATGGATAATGCCATCTCTGCCAGAGCTAGCCTAAAGGCTAATGACATTAAAGTCTCTTTTAATGACATGGTCATTAAAGCCGTGGCTGTAGCATTAAAAAAGCATCCTAAGATAAATTCAAGCTGGTTAGGTGATAAAATCAGATATAATGAGCACGTACACATAGGAGTGGCAGTGGCTGTAGACGAAGGGTTATTAGTACCGGTGGTAAGACATGCTGACACCAAGCCTATGTCTGTGATTAACTCTGAGGTATACGATTTTGCAACGCGTGCTAGAGATAAAAAACTTCAACCACATGAGTGGGAAGGAAATACGTTTACCATTTCTAACTTAGGTATGTTCGGAATCGAAGAATTCACTGCTATAGTAAACCCACCAGATGCGTGTATTCTAGCCGTAGGAGGAATTCGTAAGGAGCCCGTAGTAAAAGATGGCCAGATAGTGGTAGGTAACAGATTGAAGGTAACGCTTTCTTGTGATCACAGAGTGGTAGATGGTGCCACAGGATCTGAATTCTTACAAACGCTAAAAGCCATGTTAGAGAATCCTATTATGATGATAGCTTAATTCTTCTAAAGGAAATAGATAAGATTAAAAAGACTGCCAGTGGCGGTCTTTTTTTTGCGTTGCAACGCTGATCCTAAAAAACAGAAGGGCCAAATGTTGTATATTCATAACATGGGGCCTGTCCAATCATTTAAAACTTCTTACGATAACAACATAAGCAAGCGAAAGAAGCCGAAAAGAAAACCTTTTGGGGCTAATCATCATAGTACGGTGAGTGGGGCTATTCCTGAGAAGGAGCTTACAGATCATCTAAGAGCGCAAATCATAGCTCAAAGTCAAAAGGAGAAAAAAGCATTCAAAACCAAACTCATAGCAGTCTGCGCTCTATTAGCAAGTCTACTGATAATTGGGCTATTCCTCTATTTTTAATTCTTACCGGACTTATTCTACTCTAAATTTTCCCGCTTCTAACTTTCCATCTAGTCTTAGTGAGAAATAATATATTCCTGGGCTTAAGGTAGATACATCTAAAGTGCGCTTTGAATTCCCTGAAGCTATGGATTCTCTGTCTACCAATTTACTCACTAGTTTTCCCATACCATCATACACATAAAGACTGCCATCTGCTGCAGAGTTTAAATCAAAAGAGAATGTCACACTCTTAGAGCTTGGATTCGGAAACACATTGATGAATTCACTCTCAGACACCTCTATTTCAGTGAGCGAAGTAGGCAGTGATGTGAGTTCT
This sequence comes from Flavobacteriales bacterium, assembly GCA_045104985.1. Lineage (GTDB taxonomy): Bacteria > Bacteroidota > Bacteroidia > Flavobacteriales_D > Sanyastnellaceae > ASP10-05a. The sequence goes on along the minus strand of JBGCDA010000022.1, from coordinate 56,268 downwards.
GTGAGATTCATGTTTTCATCTCCTTCTTCATAATCTAAGTAGTGAAAGTAGACTAGAAACATTTCATCAGAAGTATTTAGCCCAGCACCTATATCCTGTGGCGGATCATAAGGGTTATGCGGATTAGTAGAGGTATTATTATAGGTGCCGTTAGCTAAAAATGTGGACCCTGCTGGAATGTGCTGAATACTTTCAAAAAAGTAGAACTCTTGCCATTCAAAATCCCAATGTGGAATTTTAACCAATGGAATTACATCTGAGTCTAATGTAACTGCATAACTGTTAATATATTCTCCTATGAGATGCATGTGAGGGAATACACTTAATAAAGACATGTCTTGAAATATAGGCCCGTGCTGTGCAGAGACCGTTTCTTCTGTATTGGCCTCTATATTAAATGTCCAGTTAGAAAGTATAGGGTAGGTCTCTACCTCTCTCATTTCTACATCGTCTTCATAGAAAAATAGTCTTATAGAGGTTTGATCTACTTCTCCTGCACTCCCATGTGGATAGTGCATGGCTAAAACTAAATTAGAACCAGCAGGTATAGTAATTCCCATGTTTATATCATCTCCATTACTAGGGAAAACTGTAGGCACAGCGCCAGGAGTGTAGCCTCCGATTAATCCTTCATCATTATTAGGACCCACACATGTGCCGCTAAAATCGGTAGGATAAGTTCCGCTAGGATCTACATAAACCAAGCAGTGGTGAAGTATAGAAGGGTTTCCTGGAATAACCTCATAGGCTTTCAATTTTTTATCTTCAGTTAGATTGGTGGGAAGAGAGATGCATATATAATCATCTTGAGTAAAAGTGGCAGTGCTGGTGTAGGGCTCCATAGTCATTTCTAGATCTGGAGTAGCCTGAATGTATCCCTCATTAGTGTACACAGGTGGTGGTGGAGCGTCTGCCACATTTCCTTGGTCCATTCCATCTCCTAACCATTCTAATAACACGCTCTTTTCCATAGGGCTTAACTTTCTACTGTGGGCATAACTCTGATAAGTGTCGTCTGCAGTCCATGGTGGCATATAATCATCTGTAACTGCTTCTTCTATGGAGCCTGCATTGGCCACTACGCTTTCATAATCCATTAAGGAGAAGGGTGCTATACCATAATCATTATGGCATGCGGTGCAATTTTCGAATACGATTTCGGCAGCATCATTAGCCCAAGTTAGTTGGGTATGAGCTGTATGAGTAACTAATAGAACTAGGATAGTTGAAAAAAATAATTTTATCATAAGATCAAGGTAAGTCAAATAACGGCTTTCTCTACAAAAACGTGACATTTTAACGAACGAGACATTAACTCTTTTTAATCTCTAAAAGCCGCATTAACTTGCACCACATATAAATGAGCACTGTTAGTTCCACACACATATTAGCTACTCCAATAGAGTTTTTAAAAGGCGTAGGCCCTAAAAAGGCGGATCTACTGAAAACGGAATTGAACATTTTCGTTTATAGAGACTTATTAGAACATTACCCATTCAGGTACATAGATAAAAGCCAATTTCATAGGATTTCAGACATAGAATCTGAGGAAACTGCTGTTCAAATCAAAGGAAAGTTCAAGAGTATAAAAGAAGTAGGATTAGGAAAACAAAAGCGACTAAATGCCATATTCGAAGACGACTCTGGCGAAATTCAGCTGGTGTGGTTTAAGGGTGTACAGTGGGTAAAACAAGGGCTTAATTATGATGACGACTATGTGATTTATGGAAAGCCTAAACGTTTCGGAAGATCATTTTCTATTTCCCACCCTGATGTTACTAAACTCAGTGATGCCAAGCTAAAGCTCACTCCTTTTAAGCCAGTGTATCACAGCACCGAGAAATGCTCTAGAATGGGACTACATTCACAAGGCATAGAGAACCTAATGATCTCTCTAATTCAGCAAGTGAGGCATCAGGTGAAAGAAACACTTCCTTCAGAATTATTAGAAAAATATAAACTCCCTAGTAAAGAAGAGGCCGTTTTTCAGGTGCATAGGCCTAAAGGTTTAGGAGCGTTGCAACGCAGCTTAACTCGCTTAAAACTGGAAGAGCTACTATTTTTACAACTCATATTAGTGAACAACAAAGCCAAGGTAACTACCAAAATGAAAGGAGTTACTTTTCCAGAAGTGGGCGCCTTATTCACTGATTTCTATAAAGATGGCATTCCGTTCGATTTAACGGGAGCACAAAAGAGGGTGCTAAAAGAAGTAAGGAAAGATGTAAAGCACGGAGCTCATATGAATAGGCTTATTCAAGGAGATGTGGGCTCTGGAAAAACCATAGTAGCAGTGCTCACGGCACTTTTAGGCATAGATAACGGGTTTCAGGTGTGCCTAATGGCGCCTACTGAAATTTTAGCCACGCAGCATTTTGAGGGCATATCTGAACTGTTAAAGGATTTTCCTGTGAATGTAGAGCTACTCACAGGCAGTTCTACCAAAGCCAAACGGAAAATTATCCATGAGGATTTACTCAATGGAGAACTTCATTTTCTAATAGGCACTCATGCTTTACTAGAACCTGTGGTCAAATTTAAGAATTTAGGATTAGCCATTATAGACGAGCAGCATAGATTTGGTGTAAAACAGCGGGCTAGGCTCTGGAAGAAGGCCGCCATAACTCCTCATGTTTTAGTTATGACCGCCACTCCTATTCCTAGAACTTTGGCCATGACACTTTATGGAGATCTAGATGTGAGCACCATAGATGAACTACCACCAGGAAGGAAACTGGTAAAAACCACTCATAAAAAAGACAAAGACCGTATTCAGATATTTGGTTTTTTAGAATCTGAAATCAAGAAGGGACGGCAGGTATATGTGGTATATCCGCTGATAGAGGAAAGCGAAAGTGAACAACTCAGCCAGCTTAAAGATCTGTATGACGGTCATGAAGCTCTAGAACGCAGGTTTCCACGGCCAGAGTATCAGATAAGCATAGTTCACGGACGCCAGCGCGCGGCAGATAAGGAGTATGAGATGAACCGTTTTGTCAAGAAGGAGACTCAAATTCTGGTGGCTACTACGGTTATAGAAGTGGGCGTAAACGTGCCTAACGCCTCAGTGATGGTGATAGAAAATGCCGAACGGTTTGGCCTTTCACAGCTGCACCAATTGCGCGGGCGTGTGGGGCGTGGAGCTGAACAAAGCCACTGTATTTTAATGACAGGCACGCTAAAATCTCCAGAATCTAAAAAACGAATTCAGACCATGTGCTCTACCAATGATGGTTTTGAAATAGCGCAAGTAGATTTAGAACTTAGAGGCCCTGGAGATATGATGGGAACTCAACAAAGCGGAACTCTCGATCTAAATATAGCCGACTTGGCTCTGGATCAGAAAATTTTAGCTAAGGCCAGAGAACTGGCTCTAGAATATATAGAAGACGACCCCGAACTCACCAAGCCAAAACATGCCAGCATGAATGCTGAACTGAAGCGCATTAGAGCGCACAAGCCTAACTGGGGTAATATTAGTTGATTTTAGATTTACGAGTGGTTCAAGTGCTTTTCTGCGCAGCAATACTCAATTATAACTCAAACATCTTGTGTTATTATTTCACACTTATCCACTCTCACCTTCGTTCTAGCTTAATTTTTACCAATTGCCCGTGAAAGCCCAGTGTTTCTTCTGATTCTATGATGAGTTCTTTTCTGGAAGATTTTTCTACGGTGTAAGTTCCAGTTAGATCGTAGGTGAAATAGTCTAGTGGGTCTAGTTCATCTCCAGTGCATTCTTCACATAACTGGAGATACTGCAGATGAAAACTATCTCCATCTTCTCTAAGCTGCCAGTTCAAGGCAGCATACTCTTGCTTAAATGTCCATGTGGCCAAGGGCACTATTTCATAAATATCGGTATCCTCATTTATAAACCAAACACCTTTATTTAAGAATTCCTGACCAGCGTAATTAATCTTCTTCACTTCCCATTCCTCTCCCTTGATAAGTCGGTTTGAGAATCTTTTTTCTTTGTTGCAACAACAAAGAATAATAAAAAATTTATTAAAAGTCAAAATATGTGTGGGATGTACTTCATTTACTTAGTTTCTAATTCTACCATTTTTTTTATATAGCTATTAAATGTAAAGTCATTTCTTCTACCTTATTTAGAAGAACAGCATTCATGGCAGGAAGGTCTATTCTGTGCACTTAAACCTCTGCTTCTGCACCTGCAGAAATTCCATTCTTACAAGCGTTCTGTCCTTGGAATAAGAGCGCTGCCAGTAAGTTAATGATTAACACAATTTGAAGGTGACTTCTTTTCAAATTAGTCGACTTTAGTTGCACTAAATGGAAATATCGGGGTGTACTCAAAGGTTGGATTTAGAGGGTCATAATCTGTGGTATCTAACTGCTTGAATTCTCCCGTTAAAGTGTTATTATCGTACAAGACATAACCAGTCAAACCATAGCATACATTTGGACTGTAAGAACTGCTCTGATAGATTAATGAATGAAAAGCTCCTGTGGTGGCTCCAGCGTAACCAGTATTTATTATAGAGGTGTCAACCATGCAACCTGGAGGAAAATTATGCATTACTCGCTCATTTGGTGCAGGAATTCCTCCTGGGTAAGTGGTATGTATTTTAAGCAATAATGTATCTGTTATACCATTATATTCATACCGGTATTTCCCTGCCATGTGACTCTCATAACTCGCGTCAGGTATGTAAAAGGCTTTAGTCAATGAGTCTCTACCATCGTCATTTGGAAAACAATCTAAACGAGGAGTACCTTCAACCCATAAAGTGACTTCATACCAATCCCCAGGTGGAAAGTTTGACAGACTATAAATTGACTCAGTACTGGAATTACCATCATGGTCTATTTCCCAGTAATATGAAATATTTTGATCTGGATTTATATTAGCCGCGCGATATCGTTTAGACGTAGCCGCTCCCAAGGTATCAGCCTCATACCAATCTAAACCGACATTATTTGATACCCTTTCCTCAATAAAAAAATCAGCTGAAATAGGCACGGCATCAGAACATGGACAGCGATCTTCATCTTTTTTACAAGAAAAAATCAAAATTGATAGGAATATCATTAGATATAATACCGATATGATTTTTTTCATTTCATTTTAAGTTAGTTAAAGGTAATGAACTATATGAAAAAGACGAAAATCTTCATTTTTATTCTTGTCCAATAAGAAAACTTGAGAGCAAACTATTTGTTCATTTGCTTATTTAATATGCATTGCAACGCCCTTATTAAACTAATGATATTCAAGCCATATTTTCCAAGCCTTACTTTATTTGCTCATTTATCCATTTAGATACGATCTCCATAGCCTCCTCATTAAACGTTTCTTCCAGCTCTCCATACTCCGAAGGAGCTCCTGTTTCTGTAGTTTGAAACAAGTGATTCAAGTTTTTAAGCTTTACTGCTGTTACTGAAGTTTGACTGGCGTATTTTTCTATAGCATCTAAATTCATATCGGCTGGAACCTGTAAATCTTTATCTCCATTTAGTGCTAGAATAGGGCAGGTCACTTTACTCAACGATTCTGAAGGCTCATAAGTAGCAAAAAATCTAAACCAAGGATCACTAAGTGAAGCTGCTACTTCTTGGGCATTTTGTTCGGCTGTTTTTCCCTGCTGAATTAGGTTTGGGTTATTTTTCAACTCAGCCAATATGAACTTTTCCAGTTGTTGGTTCAAGTCTTCTTCTAAAGAATTCGCCTTCATGAAGGAGAAAATCTTCTGATTCAATGCTTTGGTCTGCTCTACCGTGCTTTTCTCCTCACCTTCTGCTAGGGCGATAAGCTCTGCTTGAGCAGTGATGATTTCTCCACCGTTCTTTCCTGGCCCTGCCAATAGTACTATGAAGTCTAACTCTTTATCCTGTGCTGCCAGCATAGGTGCTATGAGTCCACCTTCGCTATGACCTATTACTCCTATGTGAGAGGCATCTACATGAGGATGATTTTTTAAGAAAGCAATAGCTGCAGCTGCATCCATAGCAAAATCTTCTGAAGTGGCTCCCATAAACTGACCTTCTGAATCTGCCACTCCCCTATCGTCATACCTTAATACAGCTATGCCCTGTTTGGTGAGATGATCTGCCAAGACCAGAAATGGTTTATGGCCTAAAATTTCTTCATTACGGTTTTGAGGACCACTCCCACTAATTAAAATTACAGCTGGATGTTTTCCTGAAGCAGACGGAAGCGTTAACATTCCTGCTAAGGCTATTTCGGCAGTTTTATTCTCAAACGTTACTTCCTCTGAGTCATATCCAAAAGGTTCTGTAGGCTCCTGAGACTTAAGCTTCTTCTTTCTACTAAATTCTACAGGTGCTGTCATCGGGCCTTGACTATATGTGGCTTTAAGCAGCCCTTCATTAGAAATTACACCAGTAATAGATAAGCCCATGGCTGGCATTTTAATTTCTAGTGTTCCATCTTTATACGTGGTAGATTCTAAAGCTATGCCGAAAGCACCCTGATCTGGGCTGTCCATTTCGGTGGAGTAACCGCTATCTGACTCAGAAATATGAAGTACTAAATTTAGAGAAGCCCCTTGAACTGAAAGCACTCCATACCAATCTCCCACTGGAGATTGAGAAAAACTCACTAATGATATTAATAATAGAGCGATGGAAAGACTAAACGTTTTCATGATTTGATGTGTTTATGGTGAACAATTGGACGCAGTTATGGCTGTATCCATTAAAATTACTTTAAGAATTGATGAACTAATATGTGATCTGAATAACAGCTAAAGCAGCTGAACTATCAAAAGTTTAGAAACCACCTCTGCTACAAGTAAGGCTCCTATGAAATAAATAATATGAGTGGAGCCCTTAGCATTAGTGGCCACCTTAAATCCACGCCAGAGTAGAGCTATGTACCATACTAAGACTAAAATACTCACTAGGGCTAACACGCCTAATAGCATCATACTCGATGACGAAATACTCTCCAGGCTCTCTGCTCTCACTGCTTCAAGTACCTCATTAGATGCTGCGCTTAACGCATTACTAGAATTCATTAGAGAAACAAGGTAAAACGGAATTCTAGCTATCAAACTGACTGCTAATAGATCTACTAGTCTCACTCGCTTATTTATAAGCTTTCCTGCTATAAAAGAGAACAGTGTAAGGCATGCTATATTAATTCCATTTTCTATAAACGCTGTCTCTAAAGAAACCAGATCAGGACTAAAGTGTAGATCTAATGCTCCGTCAAACCTCACTTGAAATAGATGGGCTAGGTAAGACCCGATGACTGCAGCTATCAACCCAACAGTGATTAATGCTGTTTCAGAAAATCTATCGAATGGTTTAAAAAGTAGTGTTTTCATTCTCCTTGGGCTTTTAAGTCGTTTAACTTCTGAATCATATCATCTAACTTATTTCTAACCGTAGGGTAGCTTTTTCCCATTTGAGCAGCCATTTTCTTTAAGCTACCGCTAGACATAAAAAACTCAAACATGAACTCCTGCTCTTCGGCAGATAGTTTTAATAAAACTGGGAGCGTGTAGTTTCCTGAAATTACTGTCTCGCAAGTAGGGCACTTGAGCTGACTTACAGCTAAACCAGAAGTGCAACTGGGACATATAACGGGAAGTTTCTGCATGATATAATTGATTAATTACATCACAAAAGTAATAATTATTTACACTTTATTTAAATAAAGTTTAATTATTTTTAAATAAAATTAAATTTTAGTAGATAAAACTTAATACTATTTACATTCCTTTTAACTCATAACAGATGAGTAATCCTTGTTCATCAGATATGATAAGTTCTACAGTTCCATCTTTATCTAGGTCTCTAACCAGAGCTTTTCCTGTGCCATAAAGTGGAAAGCCTTCTAGCTCTTCTCCCCTCACATTAGTTAGATGGTAATTTCTTCCACTAGAGAACCCGAAATAGGTAGACTTGTTCTTGATAAAGTATTGCAACGCTGAAACTATAGGTTCATCAAACTCAGTACTAAATTTAAGCTCGTAGGCCTCGTTATATAAGCTAAGTCTATTCCCCTTAGAAATGAGATAATCTAAAGCACTGCCATCCACTAGTGGTGCTACTAGGCTATGATCTCCGCTAGCTAAGCCTAAAATTTCAGCATCATTATTATCTAAAGAGAGTTTCACTTTTACCAGATTCTGACTGGCATCTTCATAAACCAGCTGCACATTTTCTATGTCCTTGGCAGATACTAGCGTTAACTCACTGCCAGTATAGTTAGATAATTTCAAGTCTTGGGTGTACCTTAATTTCCCATCTCTTTTGTAAATGGCTATTCTACCATCTTCTTTTCCGCTTATGAGGTAGTCCTTTCTGCCTATTTGTGCATGTATGATTTCTGAAATGAGAGGAGACGACTCTTTATCATGCTTCCAGCCTTTTACCTGTGCCCCATCTTTATCGTAATTCACTAGAGAGCCATCTTTTAAAGGCACCAGTAATCTGTACTTCCGTTTTCCTTCATAATCCATTACACTGAGCGGTGCGCTGGCTTCTGAAGGCAGTTTCACTGGGAAATTATCCACATTTTTTCCGTTTCTATCTATAGCGAATATTTGATTCTTCGTAGAAAACACCAGTTGGAATTTATTATTCCTGTAGAGGTCAAGCTGATGCAGGCCACCCATTAACTCTTCATCTATTTGTCTTTCCCACAGGAGTTTTCCTTTAGAGTCTAAAAGAGAGATTTTTTTATCGGCTGTGTAAACGGCTATTTCTTTTTGTTTGGTGTAGTGATTAGTAAATAAAAACGGAGCGCCTACTACTTTATCTTCTAATTGAAGTTCCCACTTATTTTTAGGAGCCACCTGTCCACTACTTACATCTTCTTCATTGGTCACTGCCAAAGTCACAGGGTCATCATCAATTCTCCATAGTGCGTGGTAATACCTACCATTATCCTGTTTCTCATATTGATACACTACAGGATTATCTCCTCTAGCTTGAGAATCATAGGCCGTAAAAGAAGGACTCAGTAACAGAAGCTCCTGTAGGTCTGAACCTACCAAGTAGTCAAAATTAGAATTCTGAATGCCATTTATGAATGTTTTAGCCTCACTTATAGAAGAGAAAAAGAATACTTGCTCTTCTAAATCTAAATAATAACTCACCTCTCTGCCAAACATATCTGCATATAACCCGCCTACTTCCGATCCTGAAATCAAAGATCTGATCTGATACCCTTTATACATTTCTGCTGCATCGGCTATAAATGGATAAAGCCCTGTGCGTGCTGGCAAATCTGTAAGACACTGAAGGCCATAAAACTCAATCCCATTTTGCCTGAACAGGTAAACCTGATTAGAATTCCACGATTTCCATGCGGTGGGCACATCGCACTGGCAGATTTCTTCTACATCTACCACTGTTTCAGTGTCTAACGCTCTAATGGGAAACTCTTCTATGGTAAACGAAGTTACGTCTCCAGGCAGCTGAAAATCCCAAATGCTATAGGTGACATCTAGAGATTCATCCTGCATTAATGAGTCGTTAATGAATGTGTAGGCATAGGCATAACCCTTTCGTTTTTTAAATCTTAATAATGCGGCACCTTCTGCCGAAATTTCGCCAAACTCTAACCACCGCTTGGCTTTACTTTTGGAATACCAGCTCAGCTCAGAATTCTCATCCAGGGCCAGCACTTCTGTTTCTGAATCTGGCGTATCTGAAACGAACTTTTCCTGAACTGAAGCGCTAGAAGCTATTAGAGCAGATTTTCCATAAGATACTCCTACAGCAGCATTTCTACTTAAATTTTCTCCGATACTTAGAACCTCTTTTTCAAAGAATTGCTTCATGAGCCCAGCCACATCCTGTTCATCTCCTTCCACATAAAAGGCACTTTCTCCCTGGTTTAAAAACAGTCTGATTTTCAGTTCATCACTTACGTTTAAAGCGGCCAAGCTGCTGTTAATTCCATCTAAAATAGCTCCAGCATTATAGGCCTCGGCCACTTCTTTCCAGTGCGGTAACTGTGTAGGATTTAACGCAGACTCTAACGGCTTCCACGTCACTATTTCTTCCGAATTCAGAATAAAATCTGGATTTATCTTCACAGCACCAGAGCCACTCTCCTGAGTAGAAGACCATAAACTATAGCCTAAAAACCCACATAAACCCATTAAAACTAAAACGCCTAAAACTCTCATTTGTAACTGAAAAGTTAAGTATAGTAAGGTCTGTGCTTGATCTGGAATTGGCTAAATCGTGAACAGCAGCACGTGGAAAGTTTAATCGCGCATTTTGTCCTTAAAATGAGTACATAAATACCTTAATCCATTTTTTACTTTATTCTATTTTACATTTTTCACAGAGCCTCTAGTTCCCTTACTTTTGCGTTGCAATAAATCAATAAACAATTATTCTTTTGGAAAACATTCTATTCGAAGATTCGGAAGGCATACGAGTGATTACCATTCACCGTCCAAAGCAATTGAACGCCTTAAACAAAGCTACTATTCAAGAGCTTAGCGATTTACTCCAAGACGCAGAAAACAACTCAGAAATCAAAGTAATTATACTCACAGGAGCAGGAGAAAAAGCGTTCGTAGCAGGAGCAGACATTAAGGAATTTGCCAATTTTAGTGAGGCTCAAGGAGCAGAACTAAGCAGAGAGGGACAAGAAAAATTATATGATAAAGTAGAAAATCTTTCCAAGCCAGTAATAGCAGCAGTAAACGGATTTGCCCTAGGAGGCGGACTAGAACTGGCCATGAGCGCTCACATTAGAGTAGCCAGCGATAATGCTAAAATGGGATTACCAGAAGTAAGTTTAGGCGTGATACCTGGTTATGGTGGCACCCAAAGACTGGCGCAATTAGTAGGCAAAGGCAGAGCCAATGAATTAGTCTTTACCGCTGGAATGATCTCCGCAGAAGACGCCCACAGAATGGGATTAGTGAACCATGTGGTTCCACAAACTGAGCTTATAGAAACCTGTAAGAAGATGGCTTCTAAGATCTCCCGAAATTCCCCTAAAGCCATTAGTCATGCTATAGTAGCTGTAAATGATGGATTTAAAGATGGAGTGAATGGATTTGACTCAGAGATAGCAGAATTCGGAAAATGCTTTGGCACAGACGATTTTAAGGAAGGCACTACAGCATTTATAGAAAAAAGAAAACCTTCATTCACAGGGAAATAAATGAAAGTTCAAGTCATTAATAAAGGCAAACATCCCCTGCCAGCACATGAAACTGAGCTTAGTGCAGGATTAGATCTGAGAGCAGATTTAGATAAGAGTGTTGTACTAGAACCATTGCAACGCGCCTTAATACCTACTGGCTTATACGCAGCGTTTCCTGCGGGAACTGAAGCTCAAATAAGGCCCAGGAGCGGCCTAGCCTATAAGCATGGGTTAACAGTTCTTAACTCGCCTGGAACCATAGATGCAGACTACAGAGGAGAAATCAAAGTTTTACTCATTAACCTTTCTAATGAAGCGTTTACAGTGAAAGATGGAGAACGCGTAGCGCAGTTAGTGCTAGCCAGATATGAACGTGTAGAATGGGAAACCACTACAGATTTAGCTTTAACCGCCAGAGGAGCTGGAGGTTTTGGCAGTACAGGAAAAAAATAAGGATTTAAAGATGAAGATAATAGTACCGATGGCAGGAATGGGAAAGCGCATGAGGCCGCACACCCTTACGGTTCCTAAACCACTTTTACCCATAGCTGGCAAGCCCATAGTGCAGCGTTTAGTAGAGGACATAGCCAGAATCAGTCATGAGCCTATATCAGAAATTGGGTTCATTATAGGCGATTTCGGTGCGGAGGTAGAAGAAAACCTAAAAGCCATAGCTAAGAGCTTAGGTGCTGAGGGTAAAATCTTTCATCAGGAAGAGGCTCTGGGAACTGCACATGCCATTTTATGTGCTCAGGAATGCTTAGATGGAGAAGTTATAGTGGCTTTTGCAGATACACTTTTTAAAGCAGATTTTAAACTAGACCACACTAAAGATGGAGTACTATGGACTCAGCGCATAGATAACCCAGAGCAATTCGGTGTGGTAAAAGTAGATGCAGATGGTGTTATTACAGATTTTATAGAAAAGCCGAAAGAATTTGTTTCAGACCTGGCCATGATAGGCATTTACTATTTTAAGGATGGCGGTGTTCTTAAAGATGAGCTTCAATACCTGATAGATAACAACATTATTAAAGGAGGTGAATATCAGCTGCCCGATGCGCTCAAGAACATGACAGAAAAAGGGATGAAATTCGCCCCGGGCACTGTGGAAGACTGGCTAGACTGTGGAAATAAAAATGCCACTGTAAGAACTAACAAGCTGGTGCTGCATTATAACCAAGATAAAAACTGGGTAGACTCGAGTGTTAAACTGACCAACTCTGTGGTTATTCCGCCATGCTACATAGGTGAAGGCGTGAGCATAGAAAATTCTGTGGTAGGGCCACATGTGAGTATAGGAGATCACTGCCGGGTAGAAGGCTCTGTAATTAGTAATTCTATAGTTCAGACAAACACGGTAATAAGAAATGCCAATCTCTCGAACTCTATGATAGGAAATTACGTAGATTACACTGAAAACAGTAAAGAGCTCAGTTTAGGAGATTACTCTACACAAGGTAAATAGCATTTGAGAACAACATACATCACATATATCATTCTAGCAGTTTTAGCCTTAGCGGTATTCAACTCGTGCAAGTCTAAAAAAGGAATAGCCGAAGGCATAGACGCTGCGGCTTCTGTAGGAGAAAACGATGCTCAGTTTCAGTCTTTATTCTTTGACGGACAAAAAGAGAAAGCCATCGAAAACTACGATAAAGCTTACCAGAAATTCCAAGAATGCGCTCAAGTAAATCCTGCCGAAGATGTGATTTACTACGAACTGGCACGTTTAGACACTCTGAATGGTAATTTCCCTAGTGCTTTAGGAAATATAACTCAGGCCGTAGGCTTAGACCCTAATAATTTATGGTATGCCAGACTAAAAGCAGATATTCAAGTAGAAACTGGAGCGTTAGATGAGGCTTTAAAAACGCTGAAATCTATAGCTTTAAGAGACCCTGAAGATATAGCCTACAGAGACAAGCTGGCTAGCCTAGCTACTTACCAGAAAGACTATAAAACCGCATTATCAGCTTATAATGAAATAGAGCGTGAAGTAGGGCTTAATGAAGACCTTACCAGACAGAAGTACTATCTTTTTATGGATCAGGGAAAATCCGAAGAAGCACTAAACGAACTTACTAAACTCACGGAGGCTTTTCCAAATGATATTAGTTATCTGAGAAATATAGCCGCCCACCATCAGGAGCTCGGGGCTACAGATGAAGCATTTGTCATTTATGAAAAAATAGGGGAACTTAATCCTAATGATGGCGCTACCCAACTGGCCTTAGCTGAGTACTATTCTGCCAATGGAGATACCGCTAAAAGTAATAAAGCACTGCTCTTAGGATTCTCAGATGAAGCTACTCCCATAGAGAAAAAAATTAAGGTATTGTTCACTATTATTCAGAGTAAAGATGAGTCTGTAGACGTAAATGAACTCATAAGCACCTTACAGTCTGTTCACCCGGAGCGCGGAGAAACATGGAGTATTTCTGGAGACTACGCAGAAATGAATAATGAACCTTCTAAGGCCTTAGATTACTTTAAGCAGGCGCTTTCTATAGACCCTAACTATAAAGACCTATGGGTAAGAGTAAATCAGATAGCTTATAATGCTGATGATTTTTCAGAACTCAGTACACTGAGTCAGGAAGCTCTGACCTACTTTCCATTAGAACCCGACTTTTACTTTTATGAAGGTTTATCTAAACTAGAACTTGGAGACTCTAAAGGTGCCATAAATGCGCTATCTACTGGTAAAGATTTTATTCTAGATGATCCTGCTGCAGAAAATAAATTTCAAGTAGCCCTAGGAGAAGCGCACTTTAAGGCAGAAGAATATCAGTTGGCACAGAATTGGCTAGAACAGGCCTTAACCACTGGCTCAGTTTCTTCTGTAAGTGTAATAGAACGTTTAGGAGATACTGCTGCACAGTTAGGAAATACCACCACTGCCCTTGAATACTGGAATCAGGCTAAGGGCTTAGGAGGTGCTTCTGAAGAGTTAGACAGAAAGATAGCCGATGAGAGATACATTGCAGAATAGCATTCTTTTTCTAAAATATAGCGCAGTACTTATAGTACTCAGCGCTCTGCTATTCAGCTGTGATAACTCCAAGCGTTTAGAACGTGGCAGGCCCCTCATAAACAGAACTCCTGCATATCTCATTAAAAAGCTAGAAGAAAATAGCCTAAACTACGATTGGCTGTCTTTAAAGACTAAAGTAGAAGCTAGAATAGATGATCAAAAACAGTCTTTTAAAGCTACCATTAGGATGAAAAAAGACAGCGTTATAGTGGTTAGCATTAGTCCTGCGCTAGGCGTGGAAATAGTGAAACTAGTCATTACCCAAGATTCTGTAAAATACATCAGTAAAATTCCTGGAGACAAGCACTATTACATGGGTGATTTTTCTGGAATTAATGAGCATCTGAGCGCAGAGTTTAACTTTAATATGATTCAGTCTATCATTACGGGTGAACCTGTGGAACTGAATAGAAAAGACGATAAATTAAAGTCTTCTGTAGAAGACAAAGAGTACCTTTTAGTGCAGAAGTACAATAGAAAACTAAAACGTGTGACTGGAATAGATGAAAAAGAAATGGATTTAGACCAGGATACTCTATTCGCAGACACCACAGATAAGCGAACTAACAGAATCATTAACAGAGCAGATGAAGATGAACTGCTGCTAAAACGTTACTGGCTGGATGGCCTTTCTTATAAGCTCACCAAAACCATTTTTAACGATTTATATTCTAACAGGACACTGGAAATAACTCATGAGGACTACATCAGAAAGGAATCACAATTATTTCCATTTTTGAGTCGTTTAGTAATTACTGATCCTTTTCATAAACAAAAGATAGAATCGGAGGTGACTAAAATTAAATTCGATAAGCCCTATGAAGTTACGTTCAATGTTCCAGACAAGTTTGAGAGGCGCTATTATTATTAGCACTCTTTTTATAGGCGTTGCAATAGTTTCTCAAACCCAGTCTACGAAAGACAAATCAAAGTTAGAACAGCAGCGTAAGAACATAGAAGAAAAAATAGCCTACACTAAAAAGCTCATAGCCAGAACTGCCAGTTCTAAAAAGAAAACTCAAAACGAGCTGTCTGCACTGAACAAACAAATCTCTTTACGAAGGCAGCTTATTTCTAATTACAATCAAGACATTCAGTCTACTAACGTTTCCATTAATAAGATAAATAATCAAATATCTGTAATGGAAAATGACATTTCCTCTCTTAAAGATGAATATGCTGATATGCTGTATCATGCCTACACCAATAAGAACAGCTACAGTAAGCTGATGTACATCTTTGCTTCAGAAGACTTTAACCTGGCATACAAGCGGTTAAAATACATGCAGCAGTACACTGAGGTAAGGAAACAGCAGGCGGCATCTATTATAATGGCTCAGGACGAGCTTACAGAAAAAATAGACGAGTTAGAAGAGATAAAGCAGAAAAGCGAAGAGCTAGTTCTTATTCAGGAAGAAGAAAAATCTACATTAGCCTATGATAAGTCTAAGCAGCAAAGTACTCTAAACAGCTTAAAACAAGAAGAAAGTTCACTTAAAGCAGAAGTTAAGAAAAATGAAAAAGAGAGAAGAAAATTAAACCAAGCCATTCAACGTATAATTGAAGCAGAATTAGCTGCTGAACGCTCTAAGACTAATGGTGCTTTTACGCTGACCCCAGCAGGAAAAGTAATGTCCGAGAATTTTGTAAAAAATAAAGGTTACTTGGCTTGGCCTGTGAACCGCGGAGTCATTACCAGCACATTTGGTTCTCAACCTCATCCTAGTCTGAAAGGAATTATAGTTTACAACAATGGAGTAGACATTTCCACTGATATCGGTTCCTCGGTAAAAACTATATTCGCAGGGAAAGTAACATCTGTGTTTTCTATTCCTGGAGCTGGTTTTAACATTATTGTTACCCACGGAGACTATAAAACCGTCTATGCTAATTTAGCCAGCGTTTCAGTATCTGAGGGTCAGGAAGTAACTTTAAATGAGACTATAGGTGTAGTTCTAGATCAGGGAGCTAACACAGTGGTTCATTTAGAAGTTTGGAAAGTAGACTCTACTGGTGGAACACCTCTTAATCCTTCTAGCTGGTTAAAGCGATAAAATCCAGTTCGGTTATTCGAGGAGAGACTAGTCTTGAATACTCAAAATGTTAGATCAAATAATGACTTCTAATGTTTAAAGAAGCCTAAACGACCTATTTTCCTACACCCTAGTTAAATATTCCCAGACCCGCATTAGTCTTGAAGACTATTCCATCATAAAGCTCTTTGAAAACACTTCTTGATTTTTGTAAAAGTACTGTATAGTCTACCTCCCTGGCACTATTTCGGACTCATCCTCGATAGTGTAATACATCCACATAGGTCTATTTGTATAGACAATATCAGTTCTTTTTAGCTCAGTGATACTCTTTCCATTCGGTAGAATTATTTTGGAGGGAAAAGTCCAAACTCTAGTCACAGGAATCGAAAGGTTGTTCTGACAATTAACAATAAATTGCACTCCAAAAATCAACTCCTTTTCGCCTTTGAAAGCGTCTGTCTGGCTAATTACACTAAGTTCTTTCTGCATAACGGTTCCTCCAGAAGGAGATTTATTTTCTTCATCATAATTAGAAACTGCCTTCTTAGATTCTAAAACGCCATAGGTCAGCTCTTGAAAAATAAATGGAAGTTTCAAATCTTGTTTTGAAGCACAACTTGAACACGCTATGGTCAAAAAAATAAAATAGTACGTAAGCTTCATCTTAACTTTTAAAGAAGTGAATTTATTCAGTGATGTTCTTAAGTTATGAGCCCTGTAAGTTAAGATTTATATAAGTAATTAGATTTTTTCTGGATTTCTGGATTTTAAACCGAATTGCAACCCATAAAAAAAGCCACCTCTTACGAAGTAGCTTTTCAATGTTTTCCTAGGGAATTAAGTCCTATCTATTTCTTTCGTCCTTCACCAAAGCTTTAGAAAGTGACCCCCTAATTCTGTTATACTTACTTGTATAAGAAGACTGAAGAGTAGCTTGATCATCAGCATAGCTTTCTTTAGGAGCAGCTAATTTAGGTTCAATTAAAGACATTATTATAGCTCCTAATTCTCCTTCGATTACTGGTGAAATCACTCCTTCTCCCATACCGAAAGCCACACCTACAGCTTCAGCCTCATTGGTTCCTAATCCTGGCACATTAAACGTATTTAATGACATAGTAGGCGAACTCTTCTTAGCTCCTTCTACTGCTGCTTCTATATCTTCTAGAGTACCTGTCTTCATTTTATCTTTTAGCATATCGAACTTAGCACTTTTTAGCGCGTCCGTTCTAACATCATCTGCTACAGAAGAGAAATTAGGCATTTCTTCATCTTGTACTTCTGTGAGTGCAGCCACTATATACTGCTCACCTATAGTAAACACGTTAGAGATGTTATTCTTTTTAGTGTCATTTGAAAATGCCCATCTCACCATGTCTTCAGAGTTTTGAATTCCAGAAATACTTCTGCTAGCAGGAAAGACTTTAGTCTCATTTAAAGAGAGTCCTTGTTCTTCGGCTGCTGCTATTAGTTCTTCCGCAGATGAATAGTCTAAACTAAATGCTCTTACTTCTTCATAGATTTCATCTTTAGTAGCTTCAGTAGGTACTATACCTTTCGGAAGGAATGCTATAACGGACTCAGTGCCATTATACTCGAAATCGGTAACTTCTAAGACACTAATTCCACCAGGAACATCCACTATTTGAACTCTGTCTTTTTCAGCAGAAAGCGCTCTGTTTCTTAGCGCATTTTTCACTTTCTGATCTGCTACAGTTTCGTCATCAGCTCCGAACCATCCTAAAACACCACCTTTAGTAGCTGTGGAATCATCCTCAGACCACTTGGCAGCTAATGAGCTAAACGAAGTTCCACTTTCAAAATCTTCTTTAATTTCATTTGCCTTCATCATTACAGAGTCTCTATCAGATCTCCCTGAAGTAAGGAAAATGTGACGTGCATTAGCTCTCTCTACCACAGGGTCCTTTCCTATAATCTTAGCTAATTTGTAGGCTCCAGCATCTACATACGGACCTACCAAAGTGCCTATACTTCCGCTAATTAATAAAGAATCTGTAGCTCCCGCCACAGTTCCTGGCTTGTAATTTTGTTTAAAATACAAATGATCATCAGATACTCTCACTATGTATGAAGAATCGTTATCTGTAGTTCTGAAATCTTCTTTTCTTTCAGTTAAAAAAGCCAAGTGAGCAGCACTATCAGCCGCTGAAGGCTGAACATCATAAGACAAGTAACTTACTGTTCTGAATGGATTCTGGCGATACTTAAGATTGCTCTTATTCTTGTTGAAGAAACTCATCACCTGACTATCAGACAGTGAAATTGTAGAATCAGGAATAGCATCATACTTAGCAGCCACCATTTCTACTTGTACCTTATCGTTTTTAGATAAGTAATCTCTTTCTGCATCTAAGGCATTAGCATAAAACCCTTTTTTAAGTAAAGTCTCGAGCTTTTCGATCTTATATCTCTTTAAGATAAGCTCTTTTTGTCTTTTTTCGGGAATACCTATTTGCTGCTCGAATAAATCTCTAGCTCTTTGTCTAGACTCCTCGTTTACCTGTCCACCATAATAGGCTTGTTTAACAAGAGAAGATGGATTTACTCCGAACCTGATATCTTCATATTCTTCTTCACCGACCACATAATTCAGCGCTTCAATATCTGCACCATAAATAGTTTCGTTAACCAAGTCATTCCAAGCAGCGGTTCTAACATCAGCGTCAGATCTATTATAAAGGTTAGTCTCTTTTACTTTAGTCATTTCTTCCTGCCAAGAAGCTGCATTTAAAGATCTTCCGTTCAATTCACCAACAGTCTCACTACCAGGTGTTCTACCAAAGAGAGACATAACTGCATCATAAGGAATTAAAAATCCAAGCATTCCTATTCCGATGAAGAAGATCAATAGGCCTCTTCTCTTTCGGATATTTTCAATCATTGCCATAGTTAACGTATTTGTTTTTAAAGGTCGGCAAAGATAAGGATGTTTCAGGAGTTATGAAAAGATTATCAATAGTTAATAAATACTTTCACTTCTTCTATCTTCGTATTAGTTACTGATAATACCTCTATTGTGAACTTATCCATTTCTACTTTCGAGTTCTGAGTAGGGATTTCTTCTAAGAAATGAACCACCATTCCACCCAGTGTTTCATATTCATCATTTTCCGGAAGTTCTATACCATACTTATGATTTAGATAATCTATTTCTAGTCTAGCGCTAAAAAGAAACTCAGTTTCACTAATCATTTTTTCAGTGAAATCCTCATTATCATGCTCATCCTCTATTTCTCCGAAAAGTTCTTCTATAATGTCTTCTATAGTTATTATCCCTGAAGTTCCACCGAACTCATCTACCACCACCGCTAAATTTCTCTTTTCCTTTATCAAGTATTCCAAGACTTCATTAGCAGGCATAGGTTCTGGAACTATACTCACTGGACGAAGAATATTTTTTACTTTTTCTGGCTTCTTAAATAATTCCGATGAATGTACATATCCGATAATATTATCCACATTTTCTCTAAAAATCAACACTTTAGAAAGACCAGTGTCAATAAACACATGCCTAAGCGTTTCCACAGACTCCTCGATATTTAAAGTTATAAGTTCATTTCTAGGAATCTGACAGTCTCTAGCCTTCAAGTCTTTAAAATCTAAAGCGTTTTGTAAAATCTGAATCTCATGATCTAATTCTTGCTGCTCTTCTACGCTAAACTCACTAAGATAATAGTTCAAGTCTATGTTTCCAAAGGCCAATTCCTCATTAGGAATATCATCTTTAACGAGGAGTCTTATAAACGATTTAGAAAGCCAACTGATAAACACTGCTAGAGGATATAAAAGCCAGTAAAAGAAAGTTAATGGAATAGCAAAGATGTTTAACCACTTATTAGGATTCAAGCTAAAAAAGGTCTTTGGTAAAAACTCTGCAGTTACTAGCACTACTACAGTAGAAATAAACGTTTGGATTAATAGTGAAGTGAATCCAGCAGATTCTGTAATAATACCTGAAGGCTCTATTAGGTAAGTTACTATAAACTCTCCCATATAGATCCCGTAAATAACCAGTGCTACGTTATTCCCAATGAGCATAGCACTTATGAACTTTTTCTTATTGCGAAGCAAACGAGAAACTAGATTAGCTGCAAAAGAACCCTGCTCCCTATCCAAAGCTACCTTTAACCGACTAACTGAAATAAATGCGATTTCCATTCCACTGAAGAAGGCGGAAAAAAATAGCATTATAACAATGATTAAAACAAACTCACTCATTTAGAATCCTCATTAGAGTTCTTAGTGAATCTACTAATCATAAATCTTTTATAGCCGAACATCATGAAACAAATAAGAGTAAAAAAGAAAACTAGACTAAGGTTTTTTAAACCCTCTTTAAAATAAGTAATAGCACATGCTATGAGTCCAATAACACCTAAACCTAGCCATACGTACATGACTATTCTATTCATAGCTATTAAACTCTCTTGCTTCATTAATCTTTTATAGTATCGTTTTCTTGGACAATGATCCTGCTTCTAGCTGGGTTCTTAATCTGATACTTGCTAAAATCAGAGTCTGCTCTTAATCCAGTGCCAAAGATAACATTATCTCCTTTATGGATTTCTATAGGATAGTCGGTAAAAATTAAGCTGCTATCCTGGAGCAGAGTGAGCTCATCAGTGTACAGCACATCCCCTTCTGCATTAGTAAGAACTACAGAATCTCTGGCGGTAAGCTTATTTTCAGACTGGAAATATGTTCCTGTTTCCGAAGTCAAAAACGCTTCTATTTCTTCATTAGAATTAAACATATCTACTCTCACACCTTCACTAGCCTCTAAGTTTTCGTTTTGATATTGATTTAACTCCCCAGCGGTTATGCGTTGCAATAATTTACCCTCTACAGTATAATCAAAAGAACCATTGAATATAGTTTGAGCCGGAAGCTCAGAATCGTCATTTGCAGAATCTATTTCTTCAATAGTATTCTGACATGAAAAAAAGAATCCGGCTACTAAAATAGCAGCCGGAATACTTAATACTTTATTTAAAGAACTATGCCTATGCACTAAGCTAGTCTCTGGTTCTAACCGTTGTGGTGACTCCGCAGCACGTATAACTTGATCCAGCGGTTACGCCCTGAACAAAAAGCTCTCTTGATTCCGGCCAACCTTTCCTCACTGAACTCATAGACTTTTGTGCCTTAGAAGCCAATTCTGAATCTAGACTTTTAGCTTTAGCATAGTAGTCGTAAGACACCCAGTAAGAGCAAGCTTTTCCAAACTTATCATCGTTACAGTTACTGTTAGACCAAGCATCTCCTAAGATCAAGTAAGCATCTCCACTTTTAGAATCAATCTCTAACATCTGTCTAGCATAACCTTTCGCCTTAGAAGTAGCCTTATTAATGTTAGCTACCTGACCAGCTCTCATTAAATATTCTAACCTTTCTTCACAGTCTGGGCATCTTTCTACAGCCAATTCTAACCATTTTAAAGCTTCCGAATACTCTTCACTTTTTAATTGAATAAGACCAATAGAGTATGCAGATTTAGCGGAACCATCGTCAGATTCCTTCGCCCACTGACCGTATAGGGGGTCATCCGTACACTTTTTTAATGTCAGTATGGTTAGGGCTTTTTTAATAGACTCTGTATCTCCTTCTTTTACTAAGTTAGTTTTTAATAAATCTAATAAGTTGTCACAATCAGACTCTACCTGAAGGAAAATCTTAAGTAAGTTCTTTCTCACCTTCTCGTAGGAATTCTTCTGAGCATCAGATTTTGAGTTTTTCTTAGATTCTTCTACTAAATCATTAAGCTTTACAAACTCT
Source organism: Flavobacteriales bacterium (assembly GCA_045104985.1). Classification (GTDB taxonomy): domain Bacteria; phylum Bacteroidota; class Bacteroidia; order Flavobacteriales_D; family Sanyastnellaceae; genus ASP10-05a. Next base: position 34,289 of record JBGCDA010000022.1, on the reverse strand, counting down.
TCAAGTAACTGTAATTTCTTAGTTACTTTTAAAGTAGAATCTTTTTCATTCACAGCCTGTGCATATTGTTTATAAATGGTGTAATAGTAGGCTTGAATAGTACTAGCCGATGATTTCCATCCTCTAGCTTCTATTGACGGTTCTAGAAATGTTTGTGCTTTATCATACTGATTTGGCCTCTCCTTAAATAGCTTAGTACCATACTTTCCTTGGATTAAAGCTTTCTTTTTAGGAAATAAATCCATTCTTGCCTGATAAATCATAAGAAGAGAATCTATATATAAACTGTTAGTAGTAGAGTCTTTTTCATTTAGGTCTGCAAATTCATCGTAGTACTTCGCTCCTTCAGTGTATAGCTTTTCACTTACACATTCAGGGCAGATTCCTCTCACTCTTAACCAAGAAGTGTAGGCTACCTCTAAGTTATCTTGCTCTCTATCTCCCTGCCAAATACCATAAGCTTCTCGGCAAAGTGTTTTCTGATCTTCTGTTTCACCCCAGCAATCTGAATCTTGTGCTAAAGCCATGCTTGAAAGTAAAACGCCCGTTAATACTGTTAAAAACTGTTTCATAATTCTCTTCTCTTAATTTATTGATATTTGCTTCTTCTAAACCAGCCATTTCTTTTCATATCTGGCATTAAACTAAATCCTAGGTATGTATTTAAAGTGGTCTGCTCTATAAGTCCATCGACTGTAGTTCCCCGATATCCAAAATCCATGCCTAAATTAATTCTGCTAAGTGTTCTACTCCCTAAAAATGGTATAGAAATACCCGCTGAAACAGCGCTTTCTGTAAAACTTTCTCCACCTAAACTGAGGTAGCTCGTGCCTGTTCTGGCACCTACCTGAATTAGAGTTTTCTTATACCATGGTAAGTTGGTTTCGGTAAGGGGTTTAGGCGTATATTCTAATCCTACTCTGAACATAGTGGCATCTCCTAATACACCGCTAACTCCAGGGCCATCTAAACTATTATTGAACTTGTTCCAGTCTTGCATGCTAACCTGAAAAGAAACATTTAATTCCCGTGATTTAGCATTTTGGAAACTAAATGTAGCTCCAGCCTCTAGTAAAGCCGGTATAGTTAATTCTCCATCAGATGAGAAATAAGAAATGGTATCTAAGAATATAGCTTCTGATAGTGTGTTATCATATCTTCCATAACCTACTAACCTAGTGTTCTGAGGAGAAGAAGAATGTTTTGGAGTGAACGCCACACCTATAGTCACGTCTAGATCTTTTTCTTTTACACTCTCACTCTTATAACTTCTGTAAGTGGTTACGAGGTTTCTAGTGTAGAGCAATCCGAATGTAAGGTTAGCGTCCGCTAAAGACATTCCAGAGGTTTCTAATCTTTGATAATAATCTGAGCTGGCATAGACTACGTTTCTTTCATAGCTCACATCACCAAAGAGTAAATTTCCATTTAAACCGCCAGCTATAGAAGAAGCCAAATACCTCACTGTATCTACCTCTACACCTTTTGAATTTCTTACTATTTGTTCTTTTAAAAATCTTTTCTGGTAGGAAAACCCTAAAAATCCATTGGTTAACCCTCCAGATCCTGAATACTCATAAGTTACAGGAGTTCCATCAGGCAGAGTTCCTCCATCGGCTTCTAAATCATACCCAACAGAGCTGTATGGCAGCACACCAAACGCGGCTGCAAATCCTTTCCCAAAAGGTAATCCTATACTAATCTCACTTAATTTAGATAAATAATTTCTGTTGGTTTCTCCATTGGCAGAAAGCTCGAAATTACTTACTGTAATTCCTGTTTGAAAAGTAGGATGAATTAAACTGCTGTATGACGCAGGATTTCTTGAATTCACAGAAAAATATGGACTCCTAGAAACCACAGCTCCAGAATTCCCTAACCCAAATATGGAGTTTTGTTGTTCAAGTTCACCTAATCCAAATCTAGAATATGGAGAAAGAGTATTGAGCTGACTTAAGCATTGCAACGCTGAGAGCACCAATACTACTAGGATTCCGAACCGTTTAGTTGTTACTTTTAAGTAATTCATATAGACCCCATAGGGTTAATTTTGGGTTTGCAAAAATGGGACTTTTTAATCCTTTCTCAAAACGCTTATAATCACCACCAGTTAAATGAACTTTTACCTCTCCAAAAGATTGTTCTGTTTCTAAAATAAACTGATTTATTTCTCCCAAAATTCCATAATAAACACCACTTCTAAGACTCTCTTCTGTGGTTTTACCTGGGAATTGAGCTCCATGAGAATCTTGGAGTCTCGGTAATTTAGCTGAGTAATCGTTCATGGCTTTAAACCTCATTTGAAGTCCTGGCGAGATGGCGCCACCATGATAAGAATAACCCTTTTCTATCACATCATAGGTGATGCAAGTGCCTAAATCTATAACTAAGCATGTATTCTTAGGATGAAAGTGAATGGCACCACACACATTTGCTATTCTGTCTAATCCTAAAGTCTTGGGAGTTTCATATCCCATTTTAAACGGAAGAGTCAGCTCATGACTGACTTCTGTTACGCCAGTGTGTTTTTTTAACGAATTTACCACCTCAGCGGTAAACTCCAGAGATGCTGTACTAGAAACGATGCTAGCTTCTATCTCTCTTTTCATAATTGAATCCAGAATAAAACTTAGAGCTTTTTCGTGAGCACAGTTTACCACTTCAGATAAACTCTCCTGTTCCGCGTAGCAATATTTCACCCTGCTATTTCCTATGTCTACAATGAGAACAGCCATTACTTCCACTCTAGGGTTTTATAAATATGGTCTACATCTTCCTTTATGTATTCAAGCACAGGCTGAATAGAATCTGCATTAGGTACATGAGAAAAATAAAGCGCTCCTCTTAAAAAATGATCTGTACTGTCAGTAAGATAAAACTGAAGCGAAGAGGCCACATCTCCCTTTAAATCATACACTAGACCGTAGACTTGGTTAAGGGTGTCCACTTTATTTTGCGTTTTAATAGCTGTAGCTTTTTGATTATGAGTGTAAGCATAATTATAGGCATCTTCTAGAAAACTCTGCACATCTTTAGAATCCAAGTCTAAATAAGTGAAGTGAATTTTAGCCTTATGCAGTGGATAAACTAGATTAAACTGGTCTTTACTTACAGCTCTCTTTTCTAAAACAGAAAAGATTGGTTTTTCAAAGGTAAACGGCAGCTCACTTTTAAATGATTCATATTTCTTATCGGGTAAATCTATGCGAAAGTAGCTTTTAGGTTTTGGCAGATAATATTGATCATTTCCGCAAGAGAATAAAACCATCATTAATACTAAACATACTAGCCAACCTTTATTCTGCATTCTGCATATCATTTTCAGGAACGGTTACTTTTACTCTTTTTACTCTTCGTTTATCTGCTGCTTCCACTGTAAACGTCATCATTTCGAAAATGATTTTTTCGTTCTTTAAAGGGATTTTACCTGCCTGCTCTACTACAAAACCTCCCAGAGAATCTGCATCACCTTTAGCGCTCTCCATCTCTGTTCCATCTATATCTAGTACGCGATATAAATCTATTAACGCAGTTTTTCCCTCGAACACATAGTTTAAGTCATCTATTTTAGTGTACTGTAAATCCTCATCGTCAAATTCATCTGTGATATCTCCCACTATTTCTTCTATGATGTCCTCTAAAGTTACCAAGCCAGAAGTTCCACCATACTCATCCACTACTATAGACATGTGTATTTTCTTTTCCTGAAATTCTCTCAGTAAGTCATCTATTTTTTTATTCTCTGGAACAAAAAATGGCGATCGCAAAAGTGAGGTCCACTCAAAGTGCTTTCTATGTATGTATGGAAGCAAATCCTTTAAGTACAATATGCCGTTTATAGTATCTAAGGTTTCCGTGTAAACTGGTATTCTGCTATAGCCTATCTCAGTAACATACACTAAAACTTCATCAAAAGACATGTTTATATCTATGCAGTCTATGTCTACCCTAGAGGTCATTACCTGTTTTGCGTCTTTAGTTCCGAAGTAAATAATTCCCTCTAAAATCTTTTGTTCTCCCTCACTGCGCTCAGCATCATTAGTAAGTTCTAAAGCTTGACTTAATTCATCTATAGATAGCACACTACCTTGTGGGGCCTTTCTTCTATCTATAAGCTTAGTTAAACCTATCAGAGGTTTACTCAAAGGATATGTCAGTTTCTCTAGAGCAGTTATAGGTTTAGCCATAAAGGTGGCCAAAGCCATATTATTAGAGGTAGCATAGACCTTAGGAATTACTTCTCCGAAAAGAACCAGTAGAAAAGTGACTAATACCACTTGAATTAGAATCTGTAATAATTCATTTGTAGAATCTACAAAGAAGGGATCCACTACGAAAGAGGATACTAAAATAATAGCTACATTAATAAAATTATTGGCTACCAGAATAGTAGCTAATAACTTCCTGGAGGCTTTTTCCTTATCAGGCTTTAGCATTAAGTCTAAAATAGCATTATCCTCAGGCTTATTAGAAATCTTTAATTCTTCTAACTGAGTAGGTGTGATGCTAAAAAAAGCCACTTCAGAACCAGAAATAAGGGCGCTACTTACAAGTAAAACGAGCATAAGACCTGCCGCTATCCAGAAACTGGCAGAACTTAAAACCGCACTGACTAAAATAAAAGAGAAATAATCACCAAAAACGGGATCCAAAATTTCAGAGTTTAGTTAAACAATAGATGATTAGAACGGTAAATCATCATCTGCCGCGGTCTCAGTGTTTTGAGTTTTAGCAGGAGCTGTGGCAGAAGAAGCTGCAGCATCACTACTTGGTTTAGCCCCTAGCATAGTAAAGTTATCTACAAGTATTTCCGTAATGTATTTTTTAGTGCCATCATTTCCATCCCAAGAACGCGTTCGAAGCTTGCCTTCTACATAAACTTGATTGCCTTTTTTCAGATACTTTTCTGCTATTTCAGCTTGAGCACCCCACACTACTAAATTATGCCACTCAGTTATAGTAGTTCGCTCTCCAGTGGTTTTGTTTCTTCTATTCTCACTAGTGGCTAGGGGGAAATTAGCGACTTTATTATTTTCAAAAGCTCTTACCTCAGGATCCTTCCCCAAGTTTCCTACCAGTATTACTTTATTTACTCCTGCCATCTAATTAAAATTTTAAGCAAAGTTAGAATTATAAAAGCATCTATTTATTACCTACTGCCTAAAAATACTTAATCTCTCAGAATATCCTCGTTTTGATCTATAAATTTAGACATGAGTCTATGCACTGGATAAGATTCGTAATCTTCAATACTCACCGGCACGCCTAATTCTTCCGGGATTTCTCCAGCACCTTCTATCATATGGAAAAAAGAGAAAATACGCTTATGACTTAATAAGTGCTTGTCTGCAGAGATGCTCTTAGTTATAGTAATATTCCTCATACCAGAAACACTTATCCAACTTTCTATAGCCTCAGCTACTTTCATTTCTTGATCTGAACTAATATTTGGGAATTCCCATAAATTCTGCCAGATCCCTTGACCTACTCTCTTTCTCAGCCATACTTTACCTTTCCTTCTGAGTATAAAAAAGTGAATGTAGAGCGGCTTAACTTTTGTCTTCTTCAGTTTCACTGGCAGTTTCGAAACGATGTCGTTCTTATAAGCATTGCAATGGTTTAATAAGGGACAAACTTCACATTTTGGTGATTTAGGAACGCATTGCAACGCTCCGAACTCCATAATTCCCTGATTATAGGAATCCACATTATGCTCTGGCAGTAAATCTAAAGCCAATTCTCTGAAGAGCTTTTCTCCAGAAGTCGTATTAATAGCATCAGTAACGCCATAAACCCTAGATAAAACTCTGTAAACGTTACCATCTAACACAGCAACTTTTTCTCCGTATACAAAACTGGCAATGGCTGAAGCCGTGTAATGTCCGACCCCTTTTAATCGAATTATATCAGAATAAGTGTCTGGAAAAACACCATTTAATTCCTGACTTATGTATTTAGCAGTAAAATGAAGGTTTCTAGCTCTACTATAATAGCCGAGCCCCTGCCATAGCTTAAGCACCTCTTCCTCAGAGGCATCTGCTAGTTCATGAACATTTTGAAAGGCTTCTGTGAATTTTACGTAATAACTAAGACCCTGAACCACTTGAGTCTGTTGGAGAATAATTTCTGATAACCAAATTTTAAAGGGATCAGATTCCTTTCTCCATGGCAGATCTCTTTTATTTTGGTTATACCAACTGATTATTACGGAGCTAAATAAATCACTCATTTATAAAAATCTGGTTATTAGATTCATAATTTTTGCGAAACATGGTTAGGTAATTAAAACAAGTAATTATTTTTGCGCGTAAGTTTAAGACAAATTAATAATTCACAAAGCACAAAATGACAAAAGCGGATATTGTAAATTCTATTGCTGATAAATCAGGAATTGAGAAAGTTGACGTTCTAACAGTAGTTGAAGCGTTCATGAGCACAGTAAGAGGTTCATTAGAAAAAGGTGAAAATGTTTACTTAAGAGGTTTCGGTAGCTTCATAGTAAAGACTAGAGCTGAAAAAACAGGAAGAAACATCCTAAAAAACAAGGCTATTATTATTCCAGCACACAACATTCCTGCGTTTAAGCCTGCAAAGTCTTTCGTAGAGAAAGTAAAAACTAAAGTTCCTGTGAAGTAGTGAGCAGTAGAATCAAACAAATTATTTTAATAGCATTATCAGTGTTACTGGTAATGCTATTTTTGTTTATGCCTGAACAGCCTCTCTCTGTTAGGAATCAATTGTCTTCTGAATCTCAAAAAAATGAGACTTCTGAAGAAAAACAGGCCTTAAACATAGATGACAGAGTACAAAAAGCCATAACCGCAGTTCAGAGCGACCAGCCTATGGCAGGAATCCAAGACCTTCTAAGCATTGTTAGAGAGGATTCTACACAAATAGACGCCCAATATTATTTGGGATTATTTTCTATTAGAACTCAACAATTTGAAAAAGCCGTCAATCGCTTTGAAAAAGTCATTAAATTTGCGGGTCTCAAAAAATATCCAGACACTAGATATAACCTAGCGGTTAGCTTAGAAGGATTAGGAGACAAAGCTGGTGCTATAAATCAGCTTGAACAGTACCTTGGGGATATTAATCCTGCGGAGGAAGACCAATTAAATGCTGTTCGGGAAGAAATAGAAAGATTAAGAAATTAAAAGTATTTAGATATGCCAAGTGGTAAAAAAAGAAAGAGACATAAGATGTCTACTCACAAGCGTAAGAAACGTCTAAGAAAAAATAGACACAAACAAAAGAAATAACACTTCGTTAACTCTAACGAAGTGCAGTTATTCTGCACTTGTTCCCACGTACTTGCCTTTTACATATACTGCCCAAAAGTGGGTAGCTTAAAGACTAATGTCTAAATTTTATAAAAAAGGTGATACACAATGAGTGTTGAATTAATTATCAATGCCTCTGAAAAAGGGTCAGATATAGCAGTTCTTAAGGATAAAAAACTTATAGAACTTCACAAAGAGAATACCTCCAAAGAGTATAAGGTAGGCGATATATATTTAGGTAAAGTACGTAAAGTGCTCCCTAGTTTAAATGCTGCATTCGTAAATGTAGGATATGAAAAAGATGCCTTCTTACATTATCATGATTTAGGTCCTCAACATGCTTCTCAAAAAGAATATCTAAAAAGAGTTCAGAGTAACAGACAGAACTCCTCTAGTCTTAAGAATTTTAAGAGCTTAGCTGATATAGATAAACACGGCAAAATTAAAGACCAGCTCACTAGCGGTATGAACGCCCTAGTGCAGGTAGTAAAAGAGCCTATTTCTTCTAAAGGCCCTAGATTAACATCCGAAATCACATTGGCAGGGCGTTATGTAGTTTTAGTTCCGTTTTCTAATAAAATCTCCATTTCTACTAGAATTACAGATGAAGAAGACAGAAAACGATTAAAGAATTTAATGCGTAGCATTAAGCCACCTAACTGCGGTGTCATTCTTAGAACTGTAGCTAAAGGCAAGAAAGTAGCTGAACTCCATTCTGATTTAAGTGAACTGATTGACAGGTGGGAAACGCTTTATGAAAACCTTAAAACAGCTACACCTCCTAAAAAAGTACTTGGAGAACTGGATAGAAAATCTACTGTTTTAAGAGACCTCTTAACTCCAGAGCATGAAGCTATTCACATAAATGATAAAGACATGGCTAATGAAGTAAAAGCCTATGTCAAGTCTATATCACCTGAAAAGGAAGGAATAGTAAAGTTTACCAAGAGTAACGACCTTTTTGAGAAATTCGGGGTGCACCGTCAGATCAAGTCCAGTTTCGGTAAGCAAGTTATGCTAAAGTCTGGAGCTTACCTTATAGTAGAACATACTGAAGCCATGCACGTTATAGATGTAAATAGCGGGAACAGAAAAGGCGGAGTAAAAACCCAAGAAGATAATGCCCTTAACACTAATATGGAGTGTGCTGAAGAAATAGCACGTATCTTAAAGTTAAGAGATATGGGTGGAATCATTTGCGTGGACTTTATAGATATGCAAAAACGTGAAAATCAGAAAAAGCTGTTTGACGCTTTTAAAGAATTCATGAAGGATGACAAAGCCAAGCATAATATACTTCCTCCCAGTAGATTTGGTGTAATAGAAATTACCAGACAGCGCGTTAGACCTGAAACAGATATTACTACTGCAGAAACGTGTCCGTCCTGCAAAGGAACTGGTAAAATAGAGGCCTCTGTGTTATTCACAGATGATATAGAAAGAGCCTTAGCAGAGATTAAGAAAGATAGAAATGATAAAGCCATTTCTCTACTAGTTCACCCTATGTTAGAAGCCTACCTCAAACGCGGAATTTTTAATAGTATTCTTAAGAAATGGAAGAAAAAATACGGTATGAAAATCACTGTGGAGTCCAGTTCTACATTAGAACTCTTAGAGATTCATTACTACGATGAAAAGCAGAATGAAATAGAGATTAAATAGCCCCTACTAGTAAATTAAGATCTTTACAAGGCAGGTTAAATGTGTCTCCTATTATAGAGTTTGTAACACAACCCTTAAACATATACACTCCTTCTCTGAAACCGTGGTCGGTTTTAATGATTTTATCTACACCTCCTTCGTTACCCATTTCTATCAGAATAGGTGCGAAAATGTTACTCAAAGCATAACTAGCTGTTTTGCTGACCCTTGAAGCTACATTAGGTACACAGTAATGAATTACATCATGCTCTTCGAACACTGGATGATCATGATTAGTGATTCTACTGGTTTCAAACACGCCACCCTGGTCTATACTTACATCTACTACTACAGATCCTTGTGGCATTTTTTCTATCATAGATTCTGATACCACACATGGTGTGCGTCCAAATGGTGCTCTTAAAGCTCCTATTGCTACATCCGCCTGCTGTAATGCTTCAGAGAGAATCTTAGGCTGAAGTGTGGAAGTCCATAATTTATGGCCTATATCATTTTGTAATCTTCTCAGTTTATATAAACTGTTATCAAATACTTTAACGCTACACCCTAACCCTAAAGATGCTCTTGTAGCATAAGCTCCTACAGTTCCCGCTCCTATAATTACCACCTCTATGGGATGTACTCCTGAAATGCCTCCAAACATTAAGCCCTGTCCTTTATTGGCATTGCTTAGATATTCACTGGCTATGAGTACACTTGTATTCCCAGCTATTTCTCCCATAGCACGTACAACTGGATAAATGTCATCGCTATCTTTTATATAATCCCAAGCTATAGCAGTGATTTTCTTGCGCATCAGCTCTTCTAAAGATTCTTTGGGAAGTAATGTCATTTGCAACGCAGAAAACAAAAACTGATTTCTACCCATTAGTTTCACCTCTTCTAATGAAGGCGGAGCTACTTTAAATACTATCTCTGACTGGAAGATCCGCTCTCGGTCTCTAACTATTTCTGCCCCTGCTTCACTGTAGTCGTTATCGGAGAAGTGACTATTTTTTCCTGCATTAGATTCCACATAAACTCTATGCCCATTATTTACTAATAGACCTACAGCCTCAGGTGTTAAAGCCACCCTGTTTTCTTGAAATGAAGTTTCTTTGGGAATAGAAATGGTAAGATTGTCTTTTCTTTTTCTTACTGCTAGAAGCTCCTCCTGCGGCATAAGACTGGCTTGCTCAGCCAGAGCTTTAATTCTCTTATTTTCTCCCATTTTAGTGAGTGGTGATTAGGTGATATTAGGGTAGTTGGAAATTACGAAAATTACTAGAAAGTAATCAGCCTAAAGTCGTTTTCTAATTGAATTTTAACGCTAGGGGTATTGGTAAGAAAAAACTGACCGGCTATTTCAGGCCATTCTATAAACACATAGGCATTTCGATCTAAGTATTCCTCAAACCCTATATCGTACAGTTCTTCTTCATTTTTAAGCCTATAGAGATCAAAATGAAAAATTTTCAGCTCGTCTATTGCTACATATTCGTTAACTAAAGAAAATGTAGGGCTAGTGACTTGTTCTTCTACTTTTAAGGCGTTGCAAATGGCCTTTACAAAAGTGGTCTTTCCTGTGCCCATCTCTCCTTTTAAAAGACAGACGGTAGGCTCAGGATATTTCTGCAGCCAGTCTGAAGCTACCGTTTCTAGCTCTAAAACAGATTTAATTCTATGAGTCATTCTGCTGCTAACGAGGAATTAATGTAATGTATGGAATAAGCATTTCCTCCATAGATATACCTCCATGCTGGAATGTTCCGCTATAATATTTTACAAAATGATTCAGATTATTTGGGTAAACAAAAAAGTCATTTTCCATAGCGAAAATAAAGTTAGAGCTTAAGTTTTCTTTGGGCAGAAATCCATCTTCGGGTTTTAAAATCTCAAAAACCTCAGAACTTTTATAACTAAGGTTTTTTCCTGTTTTATACCTCAGGTTAGTATTGGTAGTCTTATCTCCTACTACTTTCACTGGATGCTCCACTTGGGTGGTTCCATGGTCCGTAGTTATAATTAGCTTAGATCCACTTTCTGCTATTTTCTTAATGAGTTCTAGTAATGGAGAGTGCTCAAACCACGATAATGTTAAAGATCTATATGCAGCAGGATCTCCTGCTAGCTCTTTAATCATATCCATTTCTGTTCTGGCATGTGAGAGCATGTCTACAAAATTATAGACTACCACATTTAGCTTGTTTCGTTTAAGCTCATGGAAACGCTCATTCACTTTTTTACCATAACTCAGATTAAGCACCTTGTTATAACTGTAAGGCACATCTAATCCCATGCGCTTTAGATTAAGGCCTAGCAGTTCAGACTCAAACTTATTTTTCCCTCCTTCCTCATTTTCACCTATCCAATACTGAGGATACATTTTCTGAATTTGAGAAGGCAGCAAACCTGAGAACATGGCATTTCTGGCATATTGAGTGGCAGTAGGTAAAATGCTGAAGAATATATCTTCAGTTTCCACTCTAAAATAATCATTGATTACTGGCTGTATGGCCTTCCACTGGTCGAAACGGAGATTATCTATTACTACTAGAAATACAGAACCTTCCGAGTCTGTAATCTCCTGACTAATTTTATCTTTAAATAAGGTATGGCTCATAGTAGGAGCATCATTATCCGGCTGTAACCAATCTAAATAATTGTCCTTTATAAATCTAGCAAACTGCGTATTGGCCTCTAGATGTTGTGTTTTAAAAATCTCTTCTAGGGCCTCATCTGGGGTACCATCTAGTTCTAGGTTCCAATAAACGAGTTTCTTATATAGCTCCTTCCAGTCTTCTTCATCTAATCTATCCATAAGCTTCATACTAATTTCTCTGAACTGACGCTGATATCCTGAACTGGCTTGCTCGCCTCTTAGACGCTTTTCATCTAGGTTTTTCTTTATGGCTAGTAAAATCTGATTAGGATTTACTGGCTTTATCAGGTAATCAGAGATTTTAGAACCTATGGCTTCTTCCATAATATGCTCTTCTTCACTCTTCGTAATCATTATTACGGGCACAGTAGAGTCAATGGTTTTAATGGATTGCAACGCTTCTAACCCAGAAACACCAGGCATGTTTTCGTCTAGAAATACAATATCGAAAAACTCTTCTTCTACCAGCTCTACAGCCTCATTTCCAGAGTTAACTGTGGTTACGTGATATCCTTTCTTTTCTAAGAATAAAATGTGCGGTTTAAGCAGGTCTATTTCGTCATCCGCCCATAATATTTTTTTTTCTGCCATGAATGTGAGTTATTTTCGTTTTGTATTCTAAGTTGGTACGAAAGTTAAACGACTTTCGCAGAACTTACGTACCTAAAAGCACAGTTTTTTTTGAGCTCAGTAAAACCAAATAAAAAGAAGATTCTAAACGACCCAGTTTACGGTTTTGTTACCCTAAAAGATGAGTTTATTTTAGACATTATAGACCACCCATGGTTTCAGAGACTCAGGCGCATTTCACAGCTTGGACTCTCGCATCTGGTATATCCTGGAGCGATACATAATCGTTTTCATCATGCTATAGGCGCCATGAATCTTATGCAAGAAGCTCTGGAAGTCCTAAAACAGAAAGGAACCGACATCACACAAGATGAGGAGCTGGGAGCTATTCTAGCCATTTTACTGCATGATGCTGGACATGGCCCATTTAGCCATGCTTTAGAGCACAGCATAGTTACGGGTATTTCTCATGAAGAGCTCACTCTGCTTATTATGAAAAAGCTGAATGAGGAATTTAATGGCAGATTAGATCTGGCCATTGAGATTTTTTCTGATAGCTACTCTAAAAAGTTCTTACATCAGTTGGTCAGCAGTCAGCTAGATATGGACAGACTAGATTACCTCAGCAGAGATAGTTTTTACACTGGCGTTTCTGAAGGAATAGTGGGTACTAAGCGTATTATTAAAATGCTAGATGTAGCAGATGATCGCATAGTGGTAGAAGAAAAAGGCATCTACTCTATAGAAAAATACATAGTAGCAAGAAGACTCATGTATTGGCAGGTTTATCTGCATAAAACTGTGCTTAGTGCAGAATTCATGCTGGTAAACATTCTGAAACGGGCTAAGGAATTGGTTGAGCAGGGTACGCAAGTTTTTGCAACGCCTAGCCTACACGAGTTTTTAAGTTCTGATTACAGCATGTCTGATCTGAGAGGTAACCCAGAAGTACTAGGCAAGTTCTGCTTGCTTGACGACTTTGATGTAATGGCCTCTATGAAAGAGTGGCAGCATCATTCTGACAGAGTGCTGAGTTATCTTTCTAAAAGTTTACTGAACAGAAACTTGTTTAAGATTAAACTCAGTTCAGAACCTTGGCCTCTTGAACTCATAGACCGTTTAACATCTAGCATAGCAGCAGAACACAACTTAACTGGAGCAGAGGCTGATTACTTTGTAATGCATGAAATGGTAGATAATAAAGCCTACAGCCCTAGCGTAGAAAACATAATGATTAAAATGAAAGACGGTACTCTCGAGGATCTAGCTCAAGCATCAGATCATTTGAACATTTCCGCACTTTCAGCTCCAGTAGAAAAATGGTTTTTAGCAGAGCTTAGATAGAGCATTTTTTTTTTAAGCGTGGCAATTAAGGATTAAAGATAGATACACCAATACAGATGAACGTATTTAAGTTTGGAGGAGCTTCAGTGAAAAATGCAGAAGCAGTAAAAAATGTAGCCAAGATATTACATCAATATGCTGACCTTGAGCTCATAGTGGTAATAAGTGCCATGGGCAAAATGACTAACCATTTAGAAGCCATTTTAGATGCCTCTCCTAAAAATGAAAGAATAATCTTAATTTCTGAATTTGAGAACTTTCACTCACACATAGCTAAAGAATTAGGTATTTTAGATGAGTTCCTTCCATTTTTAAACCTACGAATTTCAGAGCTTCAATCGTCTTTTGATAAAAACCTAGATGAATTTGCGCTCTATGATCTAGTGGTATCTCAAGGTGAGTTAACCAGCACTAGACTGATAGACTGCTATCTAAAACACGAAGGATTTAATTCTGCATGGCTCGATGCCAGAACGGTTATTTCCACTGAAGACAACCATAAAGTAACTAATGTGAACTGGAATCTTTCGGCAGCAAAATCTCAAATCTTAAGGTCTTTGAGTGCTAACCATAGAATTATTATTACTCAAGGCTTTATAGCCTCTAATTCCAAAGGAGAAACCACTACTTTAGGAAGAGAAGGTTCAGACTTTAGCGCCTCTATTTTAGCATACCTCACTAGTGCTAAATCAGTTACGATCTGGAAAGACGTGCCAGGCATGCTAAATGCAGACCCCAGATGGTTTGAAGACACCATAAAACTCAATAAAATATCTTACCGAGAAGCTATAGAACTGGCTTATTATGGTGCCAGTGTAATACATCCTAAAACAGTAAAACCTTTACAGAATTTATCTATTCCTCTCCACGTCAAATCCTTTTTAGACTCTGAAGCAGAGGGAACAGTTATTTCTGATGGAGTTAAAACGGAGCCTTTAGTTCCTTCTTACATTTTTAAGCAGAATCAAATACTAATTTCTTTCATACCGAAAGACTTCTCATTTGTGGAAGAAACACATCTTAGCGAAATCTTTAAAGTGCTAGCACAGGACAAGACCACAGTTAACTTAATGCAAAATAGTGCGGTAAGCTTTTCGGTAGTGGCAGACTCTAAATGCACTAACTTATCAAACATACAGGAGAAGTTAGGACACACCTTTTCTATAAAATTTAATAATGACTTAGAACTTCTAACTATACGTCATTATGATGAAAACATAGTGAATAAACTCACTTCTAAGAAAAAAATTCTAATAGAACAAAAAAATAGGAATACAATGCGACTGGTTATAAGTAATTGATAATAATTAATTTAAACTCTGTTTTGCTTCGCTTTTTTAACAACATTTCAAATTGTGTTAAAAACTAGATTTCATATTTGTTTTTCATGTTAAAGAATGATTATCTTAGCTACATCTTAAGGGCATTCGCCCATGAGATAAGGCAAATTTTCATAGTTACAATGCACTAATTGTAATGGTAGTTTTAGTTTAATGTTAAGTGGATTAGGGTCAGAGCGCTGACCCTAATTTTTTTTGTCTGTTTTTTATTCACGCTTATATCTAATAGTTCTAACATTAAAACTGAGAACAGATAAAGAATACTAAAGAGAAAAGAGACACTCCAAAATGTTTATCTGTAAAACATGGCGCATAACCACTCCCGAAATTGATAGCTTTTAACGCGTGAGGCTTTTCTCACGTTAAAAAGAGATTTGAAGACAAAAAAAAGCCCTGATCGTTTCCGAACAGGGCTTTTAAAATTTTAATTAATTTCTTTGTTAATACTCGTCCTCATTAAAGAAGAAGTCTTCTTTAGAGGGATAATCTGGCCAGATTTCTTCAATATTCTCATACGCCTCGCCTTCATCTTCTATCTGCTGGAGATTCTCTACTACTTCTAGTGGTGCTCCCGCTCTCATGGCGTAATCTATTAATTCATCCTTTGTAGCTGGCCAAGGGGCATCTTCTAAGTATGATGCTAGTTCTAATGTCCAATACATATCTTTTCTTGTTTATTTGATACTCAAACGGTAATTTGTTTTCGTAGCACTAAGTGCATTCAAATTTTACGCGAATATAATTTTTTTGTTTACAGCTCTGACAACAATTTTAAGGCCAAAAAAAAGGCCCTTATGATTATGAAAATCAAACTAATACGCGCTATCAGGATGATTTCCATGGAATTTCGCTTGCATTTAAGTCGCTGGTAAATGCCCTAGAAAGCACAAAAAAGTAATCAGATAATCGATTCATATACTGGATAATGTGATCAGGAACCCTCTGCTCTTCCATTAAATCTACTATGCGCCTTTCCGCTCTCCTACATACGGTTCTAGCTACATGTGTATATGAAACCAAAACATGTCCTCCTGGAAGCACAAAGTTCCTCATCTCAGGCAGCGTCTCGTTCATTTCATCCATGCGGTGCTCTAATCGCACTATACTCTCTGGAGAAATATCAGGAATTTTAAATGTGCTTTTTTCAGGGTCATTGGCCAATTGGCTGCCTATGGTAAATAACTCATTTTGGATTTGAATCAGTTCAGTGTGGTACTCTTCATTAGCGTGATCTCGTATAACTCCTAACCAACTGTTCAGTTCATCTACAGTGCCATAAGCTTCTATGCGTAGATTGTTCTTATTCACTCTGCGGCCACTAAGTAATGATGTGGTGCCTTTATCCCCAGTTTTGGTATAAATCTTCATGTTGCTAAATTAGTGTAGTCTTCGCCTTATATTATTCCTGAAATAATCCCGTAAGTAGATTTCGGACCATCTCCTTTTCTAGCTCTATTTGGTTCACCTTTTGGTTTTTAAGGTACCAACTATAAAGCCATCTTAGGGTAGAAAGCATTGAGAACAGGGCCAAATCCAAATCTACCTTATCGTTCTTATCGGTATGAAGGGCCTCTTTTAATATTTCTCTAAATGCTACTTCGTAAGCATCTCTTTGGGAAACAAAAGTGGAATATGCAGGTTCCTCTAAATGCACCCAATCTGAAGTGAGGAGTGCCATACCATCTGTATGAGAAATGGTTAAATCTACGTGAAGCTTAATGAGTCGCTCTAGCTTCTCCTTAGCTGCCAGATTAGAGCCATACACTGTTTCCATGCCAGTAGTGAACTCACCTGCCAGCTCTAAAAGTAAAAGCTGCAGCAGCTCTTGTTTTCCCTTAATATGATTGTATAAACTAGGAGCTTCTATGTTCAACTCAGCCGCTATATCGCGCACAGAAGTAGCCGTGAATCCTCGTTTTCTGAACAGGCGAGCTGCACAGGATTTAATTTGTTCTTTTCTATTTGGCTTGTTCATGGCTGGTTTCGCGTTGCAACGCTTAAAACAAAATCAACTTTTCCCAGAAATTATTTTCTTGATTTCATTCAACTTTAATAGCGCTTCTACTGGAGTCAATGTATTTACATCAGTCTGAAGAATCTCTTCTTTAACCTGTTGAAGCACTGGGTCATCTAGCTGGAAAAAACTCAGTTGAAGATCCTCTTCCTTCTGAGTGTTATTAGCTTTAGCAGCGGGTGCAGACCCCGTAGACTTTTTACCAGATTTATTCTCCAAATTAACGAGTAGCTCATTAGCTCTAAGCACCACCTCAGATGGCATTCCTGCTAACTGAGCCACATGAATACCGAAACTATGATTAGACCCTCCCACTATGAGTTTTCTCAAGAAAATGATCTTATCCTGCACCTCCTTAACGGCCACATTAAAGTTCTTAATTCTAGGAAAGAGACTAGACATATCATTGAGCTCATGATAATGGGTAGCAAAAAGCGTTTTAGCTCTGAACTGAGGGTGCTCATGCAAAAACTCGGCTATGGCCCAAGCTATACTAATACCGTCATAAGTGCTGGTTCCTCTTCCTATTTCATCAAGTAGAATTAGACTTCTATTAGATAAATTATTCAGAATGCTGGCCGTTTCATTCATTTCTACCATAAACGTAGACTCACCACTACTAATGTTATCTGAAGCTCCTACTCTGGTAAAAACTTTATCTACCAGCCCCAGCTTAGCTTCTTTAGCCGGCACGAAAGAGCCCATCTGAGCCATTAAGGATATAAGTGCGGTCTGACGCAGAATGGCCGATTTACCAGACATGTTGGGCCCAGTAATCATCATGAGTTGTTGAGAATCATTATCCAGAAAAATATCATTAGAAATGTATTCTTCATCTAAGGGAAGCTGCTGCTCTATAACTGGGTGTCTGCCCTCTTTTATGTCTACAGAGAACCCTTCATTTAGCTCAGGTTTAACATAGTGATTTTTTATAGAAATCTTAGCAAAGCTCAGAAGACAATCCAGTTTGGAAACCACACCAGCATTCACTTGAATAGGCGCTACAAACTGCGATGCCTCAGCCACTAACTCATTAAACAGCCTAGTTTCAAGAGTCGATATTTTTTCTTCTGCTCCTAATATTTTAGCCTCATACTCTTTTAATTCTTCAGTAATATACCTCTCGGCATTTACCAGAGTTTGTTTTCTAATCCACTCTTCTGGAACCTTATCTTTATGGGTGTTTCTTACTTCTAGATAGTAACCAAACACATTATTGTAAGCTATTTTTAAGCTAGGGATTCCAGTATTTTCTGACTCTCTCTCTTGGATTTGGCGTAAAAAATCCTTTCCTGAAAAAGCAATTTTTCGCAGTTCATCTAACTCAGAATTTACACCATCAGCTATCACATTTCCTTTATTCAACAGAGCAGGAGGGTCCTCTTTTAACCTTTCTTGAATTTGAGTTTTTAGAGTTTCACAGGGGTTAATTTGATCTGCCAGTTGTTTAAGGTGGGCGCTTTTCTCTGCGTTGCAATGGGTTTTCACCTCCTGCAGACAATCTAGTGCTCTGCCTAACTGAAGCAGTTCTTTAGGATTCACTCTACTTACTGCTACTTTAGAAATAAGACGCTCTAGATCTCCGATTTTTTTTATCTCAGATTGCAGCGCCTCTATACCTTCTGTGCTCTGGGAAAAGTGTTCTACGATGTTAAGCCTCTCTTGGATAGGCGCTAAATCTTTTAATGGAAGCACAATCCAGCGTTTAAGCATTCTACTGCCCATGGGGCTTACAGTATGATCTAGCACATCTATGAGTGTAACCGCATTAGGGTGGGGAGAGTGCAGCAGCTCTAAGTTCCTAATGGTAAAACGGTCTAGCCACACATACCTTTCTTCTTCTATTCTAGAAATGGCTGAGATGTGAGCAAGTTCATTATGCTTAGTTTCTCCTAAATAATGAAGCGCAGCTCCAGAAGCTATGATTCCATGTGCTAAACGCTCTATACCGAAACCTTTCAGACTTTTAGTGCCGAAATGACGGTTTAAAATATCATCGGAAAAATCTGAAGTAAACACCCAATCTTCTAGCAGATAGGTGTAAAAATCAGACCCGAATCTTACTTGAAATTCTGAGAGTTTCTGTTTCTGCACTAACACTTCTGAAGGCTTAAAACTTTGGAGCAGCTTATCTATGTAGTCATCTTTTCCTTGGGCACACATATATTCTCCGGTAGACACATCTAAAAATGATACTCCAGAAATATCATCTCCGAGATGGACTGCCGCTAAGAAATTATTTGTCTTGTTATCTAAGACCTGATCGTGATAAGACACACCTGGTGTTACTAGTTCTGTCACCCCTCGCTTGACTATTTTTTTAGTCAGTTTAGGATCTTCTAATTGATCACAGATGGCTACTCTGTTTCCTGCTCTTACCAGTTTAGGCAGGTAAGTGTCTACGCTATGATGGGGAAATCCTGCTAGCTCTATAAAAGCTGCAGCTCCATTTTTTCTTTTAGTGAGTACTATGCCTAAAATCTCAGAAGCCTTAATGGCATCTTCCCCAAACAGCTCGTAAAAATCTCCAACTCTGAACAAGAGTAACGCATCAGGATACTTAGCCTTAATTCTATTATACTGACCCATTAATGGGGTCTCTTTTACAGCTTTTGGTTTTTTTTCTTTGGTTTCTGGCATGAAGAACAGTACTTAATCAAAGATAATTGAAGGCTCCCTAAAACAACAAATGCCGCCTAATATCATTAGAGCAGCATCTGCGTTTAAGAAATCATGTATCTTCGTTAGATAGCCGAAAGGTATTAATTCGCTTGAGTTTTTACCATTTCTCTTCTCTAGAGGTTTTTAACATTCTATCAACATCCATAAGGTGTGATTTAAGCAGCCTGATTACTAATAGAGGACTAAATACGGATCCATTCTTGGGTTCTGAAGAACAAGCCTACATAGCCTCTAACCATAAGTTTATTCTTACCATCTAACCATATTTTACAATCATAAATCTTACCTGAATCCGGGTCTATGATAGTGCCTCCTGAATATTCAGTTCCAGATTTACTAAGCCCTTCCATTATGACCATACCTATAATTGGTTGACCTTTTTTTTCTCCTTTACAGTTCTCGCATACGGGGTTTTGATCTGCATTTGGCTTGAGAAATAACTCCATTATCTCTCCGTAAATGAGCCCGTCTTCTTCATACACCCTTACCACAGACTTGGGCTCACCAGTTTCTTCATCTATAGTTTTCCACGTGCCAAATGCGTTTTGAGCAGAAATGCTTTGGGCTAAAAAGCCTAAGACAATAATGACCATAATATGTTTCATTCTATTCTTCTTTTTGTTCTAATTTCACATCTATAAGCCGAGTGGCATTAGAAATGCTCGCGTTCAATTCGAATCCTAAAAGCAGGATTAAACAATTAAAATTTAACCAAATCAGCAATACAACAAGTGTACCAAGTGTGCCATAAAGTTCATTGTAATTTCCAAAGTTATTTAAGTAAATGGCAAAACCAACAGTGGTCAACAAGAAAAACACAGTGGTTAGTGTGGCTCCTGCTGAAAAGTACTTGAACCGCTTGGTATCTAAATTCCCTACATTATATAATAGAGTCACTACACTGTAAATCATAAAGATAATTATAATGTATTTGGCAGCTCTTAAACCAAATTGAATAACGTTATCTCCAGCATGGAACCAATTTAAGCCTTCGCTAAAAAGGTACTCACTAAATGTTACCATGGCCATAGAAACTACTATTACTAAGCCTAGAATAAACAGGACCACTAATGAGAAAAGTCTTGTTTTTAATATACCCCCCTTATTGTTCAGATTTATGGACCCATTAAATCCTATGAGGATGGCGTTTATACTATTACTAGCAAAGAAGATTCCGACTAAGAAACTCAAGCTCAGCACTCCATTATGCTGGTTCAGTATCAAGTCTTCTATGGTGCTTTCAAAAAGATTAAATGTATCTCCAGGTAAGAACGCTTGAATAGCACTGAATAAATTTTCCTGAAAATCATCTATGGGAACTAGTGGTATAAAAGAAAGCAGCACAAGAATTAACGGAAAAAAAGCCAGAAACAATCTAAACGAAATAGCCGCTGCCCTAGTAGATAAAGCACCTTCTTTCAGTCCATCCAAAAAAAAGTTAGCTACCGTATAAAGTGATAACCCTTCAAAACCGATAGGCTTTATTCTTTCGGAAAGAATTCTCCACTTTCGGTATATTTGAGTGGCCTGTATACGCTCTACTATTCTTAGCATGCATTACAGTTCTATTGCTTTTAAGCTAATATCTAAACTTTTTACACTATGTGTTAGCGCACCCATACTCAAATAGTCTACTCCAGTTTCAGCATAACTTCTCACAGTAGACTCGTTTATTCCACCACTGGCCTCTGTCTGGCACTGGCCGTCTATAACTTTAAGTGCTTCTCTGATTTGATCTGGGGTAAAATTGTCGAGCATAATTCTATCTACAGGCCCATGTGTTAACACCTGATTTACCTCATCTATATTTCTAGTTTCCACTTCTATAGGAAGAGACTTTCCCTTTTCTTTTAAGTATGCCTTAGCCTTAGAGATGGCATTTTCTATTCCTCCTGCATAGTCTATGTGATTATCCTTTAGCATAATCATATCATATAGGCCAAATCTATGGTTAGTGCCACCACCGATTTTCACTGCTTCTTTTTCATACCATCTTAAGCCTGGAGTGGTTTTTCTAGTGTCTAGAACTTTTACATCGGTGCCTTCTACTAATTTCATAATTCTGGCAGTGTTAGTAGCTATGCCACTCATACGCTGCATGAGATTTAGTACTACTCGTTCTGCAGAAAGAATGGACTGTTTTTTTCCTTTTACTATTAATCCAATATCTCCATACTTAACCTCATCTCCATCAGACAAGAATACTTCTATTTCTAAATCAGAATCATATCTATGGAATACCTTAACTGCCACACTCACACCGGCTAAAACACCAGCTTCTTTAATTAAAAGTCGGGCCGCACCCTGAGCTTCATTAGGAATACAACAGAGGCTAGAGTGATCTCCATCTCCAATATCTTCTCTTATGGCTAATTCTAATAATTCGTCTGCTAAAGTCATGCTGCTAAAATACGGTGTATCATAAAATGAATCGGAACTCGAGAAGATTTTCATAGTGCAACATTAATATAAAAGCCTCCTACACCTTGAAAGGAGCAGCAGGCTTTAAATCTTCTGATTGCAACGCGCAAAATTAAAACTCAGAAATATTTAGAAAATTCTAATTCACACACCCTTGATCTACTTGAGAAACAGGATCGTTATTAGGAATACAATTACCTGATGGAAGCTCCAGAGGAACATATCTGAATAAATCTCCATCATATAGTCCATTCTCTATGAAGTTGGTTAAGTCTGTAACCTCTTCATTAGTTAATTCTAACGGTACGAAATGTTCAGACAGCTGAGCAGAAGGTACTAAATCGTTTTCTGGAACTGCATTATTTTTATACTCTATTACTGAACGCACATCTGGGAAATTACCTCCATGTCCTAAAAAGGGTGAGTCTTTAAGGTTATAAAGCTGTGGCACTTTAAATTTATAATCATCTTCAGGATTACCTGTAAATCCTCCTCTACCTCTGTGGGTAGCTTCAGCACCAGCGGTTCCATATATTCCAGGACCATTCAAATCTGCCATACCGAGTGCGTCAAACTGCATATTAGCTAAGCTTGGACCACCATGGCATTGGTAACAGTTGGCCTTATTAAAGAACAGTTCTGCTCCCCGCTTTTCACTATCTGTAAGTGCGCTTTGATTTCCTCTGAGGTAATCCTGCCAAGGGGCTTGGTTAGCCATAATGGTTCGTTCATAAGCGCCTATGGCTAATCCGGCAAATCTCTTTGACATTCTTAAATCTTCTGGAACTTCTGGGAAAGCCTCATCGAACATAGGTCCATATTCTGGTAGTTCTAATTCCATTTCAGGTGTACAGTCCATTCTGTGTACAGATAAACCTGCAATAGCCTGAACTTCTAACCCTTCATGGCCAAAATTATTATTCCAGATAGGTGTACCTAAAGTCCACTGGCCTTCTGTACCTTCGTTAGGTCCTGTAGCACCAAACTGACCATTCCAAAGCATTACTTTCTGGTAGGCACCGTTCATGGCAGTAGGAGTTCTAATGGGCTGCACATCTAAGCTATCTAAAGCATACTCATCACTAGGCTCACGACCTTCTCCGGCTATACCAAAACCAGAGCCACCATCGCCAATACCTTGTTTTCTATTGGCTTGAAAGCCTGCCGCAGCATGATGACAGGACGCACAGCTGTAGGTGCCTATTCCATTTTCGTATTTAGCATTTACTCCTAAAGCTGTTTCGTGAAATAATAATTTTCCTAACTCTACTTTAACCGCGGTAAGTGCATTGAGTGGATCTTGAGGAATGCTACTGAAGTCATAGCTATCGGGTAGCATTAGTGCAGAAAAGCCCTCTCCATCTGTGGAGCTATTTATAGCTAATAATAATTTTCTATCGAGCTCAGAAGTGGTATCCTCACAAGTGGGAGAATCATCTTTTTTACACGAGGAAAAAAATAGAATAGCTACCAAAATAAGGCTGCCTGAAGTTTTAAGAGACATAGTAATCCGTTTTAGTGTGGTACACTTTCTACGAATTTAGAACTTATTTAGTTCCCAAAAACTGACCTTAATCATTAAAAAACTCAATTACCTTATTATAAAAGAACTCCGGAGCCTCTGCATGAATCCAGTGTCCAGTGCCATGAGCAGTTACTACCTGAGAGTTAGGCAAGAGCTCCTCCAGAGCCTTATAATCAGACTCTAATATATAATTACTTCGTTCTCCTCTTACGAAAAGGGTTTCTGTTTCTATGACATTTATAGGAAGCTCTCCTCCTATTTCTGAAATGTATTCTTCTAGCACAGGAAGGTTCATTTTCCACACTAACTTCTTGCCTTCATCCCTAGTTAGGTTCTTAAGTAAGAATTGGCGCGTTGCAAAATCTGGGACATACTCTACCAAAATTTCATCTGCTTCTTTTCTAGAAGAAAGTTCACCCTGCGGAATGGCATTTAATCCCTGCAAAATTTCAGTATGGTGCGGAGGGTAGCCTTTAACTCCTATATCCACCACCATGAGTTTAGCTAGATATTCAGGATATTTATCGGCAAAGAGAAGAGCCGTTTTGCCACCCATAGAGTGTCCAATCAAATTTACTTTCCTCAAAGAATGTTCACCAAAAAAGAGTTTCAGATCATCTGCCATAAGTTCATAAGAATGCTCATTTGAGTGAGGGGATTTTCCGTGGTTTCTTAGATCTACTATGTAAACTTTGAAAGTTTCGGCCAGTTTATTAGCTAAAGTCTGCCAGTTATCCAAAGAGCCAAAAAGACCATGGATAATCACTAGTGGCTCTCCTGAATCTCCCTTTAATTTATAATTTAGTCTCATCTTAATTCTCTTTTGTACATTCTTACTGCATTATCTAGTCCTAAATAAAGGGCATCACTTATCAGCGCATGACCTATGGAGACTTCTTGAAGACCTGAGCATTGCAACGCAAAAAACCTAAGATTCTCTAAGTTTAAATCATGACCAGCATTAATGCCTAAACCTAACTCCTGTGCCAGCTTACACGACTCTATGAAGGGTTTCACTGCTTCATTTTTATCAGCCGCATAACTCTTAGCGTAACTCTCTGTATAAAGCTCTATTCTATCTGTGCCAGTGCTCACAGCAGCTTTAATAATGTCTGCATCTGTTTCTACAAAAATCGAAGTTCTGATTCCCTCAGGTTTAAATTTAGAAATTACTTCTTTGAGCATTTCACCATGCCGCTTAGTATCCCAGCCTGCGTTACTAGTTAAAGCGCCAGGAGGGTCTGGGACTAGGGTAACCTGTTCAGGCTTCACGTCTAACACCAGATCTATAAAACTCTGGTTAGGATAGCCTTCTATGTTAAATTCTGTAGTCACTACTTTTTTAAGCTCATACACATCTTTATATTTAATGTGTCTTTCATCTGGCCTAGGATGCACGGTTATACCTTCTGCCCCGAACTGTTCTATATCTATCACAGCTTTTACAAGATTAGGCACATCTCCACCTCTGGCATTTCTCAGTGTAGCTATTTTGTTTACGTTTACGCTCAGTTTGGTCATGTAGTGATCTAAAGTAAAATTCGGCACAAAGATAGTAGTAACCTTAGCCATTATTATAGGGTATACTATTACAAATGTGTACTAATAGTACAATGTTTTAAAAGTGAATGTAGCAGAAATTATATCGATGGAATTACCGGTACTAGCTCCTGGGGAAAGTGGTGAAAATGCGCTTATACTCATGGAACAGTATGATGTAAATCATTTACCAGTGGTAAGCGGTGAGCTGTTTATGGGTGTTATTTCCGAAGAGGAGATTCTTCTGCTTGAAAACCCTTCGAAGGCATTTAATTCGATTCCGCATGATCTCATGCAGATTTCAGTAGATGCAAACGCACACCTTTTTGACGCGTTAAGTATCATTTCTAATTTCAAGTTGAGCATACTGCCTGTGGTTACAGAGGGTACTACTTATGTAGGCGCTATTACTGCGCCTGATCTACTCTACCAGCTTACAGAACTAAAATCTGTGAAGGAGCCTGGAGGAGTGCTAGTATTAGAAATGTCTGATAGAGACTACTCACTCACAGAAATAGCCAGATTAGTGGAAGAGAATGATGCTAAAATCTTAAGTTCTAGCATTACTTCCTCTGTAAATCAAAGCCACTCTGAGGTAACTCTTAAGATTAACAGAATGGATTTAAGTGCTATTATTCAAACCTTTGAACGGTATGATTATCATATCAAAGCCTCTTACCAGAAACAGCGTTTTTCAGACTCTATGAAGGACAGGTATGAGGAATTAATGAAGTATTTGAATATCTAGTTCTTTTAGATTTTAGCACAATCTTAATTTTAAGTTACTTTGTGCTGAAATGAAATGTTTTTTACCTCTTATATCTTTTGCTCTTTTTTGCGTAGCAATGCTCAATGCTAACAATCCGCTTCTAGCCCAAGGAGATACTGCAATCTACAAAACCATAGGTGGAGCCTTCGAGGATGAATTCACTTCTGTAGTTTACGATAATGATTCTAACCTAGTGTTCTGTGGCCACTCCAGCTCCATAAGTGAATTTGGCTCCAAAGCTATTTTGGTAAAAACTGACACCCTCTTAAACACCTTATGGTCCGTTTCTTATGGAGAATATGCGTTAAGTAATTTCACAGACCTTATTCAAGATGGAGATGCCTATATAGTAGTCGGTTCCACCTTAAACCCATCTACCAGTTATGACATTCTAATAACAGCTTTTAATGAAGAAGGGGAGCTTTTATGGGATAAACATATAGGCTCTGAGAACTGGGATTTAGCTAATTCCATAAGTGCAGTAAATGGAGGATACTTAGTTACAGGAGATACTTATACAAGTTCAGGTAAAATCTCTAGTGTAATTAAACTAAATACCTCAGGAGATATCATATGGGAAAACACTTATGGAACTAACCAGGAAGTATCTCTATTAGATGGAAAGGAGAGTGTCTCAGGAGATTTAATTTTTTGTGGAAACAAAATTGTAAACGACTCTACTTCTCAATACTGGTTTCTGAAAACAACTTCTGAGGGCTCTGTACTTTTAGAGACAGTTTCAGATAGCACTTACCAAAACAGTTTCAATTCCATAGTGGCAGACCCAATAGATGAATCATATTACGTGTGTGGTCATATATATAACCCAATCACAGAATCCGAGGATGCCATTATTTCTAAATTAAGCTCAGAAGGTTCTATAGAATGGACTAGTATGATTGAATATTCAGGACCGCAATCATTCAAAAATATTGACCTAAATCACTCCAACAACCTCATATGTAGCGGCTCAACTAAGGATGGAGAATTCGGAAACGAAGGAATAGATATACTTACAAAAACACATACCAGAAATAATATCTTTTTAGATCAAAGAACAATAGGAACAGCCGGGAACGAACTAGGAAATACTATTGTTCGAATAGCCAATGGCTATGTAATCTGCGGTTACACGGATGAACTAGGCGAAGGACAAAATGATGGATTTATGGTGAGAACGAGAAACAGCGGTTCAGTCAGTTCAAATTTGATTGAAGAGGAATTATTACAAAATGTTTCTCAATCTGTGGGAGTAACTGAAAGTGATGTTTTTCAAAGCTCTTTACAAATGAGTGTAATCGAAAATGAACTTCTTCTTAGCAGGCCCGTTAGGGAAATCCTTATTTACGACTTGTCAGGGGCACTTGTGTTTTCTCAAAAAGGTGAGCTCTTTACTAAAATTTTTCCTGACCTCAAACAAGGACTTTATTTCGTAAGAACAGATGAAATATCGAGAGGAAAATTGTTCTGGCCTTAATAAATAAACTACCTCATTAAGGTGATATGTCCCATGATTTCTTTTCGCTCACTCGTATCCTTAGCTTTAATAATAAGTCTGAACGAGTAAATATCCGTAGGAACATCTTCTCCAAACCAGGTTCCATCCCATCCTTCTAAAGGATCATTTGTTTCAAATACTAAATCTCCGTTTCTACTGTAAAGCATGAGATTGAAAAAATCAGTATCTATCCCTCGGCCTCTTATAAAGAAAATATCATTGTCTCCATCACCATTCGGTGTGAAAGAATTAGGAATGAAATGTGTAAAGACATCTTTAACTTCAACCATTTCACAAACTTCTGCGGTGCATCCAATAACATCTGACGCAGTTAAACAAACCAAATACTCATCACTGATATTTTCTGGGAAAGTAAATTCTGAATTATATGTAGATGCTACTCCTAGCCCATCAAAATCCCAGTTAAAATTATAACTTCCTACGGTTTCATTCTCAAAAGTGTAATATGGATCTGATAAATCAGATTCACTATCATCTACAGAAAATTCAGGATCTGGAGATTGATAAACATCTATCTGAAGCCAGGAGCTATAGCTAGCACATGGAGCTACTTCAGGAGCTATGTATTCTATAATATGAGTTCCAGTTTGCAAAGCAGGGTCAAATTGTATACTTAAAAGTGTATCCTCCAACCAAACAAAAGAGCCTCCAATATCTGGACTTCCTCCTAAAACGTCAAACATGTTAAGCTCTGGGTCTAAACTACAGACATTTATGAGTGTATCTATTCCAGGATCGGCAGGAGAATTAATAGTGATACTAATGAGAGCACTATCAGATGGACAAGGATTAAAAGAATTAGCCACTACCCAAGCGTTCTGAGATTCTTCAATAGAAGGATCAATCAACCCATCAAATTCTACTAATTCTTCATCTTTCCACTCGAATGACTCTGCATTTTCTAGTAAAACATAATCTAATAGATCTATTTCTTCTCCCTCTGTACAAAGAACAACATCGGTCACATTGGCTACGGCTAATTGGCTAACGTTAACTGTGAAAGCCGTAGTATCATTTATACATGGAGCATCTCCAGGTGCCACTAGGTAATAAATCCCACCAATTAGATCAGAAGGGTCTTCAAAAGGAACCACAGGGTTCTCTTCATTATCTATCCAATAATTATCTGGAGTTACATTTACTTCTTTGTAGTCTTCGAGATTTATGGCGTTATCTGTTTCACATAATTCGATTAATTGATCTGCTCCAGAGTAAGGGGCAGTTACTACTTGCACAGAAGCTGTAGCAGCTGTAGTAGGACAGGGTGCCGTTCCTATTACCTGATAAGTGTATTGGCCTGGTATTCCCGAGTTAGGATCAAAGACTGGATCAGTAGTAGAATTATCAGGAGCTATCCATATACCATCATCATCCGGACTTCCTTCTAAATAATCTATGAGAGTTACAGGCTCAGATAAGCTACAGACCAATAAAAAGCCATCCTCTCCTGCATTAGGTAAAGCTTGAATTGCAACGCTTATTACCGCAGTATCTTGAGGACACTGGGCATTAGGTGTGGTTAAGTATAAATAATCTCCTGGCACGCTAGCACCTGGATCTATAATACTACTAGCTATTACAGTCCCTTCTGGGTTTTGCCAATAACCAGCTAGTGAGGCACCTACACTTAAATAGTCTTCCATATTATACTGAGGCGCTGTCTCACAAGTATTAATAGAGCTATCATCGCCTGCATAGGTCATTTCCGATAAAGTTATCTCTAAATCACTGCTTATGGTAGGACATGGGAAACCTCCGTTTCTCCTATAAGTGAGCTGAATGTTAGTAGTAGGAGTATATAGATTTGAAATAGGATTATTATTTTCATCTAACCATTGTCCATCGTCATAAGGGGTTCCATCCAATAATGCAGTAAGATCAACTTCTCCGATGTTATCACATAGTGTAACCTCAGTGTCTATTCCTGTGCTTCCAATGTCATTCACTGCTACATTAATAGTGGATGTAGTTTCAGGACAACCACCTGAAGAAATAGCATGATATGTATAGACTCCTGAAGGCTGGCCAGAAGAAGTTGTAAAATCATTTACTACCTCTCCATCTGGATTGGTAAAATACCCTTCTGTTTGAGGTGTTCCATTAACTCCACTAAACAAGTCGAAACCAGGAAAGGCGTTACAAAAGAATACAGTCCCACCACTGACTCCAGCATCAGGTAATTCTTCTATTTGCACATTGAAGCTTGAAGTTAAATTATTACATGAAGCCGGGCTTACAACCTCGTAAATATAATTTCCTGATAATGCCGTCTGTGGATCAAGCACCCCATCAAATGTCGCATTGGCTGGCGTGTGCCAGTTTCCGCCTGTTAGTGCATCTGCACTTATACTATCATTTAAATTTATTGATATTCCGTTTTCGCAAACAAAAAAGTCTAGTCCAGATCCGGCAGAGAGCTGTTCCTGAATAGTGACTTCCAAATATGAAGTATCATTTTGACAAGTAGCAGTACCATTAACTACATGCATGAAATTAAATACTCCATCAGTGCTTGAATTAATACTTGAAGATATAGCTTGGTCATTTTCATCAAACCAGTCTCCATTAGTGTCTGGATTTCCCTCGAGTAAAGAAGTTAATAAAACCGATGTGTCATAATTACAAATTTGAACTATAGTATTATCTCCAGCATTAGGCTGAGAGTCTATTTGAATAATTAAATCTGAGCTAAGCGCTTCACACACCCCATTAGCCGGAACAGTGTAGGTATACACTCCTGCTAAATCTATCTGAGGATCAAAATTATTCATAGTAATGTTTGAACCTCCTAATGACCAAACTCCATTAGCATCAGGAGTCCCACCTAGCAATCCTAATATGACTTCCGAAGATCCACCATCACAGAGTGTAACTGAGGCATTTGTACCAGCATTAAAAGAATTATCTATACTTACATTTAGTTGAGCAGAAACATTAGAACAAGGAGCATTTAGGTCAATAGTATATGTATAAATACCATTTATGGCCACACTAGGATCTAGGCTTCCATCATGTGGATCACCATTAGGATCTGTCCAGTCACCCCCTGCATCTGGCGTGCCTATTAAATGATCGATTAAATTTGTTGGAGAATCTATGTCGCAAATATTTAGCGCACTATTACTACCTGGGTCTGCTGTAGGAGTAATATCTACTTGTATTAAAGAAGATATAGCTGGGCAATTAGCTGTAGCTGCTAGTTCATATTCATAATTTCCATTTAATAAAGAAGAAGGGGCTAAAATACCCGAGTGTGCTAAACCATTAGGTGCTGTCCATGTTCCTCCAGCTTCTGGCGAATTGAGTAGCTGATTATACAAATTTACGTCTGGTGCAGTTTCGCAAATGCCCAAAGTACCATTATCACCAGGATTAAGCTCTTGTTCTATATTGATTGTCAAAAAGGCTGTGTCTGCTGCACAAGGTGCTGTTTGAGAAACCACGTAAATGTAATCTCCTGCAGGTGTAGTTCCTGGCACGAATAGAGATGATACAAGAACATCCGCATCATTAAACCAATCTCCAGAAGAATCATTACTCCCAGTTAATAGTGTGTACATATTTACAGAATTAGAAGAGCTGCATAGTGTAACTGTACTTCCTGTGCCAGCTTCACTAAAGTCTACTACTGTTAAGTCCACAGTAGCTAAGTTTCCTGGGCATCCTGAAATGGCAGAGAAATCATACGTTAATATCTGACTATCTTCAAAAGAAGGGTCAAAGTCACTTGAATGAGGATTTCCGTTTCCATCTGTCCATGAACCTCCATTATCTGGAGTACCACCAAGTAAGGTTATTAGCTCTACAAGACCTGAAGCGCTGCAAACATTTACCGTAGAAGAAACACCAGCATCACTTCCTGCCTGAATGTCAAAATATAACCAAGCACTTTCTGTATGTACAGGTAAGCCTGTATCGCTTACCGCATATTCTAATGAGTCCAGCCCTACGAAACCTCCATTTGCTGTGAAATCTATTTCTGTTCCGCTAACAGCCACTGTTCCTTGTGTAGGAGCTGTTAAAATAGTGAGTGTGCTGGCATCTAAATTCCCATCTAAATCTGTATCATTTGCCAGTACATCTATTGATTGCAACGCGGATGAGCATATAATAATATTATCATCTACTAAGCTAGGCGGTCTATTACAAGAAAATGAATGTATCAATTCGTTATTAGAATAATCGCATTCTATTACGGTGCGTTCTACTAATGATGGTGTAATAGGATAACTGGGAGAAGTATCTACGTGATTAATGAAGAAGTGAAACTCATTACTAGTTCCTACATTGGGAGTAAACGCTATGGTCTGAGTTATGCACCCATCCTCCAGAACAGATGAGGTTACGGTGTGTGTACTTACTAGCACAGCAGATGCATCTGTATTAGGGTCGCCATCATATACTTCTATGTTAAAGTCATTTGTGGAATCTGCATCTCCTTCATTACAGATTTCTAAGGCTATTCCATAGTCTGGGCAGTTATCATATATTATTCCATTTATACCTTCACTTAAATCCACAGACATTACTAAATCTGGAGAAGCTATATGGTTCTCTGGTAACATCGTAAATGGTGCATGCTGTGTCAAATAATCATTATAGACTATGTGATTTTCTTGTGCTATAGCTGGAATGGTTCCATCGTCATTCACATTGGTAGTAGAATAGGCTTGAGTATTCCATATCTCTCTGGCTTTAGCCCATGGCTCTCCTGTAGATTCAAAGACATGAAGCCCTTCTCCATAGCTTCCATTGGAATCACTAATGGTTAAAATATTAGCTCTTCCATCTCCATTGGCATCTACTATAATGGGGTATTCCATTCCAGTTTCACTGGTAATAGAATTAGGCCCTGAGTTATAAATTTCTTCTACTCCCCCAGAATCATCATCTCCTCTGAAGATTCTTAGTGCAGACACATCTCTATAAACAATTTCTTTTTTACCATCCGAATCGAAGTCAAATAGTGTAGCCTGCGTATGCCCAGAGCCATCTGTAGTGGCTAGATCCCATAGATTAGTAAATCCAGTAATCGATGCATTACTATTTATAATGTCTTCTATAGCTATGAGTGAATTTCTATACACCATTACTATTTCTGGGTATGCATCATCATCTAAATTGCCTATAGATGCTCTACTTAATCCTAAAGAAGGGTCTATACCTAAACCAGTATCTCCAAACCCGAGAATGGTATTAGTCTGTAGATCCCACGCCATATACTCTCCTAACTGGTGTGCACTTACAAATGCGTCTAAATCTCCATCTAAGTCTAAATCTGCGAGTGCTGTTTTAGAAAACTCACCCCAGTAGTTAGAGGTGTGAGTAGGTATCTGCCTAATGAGATTCCACACATCCAGTACGAAATCATATCTATAAATGCTCGAACCTACTATGAGTTCTACTTCTCCTTCATTTCCGTTATTTCCAAAATCTGCTGCTGCAGAAAAGGCATATAGCCCCCTTCCATCTTCATCTATGGTAGGTAAAGCTCCTGAATATAGAACCCCTGTAACAGCATTAACCATGAAACCACCATTAGGAATAATTTCAGGCTGACCATCTTGATTAATGTCTACTATATCTAAGTGTTTTCTATCTGCTGTGGCTACATTATCTGTATCCCAGATTGTCTGATAGTCAGATCCATCATATTCTATTCTTCTAATGGCAAAAGGATCCAAAGCTCCTCTACCATATGCTACGAAAATATCTGTGTACCCATCCGAATCTACATCACCTATAACTATATTTCCAGCTTTACTGTCAAATGCAGGTGGATCAAATGGAATTTGAGCTTCTAAAGAGCAATCTACACCACTTATGACCATTAGTCTATTAAGAGCGTAATTGATGACTAGTACTTCCACATCGCCATCGCCATCTACATCGCCAGCTATAGGAGATGAGTAAGCAGAAGGAGCTATGAAAATTGCGCTGCAATGAATGCCTGGTGCTGTTAGAGTAAAATCACCTTCCTCTCCCTCCACATAACAATCTGGTGTAGTATAGCACTCTGGATCAAAACCATCTATTAGGCCATCCCCATCATCATCTATACCGTTAGAGCAGTTCTCTTGGGCATGAAAAAGCGAAGTACTTACCAGCACTACTAGCAGTATCAGTAAAGGTTTAAGCTGTATTAAGGTTAATTTCATTAAGCTGTTTTTACTCTTTGTAAGAGTGTAATAATGCTTTTAGTTCCTTACAATACTGTTATAGCCCCACTTAGGTTACGCTTTCTTTAGGGTTTCTAGCGAGTAAAAAATATCTCATATAAAATGATGTATTTTTTAGTATTCTAATTATTTTAGCAATAAGAAATGTATTTAAGTCAAAACATAAAAACTCTACGTAAGGAAAAAGCACTTACTCAAGCTCAATTTGCCGATAAAATAGGTGTAAAAAGATCTGTTATAGGTGCTTATGAGGAAGGGAGATCTGAACCTAAACTCGGTCTTCTGCAGGATATCTGTCGGTACTTTAAGGTGTCTATAGATGAAATTTTAACTAAAGACTTAGAAAAAAACGAGCCTTCGGCATCTATCTCTGGCAGTAAGCTCAGAGTACTGCCCATTATAGTAGACAGAGTCACAGATGAAGAGCAGACACCCCTAGTGCCAGTTAAGGTATCTGCTGGGTATGCGCTGGGTTATGGAGATGCCGATTATATAGGTGAACTACCTCATTTTAATCTGCCTTTTACAGAACTCGCAGGTAAAAAATCCTACAGAGTATTTCAGATAGAGGGTGACAGTATGCTACCCATAGCATCTGGTTCTTATGTTATCTGTGAATACATTCAAGACTGGAAAGCTATTAGAGATAACCACTGCTATGTGGTAGTTACGCAAGAAGACGGTGTGGTTTATAAACGACTAGAAAACCACATTAACGATAAAAAACAAATCAAGCTGACTTCAGATAATGCTGAATATGAGCCTTATTACCTAAACATAAACCAGGTGGTGGAAGTGTGG
>JBGCDA010000021.1:0-5673 GCA_045104985.1 Flavobacteriales bacterium | reverse complement strand
TGCAGTCCATTTGCCATAAAATTTTTCCATAGAGCAGGTATAGCTTGTTCTGCATTTCCATGCCCATTGTCTGTTCTTACGCCTATTCCTATTACCTTAAATGGTTTGATTGTTACTTTTTGCATTGCCTTTGTTTTTTTGATTTGATGCAATATTAATGGCGTTCATTGTCAAGGGTGTGTCAGGGGTTCTTCGGGGCAGGGAAATATTTTTTGTAATACTGCTCTAAGGTCATCTTATGTGGGGTAAATGTTTTGCGTTGCAACGCCATATACCTCATTCTATCTAACCTGAAGGCTCTAAAATCAGATCTAAGTCTGCAGAATGCTATGAGCACCCAGTTATCCTGAGAATGAACCAGCGCGAAAGGCTCTATTTTTCTAGAGGTAATAGAATCTTCGGCAGAAGAATACTCTAAATTAATGACTTGGTAATGTGTAAGTGCCTTTTGAATTTCAATGAGGTAGGTGCTAGATTTCTCATTCTTCCAGTTGTTTCGAATTTCCAGTTTATTGGTTAAAATTTCACTCTTCTTTCGTTCGGAGTTTCTGAGTACCGATTTTATTTTTTCTATAGCAGCAGAATAGGAGTTGGATAACGATTCATCTTTATTCTGACTAATGATTAACTCAGCAGTAATTAAGGCATTGGCTTCTTCCTCAGTAAACATCACCGGAGGGAGTTTGTAGCCTTCCATAATGGAATAGCCTCGGCCTTCTTCAGTAACTATAGGAATTCCTGATTTTTCTAGAGTTCTAACATCTCTATAAATGGTCCGAACACTAACGCCATGTTTATTAGCTAACTCAGAGGCTGTAGTAAGACTAGCAGACTGAAGCTGAGTAAGTATGGCAGTGAGTCGGGCTAATCTAGGCTTTTCTTTTTCCATTCTGGATTAAGAATTCTCTTCAGAAATCCGCTTAATTTCTGCTAGCATTGAAGGAAGTCCTTTTTCTGTGTGCTCCACACTCTGCTGGCTGGCCATATTGGTCTGGAGCCAAGTGAACTTGGTGGAGTGTTCATCCACCTTTTCTAAGATGTATGAAACAATAAAGTAGTTCTCAGGCTTATCTTCTGTGCCACTCATGCTGCTCCAATAGTCGTATTTCAGGAGTTCATTAGGCTTGTTTTCCAGCATGTTTCCTTTATCATGGTATTCAGTGCCATTATAGTTCCCAGAAAACTTAATGGAGCTTCCTACCTTCCAGTCGGTTTCTGTTTCAGTCCCGTATAAAAACTGCTTGATTTTTTCAGGATTAGTAATCGTATTCCATATAGAATCTGCTGAAGCATTTATAGTTATACTGCTAGAGGCTTTTAAATCAGAGGACATGAGAATTAGATTGGTTTTTTACAAATGTAGAGGATATCCTCTACTTTAGGATTTGCCTGCTCGGAGAAGAATCATTCTCCCTACCTTCGCTTTTCTAATGTCTGATAACGCGCCCATTACCATAGGAATTTTAGCACACGTAGATGCAGGCAAAACCTCGCTCACAGAGTGTTTACTGCATCATTCTGGTGCCACCAAATCTCAAGGGAGTGTAGATAAAGGCTCGGCCATTACAGATGGGCTAGCCATGGAGAAAAATCGCGGCATTTCCATCAAATCTTCTTCTGTGAACTTCACTTGGAACGACAAACTATTCCAGTTGGTAGACACACCGGGTCACGTAGATTTTTCTGCAGAGGTAGATAGGTCATTGTCTGTGATGGACGCGGTGATACTGGTGGTATCTGCCAAAGAAGGCATTCAGGCGCATACCCTAAGTTTATGGGAGAGTCTGAAAGAGCGTAAGTTGCCAGTGCTGGTGTTTGTCAATAAAATAGATAGAGCAGGCGTAGATGTAGAACAGGTGTTTTCAGATTTTGAAAAAGACTTGGGTGCCAAGTTGTTTGCATTGAACCTTCCAGAATTATCTGATCCTGATGAGCCTAAACTTCTAGGGTTTACAGAAAGTGCTGAGTATTTAGATTCTTTGATCATGAATAAGTCTCTAGAGAATTTAGCCGAGTGTGATGAAGTGTTTTTAGAGCAGTATTTAGAAGGTAACACCAGAGATTTAGCGGATGTGCTAGAGAAAGGAAACCGTAAAGTTAAGGTTGGTGAGCTGAATGGGCTTCTTTTTGGTAGCGCTAAATTAGGGTTGGGAATTGAAGGGGTTTTATCTAGCGTTGCAACGCTTCTCCCGAATAAAACAAACTACACTAGCGAACCTTCAGCCAAGGTCTTTAAAGTAGAGTTCCATGAAAAACAGGGGAGACTGGCTTACATAAAATGTTATGGAGGAGTACTGAAGAGCAAGGATGTGATTCGTTCACAGCAGCTGGGTAAAGACATTAAAATCAATCAGATATTTAAGCCACATCTAGGCAGTTTAGAGCAGGTTTCAGAACTAAGTAAAGGAGAAGTAGGCATCATCACTACATCAGATATCATTCTTTCTGGAGATGTGCTAGGAAAGGTGGAGTTGGCAGATGAGTTTGCTGAAATTAGCACGGCAGTGCTGGGAGTAGAGGTGAAAGCAGTGGAAGATAAAGACTACCAAAAACTGGGAGAGGCACTGGAAATTTTAGATGTGGAAGACCCCGTTTTGGATTTTAAATGGTTTAAAGAAGAAAGAGAGTTTCACCTGAAAATTTTAGGCCCGATCCAAACAGAGGTGCTCAAAGAAAGCCTAGTTCAACGGTGGGGAATAGAAGCCGATTTTCTAAAACCAAAGGTGATTTATAAGGAAACACCTTCTAAATCTGCAGAAGGCTATGTGCGCTATTGGATGCCAAAACCATGCTGGGCCATTATGACCTTCCTCATTGAACCAGCGCCACTGGGAAGCGGAGTTACGTTCGAGTCTAAAGTGCGTACTTCAGATATTAGTACCAAGTACATCAACGAAGTAAAACGCGCCATTCCGTGG
Organism: Flavobacteriales bacterium; assembly: GCA_045104985.1. Taxonomy (GTDB): domain Bacteria; phylum Bacteroidota; class Bacteroidia; order Flavobacteriales_D; family Sanyastnellaceae; genus ASP10-05a. The sequence continues at coordinate 2,755 of JBGCDA010000021.1, read as the reverse complement.
TCGTTAAAGCAAGGGATTAAAGGCTATGAAGTTACAGACTTGTCCATCACGCTCATAGAAGGTTCAGAGCATAACGTGCATTCTAATCCAGGAGACTTTCTACTGGCCACACCCATGGGTGTGCTCAGAGGGCTAGAAAATACTGGAACAGATTTGTTAGAACCCATGTATGCATTTGAAATAAAAGCCAAGCAAGACCTATTAGGCCCTATTTCTAGTGATCTAAACCAGATGAAATCACAGATAGACGCTCCAGAATTTGACAGTGATTTTTTCATATTGAAAGGACGAGTTTCCGTGGCAGAAGCCATGGAGTATCAGATCAAGTTTAACGCCACCACCTCAGGAAAAGGCCGACTAAAACTGGTGCTAGACGGCTACCAAAAAACTACCACCACCGAAGAGAAAATCAGGAGCTATAAAGGAGTTTCTCCGCTGGACGAATCCCAATGGATTCTGCATATGCGGGGTGCTTTTAAGGCGGATGAGCGATGAAAGATTTTATCTTAAATTCACTTAATGATTAATAACCTTTCAATCGTGAATACTGTTGTTTCAATTCTACTAATAATCCTTGTCAGTTCATGCTCAGCTCAATCATCATATCAAGATGAATCTTTAGTGATGTCCTGCATTTGTGAGAAATTTCTTGATGAAGGAGTGGATATAAAATCTGAGCTAAAGAGTTTTGAGAAATACTTGATTGAAAATGAGGTGCTCAAAGACTCAACGGGTAAGGCATATGTAAAGTTTTACCAAGAAATTAGTTCTACTAATTCTATACCATTAGATGTGCATTACAGTATTAAGGGAATTAAGAGCAGTCCAAACAATGTTTTTACAAAATGCTTAGACTCCTTATCGGCTAACCCTGATAATTTAGTGTTGAATTCACCTTTGTCTGAATTTATTTACAGTCAGAAGAAAATAAAAAACGCATCTTTTGTTAGGCTAGATTCTATGGTTAGTAATCTTTATGGGTTTTTGACACCTCAAGATTTTCAAAGAGATTACTTTAGGTATAGTTCACTTTTTAGTTTCTATAACTTATCAAATGCTAAAGGTTTAGAAAGGCTTCTACCAGGGCCGAAGAGTTTCGACAACACCATTGAGATAGTGCTGAATTCTGAAGATGACATTAGAATTAGGGGTAGAAGATTCAATAAATCTACGTTTGCTGATGAATTGCAAAAGCTGACAGAAGACAAGTCTGAATTAGATTTGGAAAATACTCAGGTTAAAATACGGTGTTTGAGTTCGGTTAAAATGAGTGTTGTTTCGAGTTGTAAAATGGAGTTGCGAAAATTGAATTATGATCAAATCACATACACTACAATATCTGAAGAGAACACTCTGGAACTGGCGGCAAAACTCAAGTTTTATGCTGATCAAATTCTACTTTCCGATAGTATTGATAGGGTGTTTTGGGAAAAGAAATTCTTCAATGCATTTCCTGCGTCATTTGTAGAAATGGAAGAGTTGTTTGGGTATGATAGGCATGTGGGAGAGTCTCCTCTTTATGATTTTGATGAAGGCCGTAAGGTGCTGGAAGTCTTCGGTAATATTCAAACTATATCCAATGAAGATTATATCAAAAAGTATATTGAAATCAACATAAATGGATTTTGGCAGGCAGATCACATTTCAAGTGCATTTGGTTTAGATAATTTGATTATCAGCAGACCGCGGAGTTTTTGCAACGCTATGAACAAGTTCTCTGATGATGATATAAAAAGTGTATTTCGATTTATTTATGATGGACCGCATCCAGAACATTGGGAAAATATTAAGATAGCTAATGCTATTGAACAAAGTCTCGAATTAACAGAAAAGCGTATACTTGATTTACATAATCAAGCCTATGCGGAATTACTAAAAGAGGTAAAAGGAAAGTGAGTTCTAGTGTTGAGTCAAAATGTGGTGTTTCGTTATCGTTAAATAGCACCCAATGGATTCTGCATATGCGGGGTGCTTTTAAGGCGGATGAGCGGTGAGATTAGCTATTTAAATGACCCGAGTTTTGTCTGAAATGTATAATAACAGTCATATTTCAGACATGACTCAGACAGACTGAATAACAAGCAGACTAATTTGCACTGAAATCTCCTCAAGGATAATCTTACTATGGATGTGCTTTTTGAAAACGGGGAATTCTCATAGGTGTGGTAGTGCTGAATAGACTTTCAGCTAATAGAGTCCATGAACCACTCACCCTCGAACAAAGAAAAAAGTAGCTCCTAAACGCGTGTTAAAATTTAAGCTGCTGATTTTTTCAGTACCTAATTCATTTTCTTCTGTTAGAAATTTGCTTTTGGTGTCTATGGTTATGTCTTGTTCTAGGCTACTAGAAATGAATAACTGAAGGCCTAGCCTTTTAGCAAACTGCGTGTTGAACGAAAATCTCCCTTGAATGCCTGGGCTAAAGAAAACCCGATCTACATTCTCCAGAATACCTGCGTTTTCTGGAATAGGAGAAAAACCACTCGTTTCATTTACAATACCATTTTCATCAGTCTCTAAACGGAGTTCTGCAAGAGTTTCATCATAGAACCCAACGCCAGCTATTCCTTCTATACCCCATGAAAACTTGGTGTCTTTAATCTGAAATTCAGGGCCTACGGCTAATTTTATCCTGCTGGTGTAAGTACTCAAGTTTTTCTCAGACAGGTATGGGTTTTCTTCCGGCACGTCTGAAAGCACTATTTGCCTGCTAAAATCTCTAAATTGAGATTCTTCTCCATAAGAGAGCCTAAAA
>JBGCDA010000020.1:0-13574 GCA_045104985.1 Flavobacteriales bacterium | reverse complement strand
ATCTACACGTTCTAACTGCCGCAGGTGATTTAGCTGCTGGGTATTGAACATTTTCTTCACTGTAGGATTGGCAAAGAGCACATGTCCTTTGTCATTCACAGTCATAATGCCAATCTCTGCTTGTTTTAAAATTTCTTGGTAATAGTTCTCCTGAGATTTGTTCTTTATCTGAGTTTCTCTAATGAGCTGATTCACTCTATTCATGCTGGCATGAAGTTCTCCCAGTGTTTTAGGCTCTGCGCGTTCGGGAAACCTTAACGTATAATCTTCGTTTTTTAACGATTCAAAGAAATATGAAATCTTCACATTAGTGCTATTCATAAACTTAACTAAGAGAATAGCCTGCACAATTACGAAGAATATCATGACGAAAGTCAGCGGTCCGTTATCTGAAAACCAGGCATAGGAAGCTAAAAAACAAAATCCAGTAAGCAAGCAAATGCGGATAATGAGCCGTATGTAATAAGTTCTACTTGCCATTGTTCAATGTATCATCTAAGCGTTTCATTTTATTATACAAGGTTTGCCTGGTAACTCCCAGCTCATTGGCTGCTGCCGTATAATTGCCTTCATGCTTATCTATAGCACTCATAATCATTAATTTTTCCATCTCTTCCAGAGTAGCTACCTTAGAAGAATTAATGGTTCCTGAAGAAGGTTTTAGAAGAAAATCAGAAGGTTTGAGTACCTCCCCCTCCCCTAGAATTACTGCACGCTCCATAGTGTGCTGCAGCTCCCGAATGTTTCCTGGCCACTCATAAGAAAGCAGTTTTTGTTGAGCCTTCTCGTTTATTTTAAGCTGGGGCTTGCCGTACTTAGAGGCAAACTTCTGTAGGAAAAAATCTGCCAATACTATAATATCGTTTTCTCGTTCTCTAAGCGCTGGCACTTCCAGGTGTATGGTGTTTATTCTGTAAAGTAAATCCTCTCTAAACACACCTTCAGCCACCATGCTATCTAAGTTACAGTTGGTAGCACAGATCAGTCTTATATCTACAGGAATGGTCTTGTTTGACCCTACCCTTACTATTTCTCTATTTTGGATTACCGACAGTAGTTTGGCCTGCATCTGTAGAGAAAGATTTCCTATCTCGTCTAAAAATAGTGTTCCGCCATTGGCTGCTTCAAATTTTCCAGCTCGGTCTTCTTTGGCATCTGTGAATGCTCCCTTTTTATGCCCGAATAATTCACTCTCGAACAGAGATTCTGAGATGGTTCCCATATCCACATTAATAAACACTTCATCCTTTCTAGGGGAACATTGGTGTAATTCTCTAGCTATAACCTCCTTTCCTGTTCCATTTTCTCCGGTAATCAGCACTGTTACGTCCGTTTTAGCTACTTTTCTGGTAAGTGTGAGCAACTGGTTTAACGCTGGAGAGTTACCTATAATGGTATTTGCTTTTTGATTTATAAGTTGTTTTAAGCTGCTCTGATTTGCCTTTAAAGAGTCTATCTCCCTCTTAGATTTTCTAAGCTTGTATGCAGACTTAATGGTGTGCATAAGCTTATCATTATTCCATGGTTTCAGAATAAAATCAGTAGCACCTTTCTTTAATGCCTCTACGGCTAAATCTACCGCACCGAAAGCCGTCATCATAATTACAGATGTTTCAGGCGCACGCTTTTTAATCTCATTTAGCCAGAACAGACCTTCGTTTCCAGTGTTAACACCAGCAGAAAAATTCATGTCTAACAGAACTATGTCTATGTGCTTCAGATTCGGGTAAGAAGAAATCTGGTTAGGATTACTAATTGTATTCACCTCTTCATATTCGAATTGTAGTAGAATTTCTAATGCACTAAGCACACTCTTATTGTCATCCACTACCAGTATTTTGGCGTCCGTCATTGTGTTTCTCTTTTCTGCGTTGCAATGTATGATTCTAATTCATTCCGATCTGTTTTCTCATTGCAACGCTAAACCAGAACCAAAGCTATTCTTTTTATTACCCAGAACACCAGTGCTGTCAAAAATATTTACATTTTCTGTAAACATTTTTTACACCCTCTATGAGTATGGCACACAAGAGCAACACCTAAAACACTCAAAAATAATCGGTTAAGTTTTTTGGTACGCGCTATGCCTAATGTTTGGCACATCAATTATTAAAACAATAAAAACAGATATTATGAAAAATTCAATTTTAAATACCGCAGTAGCATTAACAGCATTAACACTTTCATTTTCTACAAACGCACAAACTGAAGCCATAGCTATGAATGATACAAGCATGACATTAGAGTATTCTAATACATGTTTACCAATTGGCACTGAATCTAACAAGACGGTAGATTTTAGAAAAGCTCAAGAACTCGCTCTAATCAGTGCCGCTAGAAACGGAAAAATAGAAGTAATTAAAACTCTAGCTCATCAGGGGGTGGATCTCAACAACACTTCAAATGAATCTCCTCTTTATGCAGCTGCTAAAAGTGGAAGAACTGGAACTGTTAAACTATTAATCTTTTTAGGAGCAGATATTAATGGTGAAGTGGAAGGAAAAGGCACTGCGTTATCTATAGCATCTAAAAATGGGCACTTAGGAACAGTTAAACTTTTAATAGCCGAGGGTGCACAAGTCAACTTCAGCTCTGAGGAAATAAATACACCTTTAACCCTAGCAGCAGAAAACGGACACAAAAGAGTGATCAAGTACTTGATTTCTGAAGGAGCATATATCAATCTTAAGCCAGAAGAAAAAACTCTATTATTAGCATCAGCCAGAGATAATGGACAGAAGAAAGTAGCTAAATATTTAGCTTCTGTAGAAGCTGAATAAAAACCTCACTTCTAATCTGTTCAATAGTCAAACCTCCACAAGTTGGAGGATGATATTCTCACCAGATTACCATAAAGCTCATAGAGTAAAAATTATTTACAGAACCTGTTAAAATATTTTACACGAAACAGGTTCTGAAAATCGAAAAAAAACAGCAAACAACTGAATAACATAAACTTAAATTTTAGGCACGGCCTTAGTTAAGTTTTTGGCACAATAAGTAAAAATGAATTTAATCAAACACCTCATACTTGTTCTTTCTCTTTCTCTAGTGGCAGATCTATCTGCACAAAAAGCGTGGAGTTTAGAGGAGTGTGTAAATTATGCTGTAGAACACAACTTACAGTTGGGGAACACGAATAATAATGCTCTTGCCGCTAAGGAAAGTTACAGACAGTCTGTGAGAGAATTACTACCCACTGTGAGCGGAAATGCTAACTACAGCATTAGATATGGAAGATCTATAGATCCTAATACGAATGTAGTAGTTACTAATGATTTCTTTTCTAACAGCTATTCTATAGACGCTGCACTAGATATCTTTCAAGGATTTCAGAAGAAGAATAGTATAGCTTCTAATAAATTTTTATCTGAAGCTGCCAAAGAAAATGCAGAACAGGAAAAGTATTTACTTGCTTTTAATGTGATGTCGGCATTTTATGATGTACAATTCTTTAAAGGATTAGTTGAAATCAACAAGGAGCAAGAAACCATTTCTAAGAATAATTTAGATCTAGTAAACAAGCAAATAGAAATAGGAACTCAAGCGGTGTCTGATAGATATGATGCAGAATCTATTTTGGTAAGTGACCAGCTAGAAGTCACCAGAGCTGAAAACCAACTTAAAGCTTCTGAATTAGCTTTAGCTCAGATTATGAATTTAGAAGGTAAATCAAGAATAGATATACTAGATTTTACACCTAATAATCTAGAATCAATTCAAGCTTCTTCTGAAGCTATTTATAAAGAGGCACTCACTTTTCTGCCTATGATTAAATCTCAGGAGCTTACGTTAAAGTCTGCAGAAAAAGAAGTGAGTCTGGCTAGAGGAGGGTTGGCACCTTCGCTAGTAATGTTTGCTGGTTATGGAACGGGCTTCTTTGAAACCAACATTAATCAGCTGGGGGAAACTATAAATTTTAATGACCAGATAGAGAACAATGCTTCTCAGTACATAGGACTTTCACTGAACATTCCTATTCTTTCTAGATGGAGAAATAGGTCTAACATCAGCCAGCAGAAAATTCAGGCACTTACCGCCATGAATAATCTAAATATTCAGAAACAGGAACTTAACAATCTAATCCAGCAAGCAGTTTTAGACTATGACGCCTCTAAAGCTGAACTCATACAGACTGAATTAAACGAAGATGCCCGTGCATTATCCTTCTTAACTGCACAAAAAAGATTTGACAAAGGCCTTATTAGCGCTATAGAATTATTTCAGGCTAAAAATTTATATTCAGCAGCTCAAAACCAAAACCTTCAAGTAAAACTAAGACTGGAAGTACAAAGAAAGACGCTTGAATTTTACCAAGGACTTCCAGTATTCAACCTACAAACGACTAAATAATTATGGATATTAAGATAGAAAAAAAGAAAGGTATACGACCAAAGCATTTAGCCATAGCTGCTGCGGTTATTTTTATTCTCTTCATAGGTTGGAAATTAATATCCTCTACGTCAGCTAATACCTTCAGGACTGAAAAAGCCAAACTTTCTATTTCTAAAGTAAAGGCTGGGAAATTTGATGACTTTATTACTATTAATGGCTCTGTAGCTCCTATAAGCACCATCTATATGGATGCATATGAAGGTGGAAGAGTCACCGAAAAACTTATTGAGGAAGGAGCCATGGTTAAAAAAGGAGATATTATCCTTACTCTAGAAAATAGAGGCCTTTACGAGCAAATTCTAGCTAGCGAAAATAACTTGGCACTCAAACAAAATGACCTGAGATCTACGAAACTCACTTTCGACAATAGACAGATAGCTGGCAGAAAGGAACTGGTGAATACCGAGTACAATTTGCAACGCTTAAAAAGAAACTATGAACAGAATGAGGCATTATACAATGAAGAATTGATTTCTAAAGAAGACTACCTCATCTCTAAAGAAAATTTCGAACTAGCTCAAAAACAATACGATATAGCAGAACTGCAAACTACTCAAGACACCAAATTAAGAAACACTTCCCTGAAGGATCTGGATTCTGATTTAGCCAGAATGAAGAAAACCCTTTCTATGGTTTATGAGAGAATAGACCACTTAAACGTGCGTGCACCTGCAGATGGACAGCTAGGTTTTCTAGATGCAGAAATTGGCCAGAGTATAGCACAAGGTGAGCGTATAGGACAGATTAATGTGCTTACTGATTTTAAAATAGAGGCAGCTATAGACGAGCATTATATAGATAGAGTGAAGAGAGATTTATCGGCTACACTCGAGAGAAATGGTGTAGAATATCAGCTTAGGCTGAGAAAAGTATACCCAGAAGTAAGAGGTGGAAGATTTAACGTGGATTTGGTTTTTATGGATGAAAAGCCAGAAAATATAAGAGCCGGACAGAGTTATAATATTAAGCTTCAGTTAGGAGCTTCTAGTGAGGCTCTGCTATTACCGCGTGGCAGCTTTTTCCAAAGCACTGGAGGTCAGTGGATATTCGTAGTAAACGAAGAAACTGGCGAAGCGGTGAAACGGCCTATAAAAGTTGGAAAACAAAATTCTAAGTACTATGAACTTCTAGAGGGATTAGAGTCAGGAGAAAAAGTAATTACATCTAATTACTCGAACTTCGGAGATGCCGAGAAAATTGTTTTTAAATAAGAAAAAAAGAAATTTAGCTAGAATAAACAGATCATGATAAAAATAGAGAATATAAAAAAGAGTTTTAGAACAGAGGAGGTAGAAACCTTGGCTCTGAACAATGTAAACTTCCAGGTAGCAAATGGTGAATTTGTGGCCATAATGGGACCTTCAGGGTGTGGTAAATCTACCCTTCTTAACATCATAGGTATGCTTGACAATCCTAATGAGGGCAAGTATTTTTTCGACAGCAATGAGGTCGGAAACCTTAAAGAGAGTCAGAGAACAGGCATGAGAAAAGGAAACTTAGGATTCGTGTTTCAGAGTTTTAACCTAATAGATGAGTTAACAGTTTTTGAAAATGTAGAACTTCCCCTCATCTACCTTAAAATGGCCAAAGCCGAAAGAAAAGAAAAAGTAATGGCGGTGCTAGAGCGTATGAAAATTGCACATCGTGTAAAGCACTTTCCTCAGCAGCTCTCAGGAGGTCAACAGCAGCGTGTGGCCATAGCCAGAGCAGTAGTCACTAATCCTAAACTGATTTTAGCAGATGAGCCTACAGGTAATCTAGACTCTAAAAATGGAATAGAGGTGATGGATTTACTCACGGAGTTAAACCAAGAAGGAACCACAATAGTAATGGTAACTCACTCAGATAGAGACTCACAATATGCCCATAGAGTGATCAATTTATTTGATGGACAAATTGTAACAGAGAGCACTAACAGAGCACTCTAGAAACCCCTTTTATTAATCTTTTAATTAAATCGTAATGTTATTAAATCATCTTAGAATAGCCTGGAGAAATCTGACTAAGAATTTATCCTACTCATTAATAAACATAGGTGGTCTAGCCATTGGAATTACCGCATGTATGCTCATACTGCAGTATGTTTCTTTCGAATTTAGTTACGAAGATTTTCATGAAAAGAAGGACAGAATTTATAGGGTAAAACAGGATAGATATGACAATGGAGAGCTCACTACTGAATGGGCTTCAGGCTCTTTTGCTGTAGGAGGTTCATTTAAAAATGCTATTCCAGAAATAGAAGAATACGTTAAAGTAATTGGCACTGGAGAAAAAGTAGTAGATACTGAAAGTGGTCCTATAAAATTTGAAAAAGCCTATTACGTGAGTGACGCCTTCTTCAAGGTGTTTACCTATCCTTTAATATTAGGAAATTCAGAAACAGCATTAGTAGAGCCTAATACAGCTGCTATTTCCAGAAGTATGGCCAAAACTGTTTATGGAGATATTAATGTTTTGGGAAAATCTATCATGTTTAATGGATTTGATAATTATAGAATAACCGGTGTTTTTGATGACATGCCAGATAACACCCAACTAAAGCCTGACGTTCTACTATCAAACGCCACTAGAATTCAACGAAACCAGGAAGAAAACCCTGACTCAGACGAAAATACTTGGTGGAGACGTGATGGGTGTTTGACGTATTTTCTGCTCAAAGAAAATGCAGATGCAGCAGTAGTTGAATCAAAGTTTCCTGAGGTATTTAAATCCAGTATTTCAGAAAACTACGCGAACTCTAACAGTCATGCAGAGTACTTTCTGGAACCACTCACAGAGCTCTACCTCTACTCTAACTATATGGGCGAACCTGGCCCTACTGGTGATGGACAAACTACTTATATGTTACTTTATATAGCCTTATTTATTATTATAATAGCATGGATCAATTATATAAACCTAGCCACGGCTAGAGCCATTAGTAGAGCTAAAGAAGTAGGAATTAGAAAGTCTATTGGATCGCGAAAAACTCAACTAGTTACTCAATTTTTAGTAGAATCTGCGCTTTGTAATGGTTTAGCCTTATTACTAGCCATAGGTCTTACAGCTGCAGTTATACCTTCGTTTAACCAGATTACTGGGCATGAAATAGGCTATGAGATTCTGCTCAATGGTAAATTCTGGTTAGGCTTAGTTATACTATTTTTAGGAGGAATAATACTCTCAGGCTCGTACCCGGCATTTGTACTTTCAAGATATAAACCTATAGAAGTACTCAAAGGAAAACTAGTGAGCACAAAGGAAGGAGGCTCCTTGAGAAAGAGTTTGGTTGTATTCCAATTTGCCGCTTCTCTATTCCTTCTCATAGGTACATTCACAGTTTACTATCAAATAGACTTCATGAACTCTCAAAAGTTAGGAGTAGATATAGAAAAGACCATTGTTCTTCCTCCTCCTATGGTAATAGACTCTCTTTATTTAACTAAAGTAGGAACCTTTAAAGAAACTCTAACAAATTCCCCTTTGGTTAAAACTGTCACTACTTCTACCTCTGTGCCAGGAGAGGCTGTAAACTGGAATGCAGGAGGCATAAGACTGGCCAGTGAAGAAGAAAGTGAAGGAAATCAATACAGAGTTATAGCAGTAGATGCACAGTATCTAGAACAATTCAATGTAGACCTTGTGGCTGGAAGAGGTTTCTCTGATGATTTCGGTACAGAGACTAGTTCTGTCATATTTAATAAGGCAGCACTCAAAGTATTAGGAATTCCTAACCCAGAAGAAGCCTTAGACAAGGTGATCCATTTCTGGGGAGAAGAATATACTATAGTAGGTGTAATGGAAAACTTTCATCAAGAATCGTTAAAAAAGGCTTATGAGCCGCTGATTTTAAAGTACTTCCCTAATGTAGATGGCCACTATTCTATTAAAACAGAGGCTAGTGATTTTGCAGAGACTTTAGCCTTGGTAGAGACTGAATTTCATAGCTTCTTTCCTGGAAACAGCTTTGATTATTTCTTGTTAGAAGATCATTTTGCAGAGCAATATGTAGCAGACAATCGTTTCAATACAGTGTTTGGAATATTCGCAATGCTAGCCATTTTAGTAGCTTGTCTTGGACTATTCGGGTTAGCGTCATTTACATCTTCCCAGCGTAAGAAAGAAATTGGTGTGAGAAAAGTACTAGGAGCTTCAGTAGTCTCTATTCTGCGACTATTATATAAGGAATTCTCACTTCTAATAGTAATCGCATTTATCGTAGCCATTCCATTAGCTTGGTATTCCATGAACCTATGGTTACAGAGCTATGCGTTTAAAACCAGCATTAAGCCCACTTTCTTTATTATTCCATTCGTACTGATAGTAGTTATTTCTGTCATTACTATCAGTTTTCAAGCTATTAAAGCAGCTCTCACTAACCCTACAGAAAGCTTACGCTCTGAATAACCCAAAGACCTTTCATTGATGTTAAAAAATTATTTCAAAATAGCCTGGAGAAATTTATTAAAGAATAAAGTCTATTCTTTAGTGAACATTGGAGGTTTAGCGCTAGGAATAGCAATATCTATAATTATAGGACTGTGGGTGAACTCAGAACTTTCCTTTAATGACATATTTGAAAATAAAAGCCGAATAGCTCAAGTTTGGCAATCGCAAACCTTTAATAATAAGATCCATTCAGGGCCAGCCATTCCTCGACCATTAGAATTTGCCTTAAGAGAAAATTTTGGGGATAATTTTGAGCACATCATTGTAAGCACATGGACCCGTGATTCCTATTTGAAATATCAGGAAACTACTATTTCAAGAGAGGGTTATTATATGCAGGAAAATGCTCCAGAGCTTCTTGATCTTAAAATACTTAAAGGAGAAAAGGATGGGTTAAGAGATCTAAATTCTATAATGCTATCTGAATCTACTGCCAAAACTATTTTTGACAATGAAGATCCAATAGGAAAAATTCTTAGAGTTAACAATGAACATTCACTTATGGTATCTGCCGTTTATGAAGATCTGCCACTTAGCTGTTCTTTTTACGATGCCAAATATCTTATACCCTGGGAGCAGTATGTAAACAGCACAGAGTGGGTAGAAGAGTCGAAAGATGATTGGGGGAACAACTCCTTTCAGATGTTTGTTCAAGTAAACTCTAACACCACTAATGAGTTGGTTTCTCAATCAATAAGAGATATAAAAAAAGAACTCAATCAAGAATCAGCTGAGTACGATCCACAGATTTTCCTTCTTGGTATGGAAGACTGGCATCTAAAAAGCCACTTTGAACAAGGAAAACAAACTGGTGGTAGAATAATCTATGTATGGTTATTTGGTATTATAGGCTTATTAGTTTTAATCCTGGCTTGCATTAACTTCATGAACTTGAGCACTGCACGTTCTGAAAAAAGAGCCAAAGAGGTAGGTATAAGAAAATCCATTGGTTCTTATAGAAACCAATTGATCTATCAATTTCTTAGTGAATCTTTTTTAGTCACATTATTAGCCTTTTTAATAGGAATTATTATAGTTTCCTTAAGTTTAAATGGTTTTAACTCTCTAGCCAGAAAAGAAATAGTTCTTCCTTATGACAGCGCTACGTTCTGGTGTTTATCTTTTATTTTCATTCTGATTACATCGTTGCTAGCTGGAAGCTATCCTGCTTTATATCTTTCTTCATTTAAACCTGTAGAGGTGTTAAAGGGTACCTTTAAAGTTGGTAAGGTGTCTAACCTTCCCCGAAAAGCTCTGGTAGTTTTTCAGTTTACCGTATCTGTAGTATTTATCATAGGCACAGGGGTGGTATTACAACAGATTGATCATGCTAAAAATCGACCTGTAGGTTATAAGAAAGAAGGTTTAATTCAAGTCCCCACGTTTACAGAAGCGTTTTATGGAAAAACGGATTTAATGCGAGATCTCTTCGTAGAGTCTGGAGCCATAATTTCTTTGGCTACCTCTAGCAGTCCTACTACTCAAGTTTGGTCTAACAGATCTGGTTTCACATGGGAAGGAAAACCTGATAATTTTCAAGAAGACTTAGCCTTTACAAGTGTCTCTAATGAATACGCCCAAACTCTTCAATTAACAATAACTGAAGGAAGGGATTTTTCGGAAGAGTTAGCCTCTGACTCCTTAAGTATTTTGATTAATGAATCAGCTAAGGAATACTTAGGAATGGAAAACCCTATAGGTAAATTCTTAAAAAGCACAAATCTAGAAAACCCTAACCCCCCATTAAAAATAATTGGTATTGTAGAGGACATTATTGTCCAATCTCCATATTCCCCTGTAAAGCAGGCCATATATGCCAATAATAATGACCAAAATTTTAATTACTATAACCTTAGATTAAACCCAGAAAAAAGTGCTAGCGAGAGCATAGCCCTTATAGAAAAAATTTATACCACTCAGTTTCCTAATATACCCTTCGAATATGATTTCATAGACGAAGAATACCAGGCTAAATTTGATTCAGAAGAAAGGATTGGGAAATTATCTCGATTATTCACAGCTATTGCTATAATTATTAGTTGTCTTGGTCTATTTGGGTTAGCATCCTTTATAGCAGAGCAGCGAACTAAAGAAATAGGTGTGAGAAAAGTTCTAGGAGCGTCCATTTTTAGCATTTGGAGTTTACTTTCTATAGATTTTCTAAAGCTTGTTTTAGCAGCTAGTCTAATGGCTATTCCCATCTCCATTTATATGATGAATAGCTGGCTCGAAAATTATACTTACAGGATACAACTAACTGTTTGGTTAATAGCATTAGCTATTGGCGGTGCAATAGTAATAACCATATTAACTATAAGTTTTCAAGCGTTAAAAGCAGCTCTCACTAATCCTACAGAAAGCCTGAGGTCAGAGTAATCAGTTAAACCCATAAACATGTTAAAAAATTATTTCAAAATAGCCTTCAGAAACTTATGGAGAAGACGCGGTTTCTCTAGTCTGAACATTCTAGGGTTAGCCATAGGAATGACTGCTGCTTTTCTCATGCTTCTGTATGTAGCTTTTGAACTGAGCTATGACCAAATGCACTCCAAATCAGATCGTATTTATAGAGTAGTTTCAGACGTTCATACACCTTCAGAAACTCTAGAAATCCCTATTACCACATGGCCAGCTGGACCAGGACTAGTCCAAGACTATGCTGAAGTTTCTATGGCGGTGAGAATAGCCAGACAGAACTTGCTTCTCACTAAAGATGAAATTCAATTCCAAGAAGAGAACTCGATTCTAGCTGATTCTGGTTTTTTTCAAATGTTTGATTTCGAAATCGTTTCTGGCAATTCTAAAACTATCTTGACCGCACCTTACAGTATAGTATTATCAGAATCTACAGCAGAAAAATACTTTGGAGAAGAAAACCCTGTAGGAAAATCTATTGAAGTATATGATGATGGAAGAATAGCCACCGTTACCGGGGTAATGAAAGACATACCAGAAAACTCTCACTTCTCACCAGATGTTCTTCTATCATTTTCTACACTTACAGAAGATCTTAATCCAGAAATAGAATCTCAGTGGGGTAACTATGGATGTTTCGCTTTCATTCTAACCGCACCAGGAGTTGATCATAAAGAGCTGGAAACTAAATTTTCAGATTTTTTCCCTAGACACCTTTCTGAGGAAGAAAGTCAAGAAATTTCTGCAGATCTTTTTCTAGAGCCACTAACATCAGTTTACTTGCACTCAGATAGAGGAGGAAATGGCGGAGGTGATATCAACCGTGTGTACGTATTTTCCGTTGTAGCCATTTTTATATTACTTATAGCCTGTATTAACTTCATCAATTTAACTACCGCTCGATCTGTAGAACGTGCCAAGGAGGTAGGAATTAGAAAGGTTATAGGAGCTGAAAAAGGACAATTAGCGTGGCAATTTATGGGTGAAGCCATAATTGTTTGCCTGCTGGCCTTCGTGATTTCAGTATTATTATCTACTGCCCTTCTGGATGGGTTTAACGACATCTCTGGAAAAATTATAGCTGAGGGTATTTTTTCTTCTCCATCATATATACTTGTATTACTAGGAATAGCCATTTTCATAGGCCTACTCGCAGGCATCTACCCTGCTATAATTCTTTCTTCATTCAGACCTGTGAGTGTTTTAAAAGGTAGATTTTCATCTGGTAAAAAAGGCATATTGCTACGCAAAGGTTTAGTAGTAACCCAATTTACCATTTCTACAGCTCTTATAATAGGCACCATAGTTATATATGACCAAATGAGCTTTATGCAGAGTAAAGAGCTCGGCTTTAATAAAGAGCAAATGCTGGTTTTAGAAACCAATGGAGTAGAAGGTACTGAAGCTCTTAAGTCTTCAATTGAAGACTTACCTGGTGTAGTTTCTACGTCTCTCACCTCTAGTGTTCCTGGTTCTGATCATTCTACTGCCTATACAGATATTGAAAATAGCCTAGGAGAAATGCAGGGCGCAGCCATAGACCTTTATTTTATTGACTATGAATTTACTAACCTATTTAATCTGGAAATAGTAGCAGGAAGAGCCTTTTCTAAAGAGTTCGGAACGGATTCTACTGAGGCCATGCTGATTAATGAAACGGCAGCTGCATTTTTAGGCTATAAAACTCCCGAAGAAGCTTTAGGAGCACGTTTCGACCAATGGGGAAGGCAAGGCCAAGTAATAGGAGTATTAAAGGACTTTCATATTCGCTCTTTAGAGCGAGAAATCCCAGCCCTTTCTATGAGAATAGAAGAAGACAATTATTCATTATTAGCTGTAAATGTCTCATCAGAAAATTTATCAGAAACTATTTCAAGCATAGAATCTGAATGGGGAAGCGTTATTCCAGAAAAACCCTTCGACTACTATTTTCTCGACACATATTTTAATAGACAGTATGAAAGTCAAACTCGTTTCGGAAATCTATTCTTAGCCTTTGCCATTCTAGCCATCTTTATTTCTTGTTTAGGTCTTCTTGGTCTTGCCGCTTATAGTACCATTCAGCGCAGAAGAGAAATAGGCATTAGGAAGGTGATAGGCTCTTCGGTTCTAGGCATTGTAAGACTACTTTCTATCGATTTCATAAAGCTTGTAGGCATAGCATTTATCATAGCCTGTCCTATCATGTATATTCTTATGAACTACTGGCTTGAAGACTTCGCTTATAGAATTTCTCTTGAGTGGTGGATGTTTCTAATGGCTGGAGGTGCAGCTTTTGTCATAGCCATTTTAACAGTGAGTTTTCACGCACTTAAAGCCTCTATAGCTAACCCAGT
>JBGCDA010000019.1:0-14964 GCA_045104985.1 Flavobacteriales bacterium | reverse complement strand
GCAGAGTTTGCGCTAAAGCTTAAAGGAACCAATAAAGGATATGTTTTTTACTTGATGGGTTTGTGTTATGAGTTTCAAGACAAGTTCAAAAAGTCCTTAAAGCATTTTGAAAAAAGTAAAAAAGCAACTTTCAATTCCTTCTTTTTAGGGGTAGTTAAGTCGGCCATTAAAAGAATAGAAGATAAAATGCCTAAAAAGAAGAACTCTAAAAAGAGTAAAAAGACTAAAAAAGGAAGGGAAAAGAGGAAATAATGCGTTGCAATGGCTGATTTAGGTCAAAAACAGCATAAAAATTGAATAAAATGAAAAATTAACGAAGAGTAAGAAATAAAGCGGTAAATGCATAAACGAATTGAGAGACAGTCAATTAATAAAAGTGTAAGTTTTCTACCTAGGGGTGGGCTAGAATTGTATTGTCATAACACACGTAAGTAATTGAATATGAGTAAAATAAATTCAAATTTTTCTTGTGAGATTGAAAAAGTAGTTTCACATTTGCACCGCCAAAACTAACTGAGGTTCACAACCTCTTGAATAAATGTAGAGGCTTTGAATAAAATAAGAATGATACATAGAATAGAACATAAAATTTTTAATCCCGAGTGGATTCTTCGGATGCCTATTGAGATAGAACAGGAAGCTCTGTCTACCGAATGGCAGAATGATCAGCAGGAGCTGTTTAGTTATCCGTGTGCACAGGAGTTTTATGTGGAGAGTGTTTATAGTATGAGTTGATAAAATTAATATTCAATCATAACTAAAAGCGCCTCCATTTCGGAGGCGCTTTTTTTATGACATAAAATTTATACGGGGGACAAGTTTAAAGTGAGTAATAGAATGAAAAGATGCCTTAGATAAATGATTACTTCTTGTCCTCCAAAGTATTGGAAGTGTTGAGTCTCGGGTTAGCCGAGAGCTCGCCTGACTGAACTAAGCGAAGCGTTCTCAACGAATACCGCTGAAAGCAGAACTGATGAGTTAAACTCAGGTTCTTTAATTAGGCTTGTAGGTTAAAGTCCTACCTCTTCCACTCCAGCACTGCGGTTAATAACCGATGTCTTGCGACTGTCTCTCGCAGACTTGTCCTGAAAGGGATCAGTGCTAAATCTGGGAAGATAACGATGGTTGTTTATCTCGGCTTAGCCGAGAAGGTTGCAGGTTCGAATCCTGCTTCCCAGACTAAATAGCTCTATAGTGTAATGGTAGCACGAGAGATTTTGACTCTCTCAGTACAGGTTCGAGCCCTGTTAGAGTGACTAGTGAAAATGCAGAAGTGGCGAAAATGGTAAACGCACCAGATTTAGAATCTGGAATCCATTAGGATATGAGAGTTCGAGTCTCTCCTTCTGTACAAATGCTCCGCTAGTATAACGGCTAGTACACCTCGCTTTCTACGAGGAAATAAGGGTTCGATTCCCTTACGGAGTACAAAATATGGTGCCCATAGTTTATGCGGTAAAACACTTCACTGTGAATGAAGAGAACAGAGTTCGAGCCTCGTGGACACCCAAAATGAAACAGTAGCATATGTGGTATACGCGCTGGACTGAAAATCCAGAGATACAAGTTCCCTGCCTGCCGGCAGGCAGGAACTCTTGTCTGTTTCACTAATAAGAGGGAAATGATGTATTCAGTGATGCTTCTTTTCCTTCATGTTTAACTCACTGATTAAAACTTTTAGTAATGGAAGCACAACATAAGGTTCGGAAGGTTTTTCTCAGAGAAAGTGAGATAACCCCGAGGATAATAGTAAAAGAAACCATGACACTAAACGAGGCCATCTCGTTTTTTGAAAAGGGGAGGGAGACGATGGAATCTGAAAGTAGTGATTTCATTACACAAGAATTATTCATGAAGCCTCTTCTAAGAATGGCTGATAGAATAGTCTAGTAAAGATGTTTTTAAACTACGCAAATTAATTGCGTACATGCATCTGAATATTTGTGGAGTTAATTAAAACAAAAAGAAAATCCTCAGCGCAATAAGGCGCTGAGGTACCTGAAGGGAAACTTTTAGAAAACGATCTTTAGATAAAAAATTAGACTGTAAAGTCTTGAACGAACTGGTAGAAGCTGTTTGGTGTGTGAATGCACCATGTTGTAATCAGATGCAGAGGATTGTATTTCTGTATTATATGAATGAATAAACCAGTGCCATGAAAATTAACCTCAAGCGTTAAATTTTCACCATTAGTCTCGCAGGTTCGAATCCTGCCAGGACTGCAAAGTCCTGTGGCGGAGCGGTTAAACGCACTGAATTTAGGTTTCAGCGACTATAATTGGTAGAGCAATACACTGTTAATGTATGGGTTGGTGGTTCGATTCCACCCCTTGGCCAGGTAGCTCAGGCCTCCTTTAAGTTCAAGAAATCAGTTATATGAATCTGGTGGGGAAGGAAAGAATTGCAACGCGATTACTTTTTTCCTAACAGTCTGGTTAAAGCCAGAGCTATAAAAACAGATCCCTGAGAAAATCTGCTCTAAAATTTAATTAAAAAGACTGAGCAGCTTGGACAATTGATCCCTTTTTATATGGTCATTTTAAGAGGAACTTCGGTTTCTTCTAGGATCACCTTTGCTCCGCTGAAACTAGATGGATGAATAGAACTGATTTCTTATTAATGAAAAACTGTCACTAAGGTGACTTAAATATAAATGTCATGTTAAGAGTAAAAATTAACACATATGAAAAAGGTCTTGTGTACCAAGATCAGAAATTAGTAGAGGTTTTAGAACCAGGTAAATACTGGATGTTCGGAAACAAGAATGTAATCTGCACCAGCACGCTGAACAGGTTTATGCCTAAAGATGATCTTTCACTTTTATTAGAGAATGAAGTATTGGCTAGTCAGTTAAATGTGCTTGAGATTACTGATGAACAGGTAGCACTGGTATTTAAAAACGGCATTTTCCAGAATATACATCCTGAAGGAAAGTATGCTTACTGGAAAACTCCAATCGACTACACGTTTAAAATTTTAGACATGACAGCGCTTAGAGTAGAAACTGGATTGTCTAAAAAAGTAATGAACCACTTAGTTTCTATCGGTTTAGTGAAAGCTGTAGAAGTAAAGAACTATGAAACAGGAATGCTTCAGGTAGACAGTGAGTTTGTAGAACAGCTTTCTGCAGGTTTACATTATTTCTATGCTCAACTCAGAGCCATTAAGGTGGACATCATAGATAACAGACAGCAGTCTATGGAAATGTCTGGTCAGGAAATTTTGACTAAAGACAAAGCCAACTTGAGAATCAACTTCGAAGCGGCATATAAAGTAGTGGATGCTACTGTAGCTATTCTCCAAAACATGGATTATAAAAAACAGTTGTACACCATTATCCAAATGACGCTAAGAGAATATGTGGGCGGCTTCACCTTTGATGAACTCTTGGGGCAGAAAACTGAAGTAGGTAAAGTGATTACCGACTTAAGCCAGAAAAGATGTGCAGAGCTGGGTGTGGAGTTAATGTCTTGTGGCATAAAGGATATCATCTTGCCTGGAGATATTAAAGAAATCATGAACCAAGTATTGGTGGCAGAAAAACAAGCTGCGGCCAGCATGATCATGAGAAGAGAAGAAACAGCTTCTACTAGAAGCATGTTGAACACTGCTAAATTGATGGAAAACAACCAGATGCTTTATAAGCTGAAGGAAATGGAATTCGTAGAAAAAGTAGCTGATAAAATTGGTGAAATCACCGTTTCTGGTAACGGAAACATGGTAGGCCAGTTAACGGAGATCTTAGGTTCTTCTGCGTAGCAATGAAATTCTGCGAGTGACTATGATTAATTTGTCTTAAAGGGCCATCCGGGAGGGTGGTCTTTTTACGTTTATTCAGAAAGCTTAGAACATATTTGAGCGTATAAAGAGTCTATATATTTATGCGCATCAATGTGAGCATTTAAACAAAACCCAAAATCACTTTTTTTGGCAATATCTAAGTAATTCAGAGACTGCTGATAATGTTTAAGTTTAAAAGCAACTTCTGCACTTCTCAAAACCAAATAACCATCTCTAGGTTCAGACTCTTTTTTGATCACAAGAAAAAGAGAAAAACCAATTGTTATTAGGCAGATGATTGTCAATATCTTTCTTCTCAAATGCATTAAACAGTAAGTTGTAGTGGTACAATGAAAAAACCTACGATAACCAAGAGAATAAAAAGTCTTAATAACCAGGATGGTTGTGTAATAATAGGAATTTCGTCAAGCTGCTCGGGCCTGTGAAACTCAATTGGTTTTTCTTGAAGTAAAAGATCTCTTTGTTTGTAAAGTGGTTCGGCAGTTAGTTCCTCCTCAGAAAATAGATTGTTTTCAAGTTTTATTCTAAATACATATCTAGAAATAATTACAACTATCAGTGTGAATGAGATCAAGAAGATTAACTCATCTAACCGTATTCCTTGATGATATTCGAATAAATTCCCATAGAGTAAAGCAAAAAACATTAAAGATTGGATTTTTGATTAGTTATTTAGGCAAATCCCTTTTGTCAAGCTATATACCAATCTTTAAGAAATAATCTTCATTTACATCTGATGGACTCATGAATTTATTTGAAATAAAAAGTTCATTTCCAATTACACCTATAGACCCAACTGAACGAGGAATGCCTGAAGGCATGCTTTCCCAAGAAGAACCATTCCATTTTTCCAGATAGGAGTACTCTGATTCTCCTGCATGAAGAAATTGTCCTCCTACGTACAAGTCATTGCCATTAGCAAATGCAATTCTGGCGCTATCGAAAACATCTCCTCCAATACCTGTTCCTAAAGGCTGCCAAACTGAACCATCCCACATTGCAATTAAACTGGTTTCATTAGTGCCTGAAAATGAGAATTTACCTACTGCAATTAGTTTATTGTCATAAATCTCTAAATCGTATACTATGTCATCAAACCCATCACCCATTGCTTCCCAAGATTCTCCATTCCATTTAGCTACTCTCAGAACTTCGGTACCTCCAGAACTTGTGAATTTACCTGCCGCGATCAATTCGTCATTAAAAATTTCCAAGGCCAACACATTATCATTCATTCCCTCTCCTAAAACTTCAAATGATCCATTAATTTCTGATTTGATATAGGGTTCTAAATAAGTTGCTATTATTTTAGAATCGTTGAAAATGTGAAAATCTGCAAAGTTACTTCCATCACTAGCAACAGGAATCCACTGTTCTTGGTCGGAATCAAATTTCAAAGCACCAGCACTTCCTACTATTCCAACTCCGTAAATATTTTCTTCAATAATTTTTAGGCTGGTAAAATTTGAGGAAGTTACAGAGCCGTTTTGATAATAATGTGTCAATTGACTTCCATCGAAATAGCCTGATAAAGATACATTACCTCCGATTTCACTTTTTAAGTAGGCTAATAATAATCCATCCTGAAAAGGTACAATTCCACTAATGTGTGAATCCAAACCATAATCGTCTAATTGAAAGACTTCAATCCATTCGTCTTGATTTGTAGCATCATCATCTTCGTTATTTGTCAAATTGGCAATTTCATGCTTGAAATAATTCAAAAATTCTCCATTTTCAATTGAAAGAAATTCCGTAGGATTTTCGGTTTTGTATACTTTGCATGAAAACAGGCAATATGCTTTGACGTATTGCACGCCCTCGACAACTTCTTCTTCTATTTCTGCAATTTCAAAGTAGCTGTCAGTTTGATCTCCTAATATACTTGTATAAGTTCCAAATCCAGGATATTCTATTGTAACACCAAAACCATGGTTCTCTTCATTTGAGAACTCTTTTTGTCCAATGGAAAAGACAGTCAGAAAATCTGCGTTAGAAACCTCTTGTGTAACCTGAAATTCTCCATGACTTATATTTAGCTTTAACCCTTCTAATTCTGCAATAGATGAATTCCAAGTTATTGTTTCCCAGCCTCCCATGTCCTCAACAACTAGTCCTCCTTCAGAGTATACATATTCTTCATCAACTATCGCTGAGTGAATGTCATTAGAAATACTTATTGAATAGAAAAGCTCTTGATCTTCTTCGTCAACTAGATTATTTAGTTCATCACTTTGACAACTGAAAAAGAAAAAAAACGATATCACTAAATAAAGTGTAAATGGTCTATTTTTAGTGTACATTGCTCATAATTGAAGTGCTTACTGTTTGAGCGGCAAGATAGTAAACTTATGAATTGTATATAGTAATAGTTTAACGAGAATTAGTTTTCAATTTTCGAAAAAGCTAATAACAGCAAGCAGAATAAATACTCTTTTCAACCAAGACTGTTTTATAAGAACTGGGATTTTATAAATAGCTCCTTGTCACTGAAAATCAATTGGTATTTCTGAACTTCTAAAGGTTTGATGGGTGTCTAGGACTGCCGGTATTCAGTGCTTTTGGAGAAAGCATGTCTGTTTTAGATTTTAGAGAATCTAAACTCATAATACCTTCAGGACCAGTGCATTTAATGATAAATCCTTTGTTTTCTGCTTCTTCTAGAATTACTTGAAGGTAGGCTTCCAAGATTGTCGGTGACACAATTGAATTCAACCCTTTCTTGTAGGTATTGCAGCCGATGAAATTAATAGTCCAAGACTTTCTGTCATTATTTCATTTCCATATCCAGAGTCTAAGTTTATGGCTCTACAAATGTAAATTCTAATCATATTCTAAAAATAGTGAATTAATGCCTTACGGAATATTGAATTTCATTTTCAAATAGCTTATAGTGATGCCCAGCTACATCACATCCATGACAGTTAAAATCAGGGGCATTGAGGATTTTCGTACTACCATCTAAATAGATTTCAAGTTGAACAGGACAAGGGTAGCCCTTTGCTGGTACTACAAGATTGCCACTATGAAGGTAGAGTAGATAGCGCTCATCAATTTCTTTATGATCAAATAGTTTGGTTTGCAGACCACAGACCTTGACAAATACACTATCGCATTTAGATTCTGAATGAAATTCAAAAGTGTCAGGATGAACATTTAATTCGTAAGACTTTACTACCCAAATTACAAAGCCTATTGCTCCTAAAACGATGAACCCAAAAACACTGAACATACCTCTGGAAATGCTGCTTTCACTGTAAGCCTTATCCGCTGAACTGTTGTATGTGTTAGTTTTTGACAATAGCTCAAAAATAGACTAACAAAAAAACCGCCCTCCAAAAAGAAGAACGGTTTTAGTATTGTTAGTAGCCTTTGCAACGCATCTAAAACAAAGTAAAAGGTCTCTCTACCTCATTAACGTTACGCTTCCGCTATGCTCGCTTGCTGGCACTTGACTGCACTTAGGATCTATATTGATAATATAAAAATAAACCCCTTGGCTAACATCTGTACCTTCTATGGTACCATCCCAATTTATGTAACCGCCATCATCTTCGTAAATTAATTTACCCCATCGGTTATATATCTGCATAGAACTAGTTAGAAAGGAGTCGTAATCTAGTTTGAACGTTTCGTTAAACTGGTCCCCGTTTGGACTAAATACATTAGGAATGAGAGATTCTGGATAACTCAGGCCAGTGGCTAGATCTATCTCTACATCGTCTGTTGTAGAACAAAAACCGTTATCTACTTCTACATTGTAAACTCCAGACTCATAAATGGTTAAGGTTTCTCCAGTACTACCGTCTTGCCAAATGTATTGTGTGCCAGGATTAAAGGCATTAAGCACTAAAGAATCTAAACAAAATCTTCCGCCATTTCCTAAATCTACCACAGGAAACGCTAGAACTTCTACTATAGCCGTAGTTTCATCTGTTTGAGAGCATGTTTGGTTTCCTGAGTCCTCTGCTAAAAGACTTATGGTATAAGTGCCAGGCGTAGAAAACTCGTAGGAGAGCTCGTTTTCTGTGATGAGTGGAGTGCCATCACCGAGATTCCAAACTATCGATGCCTGCTCAGAACTGAAGTTTTCTAAGTCTACTGTTAACGGCACACAGCCGATAAGTTCACTGCTATTAATAACTGCTTCTACATCTTGCTCTATAATTATTTCTTCAGAAATAGTCTCTACTACATCACATAATTCATCTAGAACCGAGAGGGTTATGGTATAGGAGCCGGTGTTGTCATAATTATGAGTTACATCTTCGGTTTGAAGTGTGGTACCATCGCCCATTTCCCAAGAGTACTGTACGTTCTCTCCTATACTCTGGTTTATCCCTTCTACAGTAAAGTTGTTACAATCAATCTGACTGGCGTCAAAGAGAGGACTCAGTATCTGAGATGGATTCACTACGATTTCGAGAAAAAGTGTATCAGAAATATTACAACTTTCAGGGTCTGTGCTTACAAGGGAAACCGTATAGACCCCTTCAGTGTCATACATTACCGAAGGTTCAAATTCTGTGGAAGTAACTCCATTTCCGAAATTCCAGAGATAGTCAGCTCCATTAGAAGTATTGTCGAATGCGATTTCCAAGGGTATACATCCATTCAGTTCTTCATTGCTGACTTGAGCATTGACATTTTCTAAAACTTCTATTGGTTGGGAGATAGAATCTGTCTGGTTACAGAATTCATCTACCACAGTTAAGGTTACTTCATAATCACCTGCATTTTCATAATTATAAGTTACATTCTCTCCAGTTAGATTATTACCGTCTCCCATATCCCAGAGGTAGTTTACTGCCCCATTATCACTTTGATTGTTAGTTTGTACTGTAAGTTCATCACAGTTAATTAAGTCTATGTCAAACAAGGTGTTTAAAGGCTGTTCTTCGTTTATAGTCACCTCTAGATTTAAAGTGTCTGCTATGTTACAGCTCAGTGAATCGGTGACGATTAAGGTAAGATCATAGACTCCTTCTTCTTCATATTCTATAGAAGGTTCAAATTCTGTAGAGGTTTCTCCATTTCCAAAATCCCACTCGAATACTTCTCCAACAGAAAAATTATCAAATGTGATTTCACTAGGTGCGCAACCAAACAGGTTGTTTTGTGCTACAGCAGCATTAACTCCAGAGGCATCGAAGTCTATTTTAAAAATCCCTATATCCCATCCGGTAGTTTGATCAGTAGCCCAAGCATCTTCTGTAGTATTAAAACCACCACCTGAACACACACCCTGATATACCACTCCGTTTTTATCGAATCTACTCGTTCCGCCATCTACATGGTTTCCGGTATAAAATGTTCCGAATAGCATATCTGCGAGGTCTTCTTCGAAAACAGCTACATAGAATCCTCCAGTTTCAAATAAAGCATCATCTGTAATGTCTAAGGCGCCAAAGGAGTTGTAGGCCGATATGTATACATTATCGCAATTATCTACTAAGAAGGCATCAGGAACAAAGTCAGTATTTCCACTACCAGAACCTATAGTGGTACTTACGAGTAGCTCCGTTAAATCATTAGAGAATTTAGATACAAATTGTCCTGAGTTCTCGTTAATGTAAACACCTTCTGTTACAGGAATGTCCCCTCCAGCTTGGCCATAAACCCAAATATTTTCATCAAAATCTAGATCCATGAAAAATACCTGATCTTTACTTTCAGTGCCGAAGTATGTACTATTGATCAACTCTGAACCTTCAGAATTTAGCTTGGCTATGAATCCATCTAGAAGGATATCGCCTCCCCAGCCGCCTCCGCCAGTCTCTCCGAGATATTCTGTTTGATAAGTACCTTCAGTTATAGGTAGATTTTCTCCTGCGCTGCCGGCTATAACAATATCACCATTCACTAAAGTTCTCAGTCCGTAACCCATATCGCTGCCTTCACTACCGAAATAAGTAGAAACTAAAAGTGAGCTGAGTTCAGGAGTTAGTTTGACTACCACAGCATCTTGACCACCTGCGTTATCAGCCTGATATGCATTGGCTAATACAGGAAAATCAACTGACTGACTTCCAGAGGTGATAATAGGATTATCATCATAGTCTATTATGATTTCTCCTCTGTAATTATCACCATAATTAGAGCCGTTGGCATTATTTCCATCGGTTAGTGAACCTCCTAGATATGTGGAGCCTATTAGTGATGAACCATCTTCAGATAGGTGAGTTACTATAATATCTGTGCCTCCTCCTGAATTAGGCTGATATGCGTTAGTAGTAGTTGGGTAATTCGTGCTTTGTGTACTCCCGTATACATAAAGCTCTTGGCTATTATTGGCTATTAAGCTGTGCGGATAATCTGAACTAGACCCACCTATATATGTGGCCCACAGTAGATCAGAACCATTCGGGTTTAATTTACTAATTCCTATGTCCCAGCCACCGCCTCCATATTCTTGCTGAAATGCACCTAGTGTTACAGGGTATTCAGTGCCGCCCGCCACGCATCCAGTAAAAATATTACCTTCTATATCGAATGCTGCAGAATGACCAAAATTACTCGAGAACCCAGTAGTGCCAGATAGAGTAGAGGCTATTAGCTCTGGATCGATTATTAATTTAAGGCTTGTGTCATAACCTTCAGGAAAAGCATAGCTCACCACACCATCAGCAAGCTTATAAAGACAGACTACTTCTGTTAGCTGGCCTTCTTTTAGCTGATAAGCAAAAGGTTTACTTTCAATAAATTGGCCTATGGAAGTTTCTAACACTAAGTTCCCATCTTTTACGGAATAGCTTTCTAAGCCGCTGTAATCAAATGAAATCAAATTAGGATTAGCTCCTGGAGCTAGTATAAAGTCGTATTTGAGGTTTTCATTTTTGCTATAGATTTTAAGGTCTATGCCTTCATAAATAGAGGAATAATTTACCATTTCGAATACCTGAACCTTAGAAGACCAAGTGGATTGATTTTGGCCTAAGAAGTAGTTATGGTAAAATGATTTTTTCTTTTCCCCTTCTAACTGGGCTAAATCTGAGTTTAATAGATTTAACTTCCACGCATGCCCTGGAACTGAAAATGCTTGTTGTTCTTCTGGCGTTGCAAACTGCAAATCGTGCAACTTTCCAAATTCAATAGGGTCTAAAAATGAGAAGGTAAACCCATCGTTTTCTAGATATACTGATCCACCATTCGGGAGACCAGCCCTGAATAGGACTTGATCATTCCATTGTGTTTTATTTTCTACAAATTCTAATGCAGATCGTTTTTCGTGAGACCACGAGGCCATACTGCACAGTAGGGCTATTGAGAGTAAGAAAAATTGTTTCATTTTGATTAAGATTGTGTGGGTTCTATAAAGACACGCTCTCAGTGCTATAAGTTGTATCTCTTTTTTTTAATCAGCCAGAGATGTGTCATTTCCATAACAAATAACGTATAGTTAGTTGGTTTGCTGAGTGTTGAGTTCGAAAAGAATATTCTTGTTGAGAGTAGTTATATCTCAAATTTTCTCTTAAAAATGAGCATTTTTTGAGTGAATCGGCACTCTATATACTGCATAAGGATTATTAAATCAGAATTAAGTTATTATTAGCTACAGAATCCTGAAAGTCGAATCAAATAGCTTTTTACTCCAGCTTAACATTTAGCAGCATACTGTTAAATCTTGAACAAAAAAAACAGCTCTCCAAAAAGGAAGAGTGGTTTTAAGTTTATAATGAATCATTGCAACGCGGTGAAAGAACATTAGCCAAATAATAAAAGAAAGTCCAATGCCTGTCTGCTGGCAGGTCAATTTACACGGCAAGTTTCGCCTTTTTTGTTCTTTTATTCTTGGATGATGTTAGTTATCTGGTTGGATCCGCCATTTCTCAGATTTTTTCTGAAAAAGAACCTAACTATTTGACGAGGTAGGAGGTATAAGTTCGCTTTTTTTTTTAAACTTAAAGTTATTCTTCGTTTTTTTCCTTTAACGCGCTCATTCCGTTTGAGCCGAAGACTATCCCAATTCTAAAATTGAAGTATAACGGTAGTTTAGTATCAAAACCTCTGTATGTATTGGAGGTATAAGCGTCCATAAGCCCACCCTCTAGCTTATAGAAAAAGCCAGCATTTTTTTTCTTGCTCATAATACATGTTCTGACACCGGCCGAAAAATTTATCCGTTTACCTGATAAACTTATTCCCCCTAATTTATTATTTGGGTCGGTTTCTAAGTCATATTCCCCTGCTGGAAGCACTCCAGGAAAATTTTCAAAAATATATTCAATTGGACTGCTAAATCTAATTGGGTCGAGAGTGCCGGCTACTTTAATTAGTGAATGGATATACAAAGTAGTTTCCATATTACTCACTCTATTATAAATGGTGGCTTGTGCACCTATTCGCAAAAATCTTAGTTGATAGGTGGTCCCATAATAAATTCTTCTTGAATCAGGGCTTGTCCCATTTTCGATATAATCTGTTCCAGCTGGAATTAAAATTCCTTCGGGTGTTCGCCAGCTGTGAACATCTCCATATTTAATGTTTGACACTGTTCCATTTCTCGTAACTAAACCAAAGCTTAATCCAATCCTCTTTACCCTGTGCTGGTTCTCTGAAATTTCTGGATAAAAGGGATAAATGGTAAATATGAAATCATTAAAAGCTTGTCTTCTAATCTCATTAGTGGAGGTCATATTGATATTATAAGCCGTTTTAGAAGCAGTAGAGGAAGTGCTTGTGAAAAACTGAAAACGATTATGATCAGTGATTTCCAAAAATGCTTCACCAGCTATAGATATTTCTTGACTTTTGTTGATGTCTCCCAAGAACCCCAAGCCTATTTTTAGAACAGGGAATTCTTCTTTCAGGAGTCTATAATCTTTTTCATCTGAGTTTTCTTGGGCCACTGTGTAGGTAGATAATGAAAGTATTGACAGTAAAATGGTAAAAAAGTACTTAGTCGTCATGCTTAGTTTCTAATTAAAGATTCAACTACAAAGCTGAGAGAATTTAATCGATAAACCAAAAATAACCGTCCTCCAAAAAAGAAGAAAGGTTTAAATTTATTGAGAATCATACTTTACAACGCTTAGGTCTACCCTAGAATCTAGAAAGTCTAAAATCTCAAGTTAGATGACCAAAAAAAACCGCTCTCCAAAAAGGAAGAACGGTTTAAATATTTATCATTTTTCAATCCTGACTGCCGTCAGGCAGGCGTCAATCGTCAATCGTCTTACATCATCCCTGGCATTCCACCTGGCATTCCGCCACCCATGGCAGGAGCTCCACCTTCTTCTTCTACATCTGTAATAACGCACTCAGTAGTAAGCATCATTCCAGCTATAGAAGCTGCGTTTTCAAGGGCTACTCTAGAAACTTTAGTAGGATCTATAACTCCAGCTTTTAGTAAATCTTCGAACTTCTCAGTTCTAGCATTATAACCGAAGTCTTTCTTTCCTTCTCTAATTTTCTGAACTATTACAGCTCCTTCTCCACCAGCGTTAGCTACTATCTGACGAATAGGTTCTTCTATAGCTCTAGTTACTATAGCTATACCCGTAGTTTCATCTTCGTTATCTCCGGTAAGTTTATCTAAACCTTTAGCAGAACGGATGTAAGCTACACCACCACCAGGAACTATTCCTTCTTCTACGGCAGCTCTGGTAGCATGCAGTGCATCATCTACTCTGTCTTTCTTCTCCTTCATTTCTATTTCAGTAGTAGCACCTACATAAATTACGGCTACTCCACCAGCTAACTTAGCTAGTCTCTCTTGAAGCTTCTCTTTATCATAATCAGAAGTAGTAGACTCTATCTGAGCTTTGATCTGATTTACTCTAGCAGAAATATCTTTCTTTTTACCAGCACCATTAATAATAGTGGTGTTGTCTTTATCTAAAGTAATTTTCTCTGCAGTTCCTAAATCTTCTAAAGTAGCATTCTCTAATTTGAATCCTCTTTCTTCAGAAATTACAGTTCCACCAGTTAAAATAGCTATATCTTCAAGCATAGCTTTTCTTCTGTCTCCAAAACCTGGAGCTTTTACTGCAGCTACTTTAAGAGCTCCTCTCATTTTATTTACTACTAGAGTAGCTAGTGCTTCACCATCTACATCTTCAGCTATAATTAAAAGAGGTTTCCCAGTTTGAGCAGTTTTCTCTAATACTGGAAGAAGATCTTTCATGTTAGAAATCTTCTTGTCAAAGATTAAAATGTAACCTGACTCTAGTTCAGCTTCCATTTTCTCAGCGTTAGTTACGAAGTAAGGAGAAAGATATCCTCTATCGAACTGCATTCCTTCTACAGTTTTAAGTTCGTCTGAAGTTCCTTTAGCTTCTTCTACCGTAATAACACCCTCTTTACCAGCTGCTTTCATAGCTTCAGCTATAAGCTCACCGATTTTAGAATCGTTATTGGCAGAAATAGTAGCCACCTGCTCTATTTTAGAAAAGTCTTTCCCTACTGTGTTAGAGATTTTAGCTAAGCCTTTAACCACGTGGTCTACCGCCTTATCTATACCTCTTTTTAAATCCATAGGGTTAGCACCAGAAGCCACAGATTTTAAACCTGCACCCACTATAGCTTGAGCTAGAACAGTAGCCGTAGTAGTTCCATCTCCTGCTTGGTCTGCAGTTTTAGAAGCTACTTCTTTTACCATTTGAGCACCCATGTTCTGGATAGGATCTTTAAGCTCTATTTCTTTAGCTACAGAAACACCATCTTTAGTAATAGATGGAGCTCCGAATTTTTTATCTATAATTACGTTTCTCCCTTTAGGGCCTAACGTTACTTTTACTGCGTTAGCTAATGCGTCTACACCTTCTTTAAGTTTCGCTCTAGCGTCTACGTCAAAAGAAATTTCCTTTGCCATTATATTCGTTTTTTTAGAATGTTTAATTGAATGATTTAGATAATACCTACGATGTCGCTTTCTCTCATAATGAGGAAATCTTTGCCATCTATAGTAATTTCAGTACCAGCATATTTTCCGTAAAGAACAGTATCTCCTTTCTTTACTTCCATAGGCTCATCTTTAGTACCTGGTCCCGCTGCCACTACTTTACCTTTCTGAGGCTTTTCTTTAGCGGTATCTGGAATAAAAATTCCACTAGCTGTTTTTTCTTCTGCTTTTGCAGATTCTACAAGAACTCTGTCTTTAAGCGGTTTGAACTTAACTGCCATTTTTTAAATTATTTAAGGGTTAAACTATTTTAATTTTTT
>JBGCDA010000018.1:0-12483 GCA_045104985.1 Flavobacteriales bacterium | reverse complement strand
CATGAAAAAAAACTGGGTAGACACTTGGTACAAGCGACTGATATGGATCAATCTGGTGTTGGTTTTTATAGTGGTGATAGCCGGTTCTGTAGTGAGAGTTACAGAATCAGGCATGGGCTGTCCAGACTGGCCGAAGTGCTTTGGCGCATACATTCCACCTACTAGTGAGGATCAGGTTACTTGGCACCCAGCAGAAGAATACTTCGAGGGGCAAATGATTATTGATGAAGAGAAGCTTTACAATGCCAAGAAAGGCCTCACCTCTGGCAGTGCCTTTAATGCCGCTGACTGGGAGGAATTTACCAAGCACGATTACAATGTCTACAACCCACTTCACACGTGGATAGAGTTCATTAACCGACTAGCTACAGTAGCTCTTGGGTTTCCAGTCATGGCCATGTTTGCCCTCTCGTTTTTCTACTGGAAAGACCGCAGGCCTCGGGTTTACCTGGCCTTTGCTGTGGTGTTTTTAGTAGGCTTTCAGGCGTGGTTAGGAAAGTTAGTGGTAGATTCTAACCTAAAAGGCCAGACCATTACCCTGCATATGATAGGCGTTTTTGCCATTATAGGCGTGCTGCTTATTCTACTTGATAAAGCCAAAAGAACCCACGGAGAAACCACTTTTCCAGATAAATTATTCAAGCGACTGTCTTCCATATCGCTCTACATTACTGTGCTCATGGTAGTTATAGGCACACAGGTAAGAGAACAAATAGATGTAATAGCTAAAACTACAGAAGACCGCATGCTGTGGATAGACCAAGTGGATTGGATGTTCATCGTTCACCGCTCGCTCATTTATGTGATCATAGCCATAAACGGTTACCTCATCTACCAAGCCTATAAACACAAGTGGTATAAATCGCGCTGGATGTGGATAGGCGGCATCATCTTGGCAGAAGCACTGGTAGGCGTAATCCTAGCTCACTATGGGCTTCCTAAAGCTGCTCAGCCACTTCACTTGCTACTTTCTACTGTTTTGTTTGCGTTGCAATTTGATTTGTTGATTCAATTGCGGGCTCCTAGGGCGGTTGTTTATTATAATGGGGGTGATTTTACTTTGGATGAGGGGGGTTAGATTGTATCTAGCAGAAAACACTCGATTTCAGGAGTATAGAGTTGTCTAACTGTAAATGAGTCATGTTCCAATGCACTTTAATTGTGCAAGTCTCACTTGCACAAATTTACCATATGGTGTGGGATGATTTTTTACAGATTCTTTTTAACTGCTGAATGAATCTTAACCTTCCAGGACCATGTGCTAACTATAGTATGTAGAATTCAGAGAATCTCAGAATTACCTTGTGCTAACTATAGTATACTCTATGAACAAGGAACTATCACTTAATTTCGGTAAAATAATCAGAGAACTTCGGAAAGAAATAAATATCTCTCAAGAAGAACTTGGCTTCAGATCAAATGTCCATCGGACCTATATTGGAATGATTGAGAGGGGAGAAAAGAACATTTCTCTCGAAAATATAGAGAAACTATCGAAGGGACTTGGAGTTACTATGAGTTCCATTTTTGAAAGACTTAATAGTATTCACTCATGAAGAGAGCATACTATTCAAATTCTATTAAAGAGTTTTTACTTGAACCAGAGTCAAGTATTTTCGGGAAGTTAACTGCTAGCGACAGTCACAATACTGAAATACAACAACGAAATGCTTGGCAAAAACAAATCCAAATTTTAAAGAATCAGCTAGCCGAATTTAAAGGTCGAATTTACTTTGAGTTTACTATTCCTAGGATGGGTAAGAGAGTTGACAACATTATTATTATCGATGATTCTGCTTTCATCGTAGAATTCAAAGTAGGAGATGGTGGATTTGAAAAGTACGCCATAGAACAAGTCATAGATTACACTATCGATCTCAAAAATTTTCATGAAGGAAGCCATCATATAAAACTTGTTCCAGTCTTAGTCGCCACTAATGCTACTGACCAAATAGAGCAATCTTCAGATGTATTGAATCATTTAACTGCAGCTATGTCAAACAAAGAGAACTTAGCACATACTCTGAGGACATTTATAAACCCGAGAAGTAATTCTATAAATACTCTACAATGGGAAGAATCTATTTACAAGCCAACACCAACAATCGTAGAAGCGGCTCAAGCTTTATACAAAGGGCATAACGTAAAAGAAATCACACGCTCTGACTCAGGAACCATTAATTTATCTAAAACAGCTATATGTCTTAATTCAATAATTGAAAAGTCTAAGCAAGGTAATTCTAAATCTATTTGCTTTGTAACTGGAGTCCCTGGGGCGGGAAAAACCTTAGCCGGATTGAATATTGCTGTTGAGAGAATGAAAGTTGCAGAAGACGAACATGCAGTTTTTCTTTCGGGAAACGGGCCTTTGGTTGAAGTTTTAAGAGAAGCTCTTACAAGAGACAAGGTAGCCACAGCTAAAGAGGAGGGTCATGCTCTTACTAAAAAGCAAGCTTCAATAAAAGCAAATGCTTTTATTCAAAACATTCATCATTTCAGAGATGATAATCTGTTATCCCATAAAGCTCCCATCGAAAAGGTAGTTGTCTTTGATGAAGCTCAAAGAGCATGGACTAATGCTCAAACCAGTTCTTTTATGAAAAGGAAAAAAGGACTTGAAAACTTCAACAAGTCTGAGCCAGAATTCTTGATTGATGTAATGAACAGACATTCGAACTGGTGTACTATAGTCTGTTTAATTGGCGGTGGGCAAGAAATCAATACTGGAGAGGCTGGCTTAGAAGAATGGATAGATTCTCTTAGAAATCATTTTTCAGAATGGAATATTCATTATTCCAATTCTATATTAGATAGTGAGAATTACATAAAATCAGAAGTTTCGAAAAAATGGTTAATTGAAAAAGGAACAAGTGAAACTAACTTACATCTTTCAGTGTCTGTAAGATCATTTAGATCTGAGAAATTATCACACTTCGTTCATGAGCTACTTGACATAAGACTAGCAAACTCAAAAAGGATCTATTCACGTATTGCAGAAGCATATCCCATAGTCCTCACTAGAAACCTTGACAAAGGAAAAAAATGGTTACTAGAGCAAGCCAAAGGAAGCGAGCGAATAGGATTAATCGCATCCTCTGGAGCAAGACGATTGAGGCCACTTGGAATAGATGTTAAAAACGAAATTTCTGCGCCTAACTGGTTTCTAAATAAGAGTGAAGATATCCGATCATCATACTTTTTAGAAGAAGTAGCTACTGAATTTGACATTCAAGGACTTGAAATTGACTGGGCTTGTGTGGCCTGGGGAGGCAATTTCCATAAGACTAGTAAGGGATGGAAATACCAAAGTTTTAAAGGAACCAAATGGCAAAACATAAACAAACAGATTGAACGAGAATATCTCAAAAACACCTATCGAGTTCTTCTCACAAGAGCCAGACAAGGAATGGTCCTATTTATTCCTGAGAGTTCTGAGCTGGATTTTACTAGACCAAAAGAATTTTATGATGGTACATTCGAGTATTTAAAATCCTTAGGAATACCTGAACTCGATTAACATCTTAAGTATTTCTTAGTATTACTAACATTCCATATCTTCCCGGTATGAACACCCTAAACCAAGTAGACATCGACTACCTAAGACCTTCCAGAACACTAGAAACGATTCTGGTCTCAAATGGAACCTCTCAAAAAACCTTTTTCATTTACAATTATGAAGGATACTCCTTCAGAGTATTTAAAAACCACCTAACCCTCATCAACTTCCTCCAAGAAAAGGCCGCAGAAGACCACCACTTCTCGACAGAAAAACAACTAAACCATTTCTTAGAAACTGTGAGCTTGGTAATGCCCTGATAAAGTTAAAGTCATTGTAAAAGAAATGGCAAAATCTTTACATATTCAGATTAACATGTAAAGAAAAGTGCGGATTTCTTTACATGAGATGAAAGTCCTATAAAAACTCCTTATCAATGAGGCTGACTCGTTTTATCGCATATCGCGATATGCAATAAACTGTATTTACATCTTGTTTATGAGTAACTTTTACTCTAATATTGCGTATCGCGATATACGATATTAGAAAAATGAAAGCTCAAGCCAATCAACTAAAACCACAGGATATAGTCCTTCTACTGCGCCTTGCATGTGAAGATAACCCTACTTGGAATCAAAAGACCATAGCCGAATCAATAGGTTTAAGTCAATCTGAAGTTAGTGAAGCTGTTTCTAGATGCAAGTACTCTAGTTTATTAGACCCCAAAGGAAAAACAGTCATGAAAATGGCGCTAATGGAGTTTTTACAATTTGGTCTGCGCTACGTCTTTCCCCAAAAACCAGGTGCAGTAGTAAGAGGTGTGCCTACTTCTCATTCTGCCTCGCCATTAAAAGAAGAAATAACTAGCACAGAAGCTTATGTATGGCCTTATGGAAAAGGAACCGTAAAAGGCCACAGCATAGCCCCGCTATATTCTTCAGTACCAGAAGCTGCTTTAAAAAACAAAAAATTATATGAGATGCTTGCCTTAGCAGATGCATTGCGGGTAGGCCGCGCTAGAGAGAAAGAAATGGCTATTAAAGAACTAAAAAAACGACTAAACCTTGGAGAATAAAACCATAAACCTGGCGGTAGTAGCTGAAATAGCTGAAGTCCTGAAGGACTTTGAAAAAGAAATGGTATTTGTAGGTGGGGCTGTCATAAGTCTCTACACCGATGATCCTGCCGCTGATGAAATTAGACCTACTCAAGATGTAGATATGACCATTCGCATAGTCAATTTAAGTCATTGGGAGAAAGTCCAGATAAGACTTAGCAAATTAGGTTTTCATCCAGATCCTAATGGACATTCCATCTGTAGCTATAAGTACAAAGATATTCCAGTAGATATTATGGCTACTGAAGACGGCCCATTGGGGCCTACTAATTCTTGGTATAAAACAGGACTTGAAAATTTATGGCCTGTAACTGCCAAAGATCAAAACATAAACGTTCTCTCAGCCCCCTGTTTTTTAGCTACTAAATTTGAAGCTTTTCATAATAGAGGAAAAGATTACAGAACCAGTCATGATATAGAAGACATCGTTTATTTACTAGACAATAGAGTAAGCATAGTTTCAGATATTAGAAAAGACCATCCTAAGGTTCGAGAATTTTTAAAAGCTCAACTTGAAATCATTAAGAGTAAAAACTTACTTTCTGAAGTATTATTAGCACACATTCATCCTCTAATGGTAGAGGAAAGAATGCCAATTGTACTGGATAAAATTAATCAACTATTATCTGACTAACAACGCCCCCAAATCCTCTTCTTTAAATTCTAATCCGTAACTTACACTGCATGAAAAAAGCGTTATTTACAGCAGCATATATTCTAATTTTTCACTCTGTGTTTCTAGCTCAAGAGCTGGTGACGCTTCCAAAGGCTGGCAGCGTTTACACTTCGATAGAAAATGCTCAGTATACAGCTCAGGTATGGTTGGATTTATTTAAAAAGTATTGGTAAAATCAAAGCACCTTGAAGAAGATATGTCGCTAACAGAAATCAAAGGTGACTGAGTGATTTGCGATAGCAAAGCCGCAGAATCCCACCACTTCTCCACAGAAAAACAGCTAGACCATTTCTTAGAAAACTTATCTATGCATTCGGTTAGTCCAATAACCCTTCCTTAACAGCCACCCTAACCATTCCTGCTACATTATGAACCTCTAGTTTAGTCATGATGTTTTTGCGGTGGGTTTCTATGGTTTTAGTGGCCAAATGAACTTTATCTGCTATTTCTTTTGAGGAATATCCCTCAGCCACTAACACTAAAATTTCTCGTTCACGATCTGAGAGTAGTTGGTGCTATAAAGACTGCGGGCGGAGAGCCAAGCTACAAATTCAGCATTCAGAACATCCATGTGGATATCAATAAGATTGAGAATGATGTGCTGAATGTAGAACATGTGAAAATCTGGAAGCCAGTCATTTTCGAAAATGTCATCTACTTGAATGGAAACTTAGAACTGTCAAACGGAATGGATGTCTACTGTGATTTCGAAGTAGAAAAAATGTCTAAGTCGAAGTACAACGTGCAAACTCCAGATGATTTAGTGGAGAAATTCGGAGCAGATACTTTACGCTGCTATGAAATGTTCTTAGGCCCAGTAGAACAGTCTAAACCGTGGGATACCAAAGGAATAAATGGAGTGCATAATTTCCTTAGAAAGCTTACAAGGCTTTTCATGGATAAGGAAGAAAACTTTCTGGTAACGGAAGATGCGCCTTCTAAGGACTCTATGAAAACCCTTCATAAAACCATTAAGAAAGTAACCGAAGACCTGAACCGCTTCTCCTGGAATACGGTAGTTTCTTGAATGATGATTTGCGTGAATGAACTTACTGATCAGAAATGTTATTCGAGATCAGTACTTGAACCATTAACCGTTTTACTTTCTCCTTATGTTCCACATTTGGCTGAAGAGCTGTGGGAGAAACTAGGACATGCAGATTCTGTGACTAAACAGGAATGGCCAGCATTTGACGAAAGCCACTTGGTAGAATCAGAGATTCATTATCCTGTGAGTTTCAATGGAAAGATGCGTTTTAAGATTACGCTTCCGGCCGATTTCACTAAAGAGCAAGTAGAAGAAGCAGTATTGGCTTATGAAAAAACAGCTCAATACCTTCCAGATGATAAGCCAAAGAAGATGATAGTGGTTCCGGGGAGAATTGTGAATGTGGTGGTTT
This sequence comes from Flavobacteriales bacterium, assembly GCA_045104985.1. Taxonomy (GTDB): domain Bacteria; phylum Bacteroidota; class Bacteroidia; order Flavobacteriales_D; family Sanyastnellaceae; genus ASP10-05a. Next base: position 5,794 of record JBGCDA010000018.1, on the reverse strand, counting down.
AATGGTCATTTTAGTAGTGTTAATTTAGACTTTTAAAAGGAATAACACTTCTATCCTTAGTTTAGAATCTCTTTAATTCTAAAGATAAGAATCATTTCCTTCTCCGAGCCAGCTTATGAATTCCGATTTTTTTCTCACTGAAATAGGGACTAAATCATTGTTGCTTAACTTAGCTTCAAGGCGGTCTGAGGTGTGGACTCTTTTCACATATTGTCTTTGGACCAAATGAGATTGATGAGTTCTAAAAAAATATTGTTTTGGCAGAACCTCCTCATAAAATTTAATGCTTTTTGATGAAATGATGCACTTTCCATCATTAGAAGTAATAGAACAATTTGAACCAGCAGACTCACACCTAATAACCTCTTGCAATCTAAGAATGTCTATACTTTTCTGACTAGAAATTATTATGGTCTTTTGTAATAGTTCAGTTTGCTTGAAGTTAGCTAAAAGACTGTTGATGGGAAGGTTTAGGGTTGAAATCTGTAATCGGTTTTTCACTTTTTTAAGAGACTGGTCGAAAAGTTCAGTATCTAAGGGCTTTAGCAAATAATCAACAGCAGATAACTGGAAAGCTTCAACAGCATATTGATTGTAAGCTGTAGTGAAAATTAGCTCAAAGTCTATTTTTTCGAACTTAACTAGTAGTTCGAAACTTTTTCTATCATAAAGCTGAATGTCTAGAAATACAAGATCAGGTTTGGCTTGTTTAATCAATATGAATCCTGAGTCCACAGAATCCGCTATTCCTAATACTTGCACAGAGTCATGATGTTTTTTAAGTAGATACTCTATCCTTTCTAGACAATGGTTTTCGTCTTCTATTATTACTGCTTTTATCATATTCAGAATTCTTCGATTAGCGGTAATCTACAAACCACTTTCACTCCTTGTTTCATTTTTAAAACTTTAATTTCACCATTAAAATCAATTTCTTCATTGATGATATTTAAACGGTCAACACTAATTTGAGAGCCCATGGAAGTCTTATTCAATTGTTCTTTTTCTTCCGGTTGAAAACCAACACCATCATCCGTAATTTCATAAGTCAGACCATTATCTTCTTTCCTTATTTGAACGGATATTTTTCCAGAAGCCTTTTTAGGCGCTATTCCGTGCCACACACTATTTTCTATAAAAGGCTGAGTGATGAGTGGAGCCATTAAAAGGTTTTCTGGATAAATATTTTCAGCTACGTGAATGGTAAACTCGAGCTTGTGATTTAATCGGATTGATTCTATTTGAAGATATAACTGAATGAGCTCTAAATCCTCCTCTAAAGAAATCCATTTTTTCTCCGAACTCTCTAATATCCCTCTAGTGAGTGATGAGAATTTTATCAAGTATTCTGAAGCCCGTTCTGCATCATTTTCCATCATATATGAACTTATAGAATTTAATGCATTAAAAATGAAATGTGGACTCATTTGTGCTCTTAAAGCTTTGAGCTCAGTTTTCTGAATAAGGAGTTCTTTTTTGTCTAATTCAGATCGTAGCATAGCTCTCTGTTCAACCGTCTCTGCGTCTCTTTTTCGTTTATAGAAGCTAAACCCTAAAACTCCCAGAAAGGCCAACATGAGACTTAGAACGAAAGCAAATTTCTTTATAAGACTTTGTTTTTCTATCTCCGAATTTGCCTCTATCTTTTGCCTATCTAATTCATATTGCATTTCTGCTCGAGTCACTTCCGACTTTTTATCTTCATTTAATATGCTATCCTTCACTAAAGACCATCTTTTGTAATACTCAGACGCCAATTCCCATTGATCTAGACCTTCGTTCGCATTAGCTAAAACCTCTAGTGAGTTGCGTTGCAATGAGAGTGCTCCTAGCTCTTTCGAAAGCTTAAGTGCTTGATTGGCATTCATGATCGCCTTGTTAAAATCTTTTTGTAACACTTCAATGATGGCAATGTTGTTTAAAAGGTTGATTTCAATAGTTTTATCCCTTCCTTTTTGAGCGATTAACAGTTGTTCTTTATAGATTAAAAGGGCTTTATCATACTCTAGTAGCTTCTTGTAAGCCACTCCTAGGTTGAGTTTTAATACATTTATTACAGCAGAATCAGCCAAGACTTCTGCATGTATTAAAGCACTCTCGAAGCGCCTTTTACCTTGCTCATACTCCGCCAAATCAAGATGAATCACCCCTATATTGGTTAGAGCTCTTAAGATTCCCAACGTGTCATTCTTTTCTTCACTTTTGGTGAGCTGTCCACGAAATATTTCGAGAGCTTTCTCGGGTTCATTTATCTCGGCATACAAATTTGCCAAGTTATTCTTAACAGAATTGATGATTCTTTTATAGTCATACTTCTCAGCTAATTTCAGTGCAGATTGAAATGAAGATTGAGCAGATTTAAAATCAGACCGCACGTAGTAAATATTGCCTTGTTGCATATGGCTTAGTGCTATTCCTTTATTCCATTTTACACGAGTAGAATTTTTAAACGATCGGTCTACAAATTCTTGAGATTTTTTTATGTCAGAATACAAATACTTAAATGCCAGCTGGTTTAAAGCTTTAATTTTTAAGGTATCATGAACCGTTGTTTTTTTTAAGAGTGTTTTTAATGAGTCTATATCATTTACCTGCCCCATAACATTTACGCACAAGGAGACCATAAGAACTAGAAGGAGAAATATGCGGTGGCTCATAGAAAAACGAATTTAGACTATTCTTTAGCGGATTCATAAAAATGACAGACGAATATGAGAAACACTACTTGACTCATACAAAGAGCTATACATTTGTGATCTAATCAATAAATTAAATCTAAAAATGAAAACAATAATTATAGTTTTTTGCTTGAGCCTATTGGCCATAACTTCCCTTGAAGCTACCGTTTGGAGGGTGAATAATAATTTAAACTACATACAAGGAGATGGGGGCCCATGTGGCGAGGCTGATGTTTGTGAACATTGCTTCTCTGACTTACAAGCTGCTATTGACTGTAATCAAGTATTTCCTGGTGATACATTATATTTAGAAGCTTCTCTTAATGATTATGGTGATATGCTGGTTAATAAAAGGCTGGTAATCATAGGAGCAGGGTTTTTTCTAAGTGAAAATCCAGGTTCTCAGAGCACAGCTTCTAAAAGTCGAGTGGGAAGAATTGATTTTTCAGTATCAGGTTCTACAATAGCAGGATTGACTCAAGATGTAAGTACAACAAGCGGCTATAACGTGCAGTTTGTTAATGGTTCTGATGATATTTCCATAACCAGATGCTATTTTTTAACTTCAATAGAGTTTGGAAATGACATTTCTGTTGAAAATGTTAATATCACAAAGAATTATATTGAAGGGAGTATTTATAACAGTTCTGTCAGTGGGAATGATGGAGTTTTAGCTAATATTATTATTTCAAATAACTTCGTTGGTGGAAATATCAAATTTTATAACTTATCTAGCGGAACGATTACTCAAAATGTAATTGAAGGCAATGTTACCTTAACATCTGGATTTAGCGCCTTCTACAATAATATACTTACAGCGCCTAATCTAACTTTTTTAGGTAGTGGGGCTGTAATATCAGGAGTCTACAATAATGTATTCGTGGATCCAGATGTTTCTCCTGACTTGATAGGAGCTGAAAATTCTTTTGACAATCCTCTTTCTTCAATCTTTAATACAACTGGTTCGGAAGAAGACTTAATCACAACATTACCTTTCTGCACTGTCTGTCAGTCAGGTTACGTAGCGGGCTCAGAAAATAATGCTTTGATGGGAGTCTACGGAGGCCTCGATCCATACGTAAGAGCCGGTTTACCAGATATTCCTAGCATCTATTTCTTAGGCAATACTAGTGCGTCATTCTCTGGTGGAACCATAGACGTAGAAATTCATTCAAAATCTAATAACTAGACCAATGAAAAACTTTAAATACATATTTTCAATCTTTATTTTTCTAGTTGTTTCCAACTCGATTATGGGTCAAGACATAATACAAGGTGAAATCTGGATAGATGAAGATCTTGGATTTGGGATGAATCCTAATTCTTTTGCAGTTACCAATCCAGCGGAGATGATCACAGAAATAACATCAGTTATAGCTCCAGCAGATATAGGGGTGCATACTATTGGGGTAAGAACTAAAGATGAAAACGGAAAGTGGAGTCACACTAATTTTGGTCTTTTAAGAGTAATTAGTGAACCTGAAACAGATAACTTTCTTACTGAAGTAGAGTTCTATTGGACATCTGACTCTGGTTTTAGTGCAAACTCTGTTATAACTCTAATCCCAGCGGAAGTCAACACTCAGCAAACTGCAGAAATTCTTGTTCCTACAGGACTAACAGAAGGAGAAAACTACGAATTATTTGCTAGAACTAAAGATTCTAATGGAAAATGGAGTCATACAAACTTGTCAAATGAACAAATCGAGATTTTTCCATTTGAACCAGAAATTTTAATAGAAGAAGTTGCTGAATGTGAAACTTGGACTTCTCCAGACGGAACAGTCTATGACTCTTCCGGAACTTTTGAAGAAATTGTTCTAATTGATAACTCTTATTTTCAAACTGTTTCGTATGAAGTGAACATCATCAACCTCGAATCACCAGAAATAGACAGCACAGGTTCCACTATTTTCACAGAGGAACTTACAGACTACATCTACCAATGGTATAACTGTGATAATAATTCTCTAATTTCAGATGCAAATATGAACTCCTATACTGCGGAAGAAGATGGAGAATATGCAGTGCAAATCACCTCCCCCGAAGGATGTGAAGCATCTTCTGAATGTATATCTGTAGTAATTACTTCTATTCTTGAAAATGAAGAAGCCGTTCTGCAGTTCTATCCTAATCCAGTGAATAATTCTCTTTATGTAAATGCTAGCACTTTTGGACTAGACCAGAAGATTAGAATTTTTGACCTTAGCGGTAAACTCATTAACGAGTACAACTTGAACCAAGGAATACAGACGTTAGATGTTTCTGACATGGCCAGTGGGACTTACCTACTAGAATTCCTGCTGGACAAAAAAATGATAATAGAAAAGCTTATTATTCAATAATTTATAATTCTAAAACCCCGAACTATTTACCTGTAAATAGTTCGGGGTTTAATCAAATAACCCTCTTTTAGAGCATGTTCTCAAGAAATTAGAAGCTTAGTACTTAATTACTGCTCAAATCCTCATAAAGCAAAGAGACTTTATAAAATCAAGCATAGCTGCTAAAGGGCTAAAAGTCATAACTAGAGTTAAAGAAACCAATGCACTCATAAATAATCGAGTTGCTCCAATCATAGTAAAACAAGAAGATACGATAGATCATTTTATAGAAGCCTATGTGAGAATAATATCTAATCAAGGGTAGTGTGCTGACATGAATAGTAATTCCAAACTTCAGAAGTAAATTGCTTTATGGAAGTTGTGAATATCTTGCCTAACCCTGCCCTAATAACCCTTCCTTAACAGCCACCCTAACCATTCCTGCTACATTATGAACCTCTAGTTTAGTCATGATGTTTTTACGGTGAGTTTCTATGGTTTTAGTGGCCAAATGAACTTTATCTGCTATTTCTTTTGAGGAATATCCCTCAGCCACTAACACTAAAATTTCTCGTTCACGATCTGAGAGTAGTTGGGTTAGTTTTAACACTTTCGCAGCTGGCTCTACCGAACCTTCTGAGGTAAGAAGCTCCATCAGCTTCTGAGAGTAATAGGTTTTTCCTTTCACCAGTTGAGCTATACACATAAAAAGCTCCTCTTCATCCGTGCTTTTCGGCAAGTAGCCTTCTACTCCTAGCTGCTTGGCCTTCTGATAAAGTTGCTTACTCAAGT
>JBGCDA010000017.1:0-81040 GCA_045104985.1 Flavobacteriales bacterium | reverse complement strand
CACTGGAACTTTTCTTGGCACGCCTGAAGGAAAGTTGGCTTTCCGCAGCCTAAATCTAGGAGCACTGTTTCTGAACTAGCTGCACAGTGTTTGGCTAGCACTTCTGCCCTTTTCAGGTCTGTATCTTTTTGGTCTTTTTCTACAAAGCGAGCATATTTCCCCCAAGCTTCCGCTCCTCTATATGGTAGGTAATACTTGGTGTAAAAACTCTCTAGTTCAGAGAGAGAAACACGCGGATTTAAGAATACCAAGTGGCACTCTGCACATTGGTCAAAATTATATTCTCCACTCCCATTGTGCATCATAGAGGTGGTCTTTTGGATGCTGGAGATGTTCTTACTTCCGCATACGGTGCAGGATTCTAATTTTAATGGTGGGGAATTTAGCATGGCAACGCGCTTAAAAAAGTGGGAAAAAATAGAAGTACATGAAAAACACCAGCTGCGCTAAATATACATTCCAAGAAAAGATAGAATTCCACTTGATATCTGCCCTACGCACTGCATAATTCAGCACAAAGGCTATGGTAAACCAAGCCACAAAATTCCTAAGCGGAGCCTCTCCATCTGTCCAAATCCAGAAATCAAACGGAGGTGCAGACACCTCTATAAAGAAGTCTATAAATATCATTAACCCGCTAGCAGCGGCTATCTCAAGCCACTTACTACCTAACTTCTGTTTAACCATGGCAGAGGTTATAAATGTGAGAGTAAGCCAGTTGGCTCCTATAATGCAGGGTACTCCATAAATTTTAGGCCCTAGGTTTTCTCCGTAATAATAGGAACCAAACAGCCAGTCGTTATGCACGCCTATCCACTCCACCGTCATGCCAGCCATAAATACAAAAGCCGCAACTTTTATACTTTTAGATGTGAAAATAGGATAGCATAATATGAGAAAAAGAAGCGCTACTGATAAGTTTAAAATGGTTTTAGGTAAAAACCAGTCTGCATAGCCCAAGCTCATGCCTATAATGCCTGACACGTGAAACAGCCACACTTGGAAAACACCGAAATAAAGCAGTTTCTTATTGTCTTCTATGCGTTCTATTGGACTCATTCTTTTACTATATCTGCCACTATTTTAGCCGAAAGTAAGCATAACGGAATTCCCCCACCAGGATGCACACTTCCACCACAGAAGTACAGCCCTTTTAACTTACTGGTAAAATTAGGGTGTCTTAGAAATGCCGAAAACTTAGAATTACTGCTAGCGCCATAAAGTGAACCACGGTGAGAACTGGTCTTGGACTCTATAGTTCTAGGATCTAAAATCTCTTCGGTTTCTATGAGCGGAGCTATGTCTACTCCTAGATTCCTTCTGATTTTAGCCTGAATATCGGTTCTGGCTTTAGAAATTAGTGTCTCCCAGTCTTGCCCAAAATTTCCTGGAGCGTTTATCATCACAAACCAATTTTCTCCTCCTTCAGCAGCATCATTGGGCTCTGATTTAGAAGTGATATTGATATACACGGTAGGGTCTTCTATGAGGTCTTTAGACTCAAATAAACACTTGAACTCCTCCTCATAACTCTCTGAAAAAAAGATGTTATGAAGGTCCAGTTCTGGAAACTGCTTTTTTACTCCCCAGTAAAAAATGAGGGCAGAACTCGACCGCTCTTGCTCTAAAATTTTAATGGGCTGCACAGCATCTTTCAGTAGGTTCTGATAGCTGGTAAACACATCTGCGTTAGACACCATCACATCAGAGTGGTAAGTTCCATTAGCAGTAATTACACCTTCTGCCCTTCCCGCGGTGTGCTTAATTTTTTCTACAGGCTCATTGAAACGAAATTTCACTCCTTTTTCTAGTGCATAATCATACAAGCTCTGGCTAATGGACTTCATGCCTCCTTCAGGCAGGTAGGTTCCGAAGTGCATTTCTAGGTGCGGAATCATACTCATAATACCTGGTGTTTGGTAAGGAGTGGAGCCATTATAAGTGGCATACCTGTCAAACAGCTGCACCAGTTTAGGATCTCTAAAGCTCTTTTTGTTCTCTTGGTGCAGAGAGTTGTTAATGCCTAAGCCAGCAGATTTAATGAGTGATTTTAGCGTTGCAACGCTCATATAGCTTCTTACCTTATGCAGAGATTTCTCTAAAAATATGTGTGCAGTGGCATCATATTTCTGCTGGCTTTTAGTGAGGTAGTTTTCCAGAACCCTCTCCTCCACATCAAAAGTTTCTGAGGCCTCTTTTATGAATTTAGCTTTCTCAGCATTCACCGTAAACCGGGTGCCATCCTCCCAGAAGTAATTACAGACTGTTTCTTTTTTCTGATACCTGAAATACTCCCGAGGTTCATCTCCAAAGAGCTCGAACAGCTCATCTACAAAGTGAGGCATGGTAAACAGTGAAGGCCCAGTGTCAAATCTGTAGCCGTTAGACTCTAAATTGTGGATTTTACCGCCAGGATAGCCGTTGGCCTCAAACACCTGAACCAGGAATCCTCTGGCACGCAGCCTCAGAGCAGCCGCTAAACCTGCTATTCCAGACCCTATAATAATTGCTTTTTTAGACTGCTCCACTACTTCCGTTTGGAATGGCGAATTTAAGTGGTTTCAGCATGTGGGATGTTTCGGATTTTACACGAGAGAAGAGAATGTTCAGCTTTTATTAGGATCATTAGGATCAACAGTAGATTCTAAATTAGCTATATTCTTAAAACCATAATAGTCACAAAGAAATATAGGAACGGCACTAAGTACAGAAACTGTGGAGTTGATAATGATGTGTTTTTCAAGCTGTTTTTGAAAAATTTCCAATTGCTCAATGTAACGACTAGGCATTATAAACTGATCATCAGTAATGTAAGTCATTTTCTTTAAGTGTAATTCAATCAACTTTGACCAGATCAGTTCATTGAAACTTGTTAAATCTTTAAATTCATTTAGACATTCATTATGGACCATTTTCTTATAATCAATGTTCTTTTTAGCAAAAACACATAAGTCCTTAAATTTAAAGGGATCCGAAACATGCTTAAGAGCTTCTACCATAGGATAACTGATAAATAGTTTGCCTGCCTCGGTTTCTTCATTAAAAAATTTCAACATATCTATAATAGCCTTATCACTAGCTTGAGGAGCATGACCATCATAATCAAAGAACATGTAAATCTCCGCAAAATCTGACCTTTTATACTCGGATAAAAGCTCCACATTTTGAATTCGCTTACTCAAAACGGAAAAGGTATCTAAGTCCTCATCCTCATAAATTTTCGTGTAAAACTGATAAATATCAGCACAGAAGGCACAGTGTACTCTGGTATGGCCTGCCAGAAAATGAGCTGCTAAGTTTTCAAATATTTGATCTTCCGTCTTCCCTCCTTCAAAAACAAAAAGTATGTTATTAGACATTGAAAGAATTGGCTTTATACATTTTTTCAATGTTGTGAGCTTCCCTTAATTCTTTTGGTGTGCAATTCGAGAGAGATTGTATTTTAATCTTATTCATGAGAAAATAACAATCTGGGCGTAAAAGGTCATTTGTAATAATAGAAGTGTTATGTGAAGTAAGTATAAATTGAATACCCATATCTTTCAATTCTTCTACTATTAATGCAGACAAGTCATGATGATAAAAAGCATCAAACTCATCTATTACCAAAAAGGACACTCTATTTTCTTCACGTAGCCTTTGCCTCCAATAATAAAACAAAACCAAAGCCCTAGTTCCGGTAGATGCTATATCATAGAACGAAATAGCTTTTCCTCCAAAATCAAAAGCAAGCCGATCTTGATCTAGCTCTTTAACAACCCTCAACTTACATTCGATCCCTGCCTTATTTAAGAATTCTTCAAGGTCAGTTACATTATCTTTTTCTATAATATCTTCTTGAATACCACTTGTTCCAGTTTCAAGACCTAAGTACATATTTTGATTTAACGACCTAAAGAAAAGCATACTATCCACAAAATGGTAGAACAAAAACAGTATCTCATTTTCACTGGTTCTTTCTAATACAGAATTGTGCCTGATATATTTTAATAACGATAAATTCTTATTAGTTAATTCCTTATTTAATGTTTCAGCACCAACAAAATCAATTTCTGATATGTTACTATTTCTCCGATCGATACGAGCTAATTCTTTACCGTTTATTAGAATTGATTCAGAAACGGTTGTTCTTAAGTCAGTTTTTTCATACTTGTACAAAACGACATCATCACCAAATAAAAATTGATATTTAAAACTTGCGGTTGTAGAACTATTTGAAGCGTTTAAGTAGGCATGTGCCTTATAATCCGAATCGTTTATATTTTTATCGGTTAAATGGCCTATAATATCAAATATTGCAAGTCCTAAATTAGATTTCCCCACACCATTGTGACCATATACTAGGGCATTATTCACAACACCATTAGCTATAGAATCACTGTTGAACCCGTAATTTTTGGTATTACTTAAATCAAAAGTAAATTCTTGATCAAATCCTTTGAAATTTGTAACTGAAAATTTTGACAGCATGATCTTGTTTTTAAATTTTAGCCAAACTTACTACAAACAATCTTTGTTACTGTATTTTTTTTACGGCAAAAAAAATCCCCTGATTTTAAATTCAACTTCTTGAACTAGAAAACCTCATCTCCAACATTACAACGCAATAAAAAAGCATCTAGATCACTCTAGATGCTTTTTAATTATTTCATACAAAATTCTACGTTCTACCTATCGATAGAACCAGTTACCCGCTGCATAAATTCATTCACGGCCTCTTTTTCAGGCTTGCCCGCTTTTATGGCAGTGTTTACTTCCAAAGCACCATACATGTTAGAGAGCAACTCCCCTATTACATCTAACTCTTCATCCTTTATGGCAGCTGAATCTGTTAAATTTTCTAGAGTTTCTATGGCTTCTAACACATAGTCCTGATCATTCGCCTGAATGAAGCTATTCAGGTGTTTAATTACTGGTAATCTCATCTACAAATTCTTTTAGAACTTCAGTTTTATTGGTCTGGATCTGCTTTACCAACTCTCCATTTTTGAATGCAGCAAATGTCGGAAGGTTATCCACATTGGCCAGCTTTCTGCTTTCTGGAAGCTTTTCTGCATCTACCATTACGAACTCGGCATGCTCATGCTCAGTAGCCATTCTTTTGAATTTAGGCTTCATGATTCTGCAGTTCCCGCACCACCCAGCTGAATACTGAACTAAAACAGTACCATTCGCTTTCACGGTGCTCTCTAACGTGTCTTCTTTTAATTCTGTAAACATCTGTTTTCTTTTTTTAGTTCATAGAAAGGTACTCCGCTGTAGCCGCTCTATCGGCTGTCATGGCAGTCTTTCCTTCTTCCCAGTTAGCAGGACATACTTCTCCGTTTTTCTGAACGTGAGCGAATGCATCTATAAGTCTTAAAAACTCATTTACATTTCTTCCTACTGGCATGTGGTTTACACCCTCATGGAACACTACACCTTCTTCATCTAACAGGTAAGTAGCTCTGTAAGTCACGCTGTCTCCTACTACCATTTCAGCGTCTAACTCCTCATTGTACACCACTTCTTGGATATCTAAAATCTCTAATAAAGAAGAAAGGTTTCTGTTAGAATCTGCTATAAGGTTATAAGTTACACCCTCTATTCCACCTTGATCTTTAGGCGTATTTAACCATGCAAAGTGAACTTCTGGAGTATCACATGAAGCACCTATTACCATAGTGTTTCTCTTTTCGAATTCACCTAAAGCCTCCTGAAAAGCGTGTAGCTCAGTAGGACAAACAAATGTAAAATCTTTTGGGTACCAAAACAGTAACACCTTCTTTCCGTTCTTTTTAGCCTCTTCAAAAACGTTTAACTTTATAGTATCGCCCATTTCGTTCATGGCAGACACTTCTAGACTTGGGAATTTTTTTCCTACTATCGACATTGGTTTCTTTTTTTAATTTTCGGGCGCAAAAGTACTCTATACTATCATTGACATTCATCAATTTTAGTTAACATTGCTATAGACTTTGTCAATAATGAATTTTCAGCAGTTAGAGTATGTCATAGCGGTTCATGAACAGAAACAGTTCTCTAGAGCAGCCGCTGCTTGTCACATTACCCAGGCCACTTTAAGCTCCATGGTTAAGAAGTTAGAAGAAGAGCTAGGAGTGGTACTTTTCGATAGGTCTAGAAAGCCTGTAGTTACTACGGAAGAAGGTCTTATCTTCATAGAAAAAGCGAAGGGGATTTTAGCGTTGCAAAGCGATTTATACAACCTAAAACCCTCTGCTCAGGGGAAACTCAATGGTGTGCTAAAACTTGGCATTATTCCTACAGTAGCCAATTCTCTTCTTCCACTAGTGCTGCCGTCTATTATAGAGCAGCACCCAGATTTAGAACTCATAATTTCTGAGGTAACCACAGAAGAAATAAAGGAACAACTCAAAGCAGATAAGCTAGATGCAGGCATTCTAGCCACGCCTGTTAATGACGAAACACTAGAAGAAAACATTCTATACTACGAGGCCATGATGGTTTATGGCGTGAAAGGAAAAGAGAAAAAATTCTTAAGCTCATCCGACATTAAAAACGAAAAAATCTGGCTGTTGGAAGAAGGAAACTGCTTCAGAAATCAAAGCATTACGCTTTGCAATATTCAGGAGAAATCCAACCAACCGAATAATATCAGTTTCAAAGGCAGCTCTTTTGATACGCTCATAAATCTAGCCGACCGATTTGGCGGATACACACTCATTCCAGAATTGTATTACAACCTTATGGCTCAGGAAAAGCAGCAGAAAACCCGTCATTTCCAAAAGCCCCTGCCAGTGCGAGAAATAAGTATGATTTTCCACAGACCGTATGCCAAGCGCAGAACCATAGATATTCTTTCCAAACTCATTTTAGATGAAATCACTTCACTGCTCATAACCGATAAGTACAAGGCTAAGGATTTGTCTATTATTGGGATTGGGTGAGAAAAGTTTAAAAAATCAAGTCAACACGAATTGCTGCCAACACTATCACTAGTTATAAAGTCGATATGCTAACTCCATGTTTAACCTGCCAAATTATGGTAATTTTACTACTGACAACCAGTGTAGCACGACTGTAAATAAGCAAAAAAAAAGCACATTTGACTTAAGCAGATAGATGTACTCTAAAGCATATAACCGCTGCTTGGCTTCAAGCTAAACAAACTGAATGGAATCACAAGTACATGACATAAAATCAGACATACTCAAACCATATATTCAATATATCTTATTTAATCAAAATGGCAATGACTCTCAAACTGCAGTTAAGTCATACCCAAATACTAATATTTGTTTAGGGATTTCAAAAGGTAATAAATTGCTTCAAAATGGTGATACGTTTATAAGTGAACCTAACCAAGACGGAATTTTTGCCTATACGACTGGATTATACAATACACCTCGAGAGTTCCAAGTAACCCAAAATTGGGATGAAATTTGTATCGATTTTCATCCAAGTGGCTATTTCCATTTTTTTGACATTCCTAGTATGCCTCAGATTATAGACAATGATTTTTCATCAGCCATTTTCTCTAATAATGAATTAGGTGTTTTAAGCAACATTTTTGAGAAAGAAAACCTAAACGAACGTTCTATAATTATCGAAGAATTTCTCATTTCTAAATTCAAATCTTTTTCTCAATACAATTTGCAATTGGCTCTTCAATTTATCCACCAAAAGAAAGCCAGACTGACTGTAAAAGAATTACTTCTTCACACAAAATGTAGCGAACGAAAAATGTATCAGTTATTCCTAAATCATTTTGGAATTACGCCATATCAGTATATTAGAATTTTGAAAATTAGAAATGCTATTCAATCTGTTATTTCTAATCCACAGTTGTCATTAACTCAAATCGCCTATAACTCTGGTTATTCAGACCAAAGTCATTTTATCAAGGAAGCAAAACTAATGTGCGAAATATTGCCTAAGGAGATAAGGTCCAAATTTATATCTATAGACGATAAAGTAATAGTAAGTATCTAATTTAGACTTGCAGGTTTTTTACAATTTTCTTTTTCAAAGAACATTTAATCTTGAAAATAATTAAAAATTACAACAATCAATGAAACAAATTTTCATAGCCTCTTTAGTCCTTTTAACCTCAATGCGAGTATTTTCACAAAGTTGTGACTGTTCTTCAAACCTGAAATGGCTAACTGAAACATTTGAAAAAAATGATGCAGGATTTAAATATGTCATTGACATAAAAGGAGAAAATTCTTTTGCGACACATAATAATCTTTATACTGAAAAAGCATCAAAAACATCCGACTTAAATGAATGCCATACATTACTAAATGACTGGACAGAGTTTTTTAGAAAAGGCCATCTCAATGTTCAGTTAATGGCTCAAAGTGAGAACACATCTGAGCAAACTGGACCATCGGACCAAGAAATAATAGAGAAATATAAAAACACTGAACAATTTAACATAGAGAAACAAGAGTTTGACAACTATGTAGCTAAGCTTGGAAACAACCCAGGCTTTGAGGGTGTTTGGTTTTCAAACCCTTATACAATTGGAATTATAAAGGATGATAAAAATCCAAACAGAGAATATGTTGGATTTATAATCAATTCTACTAGTCCTTACTGGCAAGAAAATCAGGTTAAACTTGAAATTTTAAAATCAAATGAGGGTGAGTATAGTATGAAGTATTATATGGGAGACCATTCAGTAGAAGACTTTGAAATAGTTGAATTTTATGGTGAAAATTATATAAATGCTGGTTTTATTAACCTTAAAAGGGCTTTACCCCAATCAAAAACTGAAGAAAATATTGAACGGTACTTTAACTCAAAGCATGCCAACACACCTTTTATTGAAAAAGTATCTGATAATACTATGCTATTGAAAATTCCATCATTTAATTATTCAAATAAAAAAAATATTGATAGTTTACTAAACAGCAATGATAATTTGATAAAGAGTACAGAGAATCTCATTATTGATATAAGGAATAATGGTGGTGGCTCAGATGGTAGTTATGAAAAAATAACACCTTATTTATATACCAACCCTATAAGAAGAATAGGTGTGGCATTTTTATCAACAGAATTGAACAACAATCGGATGCTTGATTTCATTAATGATCCAGAAAGATCAGATGAAGTTAAAAAATGGGCAAAAGAAAGTTTAGAAATCTTAAACAAGCATATCGGAGAATTTGTGAACTTAAATGAAGGTAGTGTGAGTATAGATACCCTTAAAAGTGTCTATCCAAACCCAAAGAATGTAGCCATTTTGATAAACGAATATTGTGGGAGTACTACAGAACAATTTCTATTAGAGGCAAAACAAAGTAAAAAAGTAAAACTCGTTGGAACCACTACCGGAGGAGCATTAGATATTTCAAATCTTTACAATGTTAGTTCACCATCAAAAGAGTTTAAATTGTGGTATGGTTTGTCAAAAAGTTATAGAATCCCCGAAATGATTATTGACGAAAGAGGCATACAACCTGATTACTATTTTGATAGCACTATTAAACCATACGAGTGGATAGATAAGACAATAGAGATACTGAATTATTAGCAGCCAATAGCCATCAAAGGGAAATATTCATTGCTAAATAGAGCCTACTTGCGAAAAACCTCAACAAAACCATAGACAACATTATACCTAATGAAAAAAATAAAAGAAATGAAGCTAAAAATTCTGTTACCAACTATATTAATGTTTGTGATTACCTTATCATTAAAGTCACAGACTCAAATTCCAGTTGTTAATTCGAAAATAGATGTAATAGATATCAAGGACGGAGATGAACTCTTTCCAAGGAGCTGGTCATTAGCTCCTCATGTAAAACCTGATATTTATACTTCAAACAAAATTGGAGAGTATGTTACATTTTATACTGACATGGATTCTATAAGCTATCTGATTCATCCAGATTCAGTTTACAACTTCGTCATTGTAATTAATGAAAAAGATTCTGCATTTCAACAACTAAAATACACTCCTACTTATTTAAATGTTCTGAAAGGCGCAGAGGATTACAATAGAGAAAAAACGATTTTTCCAGACTTTTTCTATCAAGACTCATCAGATGTAGTTTTAAAAACTCTACGTGAGGAATTTAATCTCGACTCTATAGCAGGTGGGGGAAATGAAGTTTCAAGGATTCTAAATTTAATGCATTGGATCCATGACTTTATACCTCACGATGGAAATAACGAAAATCCAGTAGTTAGAAATGCGATGAGTTTAATCAGAGTGTGTAAAAGAGATGAGAGAGGTTTGAACTGTCGTGGTTTAGCTACAGTACTGAATGAATGTTATTTATCGTTGGGAATAAAATCAAGATTCGTGACCTGTATGCCTAAAGACTCCGTTTTTAGCGATTGTCATGTAATTAACATGGTGTTTTCAGAAGACTTAAGTAAATGGATTTGGATAGACCCAACTAACGATGCCTATATTCTTGATGAACAAGGACAGCTTTTAGGTTTAATGGAAGTCAGACAAAAACTAATTAACGGAGAAACAGTCATATTAAATCCTGATGCCAATTGGAACAATAAAGCATCTACACTAAAAGAGAACTATCTCTATAAGTACATGGCCAAAAATCTTTACCGCTTTAGTTGTCCGCTAAAAAGTGAATACGATTATGAAACCGAAGAAAAAGGAAAAATTCGAGAAAACGTGGAACTAATTCCTTTGGACGGCTATAATAAAACGCCAAAAATTTCCGAATGGACTGATAAACAAACAGGAGTTACATTCAAGACTTATAAAACTAGCAATCCAAGTCAATTTTGGGCAGCACCTAATTAGAATAGAGAGCACGAAGTAGAAAATAGTATATGTAACATGCCTAGGAAATGCTGGGCATGCTACATATACGATGATATCATCTGGAAGCTTACATACGTTTATAAATAAATCGTAACACACTGACAATATGAATTTAAATTACCCAGCATTTTTCTTAATTGCTTTTATTCCTTTGATTATTGGTATGTATTGGTATCATCCAAAATCTTTTATAAGTAAATATTCAAAGGTGAAATTTGTAAATATTAAAGAGCTTGGATTCATTAGAATATTAGCTCTCTTATTATTGAGTTTGACTCTGGTATATGGTTATATAAACTTAGTAATCCATCAGATGGGTTTTTATGAATTGTTCTTTACTGATATAATTCTAGGTAATGAAGAATCAGAAATAATCGTAAATGAATTTTTGAACAAATATGGCGACAAACATCGGCATTTTGGACATGGTGTATTCCATGGCATAATTAACGCATTTATTCTTGCCTTACCTTTTATTGGCATCATTACTATTTTGGAAAAAAAAGAAAAGCCATATTTCATACATCACTTTTCATACTGGTTAGTTACTAGTGCAATAGTTGGTGGATGTATTTCAGAGTTTGTGTAAAAAAAAACTGCTGGTGAAACTTATTTTAAAAAGGTGAAAATGTAAAAGTCAGCATACAACAGGCGATGATAAATAGCCGCTGTCTCGTCTGCATTCTTTATCGTTAGACGTTAGGTCCAGCTTGAACAAACATTCGTAAATAAATAGCTATCGTGAAATCTTTGAAATGCTTAATAAACTTAACGTCAAACCCTTATGAATCAAGAACAACTTTCTAAACTTACAGATGAAGAACTGCTGGACTATGCCAAAAGCATCAAGCCTTCTCCTCTACTAGATGCATTTTTCATTGGCTTTTTAATAGGTATCATAGTTTTTGGAGTTATGGTTAACTCATGGGGATTCTTCACATTGGTGCCACTATACCTAATCTATGTGTTTCTGAAGAAGCCTAAAAAGTATGAGGCATTACAAAAAGAACTGAAGATACGTGGTTTAGGGTCTAATTAAGAAACTCTCTTTTATTTACCAATGCAAATAAGCAGCCCATAAAACAGACTGCTTTTAAGCTTGTTTTTTGCAACGCTTTACCCAAATCAAACCTATCTAAGTTCATCACCTTAGTTAAGGCTGCTGTTTGTTCATAAGGAGTATTACTAATATTAGTTTAGAGTGATAACGATCAACTCACCTCACTAAGCTCTCCATTCAAAGAAACAGTCATAGCTTCACCGTGAATCAACTCAAGTTCAGTTCCAGCTTTGGAAATAGACACTTTTAATAGCCTGTCTCTGAACAGAATCTTAAACGAAAACGACTCCCACTGCTGTGGAATCATGGTATTAAAGTGCAACTGGCGATCTTTAACCCTTAATCCAGCGAATCCTTCTACCACTGCCATGTAAGTCCCACCCATACTGGTAATGTGCAGTCCTTCGTGGGCTTCATGGTTGTAATCGTCTAGGTCTAACCTAGATGTTCTGAGGTACATTTCATAAGCTTTTTCTTCATAGCCTAACTTGGCCGCCAGAATGCAGTGCACACAAGGACTCAAAGAAGACTCATGAACGGTTTTAGGCTCGTAAAAATCGAAATTAGCTTTATGCTCTTCCAAGCTAAAATCATCTTCGAACACATAAAACCCTTGAAGGGTATCTGCTTGTTTAATAAATATAGATCTAAGTATCCTATCCCAACTCCAGTGTTGGTTTATAGGTCTTTCTGCGTCCTCTAGTTCTGAGGCTGCGAGTTGCTCTTTATCTAAAAACCCATCCTGCTGGAGTCTCACGACTCCATCTTTATGCATGGGATAATGCATGTTTTCATACCGTTCTTTCCACTGGCTTATTTCAGATTCTAGAAAGTTGTATTTCTTAACTTTAAGCGTATACTCATTTGGAAACTCGTGCTTGAGATACTCTACACACTCAGCTGTATAACGCATAGTCCATGCCGCTATGTAATTTGTATACCAGTTATTATTTACATTATTCTCATACTCATTAGGTCCTGTTACTCCTAGCATAACCCACTTTTCTTTATCTGAACTATAGTTACCACGCTGGCTCCAAAATCTAGAAATTCCTAAAAGCACATCCCACCCGAATTCTGCCAAGTACTTTTTATCTCCTGTATAACGGATATAGTTATAAATAGCAAAGGCTATAGCACCATTTCTGTGTATTTCTTCGAAAGTGATTTCCCACTCGTTATGACACTCTTCTCCATTCATAGTCACCATAGGATAGAGAGCAGCCCCGTTTTTAAAGCCAAGTTTTTCTGCATTTTCTATGGCTTTCTTTAAATGCTTATATCTGTAAACTAATAATTGTCTAGCTACTCCTGTAGGCCTGGTATTCAAATAAAAAGGGAGGCAGTAAGCTTCTGTATCCCAGTATGTAGACCCTCCGTATTTTTCTCCTGTAAATCCTTTAGGGCCTATATTTAACCTGGCGTCATCTCCAGTATAGGTTTGGTTTAACTGAAAAATATTGAATCTTATAGCTTGCTGGGCCTCCTCATCTCCATTTATTTCGATATCGCCATTTTCCCAAACGTGTGTCCACTTGGCTTCATGATCTGAAGTAAGTTGGTTTATACCTAACTCTTGTGCTCTAGAAGCTGCGTTTTGAGAAGCTTCACGCAGTGCATCTTTTTCGTGATTCAGAGTAGAACATAGCCCTACAAATTTTATGACTTCTAACTCCTCATTGGCAGTGGCTGATACCTTAAAAGTCTGGCTCACTTTTCCACTGACTTCATCTGCAAATTCTGGAAGCAGTTGTTCAGCTCCGAAAGTCACATTGCAACGCATAGTAGCTGATACCTGATACTTAGTTTTTAGGGTAGAACTAGTTACCTGACCAAATTCCGCGGTGACCTCATGAGAGTCTTGTTTCCAAAAACTCTCATCATAGTTAGAATCTTCGTTTCTAACGTTAGCATCCAAATAAGGAGTAATTTCTATTTCCGCAGACTGATCAGTGCTTAGGCTGTAGGACACTACCCCCACTTCTGTGTATGCCATACTGCAGAATCTGGTGGCATTTACGGTAACACAAATTCCATTTTTCATCAGAGCAGTGAAGGAACGCTTGAGTAGTCCTGTTTTCATGTCTAGCTCTCTGTGGAAATGGGTGACTTCACACTTAGCCAAATCTAGCTCAAGGCCACCTACTTTTACCTGAAGTCCGATCCAGTTTACAGAATTCAGCACCTTGGCAAAATACTCTGGGTATCCGTTTTTCCACCAACCTACTCTGGTCTTATCTGGATAATAAATTCCAGCCACATAACTCCCCTGCAGAGATTTACCACTGTATGATTCTTCGAAATTAGCACGCTGACCGAAACTTCCATTTCCTATGCTGAAAATGCTTTCTGAGCTTTGGTGGTGCTTTGGGTTAAAGTCCTCTTCAATTATTTTCCAAGGATCTACTTGAAGGTACTTAATCATTACTGACTACTAAATATAGACTTAAGTTGAGATAAATTCATTTGGTGTAGGCCATCCATGACGTGGTCTGCTTCTGCAAATTCTGCAGGATCTCCTATAGCCACACAGAAAAACCCTCCTGACTTAGCCGCTTTCATTCCGCTTATAGCATCTTCGAAAACCACGGCTTCACTAGGAGACACTCCTACACCCGCTGCTCCTTTTAAAAACACTTCAGGGTCTGGCTTTGAAAACTTTACTTTATTTCCATCTATAACCTCATCAAAAAAAGAGGCTATTTCTGTTTTCTCCAAAATTATTTCTGCATTTCTGCTGCTAGAACCTAAAGCTATTTTAATGCCATTGGCCTTACACTCTCTCAGAAAATCTAACACTCCTGGCAGGAGATCTTTTTGAGTTAAGCTAGTAATACTGGCTAAATACTCATCATTCTTTTTCCGCATAAGCGCCAGTTTGGTATCATTATCTAAAACCAAGTTTCCTTTGGCCAGAATTTTTTCTAATGAATCTACACGTGAGATACCTTTGAGCTCGGCCTCAAAATCATCTGAGAGGTTAATGCTCAATTCTGCGGCTAGTTTTTTCCAGGCATCAAAGTGAAACTCTGCTGAGTTCACTATGACTCCATCCATATCGAAAATACACGCTTTTAATTCTGCCATACTTTAATTCTGCTTAAACTTTTACTAATTCTGGTAGAAGATACTCGATGTGATAACGCACCAAATTATCTATGGGCTTCTGGATAACCGTTCCTATCTGAACTCCTTCATCTAGGCATGCTTGCTTTAAATCTTCTAAAAAATAGAAAGCTACAGACCCTATGAAATGTACTTTTACATCTGCCCAGTTATCAAAACACTTTACATGAATATCTATAAACTCTCTAAACCCATCGTTCAACCAATTCTTAACATGTGGATGGTGCCTAAACTGGCCTATAAATCGAGTGAAGCTTGCTAAATAAACATTTGCATTAGGCTCATTATAAACCATGTTTACCAGTTTTTTGTCTGTTAATCCGAACTCTTCAAAAAAGGCATTAGAAATTTCTTTAGGTAACTTTTTATAAAAATAATCTCTGATCAGTTTCTTCCCGAAACAACTTCCGCTTCCCTCATCACCTAGAATAAAGGCTAAAGAAGGAACCTCTTCATAAACGGTTTCCCCATCAAAAGCACAGCTATTTGAGCCTGTTCCTAAAATACAAGAAATTATAGGCTCACCAAAGTATGTGGCATAAGCACAGGCTTTTAAATCATGATCTACACTCACTGAAGCACTGATAAAAATACGCTCTAATCCTTCTCTAATAATTGCCTGAAGGCTATCTGAGCTGCAGCCAGCGCCATAAAAAAACACATGTTGTACTTTTTTATTTATAGACATAGCACCTAAGGACTCTTTCATCTTCTCCTCTACCAAGTCTGCAGTGTGGAAATAAGGATTGAAACCCATGGTAGAGAAATCTAAAAGAGTCTCACCAGAATTATCTATTAATCTCCAGTCTGTTTTTGTGCTTCCGCTGTCCGCTATTAAAATCATGTAAGTTCTTAGTTTGCTAATTTGGCCACTAAATCGCCTATTCTAGAGGCGTAGCCCATTTCATTATCATACCAGCCTAACACTTTCACTAAATTACCTTGGGCATTAGTGAACTCGCTGTCAAATATACAAGAATGTGTATTTCCTACAATATCTACTGATACTATAGGATCCGTGGTATATTCTATGATTCCTTTAAGCTCATTTTCAGCAGCTTTTCTTACCACTTCATTTACCTCTTCTGCAGTAACATCTTTTCTTAACACCGCTGTAAAATCTGTAATAGAACCACTCGGAGTAGGCACTCTTACTGCGTTACCATCTAATCTTCCTTTCAGATGAGGAAGCACTAAACCCACGGCCACTGCAGCTCCAGTAGTAGTAGGAATCATGCTCAGCGCTGCAGCTCTAGCTCTCCTTAAATCGCTATGTGGAGCATCATGAATTCTCTGGTCTGAAGTGTAAGCGTGAATGGTAGTAATAAATCCTTTCTCAATACCGAAAGCATCATCTATAACCTTAGCCATAGGAGCTAGGCAGTTAGTAGTGCAAGAAGCATTAGAAATGATCTTCATATCATCTGTAATGGTATCATCATTAACACCTAAAACCACAGTAGGCACATTTCCTTTAGCAGGTGCAGAAATAACTACGCGTTTAGCACCAGCTGTAAGATGTTTTCCCGCACCAGCTTCGTCTCTAAATATTCCAGTACATTCTACTACTATGTCCACTCCCAGCTCTTCCCAAGGCAGGTTTTCTGGATCTCTCTCAGCATACACCTTCATTTTTTCAGATCCGATCTGAAGAGTATCACTATCGAACTTAACCACACCTTTATAACCTCCCTGCACAGAATCATACTTGAATAAATGTGCTAGGGTATTTCCATCTGTAAGATCGTTAATAGCTACTATATCTATATCGTTTTTATCTAGAAGAGATCTTAATGATAATCTTCCGATTCTGCCAAATCCGTTAATGGCTACTTTAGTTTTTCCCATGTTATATTGATAATATTTTAGACATTCTTAATTCCTCTTTATTGAGGTGTTTCTTCTTTGTTATTGCGTCCTGTAGCGGCACGAAGGTTTCTATATCATTAATTAACCCTGCCATTACATCAGTTTTACCTTTAATCAGTCCTTCTACAGCAGCTACTCCTAATCTACTAGCCAAAACCCTATCCCATGCAGATGGAGATCCACCTCTTTGAATATGACCAAGCACAGCCACTTTAGTATCATAACCGCTGTATTTGGCCTTTACTTTTTTAGCTATTTCGAACGCTCCTCCATTGGCATCTCCCTCAGCTACTATTACTATGCTGCTAGTTTTCTTACTCTCGGCTCCCTTTTCTAGTACAGAAATAAGAGCATCTATACTTTGTTCTTCCTCTGGCAGCATTACTGCTATGGCTCCAGTGGCTAACCCTGCTCTAAGTGCTATAAAGCCAGCATCTCTTCCCATAACTTCTACAAAGAACAGCCTGTTATGGCTATTGGCCGTATCTCTTATCTTATCTACAGCTTCTACCACTGAATTCACGGCAGTGTCATATCCTATAGTATTGTCCGTGCCAAATAAATCATTATCTATGGTTCCAGGAATTCCTATTACCGGAAAGTCAAACTCTTCATTGAACATATGTGCTCCGGTGAATGTTCCATTTCCTCCTATCACTATTAAGCCATCTATCTTTTCGCGTTGCAATGCGTCATAAGCCTCTTTCCTTCCCTCCGTAGTTCTAAATCCTTTACTTCTAGAGCTCTTTAGAATGGTGCCACCTCTAGCCAATATCTTAGACACAGAGCGCACATGGAGCTTTTTAAAATCTCCAGAAATAAGACCATCATATCCCTGAAACACACCCACGCATTCTACCTCATTAAAGACACATGTTCTTACCACCCCTCTAATGGCTGCATTCATCCCTGGAGAATCCCCTCCAGATGTTAAAACGGCTATTTTTTTCATTCTAAGCGTTGCGATTATGAGTTAGTGTTCTTTTTACACTTACAGACAAAAATAGGAGAAAACTCAATCGATTTACACGATGGTAGAATTATTTATTTCTTTCAATCTTCTAAATTTTTCTCTTCTAGTAAGCTTAAAATTCAATGTCCTTTTTTATTCATGCTCTTCATTTATGACTGAATTTCAATACTCTTACATCTATTTAAGTTCTGACAACCTAAGAAAGCGAATTGCTAACACGAAAACCAATAAAGTGTACTTTATACACATTCTTCTAATTTTGGCTTTTAGAAATAGAGAAGTTCATAATTTAGCAGTCTCAATACTTGAAAAATGCCAGAAAGAAAAAACGGTAATATTGATGTTTCTGTAGATAATGTCATCTTTGGATTCGATGAAGACAAATTAAAAGTTCTAGTCATAGAAAGAAAACCAATAGCAGAAAGCGCTAAGGGCATGAATGCCATCCCAGGTGATTTAGTCTACCCCGATGAGTCATTAGATAAAGCAGCTGCTAGAATCCTTAAAGATCTTACTTCTTTAGAAGGCCTATTCCTTAAACAATTCCACACTTTTGGAGACCCTGACCGTGTGAAAGGAATAAAAGATCAAGAATGGCTAAGAAACTTTAGAGCTCACCCTGAGAGAAGAGTAATTACCGTAGCTTACTACTCACTAGTTAAAATGGATGATTACCAACTTATACCGTCCTACTTCGCAGAAAAGGCAGACTGGGTAGATATTTTAAAGGTTCCAGATTTGGCATTCGATCATAATCAGATCGTTACTTTAGCACTAGATGCTCTTAGATATGGACTAGAGCATGAGCAGATTGGATTTGAATTACTCCCAGAGAAGTTTACATTGACACAACTACAAAATCTCCATGAGATTATTTTAAATAAGAAATTCGATAAAAGAAACTTTAGAAAGAACATTAAAAAAATGGAGCATGTCATTCCCTTAAATGAAAAACAGGAAGGTGTACTTCACAAACCAGCCCAGCTCTTCAAATTTGATAAAGACGTTTCGTAATACTGTAATATCCCTAAGTCTTGTCCTGGCAGTTATCTATTGCCAGGCACAAATAACTCAACCTGAATATGGCCATGCCTTTCTGCAGGATGAGGTGGCCTCAGTGCATATAAACCTTTCACAAGAAAGTCTAGATTTAATTTTACTTTCAGACAGTGCGTTCAGTAATTACGAGCATGAAGCTACTTTCATTTATGAAAGCTCAGTTCTTACAGACACTGTTGAAAATATAGGGTTTAGGCTAAGAGGAAACACCAGCAGACTTGCAGATAAAAAGTCATTTAAAGTCAGTTTTAACTCTTTCAGTTCTGGAAATAGTTGGCTAGGTTTAAAGAAATTAAACCTTAATGGAGAGCATAATGACGTCTCTATAATGCGCTCTAAACTGTGCTGGGACATGCTCAGAGAAGCAGGACTAGTCTCATGCAGAACGAGTTATGTAAAACTATATGTAAACGATGAGTATAAAGGTCTTTATTTGAATGTAGAGCATGTTAACGATGACTTTGTAGAAAACAGATTTTCTGAGGGAGACGGGAATGTCTACAAATGCATTTATCCTTCTGATTTGAATTACAATGGTTCTTCTGCTGGCAATTACACTAACGAAGGCTATGAACTTCAAACCAATGAATGGAGCCCTTCTCAGTTCGAAGATTTAGCAGAATTTATAACGGTTCTTAACCAAACTAATGATGAGAATCTAATCTGCTCGTTACCAGAAGTGTTTAATGTGAGGGAATACCTTAAGCACCTGGCAGCAGAAGTGCTACTAGGCCACTGGGATGGGCATGTGTTCAACAAGAATAACTTTTACCTTTACTCTAATGCCGCTCAAGGTAGAATAGAGTGGATTCCTTATGATTTAGATAATACACTGGGCATAGATTTCTTTGGAGAGAACTGGGGGAATAGAAACATTTATAACTGGAGCTCAAACGAGTACCGACCGCTTTACGAGAGGCTACTTCAAAACGAAACATGGAGAGAAATTTACAGTTTCGAATTGAACAGGCTCATAGAAAATTACTTTAATGAAACCGCCTTCGCTACTAAGATTAACACGTGGAGAAACCTCGTTTCTGAACATGTAGAAAACGACATTTATTACACCATGGATTACGGATTTTCCCATTCGGATTTTCTAGCATCTGATGAAACTACATGGGGAAACCATGTGAGTTATGGAATTCTGGAATATGTGGAGCTTAGAGCAGCCTCCGCCCTCTTTCAGTTAGAAGCAATAAACGAATTATCTGGCGTACATTTTTTAACTGACTCTAGCCCTATTATCTCTGAAAGTTCTATTTCATTTAACGCCTATACAGATGAAAATACAGAGGCAGCTGTAGATCTTCTTTACAGTGTAGACGGCACTGAATGGATTACAGCAGAAATGAGCTGGAATGAAGAAAGTTATGAAGTAGAAATACCATTAACTGATGATGCCTCAATGATGGATTACTATGTGAGCTATTCTGATGGAACTCTGGAATACATTTACCCTTGCCAGCCCAGAACCATTCCTTTAGCTAATAGCTCAAGTGCGGTGGTTATCAATGAGCTCATGTCTAATAATGAAGCTGTAATTTTAGATGATACAGACCAGGCGGAAGACTGGGTAGAGCTTTACAATACCTCTGCTGTGGAATGGCTTGGAAACCTCTATCTCACAGATGAAGCAGACTTCCCGAACAAATGGCGAATCCCAGGGTTTACATTAGATGAGTCTGATCATGTGCTTTTCTGGTGCGATAATGATCCAGAAGAAGGTGCTCTGCATACTAATTTCAGGCTAAATAATGGCGGAGATCAAGTATATGTTTTTGAGGCATTTGAAGAAGGATACAAACTTGTAGACCATATAGAATTTAACAATCTAGAAGATGACACCTCTTTAGGCAGAAATGGAGATGGCGCTGATGAGTGGATCACTTTTAATGACCCCACGCCCAATGCGCCTAACTTGATATTAGGCATATCGGAAGAAGCCCAAATTCACATGCAAGTATACCCTAACCCAACTGTAGACATCATTCATTTACCTCAGCACACAGAATGGTTTCTTAGAAATGGCTTAGGTGAACTAATTTCAACTGGGAACTCGTCTGAGATAGATCTATCTCAGCTGCCAGCTGGTATTTATATCTTGAGGGTTCTAAGTAGAGATGTGAGGGTGATTAAATTATAAAGTGTAATTACTACACTTTCGTATTTTCGTAAATTAAAGACAGCTAAAAAAATGAAATACTTACTATCACTCGTTTTTATTCTCATCTGCGTTGCAACGCAAGCACAAATCATAACCTCAGACCCAGCATTTCCTTCTCAAGAGGATGTGACTACCATTTTTTACGATTCTAACCTAGGGAATGGTGAGCTCATAGGTGTAAGTCCTGTATATATGCATACTGGAGTCATTACTTCTAATAGCACATCACCCACAGACTGGCAGCATGTTATAGGAAACTGGGGTACCGCAGATGCCCAAGTACTTATGACAGATGAAGGAGGCGGTGTTCACTCTTTCACTTATCCATCTGCCATAGAAGATTGGTATGGAGTAAATGCAGGAGAAGAAGTTTCTCGACTTTCATTTGTCTTCAGAAATGCCAATGGCACCTCTGTGGGGAGGGAAGAAGATGGGAGTGATATATTTTACGACCTTAGTGATGGAAGTTTTTCTATAGTTTTTCAAGCACCAAGTGCAGAATCCATTCTGATAGACTTAAATGAAACGGTGGATTTCTCTGCAGCCTCTACCCTAGATGCTGACATCTCTATCTTAGTCAATGATGTTTTAGAAACTTCAGAAACAGGAGTTACTTCCATAGAAGCCTCTATCCAATTCACTGAGCCTGGCTCATACACAGTATTAGCTTCTGCAGAAGCAGGCGGAGAAGTAGTTACCGACCAGGTAGAAGTTATTATAGTGCCTGAACCTATCACATTAAGCCCTCCCGTTGGAATAGAAGATGGCATAAATTATACTGGTGCTGAATCAGTGGTACTTCAGTTATATGCGCCTAATAAAAACAATGTATTTGTACTTGGAGATTTTAACAATTGGAGTTTTTCTTTGGACTATTTGATGAATTTAGCTCCCGATGGAGAGACTTATTGGCTTGAGTTATCAGACCTTAACCCAAACACTGAATACCGCTTTCAGTATGCCATAGATAATGACTTGATGCGTGTAGCGGACATTTATACAGAAAAGGTTCTAGACCCATGGAATGATCCATTTATTCCTGCCGAAACCATAGCCAATGTTACACCATATCCTACTAGTTTAACATCTGAAGCGGTATCGGTTTTTCAGATTAATCAAGAAGAGTTTTCTTGGACAGATCAAGACTTCTCAAAACCAGAAAGCGCTCGATTGAACATATATGAACTGTTAGTTAGAGATTTTACAGAAGAGCAGAATTACCAGACAGTAATAGACACTTTAGATTACTTAGAAAGATTAGGAATTAATGCTTTACAATTGATGCCAATAAACGAATTTGAAGGAAACCTCTCTTGGGGGTACAACCCGAGTTTCTTCTTTGCTGCAGACAAGTATTATGGAGGAGAAGAAAAATTGAAAGAACTTGTAGATGAATGCCATGACAGAGGTATGGCCGTAACATTAGACATAGCCTTAAACCACAGTTTTGGTCAAAACCCACAGGTGCGCATGTACTTTAATGCGGATGCTGGTCAGTTTGGTCAGCCTACTTCTGAAAGCCCTTGGTTTAATGAAATTCCAAAACACGATTTTAATGTAGGATACGACTACAACCACGAAAGTCCTAAGACAGTAGAGTTCTGCGAACGTGTATTACAATACTGGGTGGATGAATACCATATAGATGGTTACAGAATGGATTTAAGTAAGGGGTTCACGCAAGTGAATAGTCTAGGTAATGTAGGGTTTTGGGGGCAGTATGATCAGAGCAGAGTGAACATCTTAAATAATTACAAAGAAAAGGTCTTACAAGCAGACCCTGAAGCTTATTTCATACTTGAGCACTTCGCTAATAATGATGAAGAAAGCGCTCTCTCAGACCAAGGCCATATGCTATGGGGTAATATTAATCATGAGTTTAATGAAGCCACTATGGGATATTCATCAAACCTAAATTGGGCCAGTTACCAACAAAGAGGCTGGGAAGACCCTAACCTGATTTCATTTATGGAAAGTCATGATGAAGAGCGACTAATGTATAAGAACTTATTATTTGGTAATAGCAGCGGATCTTATGACATTACAGAATTACAGACTGCTTTAGACCGGGTAGAATTAGCCACTGTGTTTCTGTATAGCATACCAGGGCCTAAAATGGCTTGGCAATTTGGCGAGCTAGGTTACGACTATTCTATTAATTACTGCCCAGATGGTACGATAAATGAAGATTGTAGAACTGCAGAAAAACCAGTAAGATGGGATTATCAGCAGGAAGAAGGAAGAACAGACCTGTATGAAGTAACCTCCATAATGAATTACTTAAGAAACACTTATGACTTTATGCATACGGATGATTATAACATTAGTGTAGGAGGATTTGGCAAACGGATAAACCTCAATGGAGATATCAATGCTACCATTATAGGAAATTTCAATGTGATAGAAGCTAGTATTATACCTAATTTTCAAAGTACTGGAACTTGGTATGAGTTATTTACCGGAGAAGAAATCATAGAGGAAAACCTGAGTAATGCATTTACCCTACAGCCTGGAGAATTCAGATTTTACACAGACGAACCATTGAGTTTATCTAATAATATTACTGAAAGAGAAAATACAGCCTCTCTTCAATTTTCTTTATGGCCTAACCCCTCTAATGGTGCCGTAACCATTAGTCAACCAGACTTCTCAGGTGAAGTGTCACTAACCATTACAGATATGTTAGGAAAAGTAGTGCTAGATGAAGATATACTTTTCATAACCAATTCTAACATAGAATTAGATTTAACAGATCAATTGTTAGAAGAGGGGATTTACATTATTTCTATGGAAAAAGAAGGTGTAGTAAACTCACAAAAACTAATTGTCAGTGCACAGCCTTGATTTGTATCATTGAGTGAGTAGTATCTCTTAAAATTTATGAATTTTTGTGGTCCTAAAATCTATACAGATCTACAGAACTTTGGAGCTTAGAGGCTTTGCCTCTGATTAATCACTACTAGCACTATAAAACAAGCGTGTTATTACAAAGGCATTTTTCTTAGTTAGTGTTCAAAATACACAGTAAGTTTTACTATTTTTGAGATAAACCTTTGAACCAAATGAAAAGACTATCAAAAGGGCTTTTAACCGCAGCTTTATTAATTCCCTATGCCTTGTTTTCTCAAGTGCTCACTGGAGTAGTCACTGACGAAAATAATGATGGACTACCCGCAGTAAATATTTATGTAGAAGGTTTACCTTACAATACCTCCTCTGATATAAACGGAGCTTATACCCTTACTCTTAAAGAAGGAACTTTTCAAGTGGTATATTCTTTTATTGGATATACAGATCAAACCAAAACAGTAACCTTAGCGGCAGGAGAAACACAAAACCTGAATGTCTCCTTAAACAGTGAGTCTGTTCAAACCGATGAAGTAGTGGTAGTAGGCTATGGTGTTCAAAGAAAAAGAGAAATCACTGGTTCCATAGAAAGCATTGATGGTAAGGAAATTAGCAATATTCCAGTACCTAGTTTTGAAGCAGCCCTCCAAGGGCAAGCCGCTGGTGTGCAAGTGTCTACAGGGTCAGGAATGGCAGGTTCTGGAAGTTTAATTCGTATAAGAGGTGTAGCTTCTATATCTGCCGGTGGAGACCCTTTATATGTGATAGATGGAATTCCTATATCTCAGGATCAGTTTCTACGTGGAAATAGTGGCGCTTTGAATAATAATCCATTAGCCAATATTAACCCTCAGGACATAGAGTCAATAGAAATACTTAAAGACGCTGCGGCCACTGGTATATATGGATCTAGAGGAGCCAATGGTGTGGTACTAATTACAACAAAAAGAGCTAAAAAAGAAGGCCTTAGCTTTGACTTCACTACCAGACTAGGTGTTTCTACTCCAGCCAGTCTTCCGGAGATGTTAAATACAGAACAGTATTTAAGATTACGCCAAGAGGCTTGGGAAAATGATGGGGGTACTGGTTATGTGTGGCTACCTAATTATTCTACAGAAAATGACCTAGCCTCTGTTAGAGAAGAGGCGTTTAACAGAGCACGCCAATTTGATACAGACTGGGTAGATGAATCTGTAGGAACAGGATTTAAACAGATGTACAGTATTTCTGCCAATAAAGGAACTAAAAAATTAAAGGCATTCTTCAATCTGACATATGATGATAATGAGTCTTTTTTCATAGGTAATAGCTATGAGAGAACCAGTGGTAGAGCTAATATTGATTATGAGGTTTCTAAGAAATTTAAAATTAATTTTAGTCAGAGTTTAAGCAGAGGTCAGAATACCCGAGTAGATGCAGCATGGAGTGGTGGTTTAGGTTCAGCCATGAGCACAGCATTACCTATATATCCGATCCTAGAATCTGAAGGTTTAGAGGATGATAATGTAAGGAGTGACTTTTTCTTAGACAACGGCAGAATCCCGAATTTAGTAGCCTATAGAGAAAACAGAAGCTGGTTTACCACAGAGAACAGATCTGTAAGTAACCTAGCACTGAACTATGAGCCTATTAAAAATCTTTACATTAGAGCTACAGGAAGCTATGATTACCTCGACATTAAAGAAGATCGATATAATAACGCCCAAATAACAGAGGTAGGAAACCCTAATTATGAAGGGACCGGAGAGACTAACCGATGGAGCACCTGGGTAAATAACTACAATACTAACCTAACTGCTAATTATATCTTAGACAGATCAGAAAAGCACCAGTGGAACTTCCTACTCGGAACTGAATACCAAAGAACTAAATCTCTTTCTGCAGACTGGTATTATGGAAACGCTACCACTACAGCCTTAGATGCCGATTTCGATTTAGAAGCTACTAATACAAACAGGACTAATCCAGTAAAGTGGGCTTTCATCTCCTATTTCGGAAGGATAAATTACAGCTTTGACAACAAACTATTTGCTCAAGTAACGAACAGGGTAGATGGTTCCTCTATTTTCGGATCTAACAGAAGATACGGCTGGTTTCCATCAGCGTCTTTAGGCTACGTCCTGTCAGAACTTGACTTCCTGAAAGGTAACAACACCATCAACTTCTTAAAGATTAGAACATCTTACGGAATTACAGGAAATGCTGATATAGATAAGAATGCTAGGTTCCCTCTCTATGAAGACAGCAACATCTCTTATAATGGTCAAGACATTATTTTCCCTACTCAATTAGGAAATGAAAACTTGCAGTGGGAAACTTCTAATGTATTTGACATAGCTTTAGAAGCTGGTTTATGGAAAGATAGAATTAATGTAGAGCTAGCTTACTATAATAAAAGAAGCACTGATGTACTACTGCAAGTTCAAGTTTCACCTAGTACTGGTTTCTCAAACTTCTGGGATAATGCAGCAGAAATTATGAACCGTGGCTGGGAGTTAAGCATCAAGTCTAATAACATTGTAAGAAAGAATTTCCAATGGACTTCAGACATGAACTTCGCTAGAAATTATAATGAAATAGTAAGTATAGGAAACTATACCCCAGACGCAGTTTCTGGTGGCACTAATGATACAAGAGTAATAGTAGGTAAGCCTATAGGCTCTTTTATGCTGGTGCCTTTTAGCCATATAGATTCAGAATCTGGTAGACCCGTGTTCTTAGATTTAGAAGGAAATGAAACGTTCGATTACGACTTTAAAAACGGACGTGCATATGTGGGAGATGGACTACCAGATGTAATTATGGGAATCAATAATACCTTCAGATTTAAAAACTGGGATATTTCTACACTTATAAATGTAAGTCTCGGTGCACAGATATTCGATTCGTCAGGGAAAAGACAAATGGGCTTAATGACTGACTGGAATATGAGAACAGATATACTAGACAGTTGGACTCAGCCGGGAGATGATGCTCTTTATCCAGTACTGACATTTGAAGAAGCTAATTACGGGTTTGATCCTGGAGATAATGCCCCATGGTTTAATACAAGCTTGTATGTGTATGATGCTGATTATGCAAGGTTAAAAAGACTAGTAGTGGGTTACACAGTTCCCAACTTTAAAATCAGAAATAAGAACATCACTGGTATGAGAATCGCTTTCTCAGCCACTAACTTATTTACTATAACAAACTTCCCTGGGTTAGATCCTGAAATAGTTAGAGATTTCGAGAATCCACAAGATAGAAACCTAAGCGGTAATATAACTTACCTCACTCCACCTCAGGAAAGAGCTTATTCTGTTCAACTTAATTTTTCATTCTAAGACCTAACAAACAAGATAAACAATGAAAAAATTACATTACATACTCATTCTTATTCTAGTATTGTTCAGTTACTCCTGTGACGATCTTCTAGAGTTTGGTCCATCTAATGATGGTGTGGTTTTAGCAGAAAATGCATTGGAAACTCCTGAAGATTTGCAACGCTTACTTAACTCCTGTTATGACGTGTTCGCGAATACCTTTGATGGAGATGTTCAATTTATAAATGAATTACTTTCTGATAATCTTAATGGTATTAATCCCAATAATGTCAATATTAATGAGATTTATGATAGAGAATCAGGAGACTTCAATGGACTTACTAACGCAGTCTACAATGACTTTTACTTCTCAATTTTTAGAAGCAATGCCATCATGGAGAACTTTGATTTAGTAGAAGGGCTTTCCGAAAATGACCGCACGCGAATGGAAGCTGAGGCTAAGTTTATAAGAGCTGTCAGTCATTGGGAACTGGTAAAGCTTTATGGCCAGCCTTATGGCTACACAGCAGGAAACACTCACCTAGGAGTAATTCTGAGGCTAGAACCTTCACAGGAATCTAGAAATAGATCTACGGTAGGCGAAGTATATGAGGCTGTAATAGACGATTTAAACTTTGCTAGAACTAATTTACCGGCTTCTAATGATGTATATGCCACTTCATATGCCGCCAGTTCATACTTGGCTAAAGTTCATATGTTAATGGGAGAATATGCTACGGCAGCAGAATATGCTCAAGATGTTATCGGTGGCCCTTTTCAGCTAGACTCATTAGGAGCTAGATATGCCCAATTTACCATTTCTAATGAGACAGTCTTTGGGTTTACTTCTGCTGTTCTAGACGATGGTTCTGTGAGCGGAAATCTAGTAGCAGATAATAGAGTGGGCGCCTACATAAGCGCATACTCTGGAACTTCTCCGAATGCTGAAATAGATGGCACTGAATTTAATGCCATGTTCTTAGGAAGCGCAGACATGAGAGAAGGAAACTACTACATGCCTCCTCAGGAGGTTTTAGGAAATGCATTCGTTTCTAAATTTAACAAGCAGTTCTTTAACCATGCCGTTACCAGTTTAACAGAAATGATGCTACTTCAGGCTGAGGCTAATGCTCTCATAGGCTCTAATCTCCCTCAAGCCATAGATAACATTAACCAGATTAAAGAACGTGCTTTTGGTAATACTGCTTTTAACCTAGATGATAACGCGTCACCAGAACAAGTTTTAGATGCTGCTCGTTTAGAAAAACGAAAAGAATTTATAGGAGAAGGAAAGCGTGTAGACGATTTAAAAAGAAGAGGTGCAGCAGGAGAAAACATTATAATAAGAGGTGCTCCTTGGGATTGTAATGGAATGGTAGTGCAGTTCCCACTTGGTGAAATTGTAGTCCCAAATTTCCAAGATAACCCAGTAGGTGGCTGTAATTAAAATTAGAATGAAAATGATTTATAGATTAATAGGAATATTTTGCGTTGCAACGCTACTTCTTAGTGGGTGTAAACCAGATATAGATGGAGAACTAGGCGAACCTTTTAATAAAGTGAAAGGCTTAGAAGGCACATGGACACTTTCTTCTTTCGTTCAAAAGGATATGAATAACCCAGTAAAAGAAGAACGTGATTTTAGCTCGTTTTACATTATTTCAGGCGAAGAACCACTATCCATTACTTTCCAAGCTGCAGACCGATCTTATGATGTAGACATTACTAATGGGAAGAACTTTTTTGGTGAAGCAGGAACATGGAAGTTCGATAACGATGCTTTTCCTACATTCTTAATTTTTGAAGAGGGAGAGAATTCTAATGAATTCGCTTTAGGATCGGTAGTTAGGGAGTTTGATAATCAACTTACCCTTGAGCTAGAAAAAGGGTGTGATGGAAGCAGCCCATATGTTATTTACAAGTTTAACTTTGACAGAGCAGAATAATGAAACAGTTTATTTTAATACTTATAACGGTAGTATTAGCACAGCTAGGGTTTTCTCAAGCAGCATACATAGATCCTAATCCTACAGATGGTGTAGAAGAACTCACGCTATTTTTAGACATTAGCCAGAGCGTAGATGGAACATCTAATAACGCATTAAAAGCACTATTAGAAGATAATCCAGATGAACCAGTGTATCTATGGACTTGGATGCCTGCTTCTCCAGTAGGAGGTAATGGTGAATGGTCTAGCTCTACTGAAGACAATAGAATGACTAAAGAGGCACCACTGCTCTATTCATTCACTTTTAACTTAGAGGATTTCTATGGTGTAGAGCCTTCTATTCTATTTCAGAACGGGATTAGCTGTTTAGCTAAATTTAAGGATGGTGCTTTTTTCGAAGAGTATGGAGGAGAAGCCAAATCGGAAGACTTTACTGTGACGATTATCCCTAAACTATGCGATAGACTATTCTGTGTGTTTCCAGAAATAGGAGACGCTGATGACTTCTGGACACTAACGTATGACAACAGTTATGAAGAAAACCCTGACTTTATAAATGCAGGTGATAATGATGTCTACGTGTTTTTAAGGATTAGACAAGAAGGTTTTAGCTCTACAGAATATGTACCTGCAGACCTAGTTACATCTACTCCTGAATTAAAGATGGAACCTGTATTCGATGAACCAGGACATTTCAGGTTTACCATTATTCCTAGCGATTTTTTCGATGATATAACTGTGCCAGAGGATGGGGAGTTTAAACAATTACTCTACTACATTGTGGTAAACGGACAGCCTTTACCTAATGCTCAGGTTATAAGGACGTACGGATTAGCGCCTTGTGAATAGGCCAGATTAAACGTCTAGTCTTATACGTTTGGTTATCTTTTGGTTTTCAGTTTGGAAGCTAAGAACTACTAATTTCTGACTGAAAGCACCTATGCTTACACGAAACTCGTGCTGCCCTCCTTGAGACTGGGTAATAGGAAATGATATTTCAAAATCGCCAGCAGCAGTATGAAAATCAAACTTAGAATCAATCTTTCCTGGAATGGTATATCTCACCACTAACTCTTTGTTCTCTACATCATAACTATCTATGCTGGAAAAGGTATCATTCAGTCTCTTCTTTTTCAAGCTTCTAATAAGTTTCATGTATAAAATGATACCTAATACTACTATTAATGAGATGAGCAGAGCTTTCTCTGTATTCTCTCTGGAAACTGCTAAGAAATAATACATCATAGTGAAATTACTCCTTCTATTTTATAGACTTCTGCGTAGCGCTCGAATACTTGATCTGAACTCATAAGAACCTCTTTTATAGTAATGCTTGTGAACTTTCCTGTTTTAGACTGCTTGGTAAGCATATCTATATCTTCAGGAAAAATCTTTGTAAGCTCTTCAAATGCCCCAGAAACAGTAGGAACTATAAATTTAAACATGTAAAGACTTGGCCACTTGTGTACATGATTTAGACTCTGCCTTACTCGTTCTTTTTGCTCATCATTCATAAGCCCAAAGGTAATTACAATGCCTAACCCAGATGTCAAGTTTTAACAAGAAAAAAGCTAAGAAATGTCTCCTTCTCCGATTAAGGTTTCAGTAACATTTATGATGTGGTCGCCTATTTTTTCTAAAGATGAGAACACATCACTATATACTATTCCTCCTTTCATGTTGTAGCCTTCCTCTCCTACAGTTTTAAGGTGTTTTTTTCTAAGCTTATTTCTGTACTTATTTATGGCTTGTTCTGCCTCTTTGGCTGTTTCTAAATCGATTGAACTTGTGTTAGATCTATCTAGATTATCTAGCATTATGCTGAAAGCCTTTTCTACGAGCACATTCATAGATTGAAGGCTATCTCTCTGTTCCTGATTGAACCAGTGTTTCTTGTCGTTTTTAGCTTCTATAGCTTTTCCTATTTGAAAGTAGATATCTCCTATGGTTTCCAAATCGTTAGACACACCTAAAATACCTTGAACCTCTAAGGTCATCTTTTCAGACATCTGACTCTTAGACATTTTAGACAGGAAGCTAGAAATTTCTATTTCCACCCTATCTGTTATCTCTTCATACTTCTCTAGTCGTTCATAACACTTGGTTTGTACTTTTTTATCAGTGCTTCCTAATAAATCCTGGGTGATTTTAGACATTTTATGAGCTATTCCACCAAACTTGTGTAACTCTTTTCTAACCTCTAAGAGAGATAAACTAGGCGTTTCTATGCTTCCGCTAATGAATTCTAATCTAAACTGCTCATCTTCATCCCCTTTACTCTTTACGGTTCTTTCAGCTATTCGTACTATCTGAGGCACAAACCAAATCAATAGAAGAACATTAGCCAGGTTAAAGCACGTATGGAATAAAGCTATTCCTGTAGCTGACATAGCTGCTACCTGAGGATCTGACACATTAGATGGATCAAAAACAGCTCCCTCACTCCAGCCCACTATTGCAGTGATTCCGCTCAATGCTAGAGGAAATATAAGTAACATCCATGTTACACCCACTATGTTGAATAATGAGTGAATTCTAGCAGATCTTTTAGCGTGAACATTAGCTATTAGTGAGGCTAATTCAGCAGTAATGGTAGTTCCTATATTTTCACCTAACACCATAGCACACGCTACTTCAAATGGTATAACTCCTGTACTCACCATGGTAAGTGTTAGTGCCATAGCAGCGGAAGAAGATTGAATAATCACGGTAACTAGTGCACCTAAGATGACAAACATCAATGGACCATACCAAGCCAATTTATAAGTCTCAAAAAACTGAACTATAGGAGAATCTATACCTAGTGATGGCGCTGCATCTTTAAGAAAATTAAGCCCAATAAATAGAATACAAAATCCAAACAAAGCACTAGCCCAAGCTTTGGCTTTTCCACTTTTAATAAATAGTAAAGGACCAGCTATAGCCAAAATCACAAGAGCGTAACTTGAAATACTCACTTTAAATCCTAAGAGCAGAACTAGCCATGCTGTAATAGTAGTACCTATGTTGGCACCCATCATTACACCGGCACTTTGTCTTAATGTCAATAATCCTGCGTTAACGAAACTAACTGTCATTACCGTAGTTACAGAAGAACTCTGCACTATAGCTGTAATTCCAAAACCACTTAGCACTCCCTTCCAACGGTTAGATGTAATAGACCTTAGCATTTGTCTAAGCTTAGAACCAGCCGCACGCTGAAGTCCTTCACTCATGATTTTCATTCCATATATGAACAGGGATAAAGAACCTATCAGAATCAGAAATGAAACCAGACCCCAAGCTCTTTTAGTCTTGAACTTACCTTTATCTGACCAGTAAACACCATTATCTTTCTGTAGTGCTTGTTTCAAATCGCCTTCGAATACACCTACTTTAAAGACATACTTTTCCTCTCCTTTCAGTTCCTTCAGTGCTAATGAGGTAGCATTATAAGGCAGTGGGTCAGAATACATCCACTCAGAACCTTCTATTCCTTTTTTATTTCGTTTAGCACCAATATCAGTATTGTATTCCACTACTATAGACTTGCCCTCCATTAATTGATACAGATCATAGTCTATATTCCAACTTAAAACTGCTCCTTCCTCTTTGCTAGAAGCATGTAAATTCTGGAAGACTGATTTATCAGGATTTTTAGAAAGAGCTTCTACTAAATCATAATTTGGGGGAGTGTTCAAGCTTTCACTGGCTAATCCTGAGAAGCTTAAAAACATTACGAAGAACCATACTATACTGGTCGCGAACTTATTATACCTTGAAATCATTAGTTAAATGGTTAATCTTTTCTGTCTTAATTACTATGTGCAATTAACTAAACAAATCTATTGGCTTGGTACTAAATAAGAAGAATTCCAATGTTAAGTTAACGTGAAGAATTTCGATATGTACTTAGTTTAGCTCGAATTTCCATTAGACCACTTATAATCTAAGGCTAAGAGCAACTAAAATCAAAGGATAGAAAAGAATGTTCGGCATTACGGTTCCAGACATATAAGTTCGCTGAGATTTATTCAGTGAAAAAAGACTATTCGCTCCTGAATCTATTAATGCATTTTTTACCGATGGATAACTTTACTGAAAATTTCGCATTTACCCTTCAGTGCTGTTCTATAGCTGGACTGCAGTCTTTGCTTTATTTATATATATAATTCTGCTCACAATGTCTTCAAGTGTCCAATGCAAACTTTAGTAAATAAGTGAAACTAGTCACCCTAACTTTTCTAAACCTCTCACTGTAGGCACTATACTCAAGGATTTGATTAAGTAAAACTTCTTATTTATCTAGCTAATAAAAGAGACTCTAAGATTTAATTCTTAACTCATGTGCAAAGCTTAGCATAAGGTTTTCATAAGTTTTAAAAGGTGCTAGCTATATTTATTTAATATTTGCAATTAACTTTTTAATGTCAGGTTTTTCAAATTTCGAAAGAGATTTAACTCCTTTCTTTTTTGATCAAAATGAACAAGATCGTTATTTTTCTTATTGCCTTCTCTTTTTTCTCATTGTCTGCTTTTTCACAGGGTAAAGCCAATAAAACTTTTGGGAAAGGGATATCGCTAATGTCTCAAGACTCCACCTTCTCCTTAAAATTTGCTGCCAGATTTCAATCGCTTTTTATAGCTGATGGTATTATAAATGATGACGGTCAAATTTCTGACGGAAGTTCTACATTCTTAATAAGAAGATCTAGACTAAAATTTGATGGGTATGCCTACACACCTAAACTCAAGTACAAACTGGAGATAGGCCTTTCTAATAGAGACATTAGTGGAGCTAGTGATCAGACTAGAGGTGCTGATAGAATGATTCTAGATGCGGTAATTATGTATAACTTCTACAAAGGGTTTAGTATTTGGGCTGGACAAACTAAGCTTCCTGGAAACAGAGAACGAGTTATTTCTTCTGGAAACCTCCAATTTGTAGACAGGAGTCTAGTCAACTCTAGATTTAACATAGATAGAGACATGGGCATCCAAATTAGGCACAAACATAAACTGGGTAAAATGGAACTCAGAGAAATGTTTTCAGTTTCACAAGGCGAAGGGAGAAACGTGACGGCCTCTAATCATGGTGGCCTAGATTACACGTCTAGAATAGAAGTGCTGCCTTTTGGAGCATTTAAAAGCAAAGGTGATTATGTAGGAAGTGCCATAAAGAGAGAAGATTCTCCTAAACTGGCCATAGGGTTAACCTATGATTTTCATGATAGAGCTGTTAGACAAAGAGGGCAGTTAGGAAGCTACATTCAAGATGACGAAGGAGAATACATTACCTCAAGCTTAGAAACTATTTTCTTAGACATGATGTTCAAGTATAAGGGCATATCCGTGATGGTAGAGTATGCCGATAAAAAAGGAGATAATGTTACAGCATTAGATAGCGAAGGTGTTTCTCACGGTTTTTTCTATACAGGAACTGGGCTAACTACCCAGTTAGGCTACATGCTTAAATCTAATTGGGAACTGGCCGGCAGAGTAACTACTATTACCCCTCAAGATACTATTGGTCAGAATGATACTGAGCAGTACACTTTTGGAGTCTCTAAGTACATAGTGGGTCACAAATTAAAAGTTCAAACTGACTTTTCTTATACTCAAGAAGAAAACGAGAACGATGCTGTAATGATGAGGCTTCAGTTCGACCTGCACTTTTAGGAGGCAAAGTTTGACTACATTTTCTTACCATCATTTATGCTTTAAAACACGCATTTGCGGCTAAAGTTAAATAACTTTGCGGCATGAACACGACTCACTCAGAAGTACAGGAATATTACGGCACAGAATTACAAGTATCTGAAGATTTAAAAACAAATGCTTGCTGTACACTTACTAAGCCACCTCAGCATATTCTAGAAGCATTAAATCTAGTGGCAGATGAAGTGCAAGCTAAGTATTATGGATGTGGTCTTACTTTACCCTCTGCAGTAGAGGGTCTAAGAATATTAGATTTAGGTTCAGGAAGTGGAAGAGACTGTTACATAGCTTCTAAATTAGTAGGCGAAAGTGGTTACGTTATAGGTGTAGACATGACAGATGAGCAATTAGCCGTGGCTAATGATCATATAGAATACCACAGAGAAAAATTCGGCTATAAAACGTCTAACGTAGAATTTATAAAAGGGAATATTGAAGAGTTAGATGCCTTAGGTTTTGAAAAAGAATCTTTTGATGTCATCATTTCCAACTGTGTAATTAACCTAGCATTAGACAAACAGAAAGTACTAAATGATGCGTATGCTCTTTTAAAGCCTGGAGGAGAATTGTACTTTTCTGATGTGTATAGCGATAGAAGAATTCCAAAGAATTTACAGCAGAATAAAGTACTCTGGGGAGAATGTCTAAGCGGAGCACTTTACTGGAATGACTTCTTAAATATTTCTAAAAAAGCAGGATTTACAGATCCTAGAGCCATGGAAAACAAGCCCATTACAGTAGAAAATGATGAGCTAGAATTGTTATTGGGAGACATTAAGTTCTACTCCGTGACGTATAGATTAATGAAGATAGAAGGCCTAGAAAGCGACTGCGAAGATTACGGGCAAGCAGTGGCTTATAAAGGCGGAATTCTAGAAGAAACTCAAGCTTTTTTATTAGATGACCACCACTACTTTCCTAAAGGAAAAGTAATGAGCGTATGCGGTAATACGTATAAAATGCTACATGACACTAGATTCCAACAATACTTTGACTTCTACGGCACCTGGGACACCCATTATGGAATTTTCGAAGGGTGCGGAGGAAGCATGCCTTTTAGCGAATCTGTAGATTCTGAAAGTGGTTCCTGTTGTTAGGTAAACCATTGCAGCGCAAAGTAAGAGATCAATCAAGCGTAGAAATAAAATAGCTGAGAGTGATACCTGCAGAGGCATAACTACTCTGGCTTGATCTCACTGAAAAGTGAGAAATTACCTCCGCTCCTATTAATAGGTTTCCAGAAATGGGATGATTCACCGAGAACTTTCCGTTTAAAAACTGAACTTTTTCTATGGGTGTGCTTTGGTCCGTAGCTTCTCCATAGCCACCTATTCTGTGATCGAAAGAGACTCCGTACTTTATAAATGCAGTTTTGCGTTGCAATACGCTGAACTTAGACAACCTCATTTTTCTGAAGTGCCATCTACTGCTAAAACCTATATCTAAACGCATATCTGATAATGCAGTAGGCACTCCATTTCTTTGTAGAAATTTAACTCTCATGTCTAACATCAGTTTTTCTGTGCCTATGTCAAAACCACAAGCATAAAAGTTCAAATCTCTTTTTGAGAATAGATCATACTCAGACTTCAGCGTAGGAATTATATCACCTAAAAAACCTACTGTGCCGTTAGCACTAGTTCCTAGAGGAAAAAACCCAGCGTTTCTAGCTAATACCCTGTTCTCTGTAGCTTCAGCTTTAGTAACTTCAGAAGGTTTATTTACTGAAATTACCACTGGCTCCTGAGCACTTACGTGTGCAGAAGCCAGTAAAACCGATACTATTTGAACCAATCTATATATCAAATCCTTGTGCCTTTATGAATTCCTGAATCTCTTCCTTAGAACTCAATTCTTTCTCGCATTCCTTCATCTTTATTACACACTTTCTCTGCTTGTAATCCACTTCCTTGAACTTTTCTGGAGATAGAACGGCCATTCTGCTGTTAGAAGATATACCTATGAGTAGATTGTCCTTTTTAGGATTATACTTAAGCTGGGCATTCGGATAATACTTGAAGGTAGCTCTTGTTCCTTGCTCTACCAGAATGACATTTCCATTTAAGAACGATTCATTATCGGTTTCATAAGATGCCAGAACAGCTGCACCTGAAGGACAAGATTGTGGACGGTCACAATTATGAAAACCAAATCCGTTGACACTGAATACGGCAAACATATCTTGCTCCAAAAACTGTCCTTTTAATCTTTGTTTGTATTGATCATTAGTCATAGCCAGCTGCTTTTCACGAAATTCCTTTTGAAGTTCATCCTGTTCAGCCATAGTTCTCACTCTATTTTTTCTTCTATCTTCATTCTGTTGTGCTATTTGCTGCTGTCTTAATTTCTGAAGTTCCGCTTGCTGGGCAGCCCTTTCTCTAGCATCTTTTTTAGCTTGGGCTCTAGCAGCTTCTAGTTCCTTCTCTTTCTGCTTTTTTACGGTTTCTAAACTATCTACAGCAGTTTCATACTGGCTAAACAACTCCTCATACTTCACCATAGCAGTGGCCATATCTGCTTCTTCTAGCACTGGCGAGGCGTTTACAGTTTCTCTTCTTCCCGGTTTAGAAAACACTAGTCTGTAAAATCCAGGCTTTGTAGACTTATTGATTTTCATATCTGTCCAGGTTTCCTGCCCCCACTCCATATTAAAATCATCTAGGTCAGACTCGGCCACTTGAAACAGAGTGTTTTTAAACGCCTTTAGTTCTGGAAAATCCGAGTAATCTACCTCTATCTGAATCTGTGGAAGTGCAGGATTTGCTTTGGCAGGTTTGGTTGGTTCTTGTTTAGCTTCTTTTTCCTTTACTACACTTTTAATCTTTTCTTTTATGGCTTTTACTTTTGGTTCGTTTTCTACTAATTCATTAATATTAAATTCAGAATTGTCATTTTTAAGTTCTTCCAATTTAATTTCAATCGGTAATTCCTGCCTATCCCACAATCCTTCCTCAGCAATTTCTTGAGGAGCAGAGCTCTTCGCCAGAAGTTCTTCCTCAACCATCCCTTCATAATTTTGTCCATTCTTAAAAATCCATTCCCCAGTAGTTTCATTTAGCACATATTCAGAGAAACCAGACTTAACTTCATCTATGCCCATTTTCACTTCCAAGCTTTTATCTGAAGCCACATACACCGGTGCACTTTCTTGAAAACCTCTTAATTCAAACATTCCGTTAGACTCAAAGGTGTACTTCACTCCAGCACTGTCATACTCCATAGGAATACCGCTTAAGAAGATGTCTAACACATCATTGAACTCTCGGTACTTTAGCTCCACTTCTCCTGTTATCGGAACCCCATTCTCATCTACAAATGCCGATGGCGGAACAGAAACCACGCTGGAACCCAGAGTTAACTCTCCACCCGTTTCTGCTATTACAGTTCCTGACAAGAAGTCTTTCTCATAGCCTTTTAACGGTGGAGTTAGCGTGCTGTTTTCTTTGGTGTCTTCTCCAGATTGCAACGCGCTAGAAACCTCTACTTTATAAGCATCTGCCAGCTGCGTACTTTCGGTCTTAGTCATGTAAAACCACGCTCCTAAGGTTATAGCCGCAGCAGCTAAAGTGTACATTCCTAACTTAATTATTCTTCCGCCCCCACTTTTAGCAGCCACAGAAGCCTTAGGATTTATAAGCCCCTCAAAATCCATGGCCGAGTTAATCTCATCTGCCGTTAAGGGTGCTCTATCTATATTTATTTTATTGAATTTCATAATTGTAGTGTTTTAAGCCGCAGCTTGTAATTTGCTAATTACCTTCTTTAATTTATCCAGAGCTCGGTAGGTTTTCACCTTAGCATTGGTCTCTGTAATCTCTAATATTTCTGCTATTTCCTTAAAGGGACGCTCCTCGAAGTAGCGCATTTCTATCATCAGATAATCTGCAGATGAAAGGTAA
This sequence comes from Flavobacteriales bacterium, assembly GCA_045104985.1. GTDB lineage: Bacteria > Bacteroidota > Bacteroidia > Flavobacteriales_D > Sanyastnellaceae > ASP10-05a. The sequence continues at coordinate 42,319 of JBGCDA010000017.1, read as the reverse complement.
GTGAAGCTGGTTTTTAGCATAGCTATCTGATCTTCATCGTAAATGGAATCGTCCACATCGGCAAAGAGATTATTTACCTCGGCTGTGTCTAGATTTACCGTTCTAGATTTCTTGCTTACTCTAAAATATTGGTTGATTTCATTTATAGCTATCCTATATAACCAAGAACCTATAGGGAGCCCTCTATGCTCATACTTAGACAATTGTTCCAGCGCTTTTAAAAATGTTTTCTGTGCCAAGTCAAAAGCCGTTTCCTTATCCTCCACGCGTTTATAAGCAAAAGCAGAAATCTGTGGAAAATACTCCTCGTAAATAGGCTTGAACGCCTTAGGGTCTAGCTTGGCCGCATTAATTATCTCTGCCTCCTTTTGGATTTGTAAAGATGTTTTATGGTAACTCATGGGCAGTAAATTTATTTGTAATCATACCATTAACGAATGGCTTTACACTAATAATACCCATAGCTTAAAAAAGATACACACAGCTAGATTTTTTTTGTGTAGCAATTGGTTTTTTTTCAGACTGAAAACGTTAGAGTGAAGACATAAGACTCAAGAATGAAGACTCAAGACTCAAGACATAAGACGCAAGACATAGGACTCAAGACTGGAGACTGGAGACTGGAGACTGGAGACTAAAGACTAGAGACTAATGACTAAATCAACAATACTTTACATGCAGAACTTAAGACTTCAAATGCTATTCAGTGCCAGCAGCCAGTGGGAAATCAGGCGTGTAGGTAACATGGTATTCTCCATAAATGTCTTCTATAAGATACACTTGCAGGCCCAGATTAGGGTTAGATCTTAGAAACTCATCTACTGCTTCAGTACCCATTACCATAAACGCTGTGGCGTAGGCATCTGCCTCGTATGCCGAAGCGGCTATAACTGTGCAACTTAGTAAACCATGGGTAACAGGCATTCCAGTTCTACCATCTATAGTGTGAGAGTATCTGGAGCCATTTATCTCTTTGTAATTTCTATAGCTACCAGATGTGGCCACTCCACAGTCTGTTAGAACCACTATGCTCTTAGCCTCTTCATCATCCACACTAGGATTTTGAATGCCAATGCTCCAGTTCTCACCATTCGGATTTTTTCCTTGAACTTTGATTTCTCCACCTATGTTTACCATAAAATCGAAAACGCCTTTTTCTATAAGCATATTTGCAATTAAATCGGCTGTATAACCCTGAGCTATGGCGTTAAAATCCAATTTTCTATTTGGGTGAGTTTTTCTAATCTGAGTGGTATCCGACTCCTCATAAGGGTTATAGATAAGCATAAAATCAAAGTCGGTAAATCCTGTGTATTGTTTTACAGAATCTATCTCTGCTTTTGAAGGCAGAACGGTTTCATCCTTTCCAAACTTCCAAAGTTCCATTAATGGCAGCAATGACGGGTCGAACGCTTTATCTGTTTTTTCATAAATATCCTGAGAAATTTCCATCATTATGGTAAAATCCATTGAAGCATCAGGGAACATAAACACCTTTTCCATAGAACTGTAATCGTTTAGCCTGCTTATTACTGAAGTACTATCCCACAGATTAAAAAGGCTGTCTATATGAGTTAAAACACCCTCTACCTGCTCTTCATAATTAAGAGAATCCTTATAAATTATTTGATAAGTAGTTCCCTGAGTATAGCCTCTTAGTTCTAAAAAGCCAGTGCTTTCTGGAGAATTATCTCCGCAGCTGTTCAGAGCCAGCAAGACTAAGGCTAGTAGGTAATATAAATTGGTCTTCATTTTTAAAGGTTTCTAATAAGCGTTGCAACGCGAAAGTAGTGACTCTCTTTTAACGCATGTCACATCAGATAATTTTCCGTTCACTGGGCTGTTTTCAAAACAAAAAAATGCCCTGCTAACAAGCAAGGCATTTAATATGTTTAAGATTTCATTTGGTTACCCACCGAAATCATCGAATGCTACATTCTCTGGAGGAACACCCCAGTCATCTACCATCTGAAGTACCGCTTTATTCATAAGTGGTGGACCACAGAAATAAAACTCTATATCTTCTGGAGCTTCATGTTTCTCTAAGTATTCATCTATCACCGCTTGGTGAACAAATCCTATGAAACCATCTCCATCTTTATCATTTACATCTTTCTTCACCTTCCAGTTATCTTCTTCCATCGGCTCTGAAAGAACTACATGAAACTGAAAATTAGGAAACTCCTTTTCTATATTTCTGAAATGATCTAAGTAAAATAACTCTCTTTTACTTCTACCTCCATACCAGTAAGTTACTTTTCTATTAGTCTTAAGTGTGTGGAATAAGTGAAATAAGTGAGATCTCATTGGAGCCATACCTGCTCCACCTCCTATGTAAAGCATTTCTGCCTCTGTTTCCTTTATGAAGAACTCTCCATAAGGACCTGAAATAGTTACTTTATCTCCAGGCTTACATCCAAACACATAAGAAGAACAAATTCCTGGGTTTACATTCATCCAACCATTTCTTTGTCTATCCCATGGTGGCGTTGCAATACGGATATTCAACATCACTATGTTTCCTTCTGCAGGGTGATTAGCCATTGAGTATGCACGGAAAATGGTCTCGTCATTCTTCATGGTTAAATCCCATAGGCCATACTTGTCCCATTCTGGTTTAAAGTCATCTGCCGCTCTTCCTAACTCTGGGTGAGAGGTAATGTCCATGTCTTTGAAATTGACAGTAATTGGTGGCACATCCACTTGGATATAACCTCCAGCCTCAAAATCAAGATGTTCTCCCTCTGGTAATTTAACTACGAATTCTTTTATGAAAGAAGCCACACTGTAATTACTAACTACTTCACATTCCCACTTCTTAATTCCGAAAATCTCTTCTGGAATACCAATCTCCATATCGCCCTTCACTTTTACTTGGCATCCAAGTCTCCAGTTATCTGCTATCTCCTTTCTTGAAAAGTAAGGTGCTTCTGTAGGAAGAATCTCTCCTCCACCTTCGAATACCTGACATTTACACATGGCACATGTTCCACCACCACCACAGGCAGATGGCAAGAATATCTTAGCCTCTCCTAATGTAGAAAGGATGGTGTTTCCCGCCCCTACTTCTATGGCTTCTTGTCCGTTTATAGTCAGCTTTACTGCTCCACTCGGAGAAAGCTTAGACTTGGCGAATAACAGCAGTGCTACTAGTAGCATTACTATAAATAAGAATACTGTTATGGCCGCTAAAATGGTCGTTGTCATCATCCTTCTTCTCTTTTAATATCGTTTATAACTCGAATCCCATAAAACTCATGAATGCTATTCCCATAAGTCCTGTTAAAATAAATGTAATACCTAACCCTCTTAATGCCGGAGGAATGTTAGAATACCTGATTTTTTCTCTAATGGCTGCTATAGCTACTATGGCTAATAACCAGCCTACTCCTGACCCTAATCCGAATACCGAGGCATCTATTATATTTGGGTACTGACGGTCTTGCATAAATAATGCTCCTCCCAGAATAGAACAGTTTACAGCTATTAAGGGTAAAAAGATACCTAGTGCGCCATATAACGCTGGTGCAAATTTCTCCACTATCATTTCTACCAGCTGCACCATACTTGCTATTACCGCTATAAACATAATAAAGCTTAGGAAACTAAGATCTAACGTATTTGTTCCATTTAATCCCCATTCAGGATTTAACCAAACTAATGCTCCTTCCTTTAGAAGATAGTTTTCCATTAAGTAGTTAATAGGCACTGTAATCCCTAATACGAATATTACTGCGAACCCTAATCCTACTGCGGTCTTAACCGTTTTAGAAACCGCCAGATAAGAACACATTCCTAAGAAATAAGCAAAAATCATGTTCTCAGAGAACGCTGCTTTCGCGAAAATGCTTAAATAATCTATCATAACTTCTTATTTATGTACTTCTTAATTTTCTTCTATTAATTTCTGATTCTTGCTTCTCTGAATCCAGATAATGACACCTACCACTACTAGTGCCATAGGAGGTAGTATGAACATGTTGTTATTAAAATAACCCATGCCATATAAGCCTGTTCCTATAGTAGGATCTCCAAACAATTCTATTCCAAAGAACTTACCTGACCCAAGTATTTCTCTTACCACAGCTACAGCCACAAGAATCCAGGCGTATCCCATGGCGTTTCCAATAGCATCTAAGAAAGATGGCCACACTTTATTACCTAAGGCGAAGGCTTCTAACCTACCCATAATTATGCAGTTCGTAATAATAAGCCCTACGAATACAGAAAGCTTTTCTGCCACATCAGGTAAGAAAGCCTTAAGCACTTGATCTACTATAATTACTAGAGACGCTACGATAACTAATTGAACTATGATTCTGATTCTTGAAGGAATAACGTTTCTAAGTATAGAAACTAGAACGTTTCCTCCTATCATTACGAATAACACTGAAAGCGACATTACCACTGCTTGTTCTACCTGAACTGTAATAGCTAACGCTGAACAAATACCCAATACCTGAACTGTAATAGGGTTAGAATCGTTTAGCGGATCTGAGAGTAATCTTTTATTTTTCTTAGAAAAAAGCGACTCTTTAGGCGCTTTTACTGCAATTTCTTCTTTTACTTCGCTCATGACGTATTAGTTTAGCTGTGCTTTTGAAGTATCATATTTTCTGTAAACTTCCATAGTTCTATTTACCATTTCCTGAACACCTTTAGAGGTAATAGTACCACCTGTAATTCCATCTACCTGATGCTGTCCAGAAGAGCTACCAGCTCCTTTAGTGACTTCAAACATTAGTTTAGCATTTGGTGCCGTGTCCAACTCTTTTCCAGCCCAATTTTTCTGGAAGAAATCAGTTTTAATTTCCGCACCTAATCCTGGAGTCTCTGTTTTATGGTCAAACCTAGCTCCGAAGATAGTAACCAAATCCTGCTGCATAGCCACGTAACCCCAAATAGGACCCCATAACCCCTTGCCTACCATAGGAACTATAAAGACATCTTCACCTTTGGCTGTTTTAGCCGTATATAACGGGTACTTCTTGTCTTGAGCAGTAAGCTCTGTATTTCTATGTTGCTTTTTAATATCTACCGCGAATACTTCTTTCTGATCTGTGCTGGTTACAGCTCCAGAATAATCTAACAGATAATACCCATTCACATAATTGCTGAACATATTCTCGTCATTCACATTACCTCGAGTAGATTCTACTCCGATAGCAGCGAGAATGTCCATCCTCTTTTTATCATCTGCGTGGCCTTTTTGTCTGTCTTTTAACCCGAAAGCTAGAGAAGCTAATACTGCCCCTACTATTCCCACCATAAGGACTACAAACACTAGTGTGAAGCCCGTATTATTTTTGTCTATTGCCATAATTCTTTAATTTAAGCTACAGCCAACTTGGCTCTTTTCATTCGTTTCTTAATGTTACCTTCTATTACATAATGGTCTATAGTAGGTGCCATTACATTCATAAATAATATTGCAAGCATTATTCCTTCAGGATATGCCGGGTTAGCAGTTCTAATCAGAATGGCTAGAATTCCTATTAATAATCCATACCACATTTTGCCTTTCTTGGTTTGAGCAGCAGATACAGGATCAGTAGCCATAAATACCACACCGAAAGCAAACCCACCTAAACATAACTGATGGTACCATGGAATATCTAAATAAAGATTATCTGCAAATGTTTCTAGAGAACCTAAGTAATTAAAGAAACCTCCCATTAGGGCGCCTCCTATTACTGCCCATAACATTATTCTCCAACTTGCTATTCCAGTCCATATAAGTAAAGCGGCTCCTATGAGCACCATCAGCACAGATGTAGAACCTATAGATCCCGGTATCAATCCAATAAATGAATTCCATAAATCAAAACTGAATCCTCCCCCCACATTGTCTATTACAGATTTTAGTGTAGCACCATCTGGAGTGTCTACAAGTAATCCTAAAGGCGTGGCCCCCGTAAATGTATCTATATAATTACTACTAGCAGCGGCCGAGATAGAATCTGTATTTCCTATGGGGAACCACACATTATTACCACTCATTTTAGTAGGATAAGCAAAGAACATGAATGCTCTGGCTGTTAACGCCACATTTAAAATGTTCATACCCGTACCTCCAAATACTTCTTTAGCTATAACCACTGCGAAGACCGTTCCTACAGCCACCATCCATAATGGACATTCTACAGGCATAACTAATGGAATAAGCATTCCCGAAACTAGAAACCCCTCGTTTATAGAGTGGCCATTTATGATTCCGAAAATGAACTCAACTCCTAATCCTGCTGCATAAGAGACTATGACCATAGGCAGAACCTTAGGCACACCATATAAGAACATTTCAAACCACGTAGCATTTCTAGCTTCTCCTAACCATGCTATTTTACCAGCATCAGTGAGGATAGAATTATATTGATACCCGATGTTATACATTCCGAATAGTAAGCATGGAATTAAGGCCACGATTACCAAGAACATTGTACGCTTTAAATCAATTCCATCTCTTAAATGAGATCCTTTCTGAGTGGTATGCCCAGGCACAAATGCAAATGTCTCTAAGGCATCATATACAGGCCAAAACTTTCTTAGCTTCCCCCCTTCTTTAAAAGGTGGTGCTATTTTTTCGTCTAAAAATTTATGTAATCCTTTCATCTTAGGCTTTAATCTTATTTAAACTCTTCCATTATTACATCTAAACCTTCTCTCACTATGTCTTGAACCTCAATTTTAGAAGTACAAGCATATTCGCATAGAGCAAAATCTTCTGGAGCCACTTCGTAAATACCAAGCTTTTCCATCATGTCTATATCATTAACCATAATAGATTTAACTAACTGCTGAGGGTAAATATCGAAAGGAAACACTTTCTCGTACTGCCCTGTCATCACGAATTTTCTTTCTTCTCCGTTCATGTTAGTATTCAACTTGAACTTTTTAGACTTGGGAAGTAACCAAGTAGGAAAAGACTTGCTCAAAGAAAATTTATTCAAACCTGGAGAAAGCCACCCGTCTGTCAAGAAAAATTGAGGCTCATCCCCTTCTGGCACAGCAGAGATCTGAGTATCATAGAATCCTAAAAAACCATCTTCGTTAACTTTTTCTCCGGTGAGTACATCTCCACTGATCTGTCTAACTTTACCATCATTTAAATTTCCTCCCGAAATGGTTTTTATTTGAGCTCCTATTTTAGTTTTCACATACTGAGGTGTTATTACCTCAGAACCAGTAACAGCTACTATTCTTTCAGCGCTATATTCTCCACTCGTAATTGTCTTACCTATGTTTACCACATCCTGAGCGTTGCAATACCATACTACCTCACCTTTATTAATCGGATTAGTTTTGTGAATCTGGACACCCACATTTCCTGCAGGATGAGGTCCATCATAAGTGGTTAGATCTGCCTGAGTACTGAACTGATTAAACCAAGAACTGCCTGGTTTAACACCCAACTGAACCTTAGCCCCACCGGCTAAAGCACTTAAGGCAGACAATCCTGCCTCGAAGGCTTTTTCATTTCCTGACATAACGAAATCAGGATTTGGAGCTAACGGTGCTGAGCTGAAAGTGCTTACATAAAATGCCTTCGGTGTATCAGATGGCTTAGCTACCGCACTAAACGGACGCTGAAGAATAAATGGCCATAGTCCTGAAGCTAAAAGTGTCCTAGTTACCTCCTCTTTGCTACTTGATGCAGACAGCTTTGGAAGGGTCTCTTTATTGGTACTAGAATCAGAAAGAATTCTAACTTCCATTATCTTTCTTTTGGCTCCTCTTACTATTTCTGCGATTTCACCGCTAACTGGAGACACATATTTTATGTCTTCATTGGCTTTGTCGTAAAAAATTGGTGTTCCGATTTTAACTTCGGCACCCTCTTTGAGTAGGAGTTTCGGAACGAGTCCATGAAAGTCGGTTGGTTTTACAGCGAAAATATTTCCTGTAGAAGCATCTACTAAATTTTCGTTTGCCGCCCCAACGAGCCTAATGTTCGCCCCTTTGCGGATTTTTATGGTTCTAGACATCTGGTGATTATCCTTTACTTTTGGCTGGCAAAAGTAGTTAATTGTACTCGTTACAATAGTGTTTAAAATATCAACAAAATAATTTAGAATGATTCTAAATAATATTGCAACGCCTTTAAAAACCAAGCGTTACGGGCATGATTCCAGAGGGTTACAACTTTTAAAATCTGTCTTATTTTTATGTGGATTACTTTACGCAATACTATCTCATGGAGCGCTAAATAATCAAAACGACTTTAGCCTTCCTGCAGTGAACAAAATTTACAATACCAATATCAAGACTCTGGAAATTCGACTAAATAATGTTGTGCCTTCTTACCCTACGCTTCAATTGGGAACAGGCGATCAACTCACAGTTTCTTTTGACGAGTTAGGAAAGCCTGAAGAGGATTTTAGCTATAAAATTATTCACTGCACGCACGATTGGCAGATGTCTGACTTAGTTTCTAATGAATACGTGAGAGGCTTTCCTGATATGGTCATCAATAATTCTGAACCTTCTTTTACCCCTTCTATTCCATATACACATTTCGAGTTCAATTTTCCAAATGATATGATGAGTCCTACGCTCAGCGGAAATTATTTGCTTGTAGTTTATTCTGGAGATGATGAAAACACTCCAGCCTTCACAGCACGCTTTATCGTGTATGAACAATTGATAAGATATAAAGCTAATGTGAAAGAATCTAGCGTAGTTAAAGAACGAAACAGAGCGCAGGAAGTGGATTTTAATATGATGCTCAATGGTTACACAGTTACTAGACCTTATGACGATATTCACCAGACCATTTTACAGAATTTCAATTGGCACACTGCCATTAACGACTTGTCTCCCATATTCGTAAAAAATAATGAACTGACTTATGACTACGGAGAGGAAAACACGTTTACAGGCGGAAACGAATACCGTTTTCTTACCATAGCTAGTCTAGACAACATCACTAATAAAATAGACTCCATTCGGATAGAAGCTAGCACCTTAATTCCAGAAGTGTATTTAAATCCAGATGAAAGCAAAGCCTACAATCTGTACACCACACTACCAGATATTAATGGTGATTTCAGAATAAACAGTGTTCTGGGCTTTAATGACGATGTAGAAGCTGAATACTGTAAAACCACCTTCTTTCTAAAAATGGATTCGCCACTAGCCTTTAGTCAAAAAATATTCCTGTACGGTGGATTCACATTTAATCAGCTCACTTCTGAGTATGAGATGACCTATGACTATAAACGAAAAATGTATGTAGTGTCCATTCCTGTAAAACAAGGGTTTTACAATTATAAATATGTGGTAATAAACAAAGGAGAATTTGACCAGACTTACTTTGAAGGGAGTCATTTTCAGACTGAAAACGACTTTCACATTATTTCATATGATTCTAATCCCACACTGGGCTATGACCGAATTATAGGCTTTTACCAGACTAATACTTTTAATGAGTAAGTCCTTAGCTCATATACTCAATTAGAAATTATACCTCAGAATTAAAATTTAGTGACCTTTCTGTTCTGTTTATTCTTAAATATTTTATTAATTAGCTGCTGATATGAAAACGGCTGTTAGTCAAAATATAGAAATTTCAGTTTCTCCTAGGTTTGAGGAGAAAAAGAGCAGTTCCGTGAATAATAGTTTCATTCACTCATATAAGGTGGTTCTCAAAAATAATAACATTTTCCCAGTGAAACTCTTAGAAAGATGCTGGTTCATATTTGACTCTACTGAAGGTAGTTACACTGTTTTTGGAGAAGGTGTTATAGGCCAAAAGCCCGTGATTCAGCCCAGCGAAACATACACCTACAGTTCTTACTGCGAGATGTCCAACGAAATGGGCAGAATGAAGGGGTTCTATAATCTGCGTAATGAATTAACTGGAGAGATTCTAAAGGCCACTATTCCTACATTTAATTTAGAGCTCCCATTCGCTCTTAACTAATGTTTAAGCTCTATTCCTTCCTTTTTTTCTGCTTTGCAATAATTTCTTTTGCGTTACTTAAACCTGAAAAAGATCAAAAATTCAATGGAGTCAATCTAGTAGGAACTCCAGAAGTTCAAGATTCTTCTTATTGTAAACCATTACTGGCTAATAATGTAAACAGTGTGGCCATAGTGCCGTTCGCCTACGGAAACTCAGAAACAGGACAGCTTACTCTACAAACCGATTGGCAGTGGTGGGGAGAAAGCTTTGAAGGGTCTAGAGCATTCGGAAAACTGGCTAAAGACCAAGGGTTTAAGGTTATGATTAAACCACAAATATGGTTTGACTGGGGCACGTACACAGGAGATGTAGACTTGCAGACAGATGAAAAATGGAGGCAGTTTGAAAAAGGCTACTCCAAGTATATTCTCACTCATGCTCAAAACGCAGCAGACATTCAGGCAGATATTCTGTGCATAGGCACAGAGCTAAAAACATTCGTTTTAAAACGAACAGACTATTGGAATCAGCTGATTCCTAAAATCAAAGCTATTTATAAAGGACAGCTTACTTACGCAGGAAACTGGGACAGCTATAAACTAATGCCATTTTGGAATGACTTAGATTACATAGGTGTAGATGCTTATTTCCCTGTGTGTGAAGAATCTTCTCCCACTGCTGAGACTGTGGCTGCGGGATGGCAGCCTCATATATCAGAACTAAGGTCTACTTCTGAAACTCATGGAAAAAAAGTGATTTTCTGCGAATATGGCTATCGTAGCACGAGCCACTGCGCTAAAACTCCATGGGAAACTAAAAAAGGAGGCGAAATAAACTTAACTGCTCAAGCACAAGCATATGAAGGACTCTATTCTTCTGTATGGCAAGAGGAGTTTATGGCAGGAGGGTTTTTATGGAAGTGGTATCCGGATCATGATAAGGCAGGAGGTGCTGAAAACAATAGGTTTACACCTCAGAATAAACCTGCACTAGATGTCATCAGAAATCAGTATGCTAAAGAACAGTAGCTCAGTCTGACTGAGGCACCGAATATTCTACCCAAGCAGAAATACCCAAAGTGCTCTCCACCTCTATCCTAAGGATTAAGTCTTCTGTAGCTAATAATTCAGGAACAGCTATTAGAATCAGTTCAGAAACCTGTAATTCTTCGAATAGCAGAAACTCTTGCTCATTTATAGCTACTTCTCCTAAATACCAATGTGCTTTAATGGCATCTAGCCCTTCTTCATTCCTAGCATAAACTGTAGTGCCAAGCTCAGACATTGGCAGCACATCTAACAGCATACAAAGACTGTCTGTAGCCTGAAAGGAAATAGAGTCTAATAATGGCAGAGATGCATTAGACAATGATATTCTATATGTCTCCTGAGTGGAATTCCCTACTTCATCTAATACTTGAAATACACTAGAAAATACTCCACTTATGGAATCAGGGAAATCAATCTGTCCAGAAAAAGTAATCTGTTCTCCATTTAGTTCTTCTAAAGTAAGCGCTTCAAATAGCTCTGGAGAATTGGCGCATGATAATTCTATCTCATCTGTAGATTGAGAAGTAAATATTCTTAAAGCATCTAAACCCAGATCATCAGAGATCAAAAGATCAAACGTAAACGCCTCTCCTTCACTTAAAAATATGGTGTCATTACTAAAGGTATTGGTGGTAGAAAAGTCTATGGTGGGCCTGGCTTCGTCCTCATCCTCATTGCAACGCAAAAAAAGAACCGCTGTGATTAGCACTATGCATAAGAATTTACATTTTACCACTGAATGGGTGTTTTATGGTACAAAGTTAAGTACTCATTAGCCTTACTGAAATGCTGACAACCAAAAAATCCTCTATAAGCGCTTAATGGAGAAGGATGCACACTTTTTAAAACCAAGTTTAGTTTCGGGTTAACGGTCTTAGCCTTTTTCTGTGCAAACGCGCCCCAAAGCATGTAGACAATTTCAGTTTTACGTGTATTTAACACCTCTATTACAGCATTGGTGAATCTTTCCCATCCACACCCCTTATGACTATTAGAGATTCCCGCCTGAACTGTAAGTGTAGAATTTAAGAGTAACACCCCCTGCTCTGCCCATCTGGTAAGGTCTCCCTGGAACGGAACATCTACTTTTAAATCTGACTGAAGCTCTTTAAATATATTTCTGAGCGATGGAGGAATAGCTGCTCCTGGTGGCACACTAAAACTTAAGCCATGAGCTTGGTTTGGATTTATATAGGGATCCTGCCCTAGAATTACCACTTTAACTTTATTAAAAGGGCATTTTTCGAAGGCTTCAAAAATCAGATGTTTAGGAGGATAGCAGATATGTTCAGCATATTGGTTTTTTAAATAATCCAATAACTGCAGGTAATACTCCGAGCTGAGTTCATCCTTTAAGACAGAATGCCACGATTTTTCAAGGTTTAACTTCATCTGCTGAAATTCACCGAAATATATTCTCTATTTAGGATTATTAACGCCAAAATTTTCAACAAGTTTTAATTACACCTTGTGAGCCATTTATTCTTAACTAATTTTGCACATCTTTTAATAGCGAGGAATGACGATAGAACCAGTGGATTTAGTAGACGACCAAGAAGAAAAAAAACTATACGACTATCAGAAAGAGTCTATAGAAAATATATTTGAGAGAATACACAAGTACCCTGAAGGTTATAACCTTCTATTCCAACTACCTACTGGTGGTGGAAAAACGGTTATTTTCTCTGAAATAGCTAAGCGTTACATTAAAGAAACCAAGAAAAGAGTCCTAATTCTTACGCACAGGATAGAGCTTTGTGGACAGACTTCTAGAATGCTTAATAGTATTAAGGTTAAGAATAAAATTATAGATAGTAAAGTTAAAGAACTGCCTGAAAAGAAAGACTTTATGTGTTTCGTGGCCATGGTAGAAACTCTCAACAATAGGCTTAACGAAGACAAAATAGAAATGGAAGATGTGGGACTACTCATAATAGATGAGGCCCATTACAACTCTTTTAGAAAACTATTCAAATATTTTTCGAAACAAATCATCCTAGGAGTTACAGCCACACCTCTAAGCTCGAATGTAAAACTTCCTTTAAAGGACAACTATAATGAGTTAATAGTAGGTCAATCTATAAGCACTCTAATAGCAAGTGGCTACCTCGCCAAAGGAACGACTTATAACTATGATGTGAACTTAAGGTCTCTAAAAGTGGGGATTAACGGAGATTACACAGTAAGTTCATCAGAAAAACTTTACAGTAATTTCTTAATGCAGGAAAAGCTCTTGTATGCTTACGAAGAAAAAGCTAAAGGATCTAAAACGCTGATCTTTAACAATGGAATTAATACCTCTAAGTCTGTGCATGACATGTTTGTAGAGGAGGGTTATGAAATAAGACATTTAGATAACACACATAGTGAAAAAGAACGTGCAGATATACTGCACTGGTTTAAAACTAAGCCAGATGCCATTTTGACTTCTGTAAGTATTCTCACCACAGGATTTGATGAACCTACGGTAGACACTATTATTTTAAATAGAGCTACTAAATCGCTCACTCTTTTTCATCAAATGATAGGAAGGGGATCTAGGGTTTTAAAAAACAAGAAAAACTTTAACATTATAGATTTAGGCAATAATGCTAGAAGATTTGGGCTCTGGGAAAGTTATGTAGACTGGCAGCAAATCTTTAAAAACCCTAATACTTATCTAGAGGGCTTATACTCTGATGAGGAAATAGAACGACAGTTTGTTTACAAACTGACCGATGACATACTGGCTAAATTCCCGAATAGTAAAATAGAACCATTCGAGATTAAAGACGAGTACAGAAAATCTATGGATTTAGGAGAAAGACCAATAGAAGCCGTTAACCGTAGCATACAGCAGCATAAGAAATTGGTAATGGAAAATGCAGATGATATTTTTGATGCGCTGGAGCTGGCAGATCTTTTAGAAAAAGAGGTGCAATACCGTGTAAAACGTTTTTCATACTGTATTTCTAAATCTACAAAGAACTACTTAGATTGGATGCAGGAAGACTATATGAGAAAACTTAAGCAGCAGCTAAGACAAGAGATCAACTAAAATTTAATCTGGCAGAAGGTTTTACGTCTAAAGTGGTGAATTCTTTATTTTGGTATTTAAAAAAGGCCACTGCTCCTATCATAGCTGCATTATCTGTGCAGTACTCGAATTTAGGGATATGCGCATTCCAGTGATGCTTAGTGCAGAGTTCTACTAGGCCTTTTCTTAAGCCACTGTTAGCAGAAACACCACCTGCTATGGCTAGTTCTGAAACTCCATACTCAAGAGCGGCTTTTTTAAATTCTAACAATAAAATACTCACTATAGTATGCTGCACTGAGGCACAGATGTCATTCAGGTTATCCTTAATAAAATCTGGGTTCTTTCTGGTTTCGCGTTGCAAAAACTGGAGCACATTGGTCTTAACCCCACTGAACGAAAAATGATATGGCTTGACATCTGGTTTTGTAAACTTGAAACGCATAGGATCTCCCGCTTGAGCTAACTTATCTACCAATGGGCCACCTGGATAATCCAAACCTAGAATCTTAGCCGTTTTATCAAAAGCTTCCCCCGCTGCATCATCTATAGTTTCTCCTAAAAGCTCAAATGAATTAGGAGCTTTAACCAATACTATTTGAGTATGGCCTCCACTTACTGTCAAGCATAAAAATGGAAACTTCGGCCGATCACTTTCTGATTTGTCTAAAAAGTGAGCCATAATGTGCGCGTGCATGTGATTTACCGCTATGAGTTTTTTTTCAGACCCTAAGCGCATGCCTTTTATGAAGCTACCTCCTACTAGTAATGAACCCAATAAACCGGGGCCCTGAGTAAACGCCAGAGCATCTAGCTGATTTTGAGAAATAGAAGCTTCCTCTAGAGCGGCCATAATAGTAGGTACTATATTGGCCATGTGCTTTCTACTGGCCAGTTCTGGAACCACTCCTCCGAATTTACTGTGTATCTCTTGAGTGGCTACTACATTAGATAACACCTTTAATCCTGAGAGCACAGCTGCACTAGTATCATCACACGAAGACTCAATACTTAAAATAATAGGTGACTGTTTTTTTTCCATTCTAAATTGGCTGTAACTCTAGACCGCAGGCGTAAAATTAGGCTAAATTGCATGAATATTGCGTTGCAACGTCTAGATGAAAAGATTTCTAAAAATACTTCTTCGATCGACTCTTATTTTGGTCATCCTCTTAGTGGGAATTTTCATCTGTCTGCAGTTCTCTTCAGTGCAGACTTACCTAGGAAAACAAGCGGGTAAATACCTTAGTAAAGAATTAGGAACTGAAGTTTCTGTAAATTCTGTGGATATCGATTTATGGGACTTCATCCATTTAAAAGAAGTTTTACTGAGAGATGAGTTGCAGGACACACTTATTTATGTGAAGGATTTAAATACGGGAATGTTCTCCTTAGACCTGGATAAGAAGCTCATTGAGCTTAACAGTATTTCCCTTTTAGAACCGCAGTTTAACTTAGAAATTCACGATGGCGATTCGCTTCACAATCTTCATTTTATAACAGATAAGTTCAAAAAAGATGCTAAAGATTCTGATGAGTTTTGGACTATAAATGCTCAGAACTTAAAACTGAAGAATGGTCTTTTTTCATATAAGGATCGAAATTACTCAGATAGCTTAATAGATGTTTTTAATTCAAGATACATTTCTACGAAGAACATAAATGGGATACTCTCGAACTTTAGTCTAATAGATGATTCTATTTCTATCACTACTTCTAATTTAAGTTTTAGAGAACAATGTGGCTTTGAAGTAGAGAATTTATCTTCTAAAATAGAAATTAGTAGCCGCACCATTAGCTTAAGAAACAGCACTATAAAAACCAATGACTCATTTATTTCTGGGGATTTGGTATTAGATACTGATTCTTACAAAGATTACTCTGACTACATTCACAAAGTTCAGCATGACATTCGGTTAGATTCTTCTACGGTTATTGACTTAAAGGAATTGTCATTTTTTAATCCTAATAAAGCGTTTAATTCATTTCCTGTGCTGCTTTCAGGAGACATTACGGGTAGAATAGACCGCCTGAAAGGAAAAAATCTTATGGCTAATTTAGGAGCCGCCTCACACTTTAAAGGCGATCTTTCACTGCGGGGATTACCTGATCTAGAAAACACGTTTATAGATCTCAGGATAGAGGAGCTTACTTCTAATAAACGTGAAATTCAAAACACTCTAATTCCAGAGTTTACAGCTGAAAAAATAAAGCTACCCGAAAATTTAACGGAGCTCGGGCAGATCACCTATGAAGGAGACTTCACAGGCTTTATAAATGATTTTGTGACCTATGGCACCTTCTATACCAGAATAGGAGATTTAAAAACAGATATTTCCTTTAAAGAAATAGACTCGTCCAGAAAATACCGTTACAGTGGAGACCTTATCACAGAAGGTTTTGATTTAGCTCAGCTCTACTCTAACCCAAATCTGGGAAGCATATCTAGCGAGATAGAAATTACTGGAGAAGGCGTTACTAGAAACTTGGCGGAACTTACTCTTAAAGGTAAAGTAAACTCTATAAATTTCGGGAAATATGACTTTGAGAACATTAGAGTTAATGGGGAACTCCAAGAAAATTTTTTCTCAGGCACATTGCTCAGTCAAGATGCAGACGCTCAGCTAGATTTTAGTGGAGACATTGATCTTAGAGAGTCTATTCCTACTTATTCTTTCGTTTCTAATATTCAGAATCTAAGTGTTCAAAAATACTTACCAAATGATGAGAATATTAAGAATATGTCTTCTAAGTTAACTATAGAAGGCAGAGGATCTAATCTGGATAACATGGAGGGTGAAATTTGCTTAGAAAACACTTCGTTTCAGCTTTTAGATGAAACGATAGAATTGCAATCTATTTTCCTGCATTCTTCTCTTAATCCTGAACGTGTCATCTTACTAGAATCTGATGTACTTAATGCAGAACTGAAAGGGACATTCAATACAAACCAGTTTATTAATACTGGAAAAGAGATAGTTCATGAATTCACTAATAAAATTACTCCAGATTCAGAATTAAAAAGAGGATTGTTTACGCTTAAAGCTGAACTGAAAGACCTTTCACCTCTTTCATCTCTACTTAATCAAGATTTAGCTGCAGCTGATGGAACAGCTATTCAAGTAAAACAAGATAAAAACACTACCACTTTTAGTATTTACTCAGATTCATTAAGGTTTGAAGACTATAAGCTGACCGACTTAATACTAGACTATTCTAATAAGTATGAATTCGTGACTTTAGACATAGAGGCCTCTGATTTTTACTTTGGTGACACATTTCACATCATTGAACCAGAGCTATTAAGCTTTACTGATGGACCTATAAAAAACTCAGCGTTTTCTTGGGATAATGGAGAAGAGAATTCAAGTGGCACCGTAAGTTTTGAGTACAGTGTGCAGGAGAAAGATCACATAATAGCGTTCGATCAGAGTACTATTAACGTAGGTCCAGTTTCGTGGAATATTTCTCCAGAAGGCTCTTTTTCTAGCGATTTTAATTCTGTATCGTTCAATAACCTTTTGGCAGCCAATGGCGAGGAACAGATCTTTATTCAAGGAAACTTGAGTGATCGTGAAAAGACAGAAGTAGTGCTAGAGAACATAGATGCTTCTACTATAAATTACTTCACACCTAAGGGCACTACACAAGTAACAGGTAAACTAGATGGCCAGTTGCTCATTGATAACAATTTTGCCAGTGGTAAAACATCCAGTAGATTAAGCCTTAAAAGTTTAACTCTAGACAGTATTGCTGTGGGAGACATTTCTTCTGAAGGAACTTGGGATAATAACGAAAAAGCATTCGAGTTGGATGGAAGTCTCACTACAGAAAATAGAATTCCGTTAGCTTTTAATGGAAAATACTACCCGTTCCAAAAAGAAAACAATCTAGATTTCTTAATTACTGCAGATGAGCTTCAGCTAGATTTTCTTTCCGCGTTAGTGAAAAGTGCTGTGAGTGGTTTCGGAGGAGCATTATCTGGAGAGGTAGAAGTAAAAGGTAAGCCAGCAGAACCTCTTCTAAATGGTGAACTTTATTTTAATAATGCTGAAGTAAAAATAGATTATTTAAATACCACCTACATCTTAAAAGACGGCATAGGTGTAAGGCCAGACATGTTTATTTTAGAAAACACTAGAATTATAGACCAAGAAGGAAATCAAGGAAATATAATAGGTTCAGTTATCCATACTAATTTTAGAAAGTGGAGTTATGACATATTTTTAGACATCGAAAACCAACCCTTTTTATGTTTAAATACCAATGAAGATATGAATGAGCTGTTCTATGGAAAAGCTTATGGAAAAGGATTTATAGGCATTTTTGGTTATGACGATTATTTAGAAATCAATGCCAATGCTTCTACTGAAAAAGGGACTATTATTAACATGCCGCTAGGCGATGATGAAAATGTAGTGTTCGAAGATTTTGTGAGCTTCACTGCCACTAAGGCCGATTCTACAGCTACTGCTTTAGAAATGCTTCAATCTGAGTTTGACCTATACATTGACCTAGAAATTGACGTTACTGAAGACGCTCTGTTCCAAATGGTTTTTGACCAAGTGACAGGAGACATACTAAAAGGATCTGGAAAAGGCCACCTTTCTTTAATCGTAGATAATGAAAGTGATTTTAACATGTATGGGAATATAGAAGTAGTAAAAGGCGACTACCTTTTTACCCTTCAAAATCTGATAAATAAAGAATTTGAAATAAAGCCAGGTGGCTCTATCAGCTGGTATGGAGATCCCTTTTTAGCAGATATAAATTTAGAAACTGTCTATAAACTTACCGCTCCACTTTATGATTTATTAGGCTCTGCTGAAGAAGCTTACAAAAAAAGAATTCCCGTAGAATTAGTCATGAACTTAGATGGAAAACTCCTAAACCCTGGAATAGATTTTGACATTAACCTTCCTACTTCTGATGAACTTACTAAGAGTAGAGTAAACAGTATAATTAACTCTGAACAAGAAAAAAACAAACAGGCTTTCAGTTTATTGGTCTTAAAAAAATTCCTCCCTTCAGCTAACTTGACCAATACCTCTAGTAGTCAATCTGGGCTAGCTGAAAACAGCTCTGAATTCTTAAGCAGCCAATTGAATAATTGGCTTTCTCAGATTACAGATGAAGTAGATATAGGTCTAAACTATAGACCTGGAGATGAGATAAGTAGCCAAGAAATAGCTCTAGCACTAAGCACCCAATTATTCAGTGACAGACTGTATGTGAGTGGGAATTTAGGTGTGACTCGTGGGAATGAACAAAACCATAACCCTAACACCTTAATCGGGGATGTAAGGTTAGAATACCTGCTGAGAGAAGATGGCAAAATCAGGCTTTTAGTATACAATGAAACGAATAACTTTGATATCAACACCACTAATAATGAGACAAATTCTACTCAAGGAGTTGGAGTCATCTACACAGAAGAGTTCGATAGTTGGGATGAGTTCGTGGTAGAGTTCAAATCCTTGCTTTCAAGAAAAAACGCTTCTAAAGACTCGAATTAAGCATCTGGTTAATTCATTGGCGGAGCCAACGCAGAGAGGATGTCAATTCAAATTCCTAATTAACAGACTCTTGTAAACTATACATTCTTTGGTAATATTTCAGAAAATAAAACCACAAAAAAAGGCAGCCATTAAGGCTGCCTTTAATTTTATTAGTGAGAGGTCTATTATTGCTTAATTACTCTCTGAGTAATAGTCTCTTCTCCTACTGTTAGATTTATGAAGTAGATACCATCTGCTTCTCCTTCTAAACTTAATTCGTTATTCCAGTACCCGTTAAGTACTCCGAACTCTTCTGCAGACACTTGTTCTCCAAGTGCGTTAACGATCACGGCAGAAACTCTTTGTCCTGATAAACCTTCTATATTTAGGTTTACTATTCCGTTCGTTGGATTAGGGAACATGTTAATAGCTATGTTATTTGACAATTCAAATAGCCCAACAATTATTTCGAATTCTTCTTCTGAAGTTACTTCACATCCATTTTCATCCGTTAGCGTTAAGGAATAAACATCTCCTACACACAAATCAGAAATAGTTTCTGTGTTAAAAGTGTTTCCATCTTCATCTTCCCATTCTATGGTAATGTCTCCTGTTCCGCCACCAATGTTTACCACTTCTAGTTCACCATCACAATCCTCATCTACGTTAGTCTGAATTACTTCGTCAAAGGAAATTTGATCTGGAGCTTCTATTGATAATATTATAGCATCCACACATTCACCACTTTGGGCATAAAACGTATACTCACCTTCTGCTAGGTCAGAGAAGCATTCAATAGTTGAAAACGCTAAACTGTCTTGACTAAAGGTATAAGTTCCATTACCTCCAGATGCGGCTATGCAAATTTCACCATCAGTAGAATCCCAGCATGTAAGATCTGTAATATCTCCCGCGATAGCTTCAACAGCTACTGGAGAAGAAATGGTAACAAGATCACTCGAAGCACTACATCCATTAGCTTCAGTGGCTGTTACAATGTATTCGCCAGGAGCTAAACCACATAATGAATTATCTGTTTGTGATTCCACTACTCCTTCTATCTCGTAGGTGAATGTCGGTGTACCTCCTGAACCTAATGCTAAAATACATCCATCAGAAGAATAGGAACAAGTCGCATCATTTTCAACACTTACCTGAATAATAACAGGATTAGGTTGTGAAATGAAAATAGGACTGAATGTTTCAATACAGCCATTGGCATCCTGAACCCATATAGCATAAGTGCCAAAACTCAAATTATCGAAACATTGGTCTGTGGAACCTTCCATTAAGCCTTCTTCAGTTAGCGCTACTGTGTACGGCCCTACACCGCCTTCTATGGTAACACAGAATGAGGCATCACTCAGACCGTTACATGAAGGAGTAACTAATGTTCCTTCTTCCAGAGCTATTTCAATTTCAGTACCCGAATTTATGGTAAAAGGAATTTCAGCAGTACATCCTTCTCCATCGACAGCATATAGAATATAATCACCAGCTTCTAAATCGTCATAATTAGGATTTGAAGAAAAATCTTCATTGTCTAAAGAATAAGAGACTCCTCCTTGAGCTCCTATAGTCCCAGCTGTATCGAATGAAACTGCTCCATTAATATCTCCAAAACAAAGCACGTTTGTTGTTTGTAGAGAATCTGCTAGGAGCTCTAACGTACATGGATAAACACATGAACCATCATCAAGATTAGCCAAAATATCAAAGTTTAAAGCCGCCTCATCAGTACATCCAATTACGATCGGGTCTCCTCCTGGTGCATTAGCTACTAAGCCATGGTCTGGACCATCTCCTGCTAAACCTCCAGGAAACACTTCGACACATCCGATAAACTCTATTGAATTATTGTCTGAGGTATCAAACGTGAACTGCCCCAACAATACTTTATGATTTCCATCTTCGTCAGTGATAGCAACTCCTGCATCATTAGAAGGAAGAATAAAGTATCCTCCTCCAAAAAATGAGCTAATTACAAAGTTATCGCCATTAATAAAATCAGACTCCCATGTATCTTCTCCTGAAACTAATCCTGTAGGCGGGCTCCAGTTTTCTCCATCAACAGCATCTGCGTCTTCTCCGAAACCTATTGTAAGATATGAATCATACTGGTACATGTTAAAGCCTAGAAGAGGATTTAAAAATGTGCCATTGAGTGGCCCGTATGCATTGTTTGGGTTAGCTGGATGCTGAAAAAGCTGTCCATCACCAGTTAATCCTATTGAAAAAATGTTGTCTACATTTCCTGTTACGGAAACCACTAAATCCTCAGGACCTTCTACATAAGCGTAAAGTCTGTATGTTACGAATCCATTATAATTCACGGGAGCACCTCCATCTATTCCTGCATCAGTGACGTCTTCATCAGGATGCACATAGTATTCTTCAAAGTCTACATTGATTAATTGAGCAGACGCCCAAATAGTAACTAATAGCCCTACGGCCAACAGTAAAATTCTTTTCATTTTAAATAATTAATTAACGATTATTAAACTCAAATATAACTCTAGTTCTACTCCCTAGTACGATTTGAGTTTCTTTTTTTCAATAGAAATCAACACAATGTTCATTAATTCACTACTAAAGTATCACGAAGACTTCAAAAGGAACCTATTCTGGTTTCACTCTTAATTTAGAGAAAATCGCTCTGTGATCCGAAAACTCGAAGGGTAACGTTCTAAAATCAGCACTTTCCATAGTATCATCATGAAATATATAATCTATGCGAAAAGAAGGAAGATCTCCGACATACGTGTTACCCACACCAGTGCCACTTTCCACAAAAGAGTCTGTAAGATATTTCCGCGTTTGTGCATAGCTATAGCTCACCGGAGTATCGTTAAAATCTCCTGCTAACACTACAGAGTGTGGACAATCGTAAATATGGTCTAATACTTTTTGTAATTGCAACGCACGTTTTTTGTATGCCAACTGCATGAGCTTAGCCATTCTTCCATAGCCAGTTAAATCATGCTCAGAGACATTTGGGTCGGCTTTTGTGCTCTGCACTAGCTCATAATCTTCATGCTGAAATCTTATAGATGCCAGGTGGGCGTTATAGATTCTTACCGTATCGCTCCCCACCAAAACATCTGTGAAAATGCAGGTGTTATTCATATCAGACTCAAAACTAATTACTCCTTCCTTGAGAATAGGAAAAGAGGTGAATGTAGCCACTCCAGAGTGCTTACCTCCTCTCATGTGATGGGTGTAATTTTCTGAATGGTTTGTTAAACCTAGCTCATTTTCTAAAACACTTTTAGTATCGAACTGGCCAGGGGTTTCTACATAATAAAATTCTTGGAAGCATATAATGTTAGGAGTTTTGCGTTGCAACGCTGAAAAAATACTATCTCTGGCGTTTCCGCCAATGTTTTCATTAACATCAAAGATGCGTACGTTATATGAGATCAAACTAATTTCTTCAATATCTGCCGAACTAAACTCGGTTTTAGCAAATAAACTGTAATAATTCCAAATGGATGACCAGCCATAAACCAAAGCTACTAGCGGAATTATGAGGGCTACCTTTTTCCTAATAAATAAGACAAAAACACAAAACACATTTATCCAAAGCAAGTAAGGAAACGCTAGACCAAAAAACGGAAGCCAGCCATTTTCGTTTGGGTTCACTCCTTGGCAGTAAATGCTCAAAGCCATACCTATGGCTACAATAAAGAGAAAACAGACTACTATAAATTTTAGTAATCTCTTCATTACTTGGCGCTATATTTATTTAAAAAAGCCTTTTCAGATTTGGTTAGGCTTCCATACCCACCATGGGCTATTTTATCTAGTATGGCATCTACTTTTTGCTGAGCTTGAGCTTGGGTATAATTATACTCCTCATCAGATAGATTAGCAGCTTCAGGTCGTTTGTAAACCACCTTCATTTTAGGGTTTCTCTTCCAAAGGTTAGAAATTATGTCTACTAACCGCTCAAACCAGGCATTGATGTCTTTTCCTTTTTGGAGTTGTTTGATCATGAGAAATCCATAGAGTGCTCCGCCTAAATGAGCCATATATCCTCCAGCATTTTCTAGCTGGCCTAAAGAATAAATGTCTGTGATTACCCAAAGGGCTGCCAGATATTTGAACTCTACTTGAATAAAAATCAGATTTATTTTGAGGTTAGGAGAATAAGTAGCTGCTGCTATTACACATGCCATAACCGAAGCACTGGCTCCTATCATGTAGCTATACACTCCCTGTAATGCAGGTAAAAAATTGTAGCCTAACACATAAGCTACCCAGCCAGCTATACCTCCCAGTAAGTAGGTGCTCAGCAGTTTTCTAGAACCTAGAAAACGGAATAAATATTGACCAAAGAAATAGAACATGAGCATGTTTCCGAATATATGCCCAAAAGACTGATGCGTGAACATATACGTGATTATGCTCCATGGCCGTCTAATAAAACCGCCCATGTCTGCAGTGGTAGATATGGTAGGTTCAAGAAATAGATACTCACCAGTTTTGAGATCTACTAAGTTTTCAAGTCTCATCAAAGTGGCTGTAACGCCTATTAGAAGAATGATTACAAACACAATCACATTCACCCAAATGAGATTGGTAAACATGTTATTCTTCTTGAAAAACGCTCTGATTTGGTCTAAAATACCCTGTGGATTCATGAATTAGTTGAACTGTTGAAAATTTGTAAAACCTCTTTTGTTCCAGTACTTTATAATTAAATAGCCAGCCAGCATTCCACTAAGGTGCCCCAAATGCGACACACTATCTCCTGGTGCTTTTATTATCTGACTGTATATTTCCATCGCTAATAAAAACATAGCTAAATATTTTACTTTTATCGGGATGGGAATAAATAGCAACATCAATTCCCTGTTAGGAATAATAACCCATAATGCAGTTATAATTCCGAAAATTGCACCAGAAGCACCAACGCTAGATGATAAAAATGTTTTAGTATACTCAAACGAATTTGGATCTGCAGGTAAATACTTAGATTCGGCTGCTAAAGCTATTACTTCCGGTGATAAGAATTGGCCATAATAATTTAAAGTAATCAATTGAATTACGGAATAAATCAAATAACCAACAATACCACAGAGCAAGTAGTACTGAAGAAATCTTTTAGCTCCCCATATAGATTCTAAAAATGTTCCTATAAAAAACAACATTACCATGTTTCTAAGAATATGCTCAAAATCCGAATGCATGAAGAAATGAGTAACTATTTGCCATGGTTTAAAAAGGGGATTTTGAAACCAATGAGAAGCAAAAAGGTCATACATCCTATCTCCAATAGTTTGACAAGCAAGGAACAACAGCCCGTTTATTATTAGAAGATTCTTAACGACAGTAGTCAACCTAGGTAAAGCAAACATGTTCTTAAAAATTAAATTTTTGTTCTAACTCTTCTCGTGTCATCTTATGTGTAGTAGGCTTTCCTGAAGCAGTGTAATATGGCACTTCACAGGCAAATAAATTCCCGATAAGTTCATTCATTTCTAGTGGGTCTAACTTTCTACCATAGGCTATTCCGCTGCTTTTGGCTAAAGATAAGGCCACCTTTTCGTTTTGGCCTAGGTCGTTTTCATTCATGCTGTGTTTGAACTGCTCTAAAAACGATTCTAACAACTTAGTGCCATCATAGCCAGCTAAATCTGCTGGAATTCCATTAATTACAAATACGTCTGAAGTTTTAGCTTGCATGTCAAACCCGATGTCTCTCAGCGGCTTTAATAAACTACTTACTAATGCACCGTCTGAAGCACTTAACTGAAGATCTTCAGGGAACAAGCTCTGCTGCGTACTAGGCTGAGCATAAGCTAATGCCTTAATATAATGCTCATAAAGCACCCGTTCATGAGCCCTTTTTTGATCTATCACTATTAGCCCAGATTTTATGCTACTTACCAAATACTTTCCCCAAATCTGAAACACTGGCTGGTTCTCTTGAGCTTCAGTGGCAGGAGTTACATCTAAAGCGTGCTGCCCCTCCTGAGAATCTTCAGAACCTTGGGAGTTATGAAGATCTTGGGTAATTCTATACAGCTCTTTCCAGTCGTTAGAATTAGAATGGGAGGTAGTTTTAGGTGGAGCCGAGGTCATGGTTCCTATGCTACCTGCAGTAGTTTTAGGAGTGGTATTAAATGGGTTATAGCTCTCATCTATTTTCACTTGAGGAACTACCAGTGGCTTATCTGCAGAAGGCACTGGAATATTTATACTCATCTCCTGATCAAAATCTAAACTTGGGCTGGCATTATATTTACCAATGCCGCGTTTTACAGCACTTCTAAGTAGTGCGTATATGCTTTTTTCATCCTCAAACTTTATTTCTGTCTTAGTAGGATGGATATTGATATCTATTTTAGAAGAATCTACTTTTAAATAAAGCCAATAAGAAGGAAACACATCTTTACTCAATAGTCCTTCAAAAGCACTTACCACTGCATGATTTAAGTAATGGTTCTTTATGAATCGGTCATTCACAAAGAAGTACTGCTCCCCTCTAGTTCTTCTGGCATGCTCTGGCTTGCCTATAAATCCCTTAATTTCCACTACACTCGTCTCCTCATCTACCGGAAGTAGTCTGGTGTTGAACTTATTACCAAAAACTTGAACTATTCTTTGCTTGCTCCCTCCTGAGGATAAATTGAAAATTTCATTGTCATTATGGGTGAGTCTAAAGCTCACATCTTCATGGGCTAAGGCCACTCTCTGAAACTCATCTATGATATGCTTAAGCTCCACAGGGTCGCTTTTAAGAAAATTTCTTCTGGCAGGCACATTGAAGAACAAATTCTTTACAGAGAACTGAGTTCCTGCTGGAGTCTGCGCTGGCTCATGCGTTTCTAGAGTCGTTCCCTTCACTATGAGTTTTTGACCTAAGTCTTCTTCGTGTCTTTTGGTTTTTAATTCCACATGCGCTATGGCAGCTATAGAAGCCAAGGCTTCTCCTCTAAACCCTTTTGTCTTTATAGAAAATAGCTCCTCGGCAGTGTTTATTTTACTGGTGGCATGGCGCTCGAAACACATGCGTGCATCGGTTTCGCTCATGCCACAGCCATTATCTATGACCTGTATCAGTGTTTTTCCAGCGTCTTTAATGACCACACTTATTTCAGAAGCACCAGAGTCTATAGAGTTCTCTAGTAATTCTTTAACTACAGAAGCAGGACGCTGAATCACTTCTCCTGCAGCTATCTGATTAGCTACATTATCGGGAAGAAGTCTTATTATATCAGACATGAACGGTATCTAGGTATTTTAAAGCCGCAAAGGCTAAGAAGCACAAAATGATTAAAACCACAAAGATGATGATATTAGAATTAAAGGCTTGTTTTCTGTAGGACTGTTTTATCCAATTGTCCTGGTCTGCTCTGCTAAAGGAAATTCTGCGCTCTCCTCTATCTTCCCTTTTTAACTCCTGCTCTACAGCCTTTCTTCTCTTAGCCTTTTCTTCTTTTTCTTCATCATAGAATCTAGTTCTGTAACTAAAGGTGTTAGGCTCACGCTTAACCCCTTTAAATAAAGAAAATGATCTAGAAAACTTCATGACACAAATGTACTAGAATATACAGGGGATGCCAAAAGTAACCATCGTTTTAGACTCACAAAAAACGTTGATTTTTACCTTGATTTCCTTCAGCTCTATTTGGCCAAACTCCCTATGGTTTTATGCACTTCGTCTACGGATAAAGCATTGGGGTAGAACTCTAACAGTCGGTTCAGCACGCGCTCTAGAACTGCATCTGGGCATGAAGCTCCGCTAGTAATTATTATTCGAGGTGTTTCAGAACTAGGCAGCCAATCTTTAGTGGTTAGGTGTTTCTTAGTTCTCCAGTCGAAGTGATTTATTTCACCTCTAGAGACTATTTCTGAATCATTTTTAATAAAAAAGGTAGGCACTTTCTCTTCACATAATTCTACCAAATGACTGGTATTACTGCTGTTATACCCTCCTACCACTAGAGCTACATCTGCAGGTTCTGCTAATAAACCGAGTGTAGCCTGTTGGTTATCATTGGTGGCGTAGCATAATGTATCTCGGGTATTGGCAAAGTGTTCTTTGATCTCATCCTTCCCAAACTTCTCCTCCATCACCGTTTTAAAATAATCTGCTATGGCTTGAGTTTCTGAAGCCAGCATGGTAGTTTGATTCACTACTCCCACTTTTTTTAAATCTTCCGTAGGATTAAAGTCAGCGCTGTATCTTCCAGAAAACACTGCTTCAAACTCCTCTAAGCTAGACCGCTCTAAAATGAAATTGGCCAGCTGCTTGGCCTCAACCATATCTTTAATTACTATGCTTTTAGCCTCTGCACTGCTGTGAGAGAAAGTAGCTCTAGTTTCTTCATGCTCGGGCTTTCCGTGAATAATAACGGTACAGTCGCTCTGGCCTAATTTGGCAGAACGGTTCCATACCTTTTCTACAAAAGGACATGTAGTATTATACTTTTGAGTTTCTATGCCCTTCTCTTCTAGTTTTTTCTCTAAATCTAAAGTGGTACCGAATGCTGGAATAATCACCACATCATTAGCTGTTACCTGATCCCAGTTCATGAGCTGATTTCCATAAGTATCCTGAATAAAATCTATACCATTGGCTTGAAGATCTTCATTTACTTCAGGGTTATGAATCATCTGGCTCAATAAAAGAATGCGCTTCCCAGGGTTTTCATCCAGTGCTTGATATGCTTTTTCTATGGCGTTCTCTACGCCATAACAAAACCCAAAGTGCCTAGCCAGCATTACTTTAACGTTACCAAAATCTAAAACCGAAGGCGAAAAATCTTGCTTTCTCGGATCTTGAGCTTTCCTCTGGTGCTTCACTTTACTAATGAGCGGAGAACGGTAAAATTCAGGGATATTAAATGATTTCATTAACCGTAAAAGTAAAACTATTCTCTAGTTAAGCGTTGCAATTTAATGGCGGTTTAAAGCCATGAACTCAGACTTGACGCTTCTAAAAAACACCTATGATTTGACCTTTTGTTTTTCTAAAAAAGATTCTAGCTTCCCTTTCTGATAGAGCTTATCTACCTTTTTCATAATCTTCAACTGGTTTTCTCCAAACCTGCTTTTTTCATGCTGACTTAACAAGTTTAAGGCTTCCGCTTCTTTTTGCAACGCAGAATACTGTGGAAAATCCTTTTCTACTAAGGCCATAGCAAATACATAAGTATAAAAATAATCTGGACGCTCATCTAAGAATAATGCCGATTTAGTAGAAACTTCTACCGTATAATCAGGAGTACCTCCAAGCCAAATCAGACAAAAGGCCTGGGCCTCTCCAGTTTCTTCCATTGTAAATTCACTTGGCCTTAGCACCAGGCAGTTCATAAGCCTAAAACACAATTCTTCATGTACCTTATAATCTTCTTTCTCTACCAAATAAAATTCTTCTGGCGGAGCACCACACTGGCCTATGGCTGTAATCCCTAAAAAAAATAAAAGTAGTATGGAACAAAAGACTTTTAGCACACTAAATCGGTTTCTTTAAAGTTAACACCGTAAGCTTCTAGTTCTTCTAGAATAGGTGTGTAAATTTCTTTAACTACTGGCAGATGCACCCCTGGCAGATTAATTGTACCATTCAGTAAATGCTTGGCTGCTATAGCTAATGGCAACCCCACGGTGTTAGACATTCCCGTATAAGTTTGATCTTCTCCCTCTACCGCTAATGATGAAATTACCTCACGTTCTTCTCCGTTCAGGGTATAATTAAACCTGTGCCACATCACTATCAGGTCTTTATCGTCTGGTTCTAATTCCCACTTTTCTTCTAATATGCGTTGCAATACTTGTGCAGGACTCAAATCTTCTTTTCCAATAGCTCTATCCTCAAATACGCCTAACCATTTTAGCTTAGACATCACCTCATCTGAAAGTTCTAAAGAAGTTTGTAGTTTTTCTTCTACTGTGTAAGACTCATGGTAAGTTAGAAATGAATTTACATACTGCCTGTAAGTCATAGAATCTGTATGCGGCATAGTATAAGTATCATCAGTGCATCCCAGCTGCACAAAGACATTCCACGCTTCAGAATACCCTTTTCTCCTTAATGTTCCTCTATATATGGTAGGAATTCCCTGTATGCCATACACTTCTAAATAACTGAGCGAGTCTCTATTAGCATACCCTTCAAATTCTCCGTACTTCTCTATTTCTATATTTTTAGTTCTACCAAATAATTTATGGTAAGGAACAAACTTGTATTTATTATTTTGCAAGAATCTGGCGGCACTTCCCTGACCAGCCAGAACTACATTTCTAGGGTTCCATGTGAACTTATAATTCCATGGGTTAGTGTCACTCTCTGGTGCTATTAATCCTCCAGTAAACGACTCGAAACGGACTAAATCTCCTCCCTTTTCCCTGATATGATCTATGATTTTCATAGCACTCATGTGATCTATTCCAGGATCTAAACCTAGCTCATTTAAAATGGTTACTCCTTTAGAAATAGCCTCATTATTAAGAGCTTTCATTTCTGGCGTGACATAACTCGGTGTAATTAGACTTTTAGAAAGCGCCACGCAGTCTTTAGCTATATCTATATGAAACCGAGCTGGCAGCATAGAGATGACCAAGTCTGCCCATTCTAAATGGGGCTTTCGTTCTGCCTCATCTAAAGCATTAAATGAAAAGGCTTCCGCGCTAGAGGAACCATTTATTTTTTCCTCTGCTAGAGCCAGGTCTCTATCTACTACTCTTAAATTCCATTTATTTTCTGAGGCATTTTCTATTAAATACCGTATTAATGAACTACTGCTTCTTCCTGCTCCTATTATTAATATGTGCTTCATTTCACTATTTAGATGAAGGCCAAAAATAACAAGCAGAGTGGCTTATTTTTGAACCGTGAAAAATAATTATTCAATGCTGCATATTTTTGGCACGAGATTGGAAGTGTCAGAACAAACATACTTACTCAAAACCCTCTCAAAATGAATCTGATCAACAAGTTCATTAAATACAATTTTTCTAAATCAACGCCTGTATTAAAAACTATGGCACAATTGCTTTTAGTGTGTTTCAGTATTTCACTATTCAGTTCCTGTAGCGGAAGTAAGGCGTTTTACAAAAGAGGTTTCAAGTTAGAAGAACAAGGAATGGTAGATGAAGCTGCTGCTGCTTATTACACCTCATTGCAACGCAACAGAAATAATGTAGATGCCAAGATAGGACTCAAATCTGCTGGTCAGCAAGTCCTCAATAAAAAACTAGAAGCTTTTATAAGAGCTAAGAACTTAGAGCAGAAAAAAGAAGCCGTTTACCAATTTATAGACGTAAAAGACTACCAAGCTAAAATCAAGCGCATAGGTGTAACCCTAGAAATTCCTACATTATACGATCAAGATTACTTAGACATTACCCAGTCCTATTTAGCAGACTTGTATGATGAAGGTACAGAGTTATTAGAACAAGGAAACTTCACAGATGCTGAAACCTTATTTAAAGAAATAGGAAAGTTCGATTCTAACTATAAAGATGCTCAAAACCTTGAAGACATAGCTTTTTTAGAGCCACTTTATAAAGAGGGCTTAGCTAATTTAGAAAAAGGCAATTTTAGAACAGCTTATAACGATTTTGATGGTGTGGTTAACAGAGATCCTACGTTTAAGGATGCAGCTGAATTGAAAACGCTGGCTTTAGAGTCGGGATTGGTTACTTTAGCCATAGTGCCTTTTACCAATAACACAAGCTATAGAGGTTTAGACACTAAGGTATCTGCATACTCGCTAAACGCACTGACTAAGCTAGGTGATCCGTTCTTAAAGGTAATAGATCGTGAAAACTTTCAATTAATCATAGATGAACAGCAGCTAGGCATGTCTGGAGTTATAGATGATGAAACTGCAGTAAATGCTGGAAACTTGATAGGCGCTAAAACTCTTCTTACAGGAACAGTTCTGAGCTTTTCGGAAGATGAAGGAAGACTACAAAAAACCACTCAACAGGGATATGAGAGCTACCGGGTAAAAAGATTAAATCCCGAAACAGAAAAATATTTTTACGAGACCAAGTATAGGCCTGCTACTTACTTTAAATACCAAAAAAGAAATTCTGTTACAGTCTCATTTCAATACAAGATTACTTCACTAGAAACAGGAGAAGTGTTAGACTCTGAAATCATTCAGGAAACTATAGATGATACCGTAGTCTATGCCGATTATAGCGGAAATAATGATTCATTATTCCCTGCCAGGAACACTGGAGTGAATACTAACCGTAGTGCTAAAAATGATTTGAACAGATTATTAGGTGCACGGAGAACTATAAAAAACACTGCCGAATTATCTAACCAACTCATGGAACAAGTGAGCTTTGATTTAAGTAAAAACATAGAAATACTAATGTCAAACGTAGTAAAATAATGAAGTATTTATGGCTGTATATCATCCTGGCTTTAGGCATTCTATCTTGCGGCTCTACTAAAGAGTTAACTAAGACACCTGCAGAAAACTTTCGTCCTGATTGGGCGTTCAACAGACCCATAAACTCAAGTTACTATATAGGCATAGGAAGTGCGAATAAGCTAGCTTATCCAAATGATTACAGTGTAATAGCTAAAAAAAATGCTCTTACCGATATGAGTTCTGAAATTACAGTAAAGATTTCAGGTGAGTCATTCTTTCATACCATAGATAATAATAATGAGTATAGTGATGAGTTTCAGAGCATGATTCGTTCTTCTTTTGAAGAAGAAATAGAGAATTATGAGATCATAGACTCTTGGGAAAACGACACTGAATTCTGGATATTTACACGAATTTCTAAAGCTGCACATGCTCAAGCTAAAGCAGATAAAAAAGCCAAGGTTTTGGACCAAGCTTTTGAGAGTTACATACTAGCTAAAGAGTATGCTCAAGGAAATAAACCTGCAGATGCCCTAGACTTATTAAGTAAGGCTTTACTAGACATGAAGGAGTACTGGGCAGAAGTGAATATGCACATAGAAAATGGACGTGAAATCCATTTAGACAATTCCATTTACAATGAAATAAGAAGCATCTGCAGTGCTATGGAGATGAAAACTAATCTAGACAAAGTAGAACTAACTTATCTAAATGGATTCGCTAGTGATGTTTCTGTGGCGGTAAAGAATGAAGCTAGGTACTTAGCTGGAATTCCTATCATGTACAAATTCTCTTCAGAAAAGTACCTTAGACCTAAAAGGCTCTACACAAGCAATGAAGGTGTGGTAACCATTCACGCTGAAAACTTTGACGGCCAAACATCTAACTTTCAACTAGAAATTTGGATAGATTTTGAAGACTTACTCAGAAACGATGATGCTCCAGAAATAGGTGAGCTACTCTTGAATTCGATAAATCAAAGCAGAGTTTCACTGCCCATTCAAATTACTCTTCCCTCTTTTTACTTCTATGAACTAGATGGTGATTCTAAAACACTGTCTAAGACATTTAAAAATGAACTTCAGAAAGAAGGGTTTAGAATAGTATCTTCTCCTGAATTGGCCGACTTGAGATTTTCATTGGAAAGCTCGGTAAAAGAAGGAGGCACAGCTCAAGGCTTTCAAGTGGCCTTCTTAGATTTTTCTGTAGTATTAGAAGACCAAGAAAATCAAACTCAGGTATTTGCCGATTCTTATGTGAAAATAAAAGGAATACACATGAGCGATGTGGGCGCCATGTCTGACGCTGTTAATAACGCGACTAAAAAGATTAGAAAAGAAATAGTTCCGAAAATGATCAAAGTTTTACTTTGACCAAGCTTTTGGCACAGTTTATGAAATTAGAATATCAAACGAATAAAACCATAATAAGATGAACAGACTAAAGAACTCTCTTTTCCTAGCGGCCCTTGTAATAGGACTAGGAGCAGCATTTACTAGCTGTAAGAAAAAGGTGGCTAAGACACCTACTGGTGAAATAGAAATTTATGAGCACTGCACAGGTTCAGAATACTTTTCTGATAAAAATACATTTAGAGCTACAGCTACAGGCGAGAGCTTAGATAGAGAAACAGCTAAGAAAAAAGCTAGGTCTAATGCCAACGCAGAATTAGCAAAGACTATAAAAGCTACTATGAAAATAGTAGGTGACAACTACGTTAACTCTACTGAGTTTAATAACCGTGAGGAAGTGACTGAAACGTTCAATGAAATGTCTAGAACCATTGTAGACCAAGAACTACAAGGGGCTATGAAAATATGCGATAAACTAACTCAGAAAGCAGAAAACGGAAACTACGTAGCTTACATAGCCATTGAGTTAAGCGGTCAGAAATTAGCCGATGCTTACAATGATAAATTATCTAAAGACGAAAAGATAAAAGCAGAATATAACTACGAGAAGTTCAAAGACAC
The DNA here is from genome assembly GCA_045104985.1 of Flavobacteriales bacterium. Taxonomy (GTDB): domain Bacteria; phylum Bacteroidota; class Bacteroidia; order Flavobacteriales_D; family Sanyastnellaceae; genus ASP10-05a. Next base: position 8,538 of record JBGCDA010000017.1, on the reverse strand, counting down.
CTTTGAAGAAGAAATGAGAAAATTAGAGGAAGGGAACTAGAACAAGACCTTTCTTACAGAGATATAAAAACCACCTAATGGTGGTTTTTTTTATGCTTAAAATTTTTAATTAAGTCAAAAGAGTCAACATGCATTACTGAACTCTTAACCAAGGCTAAGCCACATTCTTAACTAAAAAAAGAATCCCTCTTTAAACACAACCAATGGTTGACATTTTGCGTTATTATAATAACCACCCTGCAATACATGATTTGATTTAAAAATCATTCGTACCTTTAGAGTAACTCCTTAAGAAACCAATGAAACCTGTTTTAGCTTGTATGATAGTGGTCTTTTTTATGTTTTCATGTAAAAAAGAGAAAGAAGTATTTGAGAATAACACCATTCCTGAGTACACCGGTATTTCTACTTTATCTGTAGAAAATTACGTGAACCGTTTGTTCATTGATCTGTTAGGCAGAGAACCTCTAGACACTGAAATGAGTGCTGAAGTTTCTGCTTTAGAATCTGCTTCGTTAAGTTTATCTAGCAGAGAATTTCTAGTTTCTAAACTCCAGACAGATTCAGACAGCCTGCCTGGCGACAGCAGCTACTTCAAAGCATACAATAGAAAATTCTACGAGGATACAAAAGCCCGAATCTTAGAGGGAATTTCAGATGGGAATTTAATGGATGAGTACAACTTAAGAAGAAATATAGCTATTAATGATAGTCTTAATGGAAACCTAGTGGCTTATGAATTGAATTGGGCCGCGGCTCAGCGAATTCTAGCAGTAATTAACTCTCAATACCAGTATAGGGAAGGACTAATTTCTGTAGAAGGCATGTATGCTTCTATGATTTTAAGCGACATCTATGATCAGATTAACATGAACACATTTAACTTTATAAATGCCTGTTTTGATGATCTTTACTACAGGTTTCCTACCCAAGCCGAATTTGATGCTTCATTTCCCATCATTGAAAACAATGAGCCTGGTCAAATTTTAGGAGAAGTGGCTCAGAACAAAGATGAGTATATAACCATCTTAGTCCAAGACACAGAGTTCAGAGAAGGGCTTGTGCGGTGGGTATTCCAGTCACTATTGGCTAGAGAACCGAATAGTTCAGAAAGTTTCGAATCTATTAATGATTTAGCTGCAGGAGAAAACGCAGCGCACATCCAGAAAAGTATTTTAATCACAGATGAATATGCAGGATTTTAGAATTAATATCAGCGTTGCAACGCTTATTCTGCTCTTTCTTTCATTAGGAAGCTGCAAAAAAAAAGAAGAACCACTGTTTATCTTAAATCAAGTAGAACTTTATCCTAATAGTGCTGCTAAAACCAAAGTGAAGTCTGATCAGCAATGGGTGGCTATTCTGCATGCAAATCTCTTTCAAAGTGCACTTAGTGCCAATGAACTTTTTGAAATAGGTGAATGCATAGAATCTATAGGAGATAAGGAGTTAGCCAGGGAAGTTATCATATCTAATTTCATGAATGACAGCGGAGTTCTCATGCCTTCTGAAGATGAAATGCGAGCAAATCTAGATGTCTTCATAAATGATACTTACACGCGATTTTTAGTACGATACCCCACAGAAAGTGAACGCACATGGCTCAGAAACTACATAGATACTAATCCTTATGTAACTCCTGAGCTAGTATATTTCTCCTTCGCATTGTCTAACGAATACCTGTATTACTAATGAAAAGAAGATCCTTTTTAAAATCGGCTGGATTGGCCACTGGAGCAGTAATTACCGCACCTTATATTTTACCTTCCGGAAGATTATTCGCACAAGGCGGTAGTCAGATAGCTCCACATGTGGTAATGGTCATGTTTGCGGGAGGCGTGAGACAGCAGGAATCAGTATTGCAACGGTACGTAGACGACAGTCAGAATGAACCCTATCCAGGTAACATCATGTATAACATGCTGAACGGAGATGCTCCTACTCAAAAAATAGTTTACGGGACAGGTGCTGGTGGAATAGACCCTATTCCACAAATTCTAAATCAAACGCTCCAAAGTCAAGGCACACTATTTAGTGAAGTTAGAGCGCTATCTAGAGGACATTATGGAGGACTAAATTCACTAATTCAAGGCTCTACAGTAACTACACAAGGTCTTAAACAAAAACCAGTGAACCCTACTATTTTTGAGTACTTGAGGAGGCATGGAGGCTACAGTGCCACAGACACTTGGTTCATTGGTAATGGAATTGGAAACAGTTTACCTCTTTTAAACTACAGTGAACATCCAGATTATGGTGCAGCATATGGTGCTAATTTCTTTGCGCCAAATATTACATTCGGTGCCGACTGCGAGCAGTATCTAGGAGATGCCAGAGTGTACCATCCAGAAAATGAGCTTTCTCCTATTTATCAAATGAAATACTTCCTCGATAATAATTTTGATAATTATGTATCTGGATTAGAATCGTTAGGAAATACAGAAGATGAAAAACAGCAGATCAAAGAATTCATGAATCTGATGTACGAAAAAACAGCGAATGGAACCATAGCCAATGCGCCAGTTAGTGATTCTTCAGATTTAACCAATATAGGCTATGCTTGTGAAGTAATGAAAGCGTTTAAACCTGCTTTTACTGTGGTAAATCTAGATAATGTAGATGCCTGCCACAGCGACTTCTCTTCATATGTCTCTGGCCTTCACAGGGCAGACCATGCTGTCGGACACCTTTGGAATTACATCCAAACTCAAATTCCTGAAATGGCAGACAATACTATTATCATAGCCACTCCTGAATGTGGTAGAAACTTAGAGCCAAATTCAATTTTGGACAGTAATGACTGGAGAGCATTCGACCATTCAGATGAAAACTCATTGAGAATATTTACTGTAATGGCCGGACCTACTGTTCCAGCAGGACTAACCATAGGTAACGAGGGCACTCCTGTAGGAATAGCATCCGATACTATGCTCACAGCAGCAGACATATTAGGGGTTAAGAATTCTGTTCTAAACGGAGGCATGCTGGCAGCCGAAACACTCTCTTTATTTGATAGAATGTAGTATGAAGTATGTGTTAAGTTTTATATCAGTCTTAGTTGTATTCATGTATTCCTGTAAAAAGGATTCTACAGAAAATCCGTTCGATGCTTTGGTAACTGTAGAGAATACCAATCCCGATTTGGGAAGCATTCCGTCTACAAATTTTGCATATTTACATGACAAGGTCTTCGGAGCTACCTGTGCTAACTCAGGATGCCATGATGGTACTTTTGAGCCAGAGTTCAGATCTATCACAAGCAGTTATAATAGTTTAGTCAACCAGCCAGTTATTTCTAATGATGAAGCCAATAGTTACACCAAGCGAGTAACACCAGGAAGCACCGGAGAATCTCTTTTAAACGCTAGACTTACAGAATTTCTGCCCAATACTTCAGGAATCATGCCTTTAGAGGTAGATGAGGACAGCGACTGGAATCAAAACTCAGACAATTATATTTCTCTCATTCAACAATGGATTAATAGCGGTGCTCCTGACATGTTTGGAAATTTACCTGGGCAGGGAACTTCTAATTTTCCACCTACAGTAAACGGTTTGGTTGTTTTTCCAGCAGGTAATACTACAGAGCCTTTTGAAAGAGATCCTGACGAAGTAGCACTAACTCCTATTTTAGTAGATGCCGCTCCAGTAGATATTTGGATGCTAGTAGAAGATGATGAACTAGATGCTCAAATGTTGCCTGTAGCGGAGTTTAAAATAGCAGAATCAATAAGTGAATTAGATAATACCACTAGCCAACCTTTCACGACTTCCGAAACCCTTTCGGCTTTGAACTTTTCAGATTCACCAGCTACGTTTACGCATAAAATCACTGTAGACTTATCTGCATATCCTTCTGGTACTGTGCTTTATTTGAGAGCGATACTTAATGATGGAATTCAACCAGAAAACGCACTGATTCCAAGTTTAAACAGCAGTACTGTCATTACATCCATTTTTGTGTTACAAACTATATGAAAGTCAAAACCATACTCCTTATAACACTGTTCACTGCACTCGTTTTTAGTCAGTGTAAAAAAGAAGAGCCTTCTCCTTTTCCTGAGATTGAATTTGTGAGTATTTCTGCCACTGAGGTAGAAGAGTTTTCTAATCAGGTAGAAGTGGTGATAGGATATTATGATGTCAATGGTGATTTAGGAACTCTAGATGCTGATGACCTGACCCTGAAAGTAAAAGATGCCAGATTAGAAGGCGAAGACTTTTACCATGTTCCTCCTCTCACCCCAGAACTCCAAGAACTGGAAATAGAAGGCACGTTTAATCTCCAACTAAACCCATTATTCCTCTTAGGGAACGGGTCTATGGAAAGCACAGATTTCACCATCCAACTCAGAGATAGAGCAGGCAATTGGAGCAACCAAATTACTACCCCTCTTGTCATAATCAGAGATACATTATAGCTTACTGCCACATGACCAGACTGCTACTCATCTTACTTCTGACCATAGTGTCTGCCACTGGTTTCACTCAAGTTACCGAGTACCTCATAGCAGATACACTAGTGGCAGAATGCGATGGCCGTCTGTTTGATTCTGGTGGTGAAGGTGAAATCTATGGCATCAATGAAGACTTTACGTTTACTGTCTGTACTGAAACCATTATAAATATCTCTTTCCAAAATGAATTTTGTGTAGAGCTTGGGCTAGATTTTCTCACTATTTATGACGGGCCAGATACTGCTTCTCCAGAATTAGCCATGTTATCTGGCACGGAACTACCAGGCAATTTACAGGCTACCAGTGGCTGTGTTACCTTTCACTTCACCTCAGATAACAGTGTGGCTTACTGCGGCTTTGACCTTTTATGGGACTCTGAAAACATTCCGCCTACACCTCCTACCATAAGTCTTACAGAAGAACCCGAATGTGGCTCTCAAACGCTAGATGTTACGGTGAGTACACCCATTTACTGCTCCGAAGTTTACCCAGAATTCAGTTCACTCACCGGCTCTTCGGTAATAGCCATAGATGGATTTCAAGCTCTTAACTGTGATGCTGATAGTTTAGCCACAGAGTTCGAACTCACACTTTCGGAGCCTCTAGATTATGATTGTGATTTTGAATTAGCGTTGCAATTAGGAGTGCATGACAACTGCGACAGCATTTGGATGTTCACTCCTGTATTAGAATTTCTGTATCAAGAATGCGGCCCTGACTTAGAACTGATCGTAGGTAATGATCCGCTTTGCAATGATGAATGCACCACCATAGAAGCTGTAATAGAAGGCTGTTTTGATTACATCATTACCTGGGATAATGGTCTTCCAGAAGGCCCAGGGCCTCATAATGTGTGTCCGAATGGTGCCGTAACTTATACTGCCACTGCCATAGAATTGGTGACTTTTACTACAGTCACAGCCAGTTATACCTTTGACCATGAGAATAATGTGATTCTAGAAGATGATTTCACACTCTGCCAAAGCGATGGCGCGGTAACACTCACCAGCTCACCTGCTGGTGGTACTTGGAGTGGCTCAGGCATAGAAGATGAATCGAGCGGCTTCTTTAATCCAGACTTGGCTGAGATAGGAGAAAACATTGTTTATTATGAAATAGCAGGATCCACCTGTTACGATTCGCTCATTGTTAACCTAGCAGAAATAAATGCTGGTGAAGTTACGGCCTCTTGCCCTTTTGCAACGCCAACATTAATGACACCAGAACCTGCTGGCGGCACATGGACAGGAGATAACATAACACCTGAAGGTCTATTTTCTCCTCAAGATGGGGGAATCTATAACATTACTTACAGCGTAAACGGATGTGATCAAACGCTGGCCATAGATGTGCAGGAGTTTACTGCAGATTTAGGCTTAGGGCCACTCTGCCAGAGTGCTAACACACAATTTTTAACTGCTGAGCCAGAGGGAGGTTTCTGGACTGGAGCTGGTATAGATGACGGCTTAGAAGGCACATGGGAACCAGAATGGACAGGAGCTGGCGGTGATATTACACTTACTTATAACGCCATAGGCTGCTCTATGGATTACATAGTGAATGTGATTCCTTCGCAGATAGGTGGTAGATTTATGAACTCCTGCCCTGCCAATGATCCGTTTCTAATTATAGAAGAGCCTAATCCTGCCGGAGGATTTTTTGAAGGAGACGGGTTTATAGACTTTACCACAGGTTTATTCGATCCTGGAAGTGTGGCTGAAGATAGCTGGAATGAACTGCTTTACTATGCGCCTAACGGCTGCGTAGATACTGTGGCCATGCTGGTAACTTACACCAGTATAGGTGTAGACACCGCTTATTTCTGTGAGACTGACGCTGAACTCACTTTAGATAATGAGACCGTACAGCGAAATCCATGGGGAGGCTCATGGACTGGACAAGGAACTGTTAATGTGGAGAATAACCGCTACGACTTCTTTCCAGACATAGCAGGGCCTGGAGAGCACTGGCTGGTGTATAATGCTAACGACTGCCTAGATTCCATGCTCGCCATAGTGTATCCTTCAGAGTTAAGTACTGACATGATGACCGTGTGTGCTGGAGACCCTTCGTTTATCATAGAAGAATTGCCTACGGGATCGGTTTGGAGTGGAGATGGCATAGTAGATTCAGCTTCTGGTTTGTTCGATCCATCTCTAGTTTCTGGACAGGAAGTTACTATTTCATTTTCTACACCTACTAGCTGCGGAGATGATATAATAATAGTAGTAGAGGAGTTTATTCAAGCTACCATTTCTGGAGCAGAGAGCACCTACTGCTTGAATGATGTTGACATAGCATTAGAACTATCTCCAGACTGGGCTACTTTAACTGGCCCTACTGCAGATGGTGTTTTTAATCCTTCTGTATTAGGAGAAGGTGATTACACGTATGCATTGAACATTACAGATTACGATTGCAGCGCAGATACTTCTATAAATTTTACGATTTACCCTCCACTTACCTTAGAGCTAGAGGCCTCTGAAACTGTTATTTGCGAGAATGGTGGCACTGTGCTCAATGCCTCTTCTACCACAGGCCTGCCAGAAGGCAGTGTGACGTATAACTGGAGTGATGGACTGCTAGGCATTAACCAGCATTCTGTGTCTCCAGAAGATGATCAGTATTACTACCTCACTGTAACCGATGGCTGCTCTGACCCACTCACAGACAGTGTGTTTATAGAAGTTCTAGACCCTATAGAGCTAAGCTATTCCTATGGTGACACACTGTGTTTTAATGAACCTGGAGCATCCATAGAAGTATTTATAGAACCAGCTGGAGATTACAGCATCTTTTGGGAAGGTGATGAAGACACAGAGACTTACAGTGGCACTTCTGGAGAAGTGGTGGAAATTACTGTGATAGATAACGTGAACGGCTGTGAGTCTGAGGATCTGGTATTGATTCCTTCTTATCCACCTATTTCTGCTGCGTTTACAGTGAATCCTAGTCTAGATTGTATTCCGTTTGAATCTAATCCTGTGGCGTTTATAGACATTTCTCAGAATGCTGTTTCAGGACAGTGGGATTTTGGTAACGAAACTGGTGAGGTGTATGATGGATCTAGTCCGCAAGTAGAATATACTGAAGCTGGAGAATACACTATTACACTGATAGCCCAAAATAACGGTGGCTGCGCAGATACCGCCTCAGTAACCATTTGTGTCAATGATCCTTCTACCCTATTCGTTCCAGATATTTTTTCACCTAATGACGATGGAGCTAATGATGTGCTTTTTGTAAGAGCAGAAGGTCTGGCATCCCTAGATTTTCAGCTATTTAACCGTTGGGGAAATCTGGTATTTGAAACCTCATCTGTAGAAAACGGCTGGGATGGAAATGTGGCTGGAAACAAATCACCCTCAGGTGTGTATGTCTATCAGCTAGTGGCTAGAACTAATGCTGGCGAAAACATAGAACTCTCTGGAAACATCACCCTAGTAAGATGAAAAAGTGGCTTTTCTATATCGCCTGTTTTTCGATCTCTGCTGCTTCCTTAGCTCAAGATGTACAGCTAAGTCAGTTTCAGAATTTAAGTGTGCTCATAAATCCTGCTTCTGCAGGAAGTGCCGAGGAAGATGTAAGAGTTACCCTAGCTTATAGAAGTCAGTGGGGCAGTTTAGATGAACCATTTGTGACCAATTTGGTTACTGCTGAGTATAATCCTAATGCAGGAAATAGGAGAAAAAGCCACTTTGGTTTTGGATTGGCAGCATTTACAGATAAAGGAGGCACCTCTGGTTACCAAGCAGCTACTTTTAGAGGAATGGCGGCTTATCACTTTAAGCTTAGTGCTAAAAAAGAACTGTCTTTCGGACTGGAGGCCAGTTATAACCAACGGTCGTTCTCGCTAGATGGGCTGGCGTGGGACACACAGTTTAATGGTGTGGCTTATGATCCTTCACTGCCCACTCAGGAAAACTGGAATGCCAATGCAGTGTCTAACTTAGATTTTGGATTCGGAGCTGAGTTTAGAAACACGAACGATAGAAAAATGGCTTGGCAGTCGGGAGTAGCACTGCACCATTATTACCAAGACCAATCTACTCTAGAAAATGGTGAAGACCCGCTTCCTACG
>JBGCDA010000016.1:0-66250 GCA_045104985.1 Flavobacteriales bacterium | reverse complement strand
AAGCGAGGGCTATTCTAAATGAACTTCACGCGGAATATGGCTGGAAAGGACTGGCAGAGGAGGTAAACATCAATTGCTTTAAGAGTAACCCCACTATGAAGTCTAGCCTTAAGTTTCTAAGAAAAACCCCATGGGCCAGAGGTAAAGTGGAGAGGCTTTATTTGGAGGTGTTTGGTGAGAAGTAGAAGGTATCAAATACTCTTAGTTCCCTTATTCAAATCTCTATTTTCCTATTACGCACATGCGTAAACTCTAAAGATCAGCAAATTATCTAAATAATATTGAATAGAGCATTCCACTGTTACACACTACTAAAACACAAAGATAACCCCCACCTAACCAATAGTATTTATTAGTTTTTCACAACTTACGCACCTTTGTTATTCCTTTTTCTAGTCTAACCCACTCACTTACCCAAGGAGTAGTAATAAATCCGAATAATTCTCAATTCCCTATTTTCACCAAGTAAACCTTTCTCATGAAATCAAACCTCCTCAAAACTTTAGGGCCTGGCATTTTGTTCGCTGCTACCGCTATTGGGGTGAGTCATTTAGTGCAGAGTACTCGGGCTGGTGCGGAGTTTGGTTTTACGCTGGTTTGGGCGGTTATTATAGCCAATCTGTTTAAGTACCCGTTCTTTGAGTTCGGTTCTAGATATGCCAGTGTTAAAGGAAAATCCATCATAGATGGCTATGCCCAAATGGGGCGCTTGGTGTTGATCGGTTATTTACTGGTCACGCTGTCTACTATGTTCTTTGTGGCCGCTGCGGTGTGTGCAGTCACAGCTGGGTTCATGCAGAACCTGTTTCATCTTCCAGAATTACTAGGCAGTAACAGTTCACTCATCACTAACTCTTTTCTTATAATCTTTGGCTGCGCTCTGCTCATTATAGGAAAGTATAAGATTTTAGATTCGCTGATTAAAATCTTTGGAGCCGTGCTTTTGGCAAGCACATTGGTGGCATTTACCATTACTCTTTTTAACGGACCTGTATCTTCTAAGCCATTGTTTGGCGAGTTTAACTGGCAAGGAACAGATGTGTTTTTTCTCATAGCACTTATGGGTTGGATGCCCACCGCAGTAGATCTTTCTGCGTGGAATAGCCTGTGGACTATAGAACGCATAGAACAGTCTGGGTACAAGCCTACACTAAAGGAAACCCTCAGAGAATTTAACTTTGGCTACATAGCCTCTGCTGTGTTGTCCATCTGTTTTATAACCATGGGGGCTTATATCATGTTTGGTTCAGGTTCTGAGTTGTCTAATTCTGGGGCGGTATTCGCTAATCAGGTGGTGAACATGTTTACTGCCAGCACAGGAGAATGGAGCTATATTATTATAGCCGCTGCAGCGTTTAGCATAATGCTCAGCACATTTTTAGCGGTGCTAGACGGTTATTCTAGAGCACTTTCTAAAACTGCTGAGCTCCTATTTAACAAGCAGAAATCTTCTGCCAAAACTTATAACTGGTCGCTGATAGCCACAGCACTTGGTGGTTTCGCCATTATCTACTATTTCATCATCGTTAAAAAAGGAAGTGGGTTTAAATCTCTAGTGGATGTGGCTACTACTTTATCGTTTTTAGTGGCGCCTTTCGTGGCATTGGCTAATTATAAACTGGTTACTAATAAGTCTTTTCCTAAAGATGAGCAGCCTAAGCTTTGGTTAAAAGTATTGAGCGTTTTAGGCATGGTGTTTTTAGTTGGGTTTAGTGTTTATGGGCTTTATGTTTTTGCGTAGCAACCACCCCATCATGCTAGTTAAAGCGTTTGAAGTAATTATTCAATAAGTAAATTTATGAAGTGGTGCGGTTGCTTTCGACAAAATGCGCGAAATCTTTTTCTGCTCATCGCTTGGAATCAAACGCTTCGTTAACAGCAAAGGTAGCCTGCGAAAGCCTCTAACTAAAATTGCAGCCATTAAAGGAAAATGATTTGTTTTTCCTGCCGGCAGGCACAGTGTCGTGTCTTTTTTGCGGTACTGGTTGCTGAGCTTAGTCGAAGTATGGACAAGCAAAAAGTAGCAAGCATTTACAAGTGTATCTGCCTTTGCACAATACCGAGAATACCTTTTCTCTAAACCAAGATTAATTCGATTCACACATTGATATTATTTTGTGTAATCAGAATTCTTAATACTAATTCTAAATGCAACCCCTAACCCTCCATCTGCATCACTAACTAAACAACACAGAACTCATGATTACAAATCAAATCTCTGGCAGACTATCTGCCACCCTTTGCTGCTTAATAACCATTTGCTCGTTGTCTCTGAATTCTTGTACTAAGGAAGAAGATTTGACGCCTTCACCTGTAGTCGGCACATCCTATTCGTACAGCGAGACGCAGTGTGCAGATCCTTGGCACCAATTTGAAGGAGCATTTGATCTTACTCCAGAGGAGAGAGTAATGGCTTACTTTGAATCCCTAGATATAGAGGTGTCTAACATAGAGTTCCTACCTTTAGCAGGCGATTTAGAAGCCTGCTTGGCCTGCACCTGCTTAAGTGGGAACATCATTAATTTGGACGTGGCTCCAGAAGCTGAAGAAACCATAGAAAATTTAGGATTTATAGTAACTACTGATTGAGCGAAACACAACTCATAGAAGAATGCATTAAGGGCAATTACCGCGCTCAGAAAAAACTCTATCAGCAATTTTCTGGGAATATGATGGGAGTTTCTATGCGTTATGCTTCCTGTAAAGCCGAGGCAGAAGATATTCTTCAGGATTCGTTTATCAAAGTTTTTAATAAACTGGAAACCTTTAAGGCCACTGGCCCACTAGGTGGCTGGATCAGAAGAATAGTGGTGAATACAGCATTGCAACGCATAAGAGACCAGAAAAACTACCGTATGCATGTAGAAATAGATGCCTCGGAATCTATGCTAGAAGTATCTGACGATGTGCTGGCTCAAATGCATGCGGCAGAAATTATGAAGAAGATCCAGAAATTACCAACTGGATTTAGAACCGTGTTTAACCTCTACGCTATAGAAGGCTACACACACCCTGAAATAAGCAAGGAATTAGGCATATCTGTAGGTACCAGTAAAAGCCAATACAGCAGAGCACGCGCCATTTTAAGAACATTAATAGAACAAGAAGAGCTGAGTGAGAAGGCCATATAAACATATAGATTTGGGAGATAAGTTTGCCGAGTTTGAACACACGCCAGACGATTCTAATTGGAATTCAATTAGCGGTGGCATAAATTCCAGGCAGCAGCCTGGTGGCTTGGCAGATAAGTTTGCAGATTTTCAGGTAGAGCCTAAAAAGAAAGTATGGGCTGGAATTATGGCAGGAGCTGGAATACAGAAAAAATCAAAGCCTGCAGCATTCTGGTTTACTTCTGGTGTGGCTGCAAGCGTGGCTATTTTAGCCGTGTGGAGCTTGGCATTTTCAGGAGGTGATTCTATCACAGCCTATGCTCCAAGAATTAATGGGCAAGAGGCAGAACTCAATCTAACAGCAGAAAAGTCTGTAAATGATGAGAATAGCATAGCAATTGGAGAAAGCTCCGAAAACACCTCCAAACAAAATTCTTCTACCGTCTTAGACGCTTCAAAAGAGAATAACTATGACCAGCCGAGCTCAGTTACCGCTAACTCAGATATAAACAGTTTTAGCCAACCAGATGGAAACCCTCCAAGTACTGCTGCAAGTGAACCCAGCCGTATATCTAATTCTATGGCCGATTACCTTTTAGCCAATGGAGAAGATTTAGATCAAGCGGTTTTAGCTCATAGGGATAGTCTTTCTACACTCAATGGCATTCCTCCATTAATAGACCGCCTCAGCGCTGAGCCACTAGAGTATCTAGAAGATAATTTAGCCTCCACTGCTAATAATTCTGAAGATACTCTAGTAACATTTACCATACGTAAATCAGAATACGGCAGTGAACAAAACTTACTGGAAGCCATGAAACTAGAGCCAATTTCAAGCTCAGAACCGAAAGCACCTAAACTGAAAGGTAGCACCGAATCGTTTTGGTTTGGAGATGAATTCATGCTGCCTCCTCCCAGAGATAACAGCACCTCTTCACTACTGGCTTCTTCTCAATTAAACCAGCCTGCCATGGCAGAAAACCTAAACGCAGTGCAACCAGCAGATGGTCTTAGTATAACGACTACGGGAGATCAAGAAATTGTCAACTCATTCAGCGGGACTTTACCACGATATGGTGCCGAGGAGTTCAGTACTCCTGTATACATCTCGTTAAACTTTGAAAAACGCTTTATGACAGGAAGAAAAAACAGACTGAGCTTAGGAACAGGTCTGGGCGCCTTATTCACTAATAGTACACAGAATGCAGATTTTCAGGACATAAGATCGCTGGTTGAAAACTCTAGAACTTATGGAGTTCTTCCTCTTTATGTCAAATATGATTTTATAAGCAAGCCCAAGTGGAACATGTATTTAAGTTCTGGTGGAGCATTAGAGTTAGGATTGGCAGGGGAAAGAACAATTACTGATATTCAGAATGGTAAAGAAATTAATTCTACTTCCAGTAAGTTAGAGTTAGGCATAGGCCAAGTAAACGTTAATACTGGCATAGGAGGTAGTGTAAATTTAGGACGCCACTTCAGCTTCTTTTCCGAAGTGTCTGTGGCTCATTATATTTATGAATCTCAATTTAACTTCTGGAGCAGCCAGAAGTTATGGCCTAGTCTTAAAACAGGTATAATTCTGAAGTTATAGCTGAAAGTTCAGTGAAGTTTAAAAAGCTGACGTTTCAAGTGGTGTACTATTTAAGACATCTTAAAAAAACGTAACTGCCAAGTTACTCAACTTGAATTTAGAGGCTAATTATAGTTCATTAATACTGTTTAACCATTAGCTCTAACTCTTCTAAGAAACGTGTTAGCCGCGCCTCTACTTCTAACGACTGATTTATTTCTACATCAGAATCTATGAATGGCCCTTCATAAGATTTGGTTTCCTTAAATCTCTTTTGAGCTCTGTCCGTTAAGTTAGAATAGCTTGCAAGTTCATCTTCTACCTGTCTCAATTTCTGCCTCATATCGTTCAACTTGGTCATGCTTGTCTTTTGATCTTCTTGAGAAGTTATTCCTCTTCTTAATGCATCATACTGCTCTACAGCTAGAGCCAAACGATCTTGAATTAAAGCCAGTTTTTTAGGAAGATCTACTTCTACTTTCATAGGAGTTACCTCTCTTATATCATACGCGTTGCAAAGCGAATCAAACAACTGATTCTTAGCAATTATAGTCTTAATAAATTCCCGATTTTGAGAGGCCTGCTCAGTCAATGATGAGAGGATGGTTTTATAATCCGTAAACTCAGGTCCAAGAGTAGAAATAGAGTTTTCTTCCATTTTAGTTCTGTAAGTTTCTAACCTTTGCAACGCTAAATCAGAACTTACATTCAACTCAGACACTGTCAATTCTGACTCACTCACCATAAGAGTTAATTTTGGGTATGGCGCGGCATCTTTTTTTCTAGTAGCCTTAATTACACCATTAAGCAACCTCTGGTTAGGATCATGTAAGACCTGTACCTCTAACTTTTGCGCTTTTAGTGTAGCTTCTTCTTTATCTAAACTGCTACTCCACTGCTCGTAAGGCATTCTAGCACAGGAAGAAATAAGAAGCATTAAAAGAACAAACACTAAACCATTTCTCATCTAAGTCGGTCTAAAGATTTTACGAGTTCTTCATCTTTTTTAATGGATCTGTTAGCCAGAAAAATAAAGGGCAGCGCTGCCACTGGAGCGAAATATCCTAGACCATATCCTGAAATCTGAGTTTCAAATTTATTCGCTTCTATAAAAAACCATGCTAGTGTAATAAGAGCTGCCAACATTAAATAAATTAGTCTACCTATGGCCATTTGTTTTTGGCGGTTTTTAAACTGTAGAATCATAAAACCTATAGAAAGCACAGTGATAGGGGCCAAAATCAAAATACTAATTCTAGAAGCCGCCTGCTGAACACTGCCGTCAGACCCCAGTAAATCCTTAATGTTCAGCGTATATACCACGCCATCTGTGCCGGTAAATGAAGCTATAGGTGCTAGAAATATGAAACTTAATGCCACCGCAGCCAGTATGAGATATAAGGTTTGAATTCGCTGAATCATCTGCTCTACTATTTTTAGTGAGCAAAGATATGGTTCTACTTGGTTTGAACTCAGCGTGGTTCTTAGAAAAATTCTACAACACACAGACTCAGAGTTAAAAAAAACACTATACTTGCAGTGTCTTTAGCAGCATCCAGCTGTGGATTACAAAATCAATCTTAGAATTTCAATCTGAAAATCACACTTCAAGACATTTTTCAATAAATTTTACTAGCACATAGATGTACGATATTATTTCACTAAACGGAATGAAAGTGGCCGAACTTAAAGAAGTAGCCACCAAACTCGATATAAAGAAAGCAGAAAAGCTAAAAAAACAAGACCTCATATATAAAATTCTAGATGAGCAAGCACTTAAACCAGCTGCTCAGAAAGAGAAGAAACCAGCAGCCAAGTCTAGTGCTAGTCCTGCTAAAAAACCTGCAGCTAAGAAACCAGCTAGAAAAAAAACTGAGCCTAAAGCTAAAGTAGAAACTGAAGTTTCTGCAGATCCTAAAGCATCTGCTCAAGCAGAAGCTCATAAAGAGCAACCAGCTAAAACTAAAAGACCTAGAAAAAAGGTTCCGGCTAATAACGCTCAAAATGAATCTCAAGCTAAAACAGAAGCTTCTGAAAAAACTGAGCAGAAAGAGCATAAAAATCAGCCTCAGAAAGATCACAAGCAGAACAGAGATAGAAAAGATTCTTCTGATAATAACAGAAACCAGAGAAATAACAACAGGAATCAGAATAACAGAAACCAAAACTCAGGAAACGGAAATAACCACGGAAACCAGAGAAGAGGAAAGGCAGACGAGCATGGCTATAATTTTGACGGACAGATAAAAGCCGAAGGAGTTTTAGAAATGATGCAGGATGGATATGGATTCCTGAGATCTTCTGACTTCAATTATCTGAATTCGCCTGATGATGTTTACGTGGCTCAGAACCAAGTAAAACATTATGGACTTAAAACTGGAGATTCTGTAGTAGGATACATTAGACCTCCTAGACAAGGTGAAAAATATTTCCCATTAATTAATGTAGAATCTATTAACGGAAGGGATCCTGAGTTTGTCAGAGATAGAATTCCATTCAAGTACTTGACGCCTTTGTTCGCCCAAGAAAAATTCCAGTTAGGAAAAGGGTCTAAAAGCATCTCTACGAGGTTAATGGATTTATTCTCACCTATAGGAAAAGGGCAGAGAGGAATGATAGTTTCTCAACCTAAAACTGGTAAAACAGTTCTTCTAAAAGACATAGCTAATGCCATAGCTGCTAACCATCCTGAGACTTATTTATTAATTCTATTAATAGATGAAAGACCAGAAGAGGTTACAGACATGAAGCGTAGCGTAAATGCAGAAGTAATAGCATCTACCTTTGATGAGCCTGCAGACAGACACGTAAAAATAGCCAACCTCGTACTAGAGAAAGCTAAAAGAATGGTAGAGTGCGGACATGATGTGTGCATATTACTAGATTCTATTACTAGACTAGCTAGAGCTTATAACACAGTGAGTCCCGCTTCTGGTAAAATCCTAAGTGGTGGTATAGATGCCAATGCTCTTCACAAGCCTAAACGTTTCTTCGGAGCGGCTAGAAATATAGAAAATGGTGGATCATTAAGTATCATAGCCACCGCACTAACAGACACAGGTTCTAAAATGGACGAGGTAATCTTTGAGGAATTCAAAGGAACAGGTAACATGGAACTACAGTTAGACAGAAAAATAGCCAACCGTAGAATCTATCCAGCCATAGACATTACCTCATCTGGAACTAGAAGAGAAGATTTATTATTAGATAAAGACGCGTTGCAAAGAATTTGGATCCTCAGAAAGCACCTTGCAGATATGAATCCAGTAGAAGCTATGGAGTTTGTTAAAGACAGAATTATGTCTACTGAGTCTAATGAGGAATTCTTAATCTCTATGAATAGCTAGACCTTATGAGTGCGATACAGAGGATAATTCTAATTTTGGCCATCATTTGGATTGGTCTTAAACTGCTCTTATTCTATAATGGCGTGGCGTTCGACTACTTTAGGTTAACGCTCACGCTTAATTTTGCCTTTGTGGCTTACATTATTTTTATGGCACTTAAAGCGTTCTACCTCAGCCAAGAAAAAAAATCTGATTTTATAGAAGACTTTAAGCTTAGTTTGAGATACGGATTTCAGTACCTGTTAATCATCTTCGGGTTCTTAGTGATTTACTATTTATACATAGACACTAACTTTACTAGTGAGTTGGCAGAAGCCAATCTAGTTTCAGTAAAAGAGACTGTAGCGGCAGAAGGTGGTTATGAGCAGTACTTAGAAAACCATACTGCCGAGTTTGAAAAAGAACTGTACAAGCCAGGCACAGAAGAAGAGTTTTATGCAGAGCTTAAAAATAACTTTACTGAAATGGTTTCTATGAAACTCATGCTAGTCTTTATGTTCAGTGGATTTTTCCTGATGTGTATGGGAGTTTCGGCACTTCTTTCAGCTACTGTTAGAAAAGTATTAGAAAGGTCTAAAGTGTT
This sequence comes from Flavobacteriales bacterium, assembly GCA_045104985.1. GTDB lineage: Bacteria > Bacteroidota > Bacteroidia > Flavobacteriales_D > Sanyastnellaceae > ASP10-05a. The sequence continues at coordinate 57,637 of JBGCDA010000016.1, read as the reverse complement.
ACAATAACTATGTAGTAACTTCGTTTCTGAGAATAGTTTATAATGATGAAGAATCCTTTGAATACATTTAAGTTAGCTTTAGTGGCTGTCATTAGTGTGCTTCTGTTTACTTCGGAGACCGCAGCTCAAAGAAATAATGGCACTAATCTTCCTAAGTTTGACAGAAGACAGTACCACTTTGGATTCATATTAGGTTATAACTCCAGTAATTTTGCCTTGCAGCGAACACCTGACTTCGAATTTACTGACTCACTTTTAGCTATTAACCTCAGTCCTCAGCCTGGGTTTAATCTCAATCTACTGGCCAGTTATGACCCTGTTCCTAATTTTCATATTCGTTTTTTCCCTGGTCTATCTTTCCAGGATAGAAACATAGAGTACACTTTTTTAAACAGCGATTTTTCTACTTCTACAGAAATACGCAGAATAGAATCTGTCTATTTAGACCTACCCATTAATTTTAAGTTTAGGACTAACCGTAGTAAGAATTTTGCCGCATACATGCTCACAGGCGGAAAATACAGCTTAGATATGCAGTCTCAGAAAAATGTAAACCAGGAGCTTAGTGCAAACCAAATCATAAAAATCATAGATTACGATTACTCTGTAGATATAGGTGGAGGATTTGATTTCTTTCTAGAATACTTCAAGCTGTCCTTAGAGTTCAAGTCCTGCATAGGTATCCCTAACCTACTCATTAAAGATGATACTATTTTCAGTAGAAATGTAAATAGCCTTAGGTCTAGAGCATTTGTCTTTTCCATTACTTTTGAAGGGTAATTAATACCCATGAAACTTCCTTCTGGAAACACCCCAAGGTGGATTATTTTTATTATAGATCTAAGTCTTGTGCTATTCTGTTATTTGGTAGCATACCTCATTAGATTTGATTTTAATATTCCTCAGAGTGAAGTGGCCCTAGGAAAAACATTTCTTCCTTTATTTATAATAATGAGAGTGTTATTCTTCTATCTATTTCGTTCTTATTCTGGTATTATTAGATACACCAGCACTCAGGATACTCGCAGAATCTTCTTTTCTCTAGCATCTGCCACAGCCGTTTTAATAGTGGTTAACATAGGCTGGAAATACATTACAGCGTCTCACTTATTTTTAGTTCCTAACTCCATATTAGCCATAGAGTTTTTACTTAGTTTAGTGGCTTTAGTTCTGTTCAGGTTTAGCGTGAAACAGCTCTATGCTGAGTTCAAAAACCCACAAAAGGTAAGAATGAAAGTAGCTATCATAGGTGCCGGAGAATCTGGGTTAATCACCAAAAAAACCATAGACCAAGACCCTAGTGCTAAGATGGAAATAGTGGCTTTCTTTGATGATGACAGGTCTAAAGTAGGCAAACAATTAGATGGCGTTAAAATATATTCTCCCAGGAGGTTAAACGAGATTCTTGAGGCTAAAGAAGCCGAACAAATCATTATCAGTATTCAAAACCTTAACCCTGAAAAAAAGAAAGAGCTAGCTGAAAAAGCCCTTCTTTCTAACACTTCAATTCTTAATGTACCTCCTGTTAAAAAGTGGATTAAGGGTGAACTCTCTTTAAAACAGCTTCAAAGCATTCGGATAGAAGACCTATTAGGCAGATCTCCTATAAAACTTAACAACGAACAGATTCGCCAAGAAATTCAAGATAAGAACATCTTAGTAACAGGTGGTGCAGGTAGCATAGGTTCAGAACTGGTTAGACAAATCCTCTCTTTATCACCCAAAAAATTATGGGTATTTGACCAGGCGGAGTCTCCTATGTATGATTTACAGCAGGAATTAAAAGGACATAAAAATGAGCATTTGTTAGAGTTTGCCATAGGAGATGTCAGTCAGAAGGAACGCGTAAGGCATTTAATTTCGCGTTGCAACGCACAACTTATATTTCATGCTGCAGCCTACAAGCATGTGCCACTCATGGAAGAAAACCCTTCAGAAGCTATTCTTACCAATGTGGCTGGCACAAAGCACTTGGCAGATGAAGCAGTGGCAGCTGGTGTAGAAAAATTCGTGCTCATATCTACAGATAAAGCAGTGAACCCCACTAATGTGATGGGCGCTACCAAGCGCACCGCAGAAATTTACTGTGAAGCCATGAACCAAAAAGGAACTACCAAGTTCATAGCCACTAGATTTGGCAATGTTTTAGGCTCTAACGGCAGCGTAATCCCATTGTTTAGAAAACAGATTAAAGAAGGAGGTCCGCTCACAGTTACTCATAGAGAAGTTACTCGATTTTTCATGACCATTCCTGAATCTGTAGAACTAGTATTGGAGGCCAGTGCCATGGGAAAAGGCGGAGAAGTATTCGTTTTTGACATGGGGGAAAGCATAAAAATTTATGACCTGGCTAAAAAAATGATCCAACTTTCTGGACTAAAAGAAGGTAGAGATATAGAACTAAAAATTACTGGCCTTAGGCCGGGGGAGAAACTCTATGAAGAACTTCTGGCTTCTGAAGAGAATACCATAGAAACTCATCACCCTAAGATAATGATAGCCAAGCTTAGAGATCAAAACCATGAGGAGAGCAGACGAGCCATTTCAGGTTTAATTACCCTTTTTCAGCATCAAGAAAATGACGAGTTAGTGGCCAAGTTAAAACAAATAGTTCCTGAGTTTAAGAGCCAAAATTCTGAATTCAGTAAACTGGACACACCATAACCTAATTCTAAATCCTTAATCCCATTTCAGAACTTAACGACTCATACCTCACCCTTAAAGGCTCCTCAGAAAGTCTTTATAAAGTTAAAGGAAGTAAACATTTTGGCTATGCCTTTCCAGCATACAGTAAAGATCAGGTAAAGGAGTTATTAGAAAACGTAAAAAAAGAACACCATACAGCCAGGCACCACTGTTATGCCTATAGGCTGGGATTAGATAAAAAGCTATTTAGAGCTAATGATGATGGTGAACCTAATAATTCTGCAGGAAAGCCTATTCTAGGTCAGATACAATCTTACGATTTAACTAATGTATTTATCTGTGTAGTTAGATATTTTGGAGGCACTAAACTGGGCGTGGGAGGCTTAATAGATGCATACCGCACCGCTGCTAAAATGGCTATAGAAGAAAACACTATTATAACCCGACAGGTACACCATTTCTACAAACTCCATTTTAACTATGCGGCCATGCCTAAGGTAATGAGCCTTTTAAAAGAGCTTAACCTAGAAATGAATAACACTGACTTTCAGTTAGACTGCACCTTAGATACTGACATTAGAATGGCACAAGCCACAGCACTGGAACAGAGTATTTCTAAGATAGATGGTGCTAAGTTCGAACTACTAAACATTGCCTAAATTTGGCCAGAATGAAGGTAATCATAGTAGGCCCAGCTTACCCATACCGCGGAGGAATAGCCGACACGAATCATAGCCTATGCAGGGCTTTTGGTGAGCTAGAACATGAGGCTAGTTTGGTCACTTTTACAGTGCAGTATCCGAACGTGTTATTTCCTGGGAAGAATCAATATACAGAAGATACAGCTCCTAATGATTTAAGTATTACTAGAGAAATAAATTCAATGAATCCGTTGAGCTGGTTTAATACTGCCAGATTCATTAAATCCCAAAAGCCAGACTTGGTAATTATGAGGTATTGGCTTCCCTTTATGGCACCTGCACTAGGCACCATAGCTGCCCAGATTAAAAAACACACTAAGGTATTAGCCATGTGTGATAATGTGCTACCACATGAAAAGAGATTCGGAGATGAAGCACTTACCTCTTATTTCGTTTCTAAAGCCAGCGGGTTTATTACATTATCTGAACATGTGAGTCACGAGCTCAAAAAGTTTACAAAGAAACCTGTGCTTAGTCTTTTTCACCCAGTTAATTCCGACTTGCCATCTGCCATCTCTAAAGCATCTGCACGTGCAGAACTAGGGCTAAATGAAGAAGACTCGGTAGTGCTGTTTTTTGGCCTGGTGCGCGCCTATAAGGGTTTAGACTTGCTTATTGAAGCCTTAGGGAATTCAGCACTTCATCATTCTTCGCTCAAGCTCATTATAGCTGGCGAGTTTTACGAAGAGAAATCCAAATATACCGAGCTTATTTCAGAACTTGGGATTCAAGACCGTGTAATGATCCATGATCACTTTATACCTCAGGAAAAATTAGCGGTTTATTTCTGCGCAGCAGATCTACTAGCACAAACCTATAAATCAGCCTCTCAGAGTGGTGTTACTCAGATAGCTTACCACTTTAACCTACCACTTTTAGTGACTAACGTAGGCGGACTCACAGAGATGGTATCACCTGATAGAGTAGGCTTGGTTACCTCTATGGAACCACATGACATAGCCGAGGCTATTAAGAAGTTCTTCGATTCTAAGCTAGCTGCAGAATTTAAAAAAAACTTGGCAGCAGATCTCCCAAATTACACGTGGACTGGTTTTGTAAAAGAAGTACTCGCCCAGTTTACTGAGCATAAAAAAACCGACTCACAGCTAGGCTGAAAGTCGGTTCTATTTTTATGAAGTTTTTCTTCAGATTACTTACTCACTTTCTGGCTGTGAACCACAGTGCCGTCTAATGATAATCTTAATATGTATGCTCCCTTAGCCAGATCTGAGTGATTTATAAGTGTGTTTTGAGTATCATTTACAGAAACCGTAGAAATAAGCTTTCCGCTTACATCAAATATTTCTACCAAGTCGAATTCCGCTTCTCCCCTAGTTCTTCGAATGTCTATTTCAGAACTATTTACGCTCATCACAAAATCCGCTTCTAAAGGCACCTCTTCGATATAATCAGAAACACTAATACTCTTAGTGAACTCCTTCACACAGTTAGATCCAGTACTTCTGAGTGTGATGTTATAAACACCAGCTTCATTAATGGTGAAGAAACTGCTAGAGTTAGTGCTCCATTCCACACCATCTACTATCCACTCATCTAACAGGCTGTTTTCAGACTCTGACACTAGGCTTAGCGTTAATGAGTTTTCGAGCAAAATTTCTTCTTCAGGAAGGCTAAAGAATGGATTAACCATTTCCTCATTTCTTACATCTACAGTGTGGGTCTCAGAAGCACATTCATTAGACACCTCTACTTCATATACACCTCCTAATAAATTCTCGAAAGTAAGTAACTCCTGCCCTGTGAGTTCAGAAATCAATTCATCCCCTATATAGAGCTTAGCGTTAAGCTCTTGATCATGACTTACAGAAATAAATATCTTTCCTTCTTCAGCGTTGCAATGATCCTTTATGAAACTCACAGAGCCGTTACTAAATAAAGGTATGTCTGCTATAGTTACTTCATATTCAGAAACGCCACAATACCCATCTTGATCAGTAATTACTATGTTATATATACCACTATATAGCTCTTCAAATAATAAGTTTCCAGATGTCTCTTCAGATAAGATTTCTTCCTCAAATTCATTATGCAACGTATACGAATAATTGCCTTCTAGAGAAGTATTCACTTGAATAGTGGCATCATTACTTAGAGCACAAGTAGGAGTTGTTGTTCTAACTTGAGCTACAGGCTTAGAACTCAATAAAAACCTAATTCCCTGATAGTTATCAGCACCTGTACTAAAAGGAACTGTTAAATCCACGTCAATTGGATATACCTCATTAGTTTCTAAATCAGTGATTGTTAAACACAAGTTGCTATTTATGTGTTTTAGCTCATCTAGGCTTAATGTGTATTCTCCAGCATAAGGAGCAAATACATGTATCGGTATTTCTAAAGCTTCTTCATAATTCTGAAGGGTATTAATGCTTAAAGTGTCTTCATTAGAGATACTAGCCAAGCTAAACATTACTGAATTCTTTTTATAGGCATCAAACTGAGAATCGAACTCTTCTGAAGCCGATTCATCAAAGGCTATAACACTTTCGTACTTGCGTTCACCTTGGTTCATAGCCAGTCTAATTAGTGGTCTTTCTACGGATGAATTTCTAAGAAATGCTCCTTGGTCATCACTCTTACATGGTTCTTTAAACGTAATGCTAGCTCCTGGTCCTGTGGCTTTTATAAAGAATGCCTGATAAGATGATACTATGTTAGATCCTCCGTTTACAGAAACTCCATTATTATAAATAACATACTCTCCCTGCCATGTGCCTCCTAATGTATGGTCTAGAATGTAAATGGCTCTATCCACGTTCACTAACTCTATATCTGCACTCATAATGTCTATAGCAGATGGATATGGATTAGGAATACAGTGCCACCCTTCAAATGCGTCTGGGCCAGTTTCAGTATAGCCTAAGTTAAAGGTGACATCCCCTTTATTAAATACTCCTTCAGACTCTAAGACTACATTACTGGTGGAAGGAGGAAAATACGCCCAATATCCTTTATCAGCTTGAATAGCTTCTCCAGTAGAAGTTACATCCACAAACCCAGAATCTATATTATTGACGTAATGTTCAGTTTCGTCATACCATTTCACGTTCGTAAAAGCTTGGCCAGGCCAGTCGCTTCCTGAGTATCCAGTAGTAACAAATTGTCCTTGGAAATCTCCAACTGTTTGTCCTTGAATAGGAACTCCTATAAGTCTATAGCCTTCTTCTAAAGACTCTACATATCTCTCAATTTTTATTTCTCCTAAAAAGTCAGCACCAGACTTTATCTCTGAAATAGATCCTGTTAGCACGTTACCACCACTCATGTCGGAGGTCAGTGTAAAGTCATTCCCATTTACATCAAATGTCCCTGCTTCTGGTTTGAATACGCCCGACACTTCCATGTCTGAGTTTAATTCTACTCCTGCTGAGTTATCTACCGTCACATCATGAAATTTCATAATGTTAGAGTTTATGGATTGCAACGCAGAACCTAAGAAACTAACTTTACCTTCTCTTTCTTTAAAAGTGAGCGTATTCAGCACTGTCATATCCCCATAGAGTTCTAAATCATAGTTACTAGCAGACATATCAAGCCTACCAGAACTACTAAGAGTTAGATCATTAGCGATTATCAAATCATCTGCTGTAACTGTTATAGTAGGGTCTATTACTAAATTTCTATCTGAGCAGAACTCAATGGAAAGTGGAATGGTTCCGCCATCTGGCACCCAAATAGCATCACTAGAATTACCATCTGCTACGGCATGATAAGTGTCTGCATTTATGAACTGAACTACACCAACGGGTGTAGGACAGACATTTCCGAAAAATGCAGCATAAGTATCATAAGTGCCTTCTGTTCTGTTATATGAAACAGTTCCTGTATTATCTGGAATTGGACTTTCATAGCTTACTCCTCCATTTAAGCTAAATTCGATACCAAGATTATTAGGGTGATCTGAAAAAGTAAATATAACATCACCCGAACCATCACAGGCTATTACTCCTCCAGTAACTGAGGCTGTAGGCGAGCTCCTTACTGTAACCTCAAAATCATCTACATCTTGACAACCATTGGCATCAGTTACTGTAAGTGTGTATGAATAATCTACGTTTTGGGTAGGATCTCCGCTAGGTGTAAAAGTTAATCCTGTGCCGCTATCGACTCCATTGGTGTATACATAAGTATAAGGTGCTGTGCCATCGCTGACATTTGGAGAGATTACTATTTCCTCTCCTTCACATATGAAAAAGTCTGACCCTGCCTCTAAGTCTATTGGAAGACTGTTAATAGTAAATGTACCTAAATTTATAGGACAAGAATTATCTCCCCATCTACTAAAGAAGGTATATGTTCCTGGTGCAAGGTTATACGTGAAACTGCCAAGAGCGTCAGAAATTGAATTTTCATAGGATGAACCTCCATTCAAACTAAATTCTATACCTGTTCTATTAGGGTGGTTACTAAAATCAAAGGTTACTCCTCCTGAAGTTCCGCATCCATCTATAGTGCTTACATTGGTTACTGTAGGAGAACTTCTTATACTGTATGCAATATCATCTTGTGCTACGCATCCGTTCCCATCAGTTAAAGTGATTGTAAACGTACTAGTTACATTTACATTAGGGTCTCCAGCTGGAGTATAAGTTAATCCTGTGCCTGAATTAGTGCCATCTGTCCATGTATAATTAAAAGGCGACACGGCTCCAGTTAAAACTGGTGAAAGAGTAATCTCTGTATTTTCACAAATCGTTTGATCACCTCCAGCATCCATAGTCACTCCACCAAAGTTCTGGATGGTATAAGTTCCTAAATCAACTGGACATTCATTATTACCCCACCTTGCAAAACAGCTGTATACACCAGGACTTTCAAAATAAGTCACACTGCCAGAATTATCCAAAACAGAAGTTTCGTATGAGCTTCCTCCGTTAGTGCTGAACTCTATTCCTCCTCTGTTAGGATGGTCTGGAAAACTAAATTCAATAGAACTACTCGTAAAACAATCTTGATCAACTGTAGTTACTGTAACCGTGGGTTGACTTTCAATTGTATAAGTTTTAGTATCTACTGCTATGCATCCGTTAGCATCTGTTAAACTAACTGTAACTACTCTGGTTATGTTAGCATCTGGGTTTCCAGTTGGAGTGAAGATTATACCTGTGCCAGAATTAGCACCATCATCCCAAGTAAAATTGAATGGACCTGTTCCACCGGTGATGATAGGACTAAGAATTACTTCATCATTTTCACAAATTGTTTCTGTGCCTCCTAACTCTAAGCTTACGCTGCCTAAGTCATTTATAGTAAAAGCACCTAATTCCTCTGGGCAACTATTATCTCCCCATCTTACTATACAATCATAAGTACCTGGAGGCTCATTAAAAACTAAACTTCCTGAATTATCTTGTACATTGCTGTAGCTAGATCCACCGTTTATACTAAACTCTATACCTGTTCTATTAGGATGATCTGGAAAATTAAATTCAATAGCTCCAGCCGTAAAACAGTCTGCATCTATAGTAGAAACTGTAACAGTTGGATTACTTCTAATAGAATATGTTTTTTGTTGTTCTGCAATACAACCTAGAGCATCTGTAAGTGTTACTGTAAAAGTTCTGTTTACGTTAATAGCAGGATCTCCTTCGGGAGTAAAAACCAAACCTGTTCCTGAGTTGGTTCCATCTGTCCATGCATATGTAAAGGGAGCTGTACCTCCTGTAACCAATGGATTCAAAGTAACTTCTGTTTCCTCGCAGATAGTTTCTGTGCCCCCTATATCAAAGCTGACCCCACCTAAATCTAAAATCGTGTGATTGCCTAGGTCTACAGGACATTCATTATTGCCCCAACGAACAAAACAATTGTAAGTTCCTGGAGTTAAAGGATAAGAGACACTACCAGAGTTATCTAGCACCTGTGAAAAATATGAAGCCCCACCATTTATGCTAAATTCTATGGCACTTCGGTTAGGGTGATTTATGAAACTAAATTCTAAAGCACCAGATTCTAAACAGGTAGAATTAGTTACTGCCACAGTTACATCTGGTAAACTTCTAACATCTACTCTGACCACATCACTACTAATACAACCATCTGAATCAGTCACCGTTATTGTAAAGTCTTGATTTTCATTTACAAGCGGATTCCCTGAAAGAGTAGTGGTTAAACCAGCGCCAGAAGTAGTCCCATTGTCGTACGTGAATGAATATGGCTCTACACCATCTGTGACTATTGGTAAGAAAGTGATTTCTTCTCCATCGCAGGCTATGAAATCACTGCCAGCATTTATGCTACATTGACTAAAAGATGCGAGAGAACATAGAAATCCACATGCCACCGACAACAATGTGTAAACGTTAGTATTCATAAATTTTTTGTTTTATTTGGAGTGTTAATATAAGTGTACGTACACTGTGGACTTTAGTTTCATCTCTGCAGGCTTTTAAAACAATCAAAAAAATTACTAATTCAAACTTGAGAATTTCCTTGTAAAACCGCGTCTATAGCCTTTTTTTAAATAGCTTTGATGTCTCGAAAGTTTTGGGCATTGCTTTTGATTTGGTGTGGCCTAAATCAATAGAAATCTTATGAAATATATCCTCCTTTTTTCACTCACTATTCTGCTCACAAGCTGCTTAGAAATCATAGAAGAAGTAGATCTAAAGAATGACGGTTCTGGGAAGTTATCGTACACCTTAAACCTAAGTCAGAGTAAAACCAAGATTAATTCTGTGATGCTGCTAGACAGCATAAACGGACAGAAAATTCCTACTCAAGCAGAAATCAAACTAAAACTGAATGAAGTTATAGATTTAATTAATGATACAGACGGCATTAGTAATGTATCTAAATCTTTAGATTTCTCGAATTACATCTTTAAATTCTCCTGTGATTTCTCTAACCCTGAAGCACTTAATAGAGCTACAGTAATAGTGAAAAATGAGTATCGAATAAAAGATCCTTATGCCAATTCTGATGACCATTACACCTTCTCCAGTTCTTCTAAAACCTTCAGAAGAAAGGGAGACTACCAAGGACAAGCAGACCTAGATAAAATAAAAGAAGAAGATTTAGCTTTAGTGGAGAAAGCCCAATACACAGGAATCTACAGATTCGAAAGTGAAATAGCATCAGCTTCAAATACCGACACTAAAATTTCTCCAAATAAAAAAGCTGCCATGCTCAGATATAAAGCGGTGGATTTAGCTACTGGAAAAAAACAAATTGAAAATACTATAACCCTTAAATAAGAAATGAAAAACCACTTTAAAACACTAACTACTTTCTGCTTCAGTGTTACTTTATCGCTGATAAGTTTCTGCGGAAACGCCCAAAGTTCTGCTGACTTTCTTCCAGAAAACACCTTTCTAGCTTTTTCAGTAAATGGACAGAACCTTCAGAATAAAATGAGTTTAGAGAGTTTCCAAAACTTAGACTTCTACAAGGAACTCAGAAAAGAACTCGAAAGAGAGGGAATGTCTGGAAACATGAGTGATATAGGCATAGACTGGGCTAAAGAATTAATGATTTTTGCCGTGGCAGAGGGTGATTACATGACAGGTGGTATGATATTACCAATAAGTGGAGATAATCTGGTAAAACTGATGTCACTGAGAGAAACAGAAGAACAAAACGGAATTACCTTTCAACAGAGATCCAGAGAATTCATCGGTTTTACTGATTCTTATCTCATATTTTTAGAAACCGAGACCACAGCGCCTTACCCTGGCTGGGAGGCCACTGAAGAAGATTATGCTGCTTATGACAAAATAAGAGAAGAAGCTAAGGCGTATACTAAAAATTTCGGACTGAACCTCTTTAAGACCAAGAGCTCACCACTTTCTAAATCAAAGAACTTCATTTCTAGTTACAATAAAAATGCAGATGCCAATATGTATCTGTCTGTCAACTCAGAGTTAGCTAATCAATATATGAATGTCACCGGTATGGCGGGGGCTTTCTTAATGGGTTCTACAGGCTCCACTAATCCACTGGCAGAACTTACTGCAGGAGATCAGTACTGGTCATCTCAGCTGTTTTTTGATGAAGATCAAATTACTGTAGAGTCAGAGTTTTTTCCGAATGAAAAAAATATGAAAATTCAGAAAGAACTGTCTAAATCTAAATTAAATAGTAAGCTATTGAACTACGTTAGCCAGGATGATCTTTTAGGTATTTATAATGTTAATTTAAATTCAGAAGCAGCTCTGATGCAGACACCAGAGTATTTTTCACCACTTTTGAATTCTATGTTACCTATTGATGAAGCAGGACGCAAAATAGCTTCTTTGATTACCTCATTTATAGATGAAGAATCCATAGCCGAAATGGTTAACGGAAACCTAATAGTGGCAGTATCCAATTTGAGTATTAAAGAAACAGAGTTCATCTCGTATAACTATGACGATGATTTTAACATGACAGAATCTTTAGAAAAAGGCTCTGAACTCATACCAGACATTCTGGGCATGATGCAGAGTTCTAATTCTGAAAACTTAAACCATATTTTAGAATTGGCTTCAATAGAATCTCCTCTTACTCAAAAAGAAAACTATTTTATTATACCAGCTAGCGAAGGGCCAAACTTTGCCGTTTATCTGTTCACTACAGAAGATGGTTTATTTTTCACCAATAATAAAGAGCAGATGCAGCTAGTCATGTCTGGTAAAGGCTATCAAAACATTGACAAAGAACTGGCTAAAGACATGAAAAAGAATACTCAAACCTTATTTGTGAATACAAATATGATTTTTAGCTCTATACCTACCGCAGTAGATAATCAAAAATTTGAAGATAAAGCACTGGTTTATTTAAGAGATAACACATCCTCTATGACTATATCCCAAGAAAAACCTAAAGGTAAATCTGTAAAGCAAAGCATGATAATAGATATTCCTGAAAAAGGCCATGAGAATAGTCTCCAATATCTATTCAACATGATAAATGACATTTATAAAATTGCCGAAAACTAGTCGCATATGAAATTCTTTTCACTCCTATTTACACTCTTTTTATGTGCTTCGCAATGGAACACTATTGCAACGCAAACACCCCTGCTAAGCCCAGAGAATGCTGACATTGTAGTCATTCTTAGAGGTGATGAACTGCTTAATAAGGTAGCCCTAGAAGAAATGAAAGACATGCCCTTTATGAGTACGTTCTTTAATGAGATTTCTGGGATGCTTGGCCAGGGAAAAACAGAAATAGACCAACTAGGTATTAATTTAGACTCTGAAGCTCAGTATTTTTTGACTTATGAGGAGGATGGATCTATGAATATGGGCGCTAGTTTTGAGGTGAATGACCCTGACTTGTATAAATCTGTTTTTATGGCAGAAACTGATATTCAAAACGAAGCGGGTGTGTTTTTCTCTGTAAAAGAGGGATACACGAGAGCTCTTAGAGGAAACTCTGGTTTAATTACATACTCAGTTCTGCCTAGAAATTCTGGAAGCAGTATGAACTACTATGAAGATGACATTTACATTTACGATGACACTGAGGTAATGGAGTATGAGGCTATAGAAGAAGAGGCTTATGAAGCCATACCAGAAGCAGAGGAAGAATATGAAATAACAGAAGAAATGGAGGTGCCTGCAGCACCAGAATTAGATGAGGACATAGTAGAGGTTCCACCTCCGCCACCTCCACCTCCTGGAAGACTCTCTAATGAGTACATCTATGAAAATGAGCCAGAACCATACGATTATGAAGCCGAAAGAAAAGCTGAACTGGAACAAAAAAATGCTGAAATAGCTATAAAATCTAAAGCTCTGGCCTTAGAGCTGATGTCATCCAATTCTTCTGGGACAAAGTTTTCAGAAAACCAGATTAAGTCGGATGCTGACTTTTCTATTCTAGTAAATAATTATGGGTCGTGGGTTAAAAGCTTGATGCCTGGTGGTAATAGTTACTACCGGTCTAGCTTTGACATTCAGATGGAACAGTGGCTGTATAATGTTTATGGCAATGTAGAGTGGTTATCTATGAATGGATTCTATGAAAAAGATGCCTTCAGAGTAGAAATGAACTCTAAAATATCAGATGATCTAAGTGAATTTTACTCGAAATCACTCGATAGGGAATTCAATACTGACATGTTAAACTACATTCCTTTTGAAGATCATCTCATGTTTACTTCTGGAGCATTTAACACGAAAGAAATGCTCAACGGATATTACGATTATACACGAACGTTAATGGAAGATTTTCCTGATGAACTGACCGGAAACGAACCTGTAGGTGAATACGTTAGCATTTTCTTAGACTTCATGGAAATGGTGGTAGACGAAAGTGCTATAGCAGACCTAATGAAAGGAGATTACTATGCTGGGATCACTAACTTTAGCTCTTATGAAATGGAATACACTACCTATGAGTATGATGACGACTGGAACTACAGTGAAATCACCAAAACTAAAGAAGAAGTGAGACCAGATTTTCTCTGTATGTTTTCTTCCGATGATTCTAAAAACATTAATAACATTTTCAAATTAGTTTCCCTAGGTTCTAGAGGTGAATTTAGTTTACAAGATGGCGGCTATTATAAATTGGCCTCTAGCGAGTTTGTTCCATTAGATATTTACGCGTTGCAAAAAGATGGAATCGTATTCATATTCAGCTCTCAAAGGCTATTTGATTTCATTCAAGATGGGGGTGCTAAGCCCACCTTAGAACAAAAAAACCTCCTTACTTCGAACAGCAGCGTAATGAGAATTAATTCTTCTAGAATGGCCAGCAAAGTTCCATTGAACGAGCTGCCTTCAGATGCTCAACGAGCCGTAGAATTTTTAGAAGCCAATGCTGGAGATGTTCAATTAACCTCTGGGAAAGTAAAAAACGGAATGATTACTACCGAGCTTAACATGATGGTTAAAGGAAAACATAAAAACTCTCTAGCCTACTTTCTCTCTGTAATGGATAGCATGTACAAAATCGAAAAGGAAAACAGTTCATATAGAAATTAAATAGTAATGAAGGTTTTAAAGATTATAGGAATTGTTCTAGTTTGTCTTTTATTTATAGGTGGTATCATTTATTTAATAAATAAGAGTCAAAACGACTCTGCTAATGCTTCTGTATTTGAGGCCATACCAGCAGATGCGGATGCTGTCATGGTTATAAATATAGAGGCTTTCATGACTCTTATTCTCACTAATCTTCCTGATATTATAGAGTTATCTGAAGAGCTGAAGGGAGACCAGGATATGGAAAAATTTCAAAAAGAAGCTCAACTCACTGGTATCAATCTGAGCAGAAAAGTAGCCATATATCTTAAAAATGAACGTGTTAATGTCTTAGTTCCTGTAACATCTAAACAAGTTTTTGGAGACTATTTAGAAGATTTAGCATTGAAGTCGAACCTAACAGCCCTTAGTGAAACCGAATATTATTCCTCAGATTTAGGCGCATATATTAATTTCAATGAAGAACTCTGCTTTATCTCTCAAATGAGAAGATCTGAAGTAGAAGGTGGTTTAAGTGAATGGAATAAGATCATTACCCCGAAAGAAGGTTATGAATTGAGTGCCGAATTTTCTAACCTCAAAGAGACTGATGAACATCTGGCCGTTTTCATGAAAGAAAACGAAATGGCTTTAAGAAGTCCTGTTTTTGAGTATTCACCTGCTCAGTTTTCCACCCTAACCTTCGAAGATGGCTTGATTAGGATTGACTCTAAGGTAACTAGTGATAAGCCAGACCTCAAAAATCCTCTAAGAGAGGGTGGCATAGGTTCTGTAGCATCGGATTATTTAAGCTTTCACGCTAATATTAATCCTGAGTCAGATTTAGATTTTTGGCTTACGAATGAAGCACGAACAGAATGGGAAAAAGGCTTGGCAGATGCTGATGCCAAGGAGTCTTCTAAAGAATTTTTAAAGAAATGGAATGGGCTCATAAATTTCAGCATTACTGGTACTGAAAAAGGTTTAGAAGAAGTAATCACTTATGATTATGATGACAATTTTAACTTAGTAGAGAAAAAGGAGTTATTAGAAAAAAGTAATATGTCATACACGGGATATTTAGGATTTAATGAACCTTTAAGTTCAAAAGACTTTTTAAAAGACCAGATAGAAAATGATAAGTTATTCTTCTCGGAGGGTTCTGATAATTCACTGACCTTCAGCTCTAGTGAAAACATTAGTAATGAAACTCCCTCCTCTGAACACGCAGTACATTTAGTGGCTTATCCTAAGGCTCTCATAGAACTCGGAGCAGATATAGATCTACCTTTTGTTCAGATGGCAGACCGCTTTAAAGATGTATTTCGTAAAGTGGAGCTGATAGCTAATCCTGATGGGAATACTATAAATAGTGAATTAATCATTTACACTGGAGAAGAAGATAAAAACGCCTTGATCTTTTTAGCAGGTGAGTTGAGAAGATTTAGATATTGATGGTTTCTTCACTGAACTCTATATTTCAAAGGGATCTTAACCGATTAATTTCAATTATAGATGCTGTACCTCAGGAGAAATGCCTCTGGAATAAAAGTGAAATAATTACTAATTCCTCTGGACATCTTACGCTTCATATTTGTGGAAATCTAAGGCATTTCATAGGACATGTTTTAGGACGAACCTCTTATGTAAGAGACAGGCATAATGAGTTTCATAGTAAACCAGTTTCTATCAAGGAACTGGTCAATTTATTACAAATCACTGAACGTGAAATCACTCAAACCCTCACTGATTTAACATCAGAGGATCTTAGACAGAGCTATCCTATTAAAGTTTTAGGCCATGAAATGACTACAGAATTCTTCTTATCCCATTTGTTAGGTCATTTGAATTACCACCTAGGACAGATAAGCATTCTGCTAAAACTTCATTTAGCCTCTTAGGACTAGTCGAAATGAAATTTTTGAGAAGACAGCTTTTACAGATTATCTTTTTTAATACTCTAAGTAAAATAAGTGGAAACTACATTTTTCTATGTGCTTGACATCTTTGTAACATAGGAAATAGAGAAATGAATTCTCAGTAAAAAGAAAAGCCCCACCTAAATAAGGCAGGGCTTTTAAATTCATACTCGTATTAATTAGTCACATAGATTACCGAAAGCAGCTAAGAAACCAGAAAGATCTCCCACAGTTACAGCATCATCTCCATTGAAATCTCCAGGACAACTTGATCCTGAGAACACACATGTATTATCATCCACATTGGCATTAGGATTATAATTGTCTGCAGACTCGTAAATACATCCTTCCATTATAAGTGTAGCACATGAACCATCTTCGGTTTGTGCGTAAGGATTGTACTCTAAGAATAATGGATCTGTACATCCTAAGAATTCACATGAACCGTCATCTTCTGTAGCTAACTCGTTAAAGTTAGAAGCATTCTCGTCAGTACATCCAAGAACTACACCTGAACAAACTGTTTCATAAGTTCCTACTGGAACTGGAGTAACAGCAGAAGCATTATCAGTTTCTCCATCTAACGCATTTGGTCCAGAATAAGTCCAGCTAGCTTCTACAAAAGTAGATCCGTCAGGACCAGTCTCACAGTTTCTATAAGCCCATCCATCTAAATACTCCCAAGGAGTTCCATTTCCATCTACGTTAATATCTCCAAATACATCTATTACTGTACCCTGCTCGAAAAGCTCTATAGCATCATCTCCGTTTATTCCCATTACTGAACCTATTCCATAATCAGCATCGAATCCGAAGAATGTATTGAACTCTGTTAACTCATTTGTAGTTACATAAATAAAATCACCTGCTGAGGCAGATACTGCTGGGAAAGTGAATTCTTCTCCATCTGTTCCTCCTCCATTATTAGCTGAACCTATACCAAAAATGCTTAGGTCTGCTATATCATTTACCACATATAGCTCAACTCCTTTTGGCGTTCCTCCAGATAATGGCCCATCATAAGCTGCGGTAATAATTAAGTCATTTGTCAATGTAAATGGAGTTCCAGCACATGAGCAGTCATTTTGAATCACATCGTTATTAGTCATGGCATCACCATCGTCACATGAATCTCCGATGTTAGCTAGTTCTGCTACACAATCGAATGGTGTTCCAGCACAAGAACAATCTTCTAATACTACATCATTAAAAGTAGTGGCGTCTTGATCGTTACATGAATCTCCAAAATTCGCCAATTCAGTAGGACAATCAAATACCGTAACGTCTGTAGGACAGTCTCCAGTCAATGCTAGATCACTCAATGTGAAACTACTGTATCCATCTGCTCCATCATCTGCATATTGGAATCCGATATATACTTCAGATGAACCAGCTAGTGCTGCCAAGTCTATAGAGAAACCGCCAGCAGCATCATAAGTTCCTAATGAGGTCCATGCAGAAGCAGCAGGGTCTCCATTATATGAAGTTGTGTACTGAAGATCTAATGCGCTTGACCCAAAGTTTTCTGCCAGTGAGAACACTAAACTAGAAGTAGTCACATTAGAGTAATCAAATCCGTTAGACACTAACCAAAGATCTACAACCTCAGCACATCCACCGCCACAGAAACCGTTTACATTATAAGAACCGTCTCCGTTATCTATCCACATATCCATATCTCCATTAGTAGCTACTGTAGCTATTGACCACGAAATTGGGTCACAAGTAACTACAGCTGTACCAGCACAAGAACAATCAGATTGTAACACATCATTTTCTGTAAGAGGATCTAAATCATCACACATATCTCCTACTAGTTCACATGATCCATCATCATCTGTAGCATTCATGTTAAAGTTACACGCCATCATATTAGTACATCCAAAAACAACAGAAGGACAAGTAGCTTCATAAGCTCCTACTGGCATAGGAGCGTTAGCTTCTGAGTTTAACATAGTTCCATCAAAAACATTAGTTCCACCAAACGACCAATTAGCAGCATTAAATACCCCCCCATTAGGCATTTGCTCACAATTTCTGTGTGCCCAAGAATCTAAATGATCCCATGCTGTGCCTGAACCATCTGTATTAATATCTCCAAATACATCTATTACTACTCCAGATTCAAACAGCTCTACTGCGTCATCTCCATTAATAGATATGGCACTTCCAGCGTTATAATTCGTAGCAGTAGAAACAAAGAATGTTTGGGCTCCAGTATCATCACTAGTAACAAATATGTATGAACCAGCATCTAAACTTTCTGCAGGGAACGTATATTCTATTCCATCTGTACCTCCGCCATTATTGGCACTTCCTAGTCCAAACACACTTAAATCTGTTATGTCTTCTAAAGCGTATAATTCAATTCCTTTAGGAGCTCCTCCAGTAAGAGGACCATCAAAAGCAGCTGTTATCATTAAAGCATTAGTAATTACAGGTACTGTTCCTGAACAAGAACAATCCGATTGGAACTCATCTCCAGTGGTAGTCTCATCTTCATCATCACATGAATCACCAGGATATAAACAAGAATCATCACTTATAGTAAATGCTGCATCGAAGTTACATGCTGTCATATCAGTACATCCAATACAAGAAAAATCACAAGAACCATCATCTGTATTGGCACCTGAGTCGAAGTTACACGCTCCGTCATCAGTACATCCTAGCACTTCAGCTTCACCTGCACAAACACATCCAGCTAAATACTCATCGTTTACTGTGCTAGCATCCATATCATCACATGAGTCACCTTCAAATAAGCATGAACCATTATCTACAGTAGCAGTCATTTCGAAGTTACACGCGGTCATATCCGTACAACCAGGAGTAGCTGTAGAATTAGGGTCGTAAGTACCTATAGTCATAGGAGTAGCAGCTTCACTATTGGCAGCTGTTCCATCATAAACATTTACTTGGCCTGTTAACCAATCTCCAGCCATCCAAGTTGTAGAGGCTGAAGTTCCATCTACTCTGTAACTATATCCATCCGTATACTCCCAAGCTTCACCTGAACCATCTAGAGCCACATCTCCATAGACATCTATAACATTACCGTTAAAATAAAGTTCTAATGGATCGTCTCCATTGATAGAAAAGATTCCAGATTCGAAGTTGGCCGTTAATCCAAAAAATGAATTGAAATTTGCTAAATCATTTGTGATATACAAATAATCTCCAGCCGTGGCCGAACCAGCAGGAAAAGTATATTCTTGACCGTCAGAACCACCCCCATTATTTGCTATCCCTATACCATATAAGGTAAGATCTGCGATATCATCTGTAGCGTAAAGCTCTATTCCTCTTGGTCCTCCTCCACTAGAAAAAGGCCCATCAAAGATGGCTGTTATTAATAAATCCTGACTGAATGCAGGAAGTGCAAGCACTGAAGATATCAGCACGAACATGAAACTTTTTAAGTTCATTGGTTAATTGTTTAGATAAATAGTAAATTAAAGCCTTTCGGCTTATGTTTTCTTAATTTCATGGCAAATTTACCGTTTTTAATCGAATTTAGTATTAACTTATTGTCAATGATTGGAGGAAGTTGCTAACTCCACCAGCACTTGCTAAGACTACTAGTTAAATTTATAAAGTGTTTTAAGCGTTGCAACGCCAACCCTACCCTTCCCATTACTACTTGTTTTATCACTTTTCTTTAACCAGTCGTGACTTTTACAGTTTTATGAGATTCCACTCCAGTGTAAAAAGTACATTCGTTTTAGAGTTATGAGTTTAAATACGACTTATTCGATGGGAAAAGAAATTATTATTATTGGAGCTGGATTCAGCTCATTATCTGCCAGTTGTTATCTGGCTAAAGCTGGGCATAAGGTTACCGTATTAGAAAAGAACAGCACAGTAGGCGGGAGAGCAAGACAGCTAAAACGAGATGGATTCACATTCGATATCGGTCCTACTTTCTATTGGATGCCAGACGTATTTGAGAGTTTCTTTAATGATTTTGATAAAAAAGTATCAGATTTCTATCAGTTAGATAAATTAAATCCTGCTTATGAGGTGTACTTCGGAGAAAATGAATCCGTTAAAATAGCAGATAATTTTCCAGAAATAAAAGCTACTTTTGAAGGTATAGAGCCTGGCAGCGGAGTGAAACTGCAGAAGTTTATAAATGGCGCTGAACATAATTATAAGGTAGCCATCCAAGATTTAGTGTACCAGCCAGGTGAGCGTCTTACGGAAATCATTACTCCTACTACTGCCAAAAAGGTAGGCCAGTTCTTCGGAACTATAAAAAGTACTGTTAGAGCTAAAATCAAGCACCCTAATCTGAGAAAAATACTAGAGTTTCCAGTGTTATTTTTAGGTGCAAAAGCTAGTAATACACCTGCCTTTTATAATTTTATGAATTATGCAGATTTTAAGCTCGGCACATGGCATCCTAAAGGCGGAATGTACTCTGTGGTGGAAGGAATGAAAGCACTAGCAGAGGAGCTAGGCGTTAATCTAGTTACAGATGCACCAGTCTATAAAATAAATGCTAATGGAGATAATGTGAAAGGCGTAAAAGCTGGAAATAAAGATTACACATGCGATGTGCTATTAAGTGGTGCAGATTATCACCATACCGAAACTATGCTCAATGGTCATAAACAATACTCAGAAAAATATTGGGATAAAAAGACCTTTGCTCCTTCCGCTCTTCTTTTTTACGTGGGTTTTGATCAAAAGCTAGATCATCTGTCTCATCATACCTTATTCTTTGATACAGATTTTGAAAAGCATGCAGAGACGATTTATGATACAAAGTCGTGGCCTGAAAAACCACTTTTCTATGCGAGCTTCCCTAGTATGACGGATAAGAGCTCTGCTCCCTCTGGAAAAGAGGCTGGTATCTTCCTCATTCCATTAGCACCAGACATTGAAGACACTGATGAAATAAGAGAGAGGTATTTTAAGATTATATTGCAACGCTTAAAAGACTTAACAGGGCAAGACTTGGCAGAAAATGTTCTTTTTAAAGAATCTTACTGTGTAGCCGACTTTAAAAAAGACTACAATAGTTATAAAGGAAATGCATATGGTCTAGCTAACACACTTTTACAAACTCACGTGCTCAGACCTAAACTGAAAAGTAAAACATTAAATAATCTGTATTTTACAGGGCAGTTAACTGTACCTGGTCCAGGAGTTCCTCCAAGCTTAATTTCCGGGAAAATAGTTAGTGACTTAATCCATAAATACCACGGATAAAATGAAAGAACTATTTGACTCTTCCAGCTATAAAATCAGTAAACTAGTAACTAACACCTATAGCACATCATTTTCTTTAGGTATAAAATTATTAGGAAAAGACATTAGACCAGCGATTTATGCCATCTATGGATTTGTAAGATATGCAGATGAAATAGTAGATTCTTTTCATGACTATGACCAGAAAGAACTCATAGAAGAATTCGAAGCAGACTACAGAAAGGCTCTAGAAAGAAAAATAAGTCTAAATCCTATCTTAAATGCTTACCAAGAAGTAGTTCATGCCTTTAATCTATATGAACTTTCAGACTCTTTTATGCATAGCATGAAACTTGATTTAAATAAAACTGAATATCTAACTGAACAGGAATATAAGGAGTACATTTATGGCTCTGCAGATGTGGTGGGGCTTATGTGCCTTAAAATATTTGTCGATGGAGATGAAGAAAAATACGAGGCGCTAAAAGATGAGGCTATGATGCTGGGGAGCGCATTTCAGAAAGTGAACTTTTTACGTGATCTAAAAGATGACTTTGAACGTTTAGGCCGATCTTACTTTCCTAACGTTAAAGACTATACGTTTACAGAAGAAACTAAACAGGAAATAATAGAAGAAATAGAACAAGATTTCGATCGGGCTTTATCAGGTATACTCAAACTGCCGTTAGAATGCAGATTAGGGGTTTATGTAGCTTACAAGTATTATTTAGGATTACTGAAAAAAATTAAACGTAAGAATAGCCAAGCCATCTTAGAGGAGCGCATTAGAATTAGCAATTCTAGAAAGGTTATGATTCTGGCCAAATCCTATGTTAGACATAGAATAAATATGCTTTAAAATGAAACTAGCATTAATTATATTAATAAGTAGCTTAACGCTAAGCTCTGATTACTGCGACATGACAGAGGTTAGATCTCAGTTTCATCAAGAGAATGATTCAGAGAAACGGCTTGAGACACACATAATTAACATGGAACTTATGTCGTGCGAAAAAGTAACTCCGTATTTGGCTTGTGCTATTATGCAGAGAGCAGAGCACTCCAGCTGGCCGCCTACTCAGATTGGCTACTTTAATAAGGGCAAGGACATGCTGGAAACATATATCCAAAAAAACCCTGAAGATATAGAAGCCAGATATGTAAGGTACTTGGTTCAGAAAGGAGCGCCAGGGTTCTTAGGTTATAAGTCTAATATGGACTCAGACTATTCTTTCATTCTTAGTAACCTTAACCAGGCCGATTTGCCACCTCAATTTCTCACTAAGATGATAAACTCTCTAAATTAATCGCAGTGAGTTTCCTTTTGTTTTCATTCATAACGGTAGCCACTTTTTCTCTAATGGAGGGCATTACTTGGTGTACGCATAAGTTCGTAATGCACGGATTTCTGTGGTATTTACATGAAGACCATCACCAGCCAAAATACAAAGGGCTTTTTGAAAAAAACGATGCCTTCTTTGTGATCTTCGCTGTACCTAGTGCCACACTTATAATTCTAGGAACCACACCTGAGCTTAACTGGATGTTCTTTGTAGGTCTAGGCATTATGTTTTACGGATTTGCCTACTTCATAGTGCATGATGTGCTTATTCACCAAAGGTTTAGCTGGTTCAAGCATACCAATTCTCCATATCTAAAAGCGCTCAGAAAAGCGCATAAAGTGCACCATAAACATCTAGAGAAAGAAGATGGAGAATGCTTCGGCATGTTGGTGGTTCCTAAAAAATATTTCACACAATACCAGGCTAAATGAAACCATACACGTACCTAATTATAAATTTAGGGTGCATACTGGTTCCTGTAATTTTTAGTTTTATTCCTAAACGCCCATTTTATAAAGACTGGAAGTACTTTTTTCCTGCTAACCTGACGGTGGCATTTCTTTTTCTAGTTTGGGATTATTACTTCACTGAAATGGGAATTTGGGGGTTTAACCCAGACTACCTCACAGGCATATACTTAGCTAACTTACCGTTGGAAGAAGTGTTGTTTTTTATTTGTATTCCATATGCCTGTGTGTTCGGCTATTTTGCCATTACCCACTATGTAAAAAAAACCCCTTTCCCTAATTTCATAAAATACTCATCCTTAATTTCGGCAGGTGTCCTCTTAGTTTTAGGAGTGCTAAATTTAGACAAATGGTATACCAGTCTAACGTTTATTTCTTTGGCTATTTATCTCATAGGAGGCATACTAGTCAAAAAAAACCAAAGTTTCGAAATTATATCTTATCTGGCTATACTCCCTTTTTTCTTCGCAGCTAATGGAATACTCACTGGTTCATTTTTAGAATCTCCCATAGTTTGGTATAATGATGCTGAAAACTTAGGAATCCGCATGATTACCATTCCTATAGAAGATACGTTTTACGGCATGCTGATGATTTTAATGAACTTAAACCTTTATGAGTGGCTTAAAAAGAAGTACTAATTATACGCTTCTCTCCTACTACTCCGTTCTAATTTTCTATAATTAGCGTTGCAATGAAGAATTTAACCCAATTAACTTTTGTACTTCTTTTATTACTAGGGACTTCTGATAAGATTAATGCACAAGACTTCATTCACAACTCTGTGTCAATTACTTACTCTAAAAATGAAGTGATTTTATACTACGGCTTAACTACTGCTACTGAATTAGAAGCTCTTTTTACAGACAGCCATTCTAAAACTAAAGTTAGCACCTCAGGAAAAGGCTCAGAGAAGACCTACACTATGACAAGAAAAATCGTTCTTTCTGATGGCAAAACTATGGTCTACTTCACGGCTTCAGGCTCTAATAAAGTTATAGTAGAAAAAGATCTAACTCTTCAGTCTATTCATGTAAAGAAAGGATCTTTAGCTCTTATTAATCATAAGACATGGTTTCTAAAAAATAGAAAGCACCTACTTTCAGATTTAGGAACACCAGTAAAAGAGAAAAAGTCCAACACCTACTATTATCCTGAAAAAGGCATTTTAATTCGCTTCTATTCTCAAAGCACCTTAGCTATGCCTAAAAGAATTACCTTTTACGAATCTCCTGAGGTGGCCGATAAAAATTTTCAGATTTACCTAGACTGGAAATCAAAACAGGAAGAATAACTTTACTTTTAGTCTTTAAAAAATAAGCACATGTCTACTAAACCCTCATCAGTTCAAGAATATCTAGATCAGCTACCAGGTGAGCGCAAAGAAGCGTTCATGAAACTTAGAGATACAGTCTTAGAAAATCTAGATCCCAAATTTGAGGAAAGAATAAATTATAACATGCTAGGCTATGTGGTGCCTCACTCAGAATTTCCAGATGGCTACCATTGTGATCCTAAACTTCCCCTACCCTTCGCTAACTTGGCTAATCAAAAAAACTTCATAGCCTTTTACCACATGGGGTTATACGCTCAGAAAGATCTTCATGAGTGGTTCGTATCTGAATACCCTAAACACGCCAAGTATAAGCTAGACATGGGCAAGTCATGCATTCGATTTAAAAAAGTGGATGACATCCCTTTTGAACTCATTGGCGAATTATGCCAGAAAATGAATGTGGAGGAATGGATTAGTCTATATAATTCTGAAATAAAATCGAAATAAACGTATTTAGAAAAATAAATAACCTCTCAAATTATTTTGAATTACGACAATTGTATTAGTATATTCGCCCCAAATTAATTTGTAATACTATTGATAATGAAAAATTTAATGTTAATTGCTGGAGCAGTATTTGTACTTTCTTTAGCTTCTTGTAAAAAAGATTACGATTGTGAGTGCACAGGTTCATCTTTTTCTGCTGATATTACTTACCCTCTTAATGATCAAAAAAAGTCTGATGCTGAAGATGCGTGTGATGCATTTGATACGACTTTCGGTTTAACTGGCGGTTCTTGCGAGCTTAACTAAGCTTCTAACGATAATAATATTAAAGCCAAAGCTAAGCTTTGGCTTTTTTTATACCCAATAATTTATTGTCATGAGACTATTATCTTTCTTAATCCTTCTCGCATTTTTGTTAGCTATCAATTTGGGAGCGAACTCTCTGACTTACTTCCTAATAAAAAACTCGATTACTAGTTGGACTTTCGCTAAACTGACACCATCTCTATTAACTGTTATAGGATCTGCAAGTTTAGGTCTCGGGCTTTTCAAGTTTATAAAACAATCAAACCTGCTAAGAATAACCATTGGTGTATTAATCCCAGCCTTTATCATAGTAGCCTTTCTTAGTATTAATAAGCCATATATAGAAGATTATGCTAAAATGGGTAATGAAATTAGTAATTTAGATAATACTATCATAAACGAACATATCGATAGAAATCTGAATTATAGCGGATTAATACTTATAGCGAGCAGCAGCTGCCCACACTGCATGTCTTCTGCAGAGAAGCTGAGCATATTAAAAGATAGGGTTCCAGAGAGAAATGTAGACATCTATTTATTTACTACTAAACAGGAGGTTATAGAAGAATTTACAAGAGATACAAGATCTGAAAACCTAACCTACCACACAGTGCATGATGAAGATGCCGCGCTTGATCTATGCGACAGTCGTTTTCCAGCATTTATTTATGTGAAAGATGGAGTTCCAGTAAGACGCTGGTTTAATAATGACTTTGGTTATCCAGCGTATGACTGGGTAGAAGCTGGACTAGAATAAAAAGTCGTACCCCTCTATTTTCATTTTCTTGTACTGATCGAAGTTAAACTTAAAGAGCTTGCTTCCTTTTTTCTGTCCATTCTTAGACCCATCGGCTTCTTTGTCTAAATCTATAACTAGAGTAGTTTTAAATAACTTTTTTCTGAAATTTCTACGGTCAAACTTCTTACCCAGAGCACTTTCATACAGATTTTGAAGTTGGCCTAAAGTAAACTCTTCATCCAAAAGGTGAAAACCTACTGGTCTTCTTTTCACTCTTCTTTTTAAACGTTCTTTCGCATACTCTACTATCTCATTATGATCAAAAGCTAGATCAGGAATAAGTCTAGCAGGATGCCATTTAAAGTTCAGCTTCTCCCACTTATCATCTTTGAACCCAATCTTCTTAACCAAAGCGTAATGAGGCACATTAACCACTCTGCCCATAGGGTGTCGGTAGACTCCACCAAAAGCTCTAAGCTGTTCGATAGTTACTTCTTTTTGTTCTCCAAATAGGTTTTCAAACGTTCTGCGGGCAGAGAGTAACAGCTCATCTTTAGCTCCTAAATACTTACTCGGGAGCATTAGCGCTCCTTTAAACGGTTCATTACTACTAGGCACAGTGAGTACCTGTAGCTCTACACCGTCAAAACCAAAAATGACTAAACTGAGTGTAAGTGCTACATTGAAATCTACGGATTCCTGAGGAAATTTCAAGCTATCAGACATGAAACAAAAATAAGTGCTTTGAAATTTTTTCAGTTCTTCTTATCTCTGTTTTTTTCCGCTATCCATCTGCTCATAAACTCAGTACTTCTTAAAGTGTGAAATTGAAGAATAGAACTTATAAAGTATTTCTTTCTTTCCTCTTCTAAATGAGCAAGTTTAAATCTAAGACTATGCATTAATACCTGCTCATGCTTGACTCTAGAAAACCTTGTATTAACAAGCTGGATTCCTGTCTTTACAGCTGAGTTCCATAAAGATTCTGAGGTGTATAAGTCTACTGCTTTTTTAGCTAAGAGCTCTGGCGATTCTACCATAGCTCCTGGCCACTCTAATTCTGCTGCTATGCCCTCTGCCCCTATCCTAGTAGTTACACTAGGCGTTCCATTTAGTGCTGCCCTGAGTAATTTGCCTTTTAATCCTGCCCCAAATCTTAATGGTGCCAAGCAGACTCTAGCAGCTCTAAATGCTTCATCTGCAGAAGTGGCAGCTCCATGAATATGAAAGCCATCAGGAGATTTAGCCCAACTCTGGTCATTATCATCTAAATAAGCTCCATACACATTCATCTCAGCTTCTGGCATGAGCTTCTTAACCTCTGGCCAAACATAATCTCGAGTATATTTTACTGCATCTAAATTAGGCGCATGTTTAAAGTTTCCTATGGTCATGAACCCAGAGCGCTGTTTAAAAGCTGGAAATTTAGCACTATCAGACTCTGTGATTTCATCGAAGGTAATTGGGTGATAAACCAGAATTCCTCTAGGAATGTGAAAGGTATCTTGTAACAATTCCGATTCTGCTTCTGAAATGATTAAGGACAAATCGCATCTTAAAATGCTAGCTATCTCTCTTTTAGCTGTTTTAGTGTAAAGATTCACTTCAGAAAGATTTCCATACTTTTTTACAGAATGTGCTCTGGCATCTCTCAGAAAATGAAGGTCTTCTGTGTCTAATACTCTACATGCATTCGGGCAGGCATCTGCCACTCTCCATCCATACTGTTCTTCCATAATGAACCTATCATACACCACCACCTCTGGATTAATACCTTGAATAAATGCATTAAATCCATCTGAGTTTAAGGTAATGTCATGTGAAGAACATCCTAGAGTTTCTAAATCATCAGATCTATCGGAAAGCGCTGCGGCACAAGCAAAATGGACTGAAAATCCTTCAGATAAAAATAGCTTCAATAAGGAAATCATTCTGCCTCCTGCTGCGGTGGAATTAGATTCTGGCCAAACCATTCCTATAAAAAGTACTTTTTTCAATCTGTAGGATAATTCACGAGAGAAATTAGCACCTTTGCAACGCAAAAACACAAGAAACCCCATGAAGTTAATAGGCACGAAGGTATGTAAGAAAAGTGATTTAGGCATTCATAATAACCTCTTTGGCGGCACCATGCTTTCATGGATAGATGAGGCCGCAGTGGCCTTTTGTTCAGAAGTGTGCTTCACTCCTAACCTAGTAACTCTTAAACTAGACGAGGTCATTTTTAAGGAGCCTGTAAAGGAAAACAACTTGATTAAAATTTATGGTGAGGTAATTAAGTTTGGGAACACTACCATTACTTTAAATGTAGAAGCCAGAAAGTTCAATGTATATACTCATGAGGAAAAATTAGTAACTACTACTAAGTTAGTTTTCGTAAGGATAGATGATGATGGTTCGGCCATTCCCATAGCCAATCATGTGAAAGAACGTTATCCTGAACTGGTCTAATTTTTTAAGCGTTGCAACGCGAATCAAAACCCTGAACACATGAAGATTAGTGGATTCTCAATGGTGAAAAACGCGGAAAGTCTATTCTTCCCTATAAAAGAGGCCATAGAAAGTATTCTGCCGGTGGTAGATGAATTTGTGCTGGCTCTAGGAGATAATTTACCTGAGGATAAAACTGAAGAAATTATAGCTTCTATCGCTTCGCCTAAACTAAGAGTAGTGCGTACCGTTTGGGATTTAGAAAAATACCCGAATGGTACTGAAAATGCACATCAAACAGACATAGCTAAAAGTCACTGTAACGGAGACTGGCTCTTTTATGTGCAGGCAGATGAAGTGGTGCATGAGCAGTTCCATGCCGAAATTAAAGCCAAATGTAAGCAGTACCTGAACGATTCTAGAGTGGAAGGTTTTTTATTCAAGTACAAGCATTTCTGGGGAGATTTTGACCATTATCATTTTGGGCACGGGTGGTACAAGCATGAAATTAGATTAGTTAGAAATTTACCAGATGTTCACAGCTGGGAAAGTGCTCAAAGTTTTAGGAGAATTCCAAATTTTGATGGCAAGAACTACCGCCAACAAGCAGGTACTTATAAGCTAAAAGTTATACTGATAGATGCGTACATCTACCATTATGGCTGGGTACGTCCACCACACTTAATGCAGAAAAAGAAAAAAGCATTAGATACCATTCATAAAGGAGAGGCCGGTGCCGATAAACTCTATGAAAATGCTGCTACAGAATTTAACTATGG
Organism: Flavobacteriales bacterium; assembly: GCA_045104985.1. GTDB lineage: Bacteria > Bacteroidota > Bacteroidia > Flavobacteriales_D > Sanyastnellaceae > ASP10-05a. The sequence goes on along the minus strand of JBGCDA010000016.1, from coordinate 28,415 downwards.
CCCTCTAGGAAGACTTGTTAAGTTTGAAGGAACTCATCCTTCTGTTATGGCAGATTGGATTAAAAAACTGGACTGGCAGGATCAGCTTAACTACTCTAAAGAAATTAAAAATAAGCAGAGAAAGCTGCACAAACATGAGCGGTTAAAAACCAGAGTGACTACGTTTATAGAGAATACTTTTCTAGGCGGTAGAACTATAGGTGGATTTAAGAATTACATATTGCTAAGGAAGTGAGTGCGGTAGACAATTTTATTCTAGACCAAGAAGAGCCGCAGCGTGGACTGCTCATGATTCTGAATGATTTGCTTATGAATCACTCTGGTGTGAATAGCGCCATAAAATGGGGAATACCTGTTTATGAAACCACCAAATACTTCTGCTACATTACTCCTGTAAAAAAAACCTCCTATGTAGAAATCTGTTTTAAAGATGGCAAGCTACTTTTTGACCCTAAACAGCTTCTAGAGTTCCAAAACAGAAAGCTCTTTAAAGGTGTGATGATTTCAGTACTAAATGATGAGTTACTTGAAGATATAGATGACTTAATTTCCGAGTCTATTTCACTGATTAAATAGCACTTATACTCATAAATAGAATGTGCGTCTGACATACCAATTGCTTTACACATTAATACTATCTTCGCTTTATGGATAACAATGATATTTTTAAGAAACTGAGAGTAGCACTCAAGCTGAGAGATGATGAGATTCAGAAAATAGTGAAACTAGCGGGAATGGATATTTCTAAAAGTGAGCTAGGGGCAATTTTTAGAAATGCTGATCACCCCAAATACATGGAGTGTGGAGACCAGTTACTTAGAAACTTCTTAAATGGGCTAATCATAGAAAAAAGAGGGCCTATGCCTAATAAAAATCATAAAGACAAGCCTACCTCTAGACCTTTCGACAAGCGTAATTCTAAACCACTAAGCAAGCGAATTACTAAAAAATAAGTGTTTGGTTAAACTTTTCGAAGAGTTGTGCGTCTAACTAAAAATAGCTAGATTCATAAGCATAAACTCACAGGCATGTCTAAACCTCTCAATGTTTCAGAGCTAAAAAGCTCCTCTCCTAAGGAATTACTCAAACGCTACCCAAAGCTAGAGCCATTTAAAACTGCTGCACAGCCTAGTACTCAAACCATGGCTGTGGCCCCTGCACCTCCGCCCACTTCTGGACTAGAACCATATTCTGGAGAGTGGACCCAAAGAGAAGCCAAGCACCTCGTTAACAGAACCCTATTTGGCGCCAATAGAGAAAAAATTAGCCATGCACTGGACCAAGGGTTAGAAGCTTCAGTTACAGAACTTTTGGCAGATTACAATCTTCCAGAACCTCCACTAAATACGTTAGCAGAATTCAGTGTGCCCATCGGAGAAACCTGGGTAGATGCTCACCTAGAGGATGTTTCTCAAGTCGTCACTAGAGCTGTTTCACTCTATTCATGGACAAATGGATTAATCCTAAATCAAAGTTTTAGTATTCGGGAAAAAATGACGCTGTTTTGGCATGACCACTTTTCTACACAAAGTGATGTAATAGAAGATCCTAGATTCATTTACAAGCACATTTCTCTACTCAGAGAAAATGCCCTTGGAAACTACAAAGAACTCTGTAAAAAAATTACTGTAGACCCTGCCATGCTGAGGTTCTTAAACGGAAACCAAAACTTTAATGTAGCCCCTAATGAGAATTACGCCCGTGAGTTACTGGAATTGTTCAGCATAGGAAAAGGCCCTCAAGCAGGCCCAGGAGATTACACCAATTACACAGAAGATGACATAGCGGCTGCTGCCAGAGTTCTAACAGGATGGATAGATCTAGGTTTTGGTAGTCTCACTCCTGGAGAAGAAATAGGCTCAGCCTTTTTCGATATAGCCCATGACCTAGAGCCCAAGCAGTTTTCAGAGCGGTTTAATAATACCATCATAAATAATCAAGGTGAGGATGAATATTCTGCCCTTATTGACATGATTTTTCAGCAGGACGCTTGTGCGAGTTTTATATGCCGAAAACTCTACAGATTTTTCGTGCATTACATCATAGATGATTCTGTAGAAACCAATATGATTCAGCCCATGGCTGATATTCTCATAGCTAATGATTATGACATAACACCTGTATTAGAAGCTCTATTTAAAAGTGCTCATTTTTATGATGCTGAAGTAGTAGGCTGTATGATTAAAAACCCTTTAGATTTCATTCTGGGAATGTTAAATCAGTTTGATGTTCAAATTTCAGATGAAGATGTGGTTCAGCAGTATGCCACTTGGACAGGATTAGCTTTTGCCATTCCGTTACTGCAAATGGACTATTACAACCCACCTAGTGTGGCAGGATGGCAAGCCTATTATCAGGCGCCTACCTACTACAGAAAGTGGATAAATTCGGTGACACTCCCCATCCGAATGGTCATAGCGCCTGCATTAATTTTTGAAGGATTAGATATAGAAGGAGAAACCATTTTCATAGATACTTTAGAATTTGTTAACTCCATGCCTGAACCTTCAGATGTGAACGAGCTCATAACTGATGTTACTGATTTTTTATATGCCAGACCAGCCACTGCTTCTCAAAAAATCTACCTCAAGCAGTTCCTACTTCAGGGGCTCCCAGATTTTGAATGGAACGTAGAATACACTAACTATTTAGACGATCCTGAAGATGAAGATCTGACCAATAGCGTTAGAAATAAAACCAATCTATTCCTTTACGGATGTCTCACGTTACCAGAAGCATTTGTAGCCTAAATCCCTTCCATCATGAAAAGAAGAAATTTTATAAAAACATCGGCAGCGGCAGGGACTATTCCAGTGCTTTTAAACGGATTCGGTATTTCTAGCTTAGCTATGCCCAGCATAGCAGCGGCAGCCAATGGAGATTCAGACCGAGTGCTCATTCTCATTCAGTTAAACGGAGGAAACGATGGGCTGAACACCATAATTCCTTCAGATCAGTATGACACTCTACAGGCTCTGCGTAGCAATGTAATCGTGCCAGAGACCTCCATTCTACCTCTCACAGATTTTACAGGAATGCACCCTAGTATGACTGAACTAAAAAACATGTTTGATAGCGGAAAACTGAACATCATACAAGATGTAGGCTATCCAGATCAAAACCGTTCACACTTCCGATCTACAGATATTTGGACCACGGCCTCAGATGCTGATGAGTTTTTAGAAACAGGCTGGCTCGGAAGATTCTTTGAACAAAATAACCCTGGATATCCTGAAGGATATCCTACAGCAGACTGTCCAGATCCATTTGCCATTACCGTAGGCTCGCTAGTATCTGAAACCTGCCAGGGCATTACAGGAAACTACAGTTTAGCAGTGAATAATCTTCAAGACAATGACGGACTTTTAGAAGGAACCAGCGGAAACTGGCCTACTACAGAATGTTATGGCGCAGAATTGGCTTTCCTAGAAACATCTATAGAACAGACCAATGCCTATGCAGAAGTAATTCAAACGGCTGCCGCGTCAGGAAATAACCAAGCTACTTATGACGAAGAAAACGAACTAGCCCAACAACTTAAAATAGCCGCCAGACTAATTTCTGGAGGCTTACAAACCAAGGTTTACGTAGTAACCCTAGGAGGGTTCGACACACATGCTAACCAAGTGGAAGAAGGAGAAACTACTACTGGAGACCATGCAGTGCTACTCTCTAAACTTTCTCAAGCCATTTCCACTTTTCAGCAGGACTTGGAATTACTAGGAATAGAACAAAGAGTGCTAGGCATGACGTTTTCAGAATTCGGCAGACAGATAGCTAGTAATGATGGATTAGGCACAGACCACGGCACAGCTGCACCACTAATGGTGTTTGGGCCATGTGTAAATCCTGTTATTCTAGGAAATAATCCTACCATTCCAGAGCAGGTAGAAAGCCAAGAAGGAGTACCCATGCAGTTTGATTTCAGATCTGTTTATGGCTCTATCTTAATGGATTGGTTCAATCTTACAGAATCTGATGTTTCTGGAATTCTATTCGGAGAGTTTGCCTACTTACCTATTCTTCTAGGCTGCGATACTTCTATAGACAAAGAAGAACCATTTACACAATCTATAGAAATTAGTGCTTATCCTAATCCGTTTACTGTTTCTACTAATATTGTGTTTGAATCTAAGGCTGAGAAAGTAAGGCTTTCGGTATTTGACCACAGAGGAGCCGAAGTTAGAGTCTTAGCAGATCGTATGTTTTCTCAAGGTGAACATATACTAATCTTTGATTCATTTGGCTTGTCGGCTGGAAAATACTATGTGAGAATTCAAACCTCTACCAGACAGAATACCTGTTCAGTGATCAAGATCAAATAGGATTTCACCTACTCATATTTTCTGAGGTCTCGGCACATTTATTGGACTGTAAAATGCCATGAAATATCTCTTACTCTCTATAATCACTTTTTTCGCGTTGCAACGTGTAACAGCCTCAGTCTATGATGAATCTTTACGAGCTACTGCAGAAGCCTTAGTTATTAACTTAGAAAACAGAGGAGTAGAACGGATAATCATTTCTGACTTAACCAGCACAGAACGCCCAAACGCAAAACTATCTCAGCGCATCTCCGAAGAATTAGTGATTCACATTTTAAACTACAGCACGAGTTTAAAAGTTTACGAACGCAAGCAGTTAAATGCCGTTTTAGAAGAACTTAAACTACAGAACAGTGGCTTAGTAAACGATGCTACTACCCAAAAAGCAGGAGAATTACTGGGAGCTGAAGCCATTATTACCGGAAATTTTACAGTGGAAAGAGATGAAGTAAAAGTGTGGTTAAAAGCCATAGAAGTCAATTCAGGACTTAAAATAGCTGCTGCCACATGCCACATAGAAAGCTACCCCAGAAGCTTATTACACTCTAAAACAGACACTAAACCCTTTAATTCTAAAAACGAAAAACGAGGCGATTTGATTTTAAAGAACAAAACATCACGCACCATCTTAATTAAAGTGTACAGCTCAGAATTAGAAAAGGAGGTTTACTTAGGTAGATTTTCTAAAAACCAACTTTTAGATCTTCCCGCTGGAAAGTATAAGTTAACCGCTACTTATAAAACGCATTCTGAGCCATTTTTCAGTTCTGAGGTACACATAACTTCTAGAAAAACTAAGCAGAAAATAAAGGGAGTTCGGTCATTATTTGATCAGTTTATGGAGAATGCGTTGGTTGGAATTTAAACCTAGTTAACCTCTAGCTCCACTTCATTACTTCCATCTAGGTTCATGGTGACTAATGTTTGAGTGGTCAAAACTGAGTTCTCATTATCGCCAACTACTTTTTGATCCCACCTTACAAATAGTAGTTTATTTTTAGAATGGTTAACAGATGGGTTTTTATAAAACTGTGAGGTACAACTTTCTTTGATCATAACTGGAGAACTTCCATTGATATCAGTTTTAAATATGCCTAACGAATGAGAATAATAAATATCATCATTTACCAATTCTACACCACCTGTAGCTAATTCGGAATCTTCGCAACCTTGATAGAGGTATCGATCATCCTCTAGAGTATGAATATTTGTTATCGTACTATCCTTAATGTTTTTTATAGTTAGAAAACCTAGCCTTGTAGAAGATAGATATTTTGGATGATTCCAAGATTGGCCTAAACCCGAAAAAGAATCAGATAAAGTATCTAAAGCATTACCATTCTGATCGGTAACCACAGATATATTCTCTGCACTTTTTCTGAATACTATACTATCAGCAGTAGAATTCCATTGAGAGGAAGAAGCTCCTCCAAAAAAAGTTAGTTGTGTCAGACTATCACCACTACTTTTCACTTTCCATAAGTGACCGCTGATAGTTGTAAATAAAACCCAATCATTAACTCCCCATCCTAAATCTCCTTTTACTTGACCATCGTAAATTTTAACAGATTCTTCAAGAGTTAAATCATATTTAAAAACCGCTCGATCACCATTTGAATAATTAATTACTGAATAAACCAATTCATCATCATTATTAGGATTAAAACTAGTGCTTTTTATGCTAAAATTCCCACTTAAAAAATTGTAGCCCTGATCACTTGGAGAGGGTGGTATAGGCTGACAATCGCACGGAGTGCACCTATCTTCAGCAGTCTTAGCCTTTCTGCATGCCGCAGCAAAAATGATAAAAACTGAAAGAAAAATGAATACAGGAAAGGAAACTTTCCTGTATTCAGTGCATGAATTTAGAGTTTTGTTCATTTACTTATTCCTTAATAAAAGTCTCTTTAACTACTGAAATGTCAGAAGATAAAGATACTACATAAGCTCCTTTTTGTAAATTCTCCATATTTATTGTGAATTTATTCTCACCCTGTGTCAAGTTTGGCATAATTTGCTCCACTACGATTTTTCCAATAGCGTCATGAATGCGCAGTGTAACATCTGAACTACCTCTTTTATTAAAGGATATATTTAAAACATTTGAAGTAGGGTTAGGATAAACATTCAACTCAGCATCTTTCAAATAATTTTCAGAAACAGACGTTTCATTTGTGTTCTCTATGTGGAGAGAGTAGCCAAATTTGAATTGATTGGGAGACTGAGGAATCCATTGATTAATACTTGAACCTCCTGAGGTACTAACTACCCAATGAGCAAAAGTGTAAACATTAAAAACAGCTACATTTCCGTTTATTATTACGTTATCATTAATATTAAAAAAAGTGTTTTCTGCGGTAGGACTCGCTCCTGACATTCCAGGTGTAGACATCGAACCTAATGGCCACCAATCTAAAATTATCTCATTTGGAGGTAAAATCTCAACATAATTCCATGATATTCTCCATCTATTGACAGTGTACTGTCCCGCAGCTAATCCGTATGAATTTTCAAGAAATGTCAATTGAGAGTTAATAGTTTCTTGTATATGTAGCGGATTCCCTGAAGCTACATCGCTATAGTGTCGTATGTACTTGTTAGGATAATCAATAGCTTCTAGAGCCGCTGTAGGATTAATCAATCCCCAACCATTTCTTAAATCGAAACCAACTCCATAATTGAATGTGAAGTCTTCACTCTGACCAACAACATCAGTAGCCGTTTTTTGCAAAATATTCTCCACATCTTCAGTAGCAAGGTTTGTAGGCGCTCCATTAATCATTTGATGTCGACTGCACATTAAAGCTGCTACTCCTGCCACATGAGGCGCGGCAGAGGAAGTACCTCTAAAACAATTATAGTCTCCTACTACTTCGTTACAATCATCTGCGTAGTCTGGCTGATCTGCTAGAAGATTCGCAGTTGTCATGACCGTCTCTTGACTTCCCGGAGCTAAAAAATCCCCGCCACCACCAAATAAAGAAACACTTCCATTTCCACCATTAGCTCCGTACATATATTCACCGTCAGTTCCACTTGACATTACATTAATTACTTGGGAGTCTTCTAAACAAGCAGGATAAGTCAAATTATCTGTTCCCAACGGAGAATTGGCATTAGCATTACCTCTAGCGGCAATGACCATGGATTGATTTCTCCAACAATATTCTACCATGTCTTTCTGAGTCTGAGTAAAAACTCCTGAACCGTAGCTGTGATTTTGGATATCTATTCCAAAACCAAAATCATTGTCTTCATCATTAGTAGCAGCTTGATACATTGCATCCATTGAGGCCTCAAAACTAGTTCCACTACCATCATTTTTTCCGATACCAAATGAGTATAAATTGACTCCTGTATTAGTAGTTCCGTTTGACATATCCCCACCTGCTATTCCGGACACACCTAAATCGTTATTTCTTAAGGCTCCAATAATTCCAGCACACTTTGTACCATGGTCGCTTACTTCATCTGTAGTAGATTCATAAAAAGGCACCCCATTATAGTAGTCCCATCCAGCAACGACCTTTGATTCACCAGTAGTTTCATTTATAAAATCTTCGTGGTCCCAAAAAATGGAATAATCGAATACTGCTACCTTAACATTTGAATTACCTACCTCATAGTCCCATGCTGTTTCCATTTCTATGCCTCCATCACCAGAATCTTGTAAACTTTCCTGAAAATCGCCATATAATTCATCATCTGGAGAATCAAAAGACGTAAGGACTGGGCAGATTTCTGCGTAACGAATCACAGGGTATAATGAATTCAACTGCGCTATTATTTGAGGAGTTATACCATTCGGGAAATCAACACTAACAGTAGCCCAAAAGCTAGGAATTGGCACTTCATCTCCATTTCTTGAAATAGAAATTTGATTATTAGGTGTCAGTTTAGAATAGATTTTATAAGTATCTAAATTTTTAGTTTCAAAACCGAGTATAGATGTCATCTGACTATGAACGCTAGTTTGAACAAAGTCTTGTAATGTTCCAAAACGTTTGTCCGTATTGTAAATAATACTTTGATCCATAGCATTATCATCAAACCTAACAATTAACCTATTGGCTACATATTCATTTCCATTTGCATCTACTGCTGTTTGAGATGTTCTAGTCGAGGTAGAATATTTCACAGTAGTAATAGCTTTAACACCATCTATTATAGAAGTCCCAGTAACATATATTTCATCATCTTTTACCACCACATCTTCAGCACTATAGTACTCAGATTCATTTCCGTGATGCTGAATAAATGCCACTTTACCACTTGTTTCGTAAGCGATTGTAGTGAAACTTGTATTTCCGTTTATTACTGTAGAGCCTACCACTATAATTTTACCATCATCAGCGAAAGTCATACTTTCTGCCCTGTTTTCTACTCCTTGAACTTCCCTTCCGTATTCCTCTTTCCAGACTTCAGTTCCATTGCTATCATATTTAATGGTTACAAAGGTTGAGCTTCCGTTACTCTTTACAGTATGTCCAGTTATGTAAACATTACCGGAATTATCGGATATTACATCTTTAGCTACATCTTCAAATCCACCGTCAAAAGATTGAACCCATTCAAGTTCAAACTCATCATCTAATTTTATAGTTTGAATATTCTTATTACCGTTTATCTCACTAAAACCTGTTACATAGACATTATTTTGATCATCAGAAGATACACCTAAAGGATTATCTAAGCCTACACCTGAAACAGGTGTTCTCTGAATAACCTGAGTTTGGCCATTATTTTCAGTAACCTTCAAAGTCACATAATCCCAATTGGTTAAAGTGGTGGCAGATGCTCCTATAACACTAATAGAATTTCCTTGTATATCAATCTTCGTGGCAGCATCGTGAAGGTCAATATGATCATAAGTGGCATCCCAAACAAGTGCTCCACTAGAACTTATCTTTATAATGGCATAGTCAGAAAATAGATTTGAGGCCTGGCTTCCTCCAACCACGTAAACTGCCCCTGATGCATCGACATCAATATCTGCAGGTATATCAATTCCATCGCTGGCTCCATTCCAACCTTTAAACCAGGCCAGCTGGCCATCAGAAGTTGCAAACTTTAAAACGCCAAAATCGAGATTAGAATTATTCTGAACAGCGGCAGCGACATAAATAGAATTTCCATCCAGTTTGAGTTGAACTCCATAGTCATCACCGTCTCCTTGCCCATTGTAAGTGGTTTCCCAGAGTAGAGTCCCATCTTTAAAATATTTAGTCAATAGAACATCTGTAGTTCCATCAGAATTCAAGGTGTTACCAACGACATAAAGATTTTGGTTATCATCAACCACAGAAGCTGTGCGATCAATTTCACCAACAGAGCCAAAATTTCGAACCCAATCTCTATTTACAAAGTTTCTCTGTGCAGATAAGCTATATCCGCATAGAATGATGCTCAGTAGCACCATAAGGGTGTTTAATTTATTCATTTTACATTTATTTAGTTTGCTAGTAAGTTCTAAGTAAATCTCCGAAAACGTTAAAAGAAGGTCTCCTAAAGTTATCTGTAATTACCACGCTTTGAAAGGTTTAATTTTATCAAAGCCGAAAGCTCTAACCTCGATTCTGAAGCTACAAGAATTTTTAAATGATTGCAAATCGTAATCTCACAGAGATATAACTTTCACTTTATGAAGCTACAGCATAAGCTAACAAAGGGAAAAATAAATTAAGACCTTAATAAAAGAGTTGAAATTTCAATCTACATAAGGTGAAATTATATCTAGTCGACTGATCTAAAACATCATTTTCTGATACATGAACAAAATTTTGTTGAATTTGACACGAGTTATTGTTGTGCTTAACCTCTCAAACGTTTTTTATTCTGTTTTTATGGGAAAAATTGACTCTCCCCATTAAGAGAATATTTCAGAAACAAACCTATAAAACCATCTCAATCAACTCCTTATAAAGCTTAGTCAGCTTCACCTCAGCTTTACCAGCAGTAGCTATAATATCATCAATATCTACTGGCTTTAAGTTATCTGGATCGCACTCGTCTGTAATTACACTTATTGCAACGCAAGGAATACCCATGTGGTTACATGCTATTACTTCTGGCACAGTGCTCATGCCTACCGCATCTGCTCCCATTATTTTTAGCATGCGATACTCCGCTCTGGTTTCTAAGTTAGGTCCTTGAACTGAAGCATAGACTCCTTCATGCAGTGTAATGTCATGCTTAGTGGCTATTTCCTCTAAACTAGAGTTCATGACCTTATCATATGGAGCACTCATGTCTGGAAACCTTGACCCTAAATCTTCTAAGTTAGGCCCTCTGAGTGGGCTTTCAGGCTGGAGGTTAATATGGTCATCTATAAGCATGAGATCTCCCTTCTTCATGTTTAAATTCACAGCTCCTGCAGCATTACTCATTAGGACTTTAGACACCCCTAAAAGTTTCATGACTCTGAGTGGAAACACCACTTGGTTCATGCTATGGCCCTCGTAGTAATGGTATCTGCCCTGCATGGCTAGCACTTGTTTTCCAGCTATTTTACCATAAATCAATTTGCCAAAATGAAACTCTACCGTGGCTATAGGAAAATTAGGAATTGTGTTATAACTCAGCTCTATTTCTATATCTATCTCTGTTATAAGATTGCCTAAACCTGTACCTAGTACTATGCCTATTTCAGGCTCAGCAATTCCTCTTGATTTTAAAAACTCTGTGGTTTCTTTTAGTTCTGCATACATCTGCTAAGCTTATTTTTCTGATTTTTCTTGAAGTAACCACGAGTGCTTTTCTAGATCTGAAGCGTGGTCTACATCACTTAATGTTTCTAAATACCCAATGCTTAAATGGTTTTCTTCTGCCAATTCTTTAGTGGTTTCTAACACATGCTCGGTACTCCAAGGCACAGCATTAAGTAACTCATTATGAATTTCATTCATGGCTATTAAATAATAGCCACCATCTGTGGCTGGCCCTATCACCACATCATGAATCTTTAACATACCGAAGGCACGTTCTATGTGCTGCATAGTAATTTCCGCACAGTCTGCACCTATCATTACCACACGCTCAGCACCATTTTCAAACTCTTGAGTAAACCCATAAGACATCCTCTCACCTAAGTCATCGCCTTTTTGTGAGGTAGATTTAAAGTCATGGATATTCACATCATTCTTAAAGTTTCCAGCCCAGTACACAGTAGTTTCCCAAAGGGCACAGTTGGCCTCCCTAATAGTGTAAGACAGCAAGTTTTTATAAACCACCAACGCGTCATCGTCTCCGATGGTTTCAGCTAGACGTGTTTTTACTTTTCCTTTTTCAGGAGATTTAGCCATGATGGCTAAAACATGATGTTCCATTGTTAGTATACCTTTTCACCACGGGTGAGCCACTTACTCCAAGTTTTATTATAGGTATGTACTTTTTCTGTTTCTGAGCCTTCTGCATTTATAACAGAATTGCCTAAATTTTTCCATTCGAAGATTCCTCCGTAGAGGTTAAACACATTCGAATAGCCCATTTTCTGGAGTTTCTCACCTATGCGTTCGCTTCTGTAACCTACGGAACAATACACCACTATGGTATCGGTTTTAGGAATATCTTTTAGCGCATCTGTGTTAAAATCTTTATAGCCGGTAAACAATGCATTAGGAATGTGAGACACGTCAAATTCTTCTTTTTCTCTAGTATCTAAAAGCACAGCATCTGTAGGCAAATCTTTTGGATTCACTAACTCTACCGTTCCTTTGTACATACTTTCAAGTTTCTCTTCGAAGGACTGATTCTGAGCACAGCCTAGAAGTGACACTTGTAAAAAAGCCAGTAATTGAAAAAATCGTTTCATATGAAGTAATATTATTCTGCTACAGTACCTTGGCAGCTGCTTCCTGCACCTGCAGTGCAACCAAAACAGTGTTGAGATACGGTAATGTTTCTATTATTTAGTTCCTCTAAATTAAAATCTTTCAAGTGTTTTCCTTTAGCATTCACTGGGAGTGCAAGCATTTGATTGAAATCACAATCGAATAAATACCCATCCCAACTGACAGAAATGGTATTTCTACACATCACTTCTTTAGCCGCCATGGGGTTATAAGCTTCTACTAATGAGTACATGTAATCTTCATAATTTCCGCTCACTACTAAATACTCTAAAAATCTACTCACTGGCAGATTAGTAATGGCAAAGAGATTATGAAAATCTATGTCAAAGTCTTCCTTAAGAGCTTCCTTAAAGTCTTTTTCTAACGCTGCCTGATCCCCTGGCAGAAATGCTCCAGATGGATTATACACTAAATCTAACTTTAAATCTGAGACAGGCATGCCATAGCCCACATCATTTAAAGATTGTAACGCCTTAATGGATTTATCAAACACACCATCTCCACGCTGCTGGTCTGTTTTACCTCTTTTATAATACGGTAGAGAGCTTACTACATGAATGTTATGCTTCTTAAAGAAGTCTGGAAGGTCGTAATACTTTTTGTTCGCCCTAATAATAGTCAAGTTTGAACGCACTATAAAATCCTCTACTCCTACTTTAGAAGCCTCCTCCACAAACCATCTAAAGTTTGGATTCATTTCTGGCGCACCACCAGTTAAATCTAGTGTTTTAGCACCAGACTCTTTCAGCACATCTAAGCACAATTGCATGGTCTCAGTGGTCATGATTTCCTTTCTATCAGGACCTGCATCTACATGGCAGTGAGAGCATACCTGATTACACATGTACCCCACATTTACCTGAAAAATTTCGAGTTGGGTAGGCTTTAATGGAAACAAGTCTTGCTTCTCTAACTTCTGCTTAAACGTCTCCAACTCTCCGTTAGAAAAAGGTTCACCGTTCAGTGCCTTCAGCTGATTTTCCACCTTGGAGAGATCGTCTTTACGTGCTAGTAATGATTTTACTGTCATTTACATACTTAGTTTATTCACCTTATTCATCATTTGAACTCCATGCACCATGGTAGCTCCACTTTTAATGGCGCCTGCTACGTGCACAGCTTCCATCATTTCTTCTTTTGATATTCCGCGTTGCAATGCGTCTTTACTATAAGCATCTATACAATACGGGCAACTTTCAGAATGAGCCACAGCCAATGCTATGAGCGACTTTTCACGAGCAGATAGCGCTCCTTCAGCAAACACAGCTCCATACCAATCGAAGAATTTATCTCCAAGCTCTTTCTGCCATTCTGTAATTTTCCCAAATTTTCTAAGATCCTTAGGATCGTAATAACTGTCAGACATTCCTTTTTTTCTTTAAATACGGTTAGGTAGTGCAATATGGTTTTTATCGTTGAAAAAACCATGCTAAGAGCATCACAAGATTAGAGCTATTCTTGCGCTATACGGTAATCCTAGGTTAATACGGGTTTCAAATCAATTTCCAGCACGATCAAGACAAAATTATATACCAACCTGTTAATCAGACCATAAAAACTATTGGCAGAAAACAGCTCATGACTAATTTTATACTCTTCCTTAAAGGATTATTAAAAAAAGTATGGCTAAGACTCTACTTTAAAGCTTTCTAAAATTTTCTGCCCCAATCCAATGTATTCCTCTACCTCACTTTGTTTCCCTGTCAAAGTAAGAACAAAGGCAGTTTTATTGATTACCCAATAGTATTGTCTAAAGTTCAATTCATAAACTCCTTGCCTACCTTTATATACTAATAAATGACTCTCTCCATTAACATTCTCTAGCCTCTGGCTTAGTATAATTTCAGCATCAGTTATCATTTTTCTAACTTGGTTTTCAGATATATCTACATAATCATCTAATACCATGTTATAAGATGACAAATCTTGAACAAGTAAGTTAACATTCTCTCTAAAATCATCTACTTCAGATGTCAACGGACTCAGTAAAATAAAACTTGTTCCCATTAATCCCGACTTGTCAATATCCCAATTAGCTGGATAGTCAATAGAATAATTACTCTCCTTCAGTGAGTCCCACAAAATTTCTTTTTGTGAGATTAGTGTATCAGACTGACTGAAAACCGAGGAGCTTAATAAACTAAAAACTGAGCACAGGCTTAGTAGAACTTTCACCGTTATTGATAAAGTTGTTTGCATTTTTAATTGTTCCTAATCTCTACTCATAAGTAACTGAAGAATATACCAGAACAGTAACATGACAGATGCAAATAACCCAAGCGCAGCAGCTACGTGCTGGTCTGTAGAGTATTTGTGCACCATGTTAGATGTTTGGTACAGAATAGAACCAGCGGCCAATACTACCATGCCTCCAGAGAAGGCTAGTCCTAAATTAAACCCGAAAATAGCTCCTGCTATGATTAAGCCTATGGCTACAAATCCTCCTACAGTTAAAGCTGTTTTCAAAAATGAAAAGTCTTTACCTGTGGTAAACACCACCAAGCTTAATCCTACAAAAAGTGCTAATGTTATAAGTGCTGCTTGCTGAATGAGCGCAGTACCTCCACCCATGGCTATGGCCATCATTATGAGTGGCAAGAATATGATGGCCTGTGCCAACACGTAAATTCCTAAGCCTAAATACTGCTTATTTCTATCGTGAGATCTCACAGCCATTTTCTCGGCATAGCTAGTCACAAACATGAACCCACCTAGCACTAATAACCAAGTCATTTGGCTGCTTACCATAGTTTGGGCTAAACCTACTGCAAATGGCATTTTGAGCAAAATAGCTTCTACTAACACAAATGCCAGAACCGCTCCTGCCAAATGCTTGTACGTGTTTTTGATAAATTCTGATCTCGTTACTGCATCTGCATCTCTAAGCAGGACGTAATTATAATCTAATGCTTCTTCCATTTTTTAAAGTCTTCTTAGTTTGTGTTCAAAGGTATAAACTCTGTATTTATTGCTTATTCAAATTCCAATCGTAATTGGCATAAGTGAGCTTAGCATCTGAATTAATTTTGGTATCTGAATACTTATTTAACCAATCTAGCAATGTGCCATCCTTCTTGAAATCTACGCCATACCAATCGAAGATTTTACTTACCTTAATGCTGCTTGCATTAAGCTCATTCATTTTTTTATCGTTCACAAACTCCTTAGTGAGCTTGTTAAGCTTGCTGTCTAAGTTAGATGCCGTAAATGCTGCATTGTGCAGTTTAGGGCATGAAATAGATGCACAGTTAATCCCAAAATGAACCCGAGGATCATTGAATCGTGGTCTTAAAATCTCGTTTTCTACTTGGTTCAGACTGTATGACTTACCAGCTATGTTTATGAACTTTTTATCCCATGGTGAGCCTATATCATTTATGCTCTTTACAGGGTAGTTATCTATGATGAGTTTTATAGTATAGATGTTATACACATTGATCCAGAAGGCCTTTTGCTCATTAGTGCTCCATCCACTAGGGTCTGCAGCTTCCATCATTCTCAGAAACCTACTTAAATTAGGATCGTTCTTAAAACTGGCATAATCTACTTTTCCTGCTGCAGTTACGTGTTTCTTCAGCATCATGTCTAACGGGCCATAATTCATTCCTGCCACTGGAGCTTCTACTACTGGCTGTTCTGCTAGCCAAGCTTCATGGGCCTCTATGGTATATGGCGCTAATAGCTCAGGACTTATTGAACTCTCACCTGCTAGAAGCTGAAGTGATAGCGTACATAGGATTACTGTTAATTTCATTGTTGTTTTATTTGATTTTGAATAAGCGTTGCAACGCGAAAGTTATGCCAAATCTAAAGCGGAATGCTAATAAATTTTTCATAATAAAAGGGAGTATTGAAAGTCTAATAGCTACTACCTTCGCAAAAAATTTAGAGAAATGACTGTAGGAATAATAGGTTCTGGCGCCATGGGCAGCGGTATAGCTCAGGTAGCGGCCGAAAACGGATGTAAAGTTTATGTGAACGATAACAGAGATGAAGCCTTAAAAACAGCTTCAGAAAAGCTCACAGCCTTGATGGAAAAATTAGTTTCTAAAGGCAAACGCACCCAAGAGCAAGCCGACAACATTCTGAATAACATTCATTTCACCAGTAATGTAGACGATATGGCAGACAGTGACATAGTCATAGAAGCCATAGTAGAAAATTTAGAGGTTAAAAAAAATGTATTCACTTGGTTAGAGAAATTAGTGAGTGATGAGTGCATTTTAGCTACCAATACTTCCTCGTTAAGTGTAAGCGCCATAGCATCTGCCTGCGCTAAGCCGGAACGCGTAATAGGAATTCACTTTTTTAACCCTGCACCTTTAATGCCACTGGTGGAAATTATTCCTGCGTTGCAAACCGAGGCTGCAGTCACAAAAAAAGCAAAAGACCTTATAGACTCATGGGGAAAAGTGACAGTGATGGCTAAAGACACCCCTGGATTTATCGTAAACAGAGTAGCAAGACCATTTTATGGTGAGGCCCTTAGAATTTATGAGGAAGGCATAGTGCCTGAGGGGCCAGTAGGATTTGCCACCATAGATTACGCCATGAAGCACATAGGTGGATTTAGAATGGGTCCTTTTGAACTAATGGATTTTATAGGAAATGATGTGAACTATGCAGTCACAGAATCTGTATTTAAAGCTTTTTACTACGACCCAAGATACCGACCTAGCTTCACCCAAAAAGCGCATTCGGATGCTGGATGGTTAGGAAGAAAGTCTGGAAGAGGGTATTATGATTACAAAGAAGGTGCTGCACAGCCAGAGCCTTTAGAGCATGACTCACTTCACCATTATATTGTAGATAGAATTTTGGTCATGCTCATAAACGAAGCTGCAGACGCGCTTTACCTCAATGTTTCTGATGTTGAAGGCATAGAGCTAGCCATGACTAAAGGTGTGAACTACCCTCAGGGATTACTGCAGTGGGCAGACGACATAGGTGCTGAAGATGTGGTAGATATGTTAGATAATCTTTACGACACCTACCATGAAGACCGTTACAGATGCAGTCCGCTACTTAGACACTTGGCTGAAGAGAATATGAGTTTTCTTCCGGATGAAGATTAGAGGGGTGATTTGAAATTTGAAATTTCTTCTGGTATTCTGTTGATCTTCGTATGTGTACCCTTCGACACTTCCTCCCGATGGTCGGGCTCAGGGTTTGTATTTCGTTTTGTTGTTCATTTTTGCTATTGAGATAGTTAGCCGATAGTTGATTTTAAATACTCTCAACTACAAACCCATAACTATGAACTCAAAAGTGCCTTCAATTCACTAAAAAAGTGCCAAAGCACTATGCCTCCGCATATAGAAACATTTAGTGAATGCTTGGTGCCGAATTGAGGGATTTCTAAAGTAACGTCTGAAGCGTCTATTACTTTCTGACTTACTCCTTTTACTTCGTTTCCTACTACTAGGGCGTACTTTTCATCTGTACTTGGCTTGAAGTCTTCTAGCATTTGAGAATTCTGGGTTTGCTCTATTGCACAGGTTATGTAACCTTCTTTTTGCAACGCTTCTAATGCTTCTATTCCTGTATGAGCATACTTCCACTCCACGGTTTTAGTGGCACCAAGGGCAGTTTTTTCAATATCTCTATGAGGAGGCTTAGCGGTTACGCCACATAATATAATGCGTTCTATTCTGAAGGCATCTGCGGTTCTAAAAAAGGAGCCTACGTTATGCATGCTCCTTATATCTTCTAGCACTAACACTAGCGGTATTTTCTTAGCCAGCTTGAACTCGGCATCAGTTATTCTGCCGAGTTCTGCTAACTTCAGTTTTTTATTCTCGCTCATACATCGCGTCTACTTGATGATAAGGCTATAAGGCATTCTAGCTTGGATGCTTACACCGTCTTTCTGCTTTAAGAGAGTGTTTATTTCTCTGATAGTAGCAGCATCTACTCCTAGCTCCTCTCCTAACTTTTCCATTCTTACATCAGCACCTAACTCTTTAAGTAACTCTTGGAAAGGATCTTTTAATCTCGGATAATCTTTAGTTCTATATTCAGTTAGTCCCGCCAGCTCTGCTGCTATTTCTTTAGCTCTTTCTAATGTTCCTATCTCGTCTACTAAACCAGCATCTATGGCATCTGTGCCACTCCATACTCGTCCCTGGCCTACGGCATCTACTTGGTCTACCGTCATTCCTCTTCCATCGGCTACTTTACCAGTAAAGTCTTCATATACATCCACTATAGACTCCGTAATGGCTGCGTGCTGTGTATCATTTAATGGACTAAAAACACCTATGTTTCCATTGGCATTAGTTCCTACTCTGTCTGTGTGAACGCCTATCTTTTCTTCTAGTAGTGTTTTAGCATTTGGTAACATTCCGAATACTCCTATAGATCCCGTGATGGTGGCATCTGAAGCTAGAATCTTATCAGCTTCACAGGAAATGTAATACCCTCCACTGGCTGCTAAATCTCCCATAGACACTATGAGTGGAATACTATCTCTTTTAAGCAATTCTGTTTCTCTCCAGATTACATCAGAGGCTAAAGCACTTCCACCTGGTGAGTTTACTCTTAGTACTACTGCCTTAGTATTTTCATCCAATCTGGCATTTCTTAAGGCTTCTGCTATTCTGTCTGAACCTATGGTGGCATCATCTCCTTCTCCACTTTCTATAGGCCCTACAGCATAAACTACTGCTATTTCATCTTTAGACTCGCTACGGTTAATTTTAGCTCTGTAATCTGAAAGGGTAATGAACTCTATATCGTCATCTCCTTCTAAAGCTAATTTTTCTTTTAGTAAAGCGGTTACTTCATCTCCGTATTTTAAGGCGTCTACTAAACCTTCAGTTACAGCATCTTCTGCCATTCTAATAGAAATACTATCGGCTATCATGTTTAATTTATCTACCGAAACGCCTCTGCTTTCAGAAATATCGGTAACCATAATGCTCCACAAGTCATTTAACAATTCCTGATACTGAAGTCTGCTGGCTTCAGACATGTCGTTTCTGAAGTATGGTTCCACAGCACTTTTATACTTATTATTAGGTCCTCTCAATACTTGAATATCCACACCTACTTTTTCTAACATGTCTTTATAAAACATGAGTTCAGCGTTTAACCCATTCATTTCCATGCCGCCTTCTGGGTAGAGGTACACCTCATCTGCAGCAGAAGCCAAATAGTAACCACCTTGGGAGAACCCCTCAGAGTACGCCACCATCCATTTTCCAGACTCTTTGAACTTCATAAGCTCATCTCTAATATCTGTAATGGCACTGAACCCTCCAGATACTCCAGAAAAATTAAGATAGACCCCTTTTATTTTATCATCAGTAGCTGCATAGCGTAAACGTGCCAGAATATTATTTAATCCCAGAGGTTTAACAGTAGAACCACCTAGACTAGCTAAGTCAAATGCTGGCCCATCTTTTAATCCTCTTTCTACGATAGGTCCGTCAAAGTTTATTTCTAAAACGCTATTATTTTTAACGTTTTTAATTTCTTCTTCTCCTCCACTCATGGCTCCAGAAATAGAACTAGTTAGGGTAACCATAAATAAAAATATCAGAATTAGCCCTACAGTAAATATGGCGATTATTGAGCCCACTAATGAGGCGAAAAACATTTTCCAGAAATTCATTTTTGAATAGTATATTTATTTGAGTTCAAAAGTATGTATTCCCACGCCTTTTTAACATCACGTGATTTCAATAATTGTTAATCTTCTGCCAACACACCATAAATTAGCCGCATGACTCATTTGGTTCACATAGCTTTCGGCAGTAATATGGGCGACAGGCGCGGTTATATTTCTGAAGCTTTGGCTGCTATAACTGACTTAAGTAATACTGAACTCATCTCTACCTCATCTCTCTACTCCTCTAAACCGTGGGGGTATGAGTCTGAACATCTGTTTATAAATGGAGTGTGCTCTGTGCGTGCTTCTAAAAGTGCTATTGGGCTGTTATCAGCGTTGCAACGCATAGAAAAATCCATAGGAAGAACCGCTAAAACTACCGATGGGTACTCTGATAGAGTAATAGATTTAGACTTAGTGAGCTATGGTAGATTGGTGCTAAACACCCCAAAACTCACCGTGCCTCATGGGTTAGCACATGTTAGAAACTTCGTGTTAGAACCGATGGCAGAAATTAGCCCAGAATGGGTTCACCCGTTATATTTGGAAACTGCCGAGACACTTTTAGCTCGGCTTAATGAAGCCCCACTGACAAAGGTAGATGCATTATAATTTTATAGCCATAGAAGGAAATATAGGTGCTGGCAAAACCACTTTGGCTAAAATGCTGGGGCATGATATGAATGCTGCACTAATTCTGGAGGAGTTTGCTGATAATCCGTTTTTGCCCAAATTTTATAAAGATCCTAGCAAGTATGCGTTTCCTTTAGAATTGTCTTTTCTGGCTGAGCGTTACCAGCAGTTAAAAGACCGCCTGTCTAAACAGAGTCTGTTTACGGAGCTGGTGGTGAGTGATTATTACATAGCTAAATCGCTAATATTCAGCAGAACTAATCTGAGCAGAGACGAGTTCAGATTATTCAAGCGCATGTTTGATATTATGGATGCCAACCTGCCGAGGCCAGATTTACTGGTATATTTGTACAAGGACATAGATGTGCTACAGGCCAATATCAAGAAGCGAGGCAGACATTACGAACAGAAAATAAAGGATGAATACCTTATAAAAGTTCAGGAGAATTATTTGAATTACATCAGACAAAACACCAAAATGCCTGTGCTGATAATAGATACCAACAAGCTAGATTTTGTAGAGAAACCTCAGGATTATGAACGTCTGCATTACCTACTTCATCAGAAGTATGCTCATGGATTGAATCATGTGGTGGCTTGAGTGGTTATTTATTTGAAATTCGAGATTTGAAATTTGAAATTCGGGGTTTGAAGTTTGAAGTTAGAATTTAGGGTCTGAAAGATAGAGGATTAGAGCGAAATACCGCCCCTTTAGGCGCTGCACTGAGCATTTTGCCGATCCCGATAGCTATCTGGAGGAGTCAGGGGGAAGCGAGGGAGGTTTGGGGTTTGAGGTTCATTTCAAAAAAAGTTTCCATAAAACTATCCTTTAGAACTAAATCGCGTGTGGAACATCCTTTAGGAGCGCGAGAGCTTGTGGGCGACAGAGGCTGTGGGAGGGTTTAAATTCAGTAAAAACCTATGACTATCAATTTATTGCAGAAGTGGTCATAAATAAATATCTTTACTTATTTAGAAATAATACTCGCTGTAAGTTAGAGAGCGGTCATTTGTTCTAAAAAAAATCATCCTAGAATAAATTGAAATTATGATGAACTATTTTTTAAGTGTTGTATTAACTTTTGCTCTGGCCTTTTCAATTTTAGAAGCTTCAGGACAAACATTTGATTACTTTGAAAATGATCCTGAGTGGCGGTGTAGTCACAGATACAATTTAAGCGGTGAACCTCCTGAATTTACGTCTAAAAAAGACTATATCTATTATTTCGATGGGGATAGTCTGGTCAATGACACTTTTTATCTCCAGCTGTTTGAAAGAGGCGAAATAGTAACTTCAGGTGTTACAGAAAACACTTTTAACTCTTTTAACTCTCTTATTCGTCAAGAAGGTAAACGCATCTATCAGCGATTAGATGAAACAGAATATTTACTTTACGATTTTGATCTTGAAATTGGAGATATGTTTCCTGACGTATTGCACTACAGTAATTCTTCATTTCCAGAGCAAACAGTTCAAAATGTTGATAGCATACTGATTAATGGAAATTATCATAGAACCTTCTCAGGAAATAGTGACCTGATTATAGAGGGTATTGGACATTGGCAAGGTGTGTTTAACGAACCTATGATTAACATTCCTCTTGACGCATTTTATCAATTACACTGCTATAGACAATTAGGAGAAGTAGAATATGTGACAGATAATTGGCTGGAATGTAATTTTAACGTAAGCGTGGAAGAGCAGAAATCAGAACTTATGGTTTCTGTTTATCCTAACCCTACTGCCAACGTACTTTTCATTGAATTACCCACTAGACTTCTGAGCTCTCTCGGAGCTAATTTACAGATAATCATTAGAAATTCTCAGGGAAAACAGGTGTTTTCAGAAATTGTTTCTAATTCTAATCCCACTGCTTCTGTGGACCTAAGCTCAAATGCTTCTGGAATTTATTTGGTGAGTGTGGTTTCTCAGGGTAAGCTTCTAAGTTCGAAACGGGTTATTCTGGAGTAAAGGGAGATTAGACGTTTCAGTTGCTATTCTGTTTGCAGCGCAACCACCCCGTTTTGCCGTCAATCAAAATGTAGTAGATTGATCACTAGATACTCAGCAAAACACCCCTCCATTGAGGGGAATTTGATGGGTAGTAAATTAAAACTCTCTATGCTGCTACCTTCTTCCTACTTCTCCTATTCACTTTAACCCTCTCTATAATGGCTAGAATGGTTCCTAGAATCATGATTAAGCAGCCTATCCATAGCACATTAATCTGTGGGAACATAACTGCCCGCATGACTATGAAATCTCTGTAATTGTCAGACTTTTCAGTGTGCTCTAAGGTTACTTCTGCCGAGTTATCCTTTGGCTGAATGAGTTTTACTGTGGCCTTGAAACCTTCCTTTTCAAGGAATACTTGCTCTCCCACTGCCTGACTTCCTCTTATGAGAAGTCTAGAAGTTAGCAGCGTATCTAGCTCCTCGTTTTTAAAGGTCATGTAGGTTTTTAAAACGATATCGTCTGGTAAGAACCCGAACACTTCTTTTTCTTCCTGAAGTGGTCTTAGGCTGTCTATAATCAATAATCCTTTGGCTATTCTAAGGGTGTCACCTACCATAATGTTGGTCTCCTTTAGTGGGAGATAACCTAAGGTATCGGTATCTAACTTTTCTAACTGTGCAAATTTTAAAAATGTAAACAGATCTTCTCCAGCGTAATGCTTGGTGTCTGGCTCGGGTGCATTTCCAAAGGTTTCATTGATTTGAATCCTCGGAGATAATGTAAATTCTTTTGTACCAGGATTAAACGCTCTCCATTCAGTGGCAGCATCTACTTGGGCCTGAGTGGGCACTGGTAGTGGGAACCATTGATCTAGACTTTCTACAAAAGTTTTGGTGGCAGCATGATCTTCAGCAGCTACATACATCACTGGTTCATTATTTACCAATCGGTACACCACATCATTCTTATTGTAAGAATTCTGAATTTGATTGAAGTAATCTATATGGTAATACGCGTTTCTTCCATCCGAGTCATACCCAGTGTAAACAGTCATGTAATCGCCCATAACCAGTGTATCTCCCTGATACATAAGCTGGTCTTGATTGTTATTAATGTTAGATCCTAAAGCGGAAATGTCAGTGTTTCTGGTAGTTGATATAACATCCTGCTGGCTCTGACTGATCAACGCTCCAAAAATAAGTAGACCAAATCCTACGTGAGCCACAGCTGCGCCACCTTTACTGATTTTTCCTTTCAATACTCTTACTACATAATCAGCATTGGCTATTACAGCGAACATGGAAGTGAACAACAACACGTAATTTGATGGATAAGTAGTATCTACAAATCCTCCTACCGTCACTAATAACAGCGTAAATAAGGCTGATAAACTAAGAGCTAAAGCTATTTGCTTTAACCATTTAGAAGTATTGTTTTTTCCATACTTTAAAAATTGGGTAAACCCAATAAATAAGGTAATGAGCACGGTAAATGGAATTTGCCAGCGGTTATAAAAGTTAACCACGTCTGCCCCTATTGATAATTTCCCTTGGGATAGGCTCTTGGCTAATTGCCATCCGTCATTCGGGCCTATAGCTCCTGAACTAGGAAGCGACCAATTGTAGATACCTGTAAACAAGTTTTTAAATGGCGCAGCTACCGCATTGAATACTGGTATACTGGTACAGATTGTAATTTGCAACGCTGAAATAAACAGCACTAAACCTCCTATAAACATCCAAAACTCCCTGCTTACCAGTGGCTCTTCTTCGTCTGTTCTGTAGTGTTTTAAATAGGCTTTTACCAAGTATACGCAGCTCAGAATTAAAAACAACACCACAAATGCTGCAGGGGCATATTCAAATCTGTAGGCATCTGTATCTAACAAATAAAGCACTAGACCCAATACAAACATGGCCACTGAAGCCCAGCTGTAAATGCGTCTTTCCTGTTTATCCTTATGGATCATGGCCACACTTAGCGCCAAGAAAAAGAGCAAATAAATGAGCAACTGAGGCAGTATTCCACTTTCTACGAAACTGTGAACTGAGCTATCTCCCAGAATACCACTACGCGTAAGGAATGTAGAGTATAAAATGAATATGAAACTCAGTGCTATAAATACGAAAGCTGAGAATAAGCTTTTAGGCTTGGTCTTGTTTATGAGCATTATGTGCGCTCCAGCCACAAGGATAATCCATGGAACCAATGAAGCGTTTTCCACAGGATCCCACGCCCAGAACCCTCCAAATGTGAGCGACTCATAGGCCCATGCTCCACCCATGAGAATTCCTGTTCCTAAGATCATTACCGAGAAAAACGTCCAAGGCAATGCTGGCTTTATCCAACCTGCGTAATCTCTTCTCCATAGCCCTGCTATGGCAAAACAAAATGGCACCACTGTGCTAGCAAACCCTAAGAATAATGTAGGTGGGTGAATGGTCATCCAATAGTTCTGCAACAACGGATTCAGTCCTCTTCCATCTAAAAAGAGGAGGCTTAAATAATTTTCTGAGCTGGCCCATGGCAGTAGAATGGCTTCTGGCAGTTCTCTATTTAAAATGAATGGATTACTACCGAATTTGTAGTCCATAAAGTAAACTCCCAGTAGCATTGATGAGATAAACACCTGAACCAATGCCAGTATGGTCATGGTGTGTTTTTCCCAGTCTTTTCCTTTCCAGATTAGCAGGTAACCTAGGATCACATGCCAGAAACTCCAGAGTAGAAAACTACCCTCCTGACCACTCCAAAACGCACTAAACACATAGCGCATGGGCATGGTGGAGCTGCTGTACTTATAAATATAATTGTACTCGTAATGGTGAGTTAAGAAAAGGTAAAAAAGCGTAGCAATGACTGCAAATACAGAAACTCCGTGGATGTAAAAACCAAGTCTCCCTAACTTTTTCCAATGGGCTTCATCTGTTCCTTTAGTACTAAAAAAGTAGCTCACCATAGAAAAGATGGCTGCTGCGAAAGATGTGGCTATAAAAAATTCTCCTATCTGACCTGGAAGCAGGTGTTCTCCGATGTATTCCATTTAATTGGCTGAGGCTTGCTGGTCTATCATGTGCTTTTGGTCATTGTACTTGGATGGACATTTCATCTGCATGTCATGCCCCTTGAACTTTCCATCTTCTACATACCCAAATAAATTAATACTTTCTGATTGTTCAAACCCCTGCTGCTTGGCCTCATTTAAGTATACCTTACTGGTTTTACCCTCTGAGTCTCTCATGGTAAATACCGTCAGCTCCGCATTCTCTTCAGGATTATAAATGATAGGCTCCTCTCTTACAAGCCATCCATTTATTTTATAATCTACTCCTGGGTTAGCATACGCTACAGCAAAGGTTTCTGCCTGACCGCTTCCGCCTAGTGCTGCTACCATGGCAGCTATGGCTATACCAGCTACTATTATTAATGCTATCTCCGACTTTTTCATTTATTCTTCTTTTCTAAGTCACTAACTTTTTTATCTAGCCTGAACAAATAGGCAAATATTCCTATGCCTATAGTGAGCGCCACCGCTATAACTACCTTGATCTTTCCAGATTCAAAAAAATACTCTTCTAAAGCTCCGCTCTGCGCCTGACTGGCGAAGGTAATAAGCATAAATAAACACACTATCACTAATCTGTACTTCATCTGTTAGATCTTTTAAGTTGTTCTATTCTGTAGCGCAATTGGTAAATCCAAATACCCGTCATTATCCATCCTGCACAGGCTGGGTAAAATACCATTCTGAGGTGACTGTCTAAATCATAACTGCTAAATGCTGGGTTTCCGTCTTCTCCAGGGTGTAAGGAATTGGCTCCTGTTAACCTTGGTAATATCATGATTAACGACATGATCATGAAGAAGGAAAGAATGTTATACACGGCAGAAATCTTGGCCTTATTCGGTTTGTCCTCTGCAGATTTTCTTAATATGAAATAGGCTGCTAACAGTAAAAACGACACTGCCGCTCCATTGAGTTTGGCATCATTAGTCCACCAGTCTCCCCATGCTGCTCTGGCCCAAATGCTTCCTGTAATTAAACCTAATGCGCAAAATACCAAGGCTATTTTAGCCGAAGCTGCTGCTCTGAGGTCGTTTTCTATTTTTCCATTATTCAAATACATGATGGAATAAACCAGAGATAATCCCATAAGGGCAAACATGGTAAACCACATGGGCACGTGGAAGTTTAGATTTCTAATGGTATCATAAATTCTTAACTGAAACGGAAATTCGTAGGCCACCTCCATACCAGTAACAAACTCTTTTGGACAATCAGACTTTAAAACCACGAAGGAATCTAATGTTACACCTTTCAGCAGGAATGCCTTAGGTAAAAACACGCTTCCTGAACGCTCATTTGATATAAATAGATCAGCTACAGGATCTAGTGTGGTTGGAGGCACATTTACTTTAAACTCTGCGTGAGCATTGTCTATTATTCGGTTCACTTCCAGGCACACTGTGTTGACTGAATCTAACCTTAAGAAACCTTGGAGAGATGATTCGAATTCTGTAAAATGGGTGTTGTAACCAGTAACTATAAATGTGTTTTCTCCGACAGATAGCTGGCCTTTATCTGTTTCTATAAGACCTGGCTCTAGGGGCCTAAAAAAACTAAAAACAGAAGCGTAGATTACTAAAATTGCAGCTAGAACTTTCCACCAGTGTTTGGCCATTCCTTTTTTCTATTTGAGCACTGAGTTAATTCAGTGTCTTTTTTAATATTCTCATGAGCTTCACTCACCTATCACGGAAGTTAAACCACTTTAAATTAGCCGTTTAAAGCATAGCGTTGCAACGCTAAAATAGCTCAACCCCCTAGCTCATTTACTGCCTCCAAAGGTATGGAAAAAGCACATAACTCAATGTGACAACCGCAACATTAAGCGTTAAAAGTCCTAACAAAAAGTTCATATTTCCAGACACCGAAACACCGCTCAATGCCTGAGCCGAAAACTTCTGACTAATTAGAATTAATGGAAACAGCAGTGGAAGACCTAACACTGTAATTATGCCTCCTTTAAAATCCAGCTGAGCGGCTATGGCCGAAATAATAGTAAGCACACCACTGAGCCCTAAAGAAGTTAGTACCAGCCCCAATAAAAAGCTGGGAATGTTCATGGCTTGAAGAACACCAGAACCTAAAAAGAGAGTAAAAATAAGTAAGCCTAAAATTGTCAACACCAGCATTAACACACTGTTATAAATGATCTTAGCCAGAATAAGCGCTTTAGGGTTTACTAGGAAGTATAGATAGAACTGCTTGCCATCGGTTTCGTTTTTAAAGCTTCCTGTAATGGCATTAAATGCCGAGAAAATGATGATGATCCAAAACAGGGCGTTCCATATTTCTGAAGAAGGAATCTTCTTAAAGGTGAGAAAAACAGTGTAAACCGTAGCTACTAAAAATAAAACCATTCCAGCCAATGACTCCAGACTTTTAAGCTCTAAAGTGATGTCTTTTTTAATGATGGTTTTTATTTGGCCTAGTAAATTCACTGAAAGCGCAAAGTTAATTGGCTAGATGGATAGATCTAGCTGAATGGTCCGAAATTTTAAAATGCATTTATCCTCTGCTAGTTTAGCAGTAAAATCTTTCCTCTCATGAAATTTTCTTCAATTTGAAGTTCATAGTAAAACTCAGTTCCTAAGATCAATTCTGGATTTAGTGAAATAGAAACCGTTCCATTGGCTGGAATGTAGAGCTGCTCTGAATACACCAGCTGGCCTAAAGAATTCATCAACCGAAATGCCGCTGCCCCTTGATAATTGGGCACTTTAAAATTCAGAATCTCTTTCGTTGGATTAGGATAAGCTGTGACTGTTAGTTCAGTGTTAAACTCATCTACAGCGTTCACAGAACCAGAGTCATTTCCGTTAAGATCGTTTTGGTCTTGGGCTTCTGTGGTCCATTCCCATGGAAGTGGGTCTTCTTCTTCTTCTTCTTCTTCTTCTTCTTCTTCTTCTTCTTCTTCTTCTTCTTCTTCTTCTTCTTCTTCTTCTTCTTCCTCTTCCTCTTCCTCTTCCTCTTC
>JBGCDA010000015.1:0-68271 GCA_045104985.1 Flavobacteriales bacterium | reverse complement strand
TACCAAGAAATTTTAAAACAAGCAGAGATTGGCATTATGACTGTGAATGACAAAGGACATGTGCTCTTTGCCAATCCTACAGTGAAGAAAATGTTCAATACCCAGCAGCTAAATCACCTGCGGCAGTTAGAACGTGTAGATAAAAAGTTGTTTTCTCTTCTCAGTAATTTAGAGCCTATAGATAGAAAACTATTTCAGCTGACTAATGAGCGAGAAACTGTGCAGATGCTCATAAAATCTACAGAAGTAAAGCTCAATGAGAAACCATTACAGCTGGTCATAGTTCAGGATATTAATAATGAGTTAGACCAAAAGGAAACTGATTCTTGGATGAAACTCATACGAGTGCTCACCCATGAAATCATGAATAGTGTAGCGCCTATTACTTCTATTTCTCAGTCGATATTAGGGTATTATAAAACCGATGAGGGTATAATAGCAGCCGAAGACCTAAACGAAAAGCACATTTCTAATACCGTAAAAGGGTTAGAAGTAATTAAAAGTCAGGGAGATGACTTAATGAGTTTTGTAAAGTCTTATAGAAGTGTGTTAAGTGTTCCGGAACCGGAGAAAAAGCCTATAAACGTAGTTAAACTATTGGAAAAACTAGAGGTTCTGTTCAGCGAAGAGATATCTCCAGACAATGTAAGTCTTGAAGTGTACCCGCAGGAGATTGAACTCTTTGCCGATGAAAAGCAAATTACACTGGTGCTTATCAACCTTCTAAAAAATGCTACTCAAGCCCTTACAGCAGAAGGAGGAACTATCAAATTAAGTGCAGGAGTAAACGACAAGAGCCAGAAATACATCCAAGTAAAAGACAATGGCCCAGGCATTCCCTCAGATGTCTTAGACCAGATTTTTGTGCCGTTCTTCACCACTAAAGACGATGGTTCAGGAATAGGCTTAAGTCTTTCTAAGCAGATCATGCAGATTCATGGTGGTGGTTTGAGCGTTAGATCAGAGATAGGAGTGGGGAGTTCGTTTTTGGTTTGGTTTGGGTAGGGGGAGATGGACTAAATTTATATTGAATGAATAAACTTCAAAGAATTATAAGCGCCATTTTAGATGAATTTGAAATCTACAATAATGAAACTGAAGTCGAATTAGAGGAGCATGAATATGAAAATTATAATATTCGCAAAGATGGAGTTTATACGTGGAAGCATATTCTGATAACAGCAGTGATTTTTTTAATCATTACTGTTTTGTTCCTTCTTTAAGTGGTTTTCAGAATATGTGAATCGAGGATTATTCTATATGCTTTTCAAACAGATCATGCAGATTCATGGCGGAGGCTTGAGTGTGAGGTCTGAAGTGGGGATTGGGAGTTCGTTTTTGGTTTGGGTAGAAAATTTATATTTGACATAAACTAAGATATACTTGAATACACAATTTGCATATAATCCTTTTTCAGGTGTTTTAGATGATGACATAAATGATGTTTTGGTTCCTCAATTCAATGTTGATGATCTTTTAAGTATGATTAAACGCTCTGAATCTTTAGCTCTAGAATTTCAAGGTAAACAAGGTAGAGGAAAAACATCTCATTTGAAATTTTTACATAAGTATTTAAGTGAATTTCCTATAGTATTTTTAGATTCCAGCTCTGCCTTTTCTGAGATTAGAAGTTTATCTCAAAGAGTTGTTTTTGTTGACAGTATTCATCATTTATCAGTTCTAAATAGGCGAAAACTATTTAAGCAAAATAAAATAGTGATATATACCACTCATAGGAAGCGAAATTTAGAATGCTTCTTTGCCAAGAAGAAACATGTTTCAATAGGATTTAATGGAATCAATGAAGAAGTACTCACTTGTATTCTTAATAAGAGACTTGAATTTGCAGCTTTGACTAAAGTTGATTCTGATGATCTATTTCATTCTAAAGAAGTAAATGATTTAATAGGCAAATATGGAGATGATTACAGAGGTATAATTAACCACTTATTTGATCGCTTCCAATGACTTCTAAGACACTCTCTACAGAACTTAACATAGTTGAAGTTAAAGAGCGAGGAATCGGATCTGGCTATTTGAAGATTAAATCTTCTGTTTCATTACTCATCGATAAAATTGATGGCTACATCTTTATTGAGGCTAGGGGTAGAATGAGAGGTCAAAAAGAGCGCATATTAGTCTTTCCAATTAAAAGAATATTGCTGCTGCCGGAGAATGAATGGGTGAAGATTCCAATTTCTTTTGGTTTACCTAGAAATAAGATTGTTACTTATCAGGGAGTCAATGTAAACTTTACCTACAAATGTGAAGTGGTTATAAATGTGAACGAATCTGATCTAGAAAAGTTAGATCGGAATTTAATTAAGAAGTTAACTTCATTTGTAACATCTGATTATTCTTATGAAGCATCTACTTATTTCATAGTTTCATCTGATTCTGGAATATATGAGGTTCAAGATAGAAACGTGCTTTTAGAACCTCAATTAAACATTAAATTATCCATAATTGGGGGGCTTATTTTTTTGGGAGTTTATGCCTTGTTTGTGCCGGGTATATCTATTCCTCTTATGTGCTTGGGAATCATACTGGCTTTGGTTTTTGTGTTTGCTATAAATAGTTTTATTGCGAATCTAATTGGAAGTGTATTCGTGAAAACGTTTAAAGGCAATGAATTAATTACATGTGATGTAAGCCTCTCAAAAAACTTTGCTCTTTCTAATTTAAAACTTCAATACGTGATAATTGAAAAGGTTGTTGACTCAAGAGGAACTAGTTCAATAACGCAGGAAGCACGGATATACTCGTCAGAACTAAAGAGTGTGGACCTGAGAAAGAAACGTAACCAAATAGCGTTTGATTTCCCCAAAAGAAAAGGCATCGGCACCTATTCATATCATGAGGCATCTATAGTTTGGCAGCTAAAATTAAAAGGCGAATTATTTGGTCTATCCTATATTCTTACAGGTAGTTTTACAGTTTGGGAGTTTTAGGTTTTAATGATTCTAAATCAAGTCCTTAACTTATGCCACTTAAGGCTGAAAAGGCCAGCTAGCACATACATATCTCCTTCCAAGCAGCTGGCACAGAGCTTTGTTCTGTGACTTGATCAATCGGAGATGAAAGAATCTTTCAGTAGCATAACCTTGTGTACATGATATAACATTATTCCTTGGAATAATGTGATTAATTACCACTTATTACTGGAGATAATGCCATTTTGTATAAGTTGTTTTAAGAGAAATTGTCTTAAAAAAGAACTGTATTTAAACTCTAAGTATTTTTAAGGATAGCTGCATAAGCATTGCAACGCTATAAGATAACTCCTAAGCCCCACCTCATTAAAAAAAATGCTAGGGATCCTGACAATTGGCAGCTGCCAAGAAACGATGTCCTTTAAAGAGTGATCTAAACGTCTAAAGATGTCTTTTTAGTGGCCGCATTTCTGAATCCTCTAATTATAAACCAAATGCCAAATACTATAAAAGGAAGGCTTAATAGCTGCCCCATGTTGTAAGAAAGATCATCTTCAAATCCAACCTGACTCTCCTTTATAAACTCTATGAGGAATCTAGCAGAGAAGAATAAGATAATGCCTACACCAAAGAGAAAACCTTTATCAAGCTTTCCCCTTACTCGATTATACAGAACCATCATGATAATGAATATGGTGATGTAAGCTATGCCTTCATATAGTTGGGCTGGATGTCTGGGTTGGGCGTCTACCTTTTCAAAGATGACCCCCCAAGGCTTAGTGGTAGGGATGCCTATAATTTCAGAATTCATAAAATTGGCCAGTCTTATGAAGCCAAAACACACTCCTGCGGCTACAGCTATATAATCAAAGGTGGAGATTAGAGATTGTTTCGTTTTTCTAGAATAAAAATAGGCACCGAGCAGCAGACCTATTACTCCGCCATGGCTAGCTAGGCCCTGGTAGCCCACTACTTCTATACTTCCATCTGGATAAATGGCTATAGGAAGAAACATTTCTAAAGGATTAGCCAGATAATACTGAGGCTCATAAAACAAGCAGTGCCCTAAACGGGCTCCTACTATAATACCAATCATTCCATACGCTATGAGCTTGTCTAAGTGTTCTCTGGGTATTTGTTCGTTTTCAAAAATTCTTCTCAAGATATAGATGCTTGAAATCAAGCCTATAGCGAACAAAAGGCCATAATAACGAATAGAAAGCCCAAAGATATTTATGAATTCAGGATCAGGGTTCCAATGAATGAATTGTAAAGACATGCTTGAGAGTAACAGTTAGTTTGACTGATTTAGTCTATAGGTTTCATATTCCATTTTTCGTAACCGTGAAAAGGGCATGTTATTTAGCATTTGTGCTCTATTAGACAAGAGTCTGACTTACATGAACTTTGTCTTAAGTTATAGAGATGAAACGTCACCAGTGATAAGGCTGAAATATGCTTCAGAAAGCCTGGGATAGGTACAAGCTTTAGCTGAAGGTTAACCAGAATTATGAAAAGTGCGCTCCAGCTTATCCATAAGGCTTTTTTTATGAAGTTATTCCCACTATTGCGAGACGAGGAGTAAACTGCAAAAAATGAAATAATCAAAAACACATAATCTATCCACCTCCACCATGCTGGAGCAGAGTCGCAGCATGTAGCTGAGCAGGTTTGTGCTATAAATACAAATGGAGTTATAAAACAGTGTACCATACAAAGACCGCTTGCTAGCGCTCCGAAGGTATCAGATTTTTTCAGTGCTATTTTCATGTAAACCTGTGTTGTGCAACGGGGTTGCAAATATAGGCTTAGGATTCATTTGTGCAACAGTGTTGCGAAAAAAAAGCTTGTTTTTTGGCAGAAGTACATTTGCTAAGAGCCATGAACTCCATTGCTGATTCATTCAAATCCGAATGTATTAATGCTGGGCGCCTACTTAAATAAGCCTTCAGATGAATTTCGCATAGTACCAGACTTCAATACATTGATCTGAGAATGTGCATCAAAACCCCTCAGATTTAATCCACTGTCCCATACTCACACTGTAAACCATAGTGCGATAAGAAAATACCGAGATCAGTAATGGTGCTTTTATCATCATCATTCAAATCCACGGCACAGTGTTCAAGGCAGCCAAAGCTCCCTAGGAAGTGAGATAGGTCTGCTGAATTTGAGTAGAAATCGAAATTTAGATCACCCAAGCATAGGTCAAAGTTGGGTTTGACAAAAAGTGCTGTCTTGGGTAAGGCATTGGTAATTTGTTTCTATAACTACTTGATACCATCCTGAACACACTCCAGTGAGTTCAGTTCCTGAATTTTCAGGATAGTCTAGCCACGTTACATCAGTAAGCATTACATCGTTTAGCAATTCAAAACTTGCTGAGCCATCACAGTAGCCAGTACTTTTAGTGCTAGAAAATTCTACTTGAGCCCCAGCAGAGGCGTCTGTATGCACCTGTCCGTTAGATAAAGGGAACGAACCTACAAAACTCTGCACTAGCCAATACCTTAGATCTACATCTTCTACTATGGTTCCTTCTGAATCAGTAGCTATAACTGTATAAGCTTGGTCTGGACAAAGAAAGTCAACATAACCTGAAGTCACATCAAGGTCAGGCCAGTAAAAAGTTATTTCTCCTACATACTCGTTTCCACTCTCGACTTCCACCAGCATGAATATTTCTTGATCACATTCATTACTACAGATCACATACCCAGGCTGAATCCAAGCCAGTTCCTGAAGTGTGAATCCATGTGTTTCTGCCCAGATTTGGATGTCAGAATAGTGTTCAGCTAAATCATAGAGGTAACCATAATTATTCTCTTTATGAATTAAGTCAGCCAATTGACCATGGCCTGATTGTGCTATGAGATGTCCTACCGCGCAGTGAGTGCCTAAGTGATCTATAAAGTATGGCGTTCTTTCAGGGTGGTAAAGATTGATAGGAAACACCCCTTGATTCCAATATGCATTAAGAATAGAGAGACATTGCTGTCGCTTAATCCGTTGATCTGAGGATAAATGATCTGTATTTTTATCACCCAGAATTTTTTCTACTAGTTCTAAGTGGAGTTGGATTTTCTGCTGTTCTGTCAAAGAATTAAAGTCAACCTCTACCCTAAAAGCGGTTTCAATCAGTGACCATTCGGAATTGATTTTAGACAGATTGGCTTTCAGTGAGATTGAGGTCTGAGCCTCAAAATTTGTAGCAGATAACACCACATAAATAAAAAGTAGGAGTCGGAAATACATGGAACTAATTTAAGGAATTAATTCTGGTTAGTGCTGTGTTTCAGCGTTGCAACGCGAAAAAATCTGAAAGAGCAAATAAAAGTGAGTGACATAAAAAAAGGCAAGAAGTAGTTAACTTCTTGCCTTTCGCTTTTATAAGAGGGAATTTATTGTGGACATTCTGTTCCAAATAGAGATAAGAAACCAGATAAATCTGAGACTGAAATTAGGCCATCTTGATTTAAATCTCCAAGACAGGCATCACAAGTTTCACTGCACGAACCGTCATCTATAGTGGCTTGAGCATCATATTCTGGTGCCCCTGGATAAGTGCATCCTGCACATGAGGTGTATTCACAAGTTCCATCGTCTTCCGTGGCTTCTGAGTTATAGTTACAAGCTTCAGGCGAAGTGCATCCAAATGTTTCACAAGAAGTGTATTCACATGTACCGTTATCGCAAGTGGCTGTTTCATCGTAGTTACAGGCATCTGTATAAGTACATCCAGAATTGGCTACGCAAGTGCCATCATCATCAGTGGCTAATTCATTATAGTTACACGCTACTGGATCTGTGCATCCCTCGGTAAATGTTTCTACTTTAATAGGCACATTTACTAGTTCTTCTCCAGCTGGAGAAACCACTCTAAGAGTCAAATCATAGATGCCATTGGCAAAAGGATCAAACGGAAGTATGTCTGCACTTCCCAGGGTCTGCCAGAATCCGAACCCGAGGTTTTGAGAATCTTGAAGGAACGATGTTCCTCCTAATCCTTCAGTGATCATAAACTCAGAAAGATTGGCGGTGAACGGGCCAGTTCCAGCACCTACAGCCGGGTCAAAGTCAATGTCTAAAAGTACATCTACATCATTAAATGTCAATGTCCCTAAATCTACACTCACTAAGTAATTCCATTTGGCCGTTCCAGCATCTGGAGTAGCGTCACCGCCAGAAATAGGAGATTCTCCGGTTTCTACTCTGTAAGTTTCTGCTGTAGGAACGATATCTCCAGTAAAACGCAAGTGTGCTTTTAATCCAGCTTCTATACTGCAGTCGTCTGCTATGGCCATATTTTGATTACTTATTCCAGAACCTATCAGGATAGGCGTAGAAAGTGAAGCTCCGTAGTCTACTTCTGATGAGCAGTAAGTACAAGTGCCGTCTTCATCAGTGGCATTGGCATTGTAATTTTCTGCTCCTATGTCTGTGCAGCCTTCTGTAAATGTTTCTACTCTGATAGGTACATTAGCTAGTTCAACTCCAGCTAGAGATACTACTCTTACGGCCAGATCATACACTCCATTAGCACTAGGATCAAACGGAAGTAT
Source organism: Flavobacteriales bacterium (assembly GCA_045104985.1). Taxonomy (GTDB): domain Bacteria; phylum Bacteroidota; class Bacteroidia; order Flavobacteriales_D; family Sanyastnellaceae; genus ASP10-05a. The sequence continues at coordinate 60,776 of JBGCDA010000015.1, read as the reverse complement.
GTCTGTACTTCCCACTAACTGCCAGAAACCAAACCCTAGGTTCTGAGAGTCTTGAAATAGCGATATGCCACCTAGTTCTTGGTCAATCAGGAATTGAGAAATATCTGCAGAGTAAGGACCAGTTTGAATTTCGGTGTCTGCAGGATCAAAATCAATATCTACAAATACGTTTACATCTTCAAAAGTAAGATCACCAAGATCTACACTAACCAAGTAATTCCATTTGGCAGTGCCTGGGTCTAAAGCAGTGTCGCTTCCTGAAACAGTAGATTCACCAGTTTCTACTCTGTAGGTATCACCTGTAGGAATAATGTCTCCCGTAAAACGCAGGTGGGCTTTTATTCCAACCACTATTGGACAATCTGCTGCCACAGCCATATTACTATTACTGATTCCAGAACCGATTAATATTTCATTAGGTAGAGTAGCTCCATATTGTATTTCTGAAGAGCAGTAGGTGCATGTGTTATCTTCATCAGTAGCGTTTTCATTATAATTTTCTGCAGCTAAATCTGTGCATCCTGCTATTTCATCTGCATTACACACTCCATCCTCATCAGCATCTATAAGGTCGAGTCCATCATTAGTGGCATTACACGCAGTACAGTTTTGTGTAGGTATAATACAGCTGTCATCATCATCAGATGCATTTTCGCTGAAATTACAAGCTGTTTCATCCGTACATCCTTCAGTGAATGTTTCTACTTTAATAGGAACATTAATTAGTTCTATTCCAGCTGGAGACATAACTCTTAATGTCAAATCATATACTCCATTAGCCGCAGGGTCAAATGGAAGAATATCTGCACTTCCCAGAGTTTGCCAAAAACCAAATCCTAAGTTCTGAGAATCTTGAATTAAGGAGCTTGCACCGAGTTCGCTATCTATCATGAATTGAGAAAGATCGGCAGTAAAAGGCCCCGTTCCTGCACCCACTGCTGGATCAAAATCTATGTCTAGAAACACATTTACATCTTCAAATGTCAAAGTTCCAAGATTAACGCTTATGAGGTAATTCCACTTGGCCAAGCCAGCGGCTGGTGTAGGGTCCACTCCAGAAGTTGGCGATTCACCAGATTCTACTCTATAAGTGTCTCCGGTAGGAATAATATCTCCAGTAAAACGCAGGTGTGCTTTTATACCAGCTTCTATAGCACAGTCATCAGCTATGGCCATATTTTCATTACTTATTCCATCACCTACTAATATGGGAATAGAAAGCGCAGCACCATAATCTACTGCCGAAGTGCAGTATGTACAACTGCCGTCATCATCAGTAGCATTAGCATTATAGTTTTCGGCTCCTAGATCAGTGCATCCATCAGTGAAAGTTTCTACTCTAATAGGCACGTTAGCTAGCTCTGTTCCAGTTTGAGAAACCACTCTCACAGCCAAGTCATACACGCCATTGGCATTCGGGTCGAATGGCAGCACATCTGAGCCTCCTATAGCTTGCCAAAAGCCGAAGCCTAAGTTTTGAGAATCTTGTGCTATAGATGTAGCTCCTAGTCCAGCATCTATTACTGTTTGGGAAACATTTACGGTAAACGGCCCAGTTTGGCCACCTCCATCTGCAGGGTCAAAATCTAGGTCTAAAAAGACGTTCACATCTTCAAAAGTTAACGTTCCGAGGTTTACACTTAGCAGGTAATTCCATTTAGCGGTTCCAGGGTCAAGAGTTGGGTCAGTTCCAGAAACAGGCGATTCACCAGTTTCTACTCTATAAGTATCTCCAGAAGGAATAATATCTCCAGTAAAGCGCATTTGCGCTTTAAGCCCTACTTCTATCGAGCAGTCGTCTGCTACAGCCATGTGTTCACCACTAATGCCTGAACCTATGCCTATTGGTGTGTTTATAGAAGACTCATAATCTACTCCAGAGGTACAGTAGGTGCAGCTTCCATCATTTAGAGTGAAAATAGGATCAAAGTTAGTAGCAGCTATGTCATTACAGCCACACCCTTCATCTGTATCTCCATTTAAATTATTATCTATACCATCACATATTTCATCTTCTGGGCAGATCGTTTCCTCTAAAGGGTCAAATACGGGTAACGAACCATTGTAAGTTCCTTCACAGTTATAAATGATTCCATCGTTAATGATGGTGCCTGTATTGTCTATGGTTCCTAAGTTTTCTATTATGGAGTTGTTCAATAAGAACATAGAGTTTTCAAATGTCCCATTGTTGGTTAGATTAAAATTAAAAGACAAGTCTACATCTAAAGATGCAGTAAGTCCTATGGGTATAGTGGCATCATTTCCCACATTAGGTAAGCCGTTATCCCAGTTTCCTGGATCAGACCAGTCGGTGCTGTTAGCACCTGTAAAGGTGGTCTGGGAGAATAAAAAACTTGATGTAAGCAGAAAAATTAACAAGCAAGCAAGGAGGTGTAAGTGTTTCATTTTATATCAGTAATTGAGAGGCTCCTAAGGCTGTAACGTCAAATTTACGCTGTAGCAGAATTAGAAGCGTGGGTGATTAAATTGTTAACTTATAGGGCTGTGCAAAGGTAGTGGATGTTTTAATACACTACGATTTCAATGATCACAGCTATCTAAAACAAATACTCAATAGTTTCATCTACTAGTTAGGAGTAAAGAGCTGCGATAGTTTCTCCAGGCTATATGTTTTATTTCAAATGTAAATAACTAGCCGTGATAACCTTATAATAATTGTTCTCGTAAGTCATTAAATCTCTCGCATTTCGATTAATAGCTTAATCGGAATATTAAATTGGAGATATAAAAACTAAATAGCCATGAAAGTTCAACAATCTCAATGGACCTCCCAGTTTGGATGGAGTTCTGCTAAAACCATAGAAAATTTCAACCCTAATTTTGTGTTAGTCTTCGGTGGAATCGATGTTATCGGTAACCCAGATAGATACATGGAATTAAGAAAAATGTATCCCCATGCCGATATAGTAATGAACTCTACGGCAGGAGAAATCATAGATGAGAAGGTGTCTGATGGATCTCTCATTTGCAACGCTATAGAATATGAAAAAACAACTTTACAGTACGTAGAATTAGATGTTAAAGACTGGGAGAATAGTTATGTCTGTGCTGCGGAGGTATGTGAAAAGTTAGAAAAAGAAGGACTAAAGCATGTGCTCATTATTTCTGACGGAGGTATGGTAAATGGAGATGAGCTAGTAAGAGGGATGAACTCCTGTTTATCTGATGATGTTCTGGTTACTGGAGGTTTAGCTGCTGATGGAGGAAGGTTTACGAAGACTCTAGTAGGATTAAACAAAGCACCAGTTCAAGGGAAAATAGTAGCCGTAGGGCATTATGGAGATCATCTAGAAATTAGTCATGGTTCTAAAGGAGGCTGGGACGAATTCGGTCCTATGCGTAGTATTACTAAGTCTGAAGGGAATGTCTTATTAGAACTTGATGGTCAAAATGCTCTAGAAGTGTATAAAAAATATTTAGGTCCAAAGGCGTCTGAATTACCAGGGTCTGCACTATTATTCCCTTTGTGTATTTACAAAGATGATGGAAGTAAATTAGTCAGAACAATACTCAGCATAAATGAAAAAGAAGGTTCTATGACCTTTGCAGGAGATATTCCCTCAAATCTAAAGTGTAGGTTTATGATGGCTAATTTTGATCGACTCATTGATGGAGCTGCAGGTGCAGCTGAAAGTGTGACTAGAAAAAAGAACTTAACAGGCGAAGCCCTTGTGCTCATGATTTCCTGTGTAGGAAGAAAAATAGTACTTGGTCATAGAATAGAAGAAGAAGTAGAATGTGTAAAAGAGATTTTTGGAGATGAATATACCTATACAGGATTTTATTCCAACGGAGAAATATCTCCAGTGCTAGATTCTGTAGGATGCTCTTTGCATAATCAAACTATGACTATCACTACCTATACTGAAAACTAATGCACAGACTTTTAAAAAGACAATTAGCCAAGTGTTTTGGCCAAGATTCTGTCAAGGATGAGGCGTTGCAAAAGTTTGTTTCCTTTGTTAACGAATCTTATATCCACTTCGATGATTCTCAGGAATTACTGCAGCACACAATGAGAGTGAGCAATGAAGAGCTATTTGAAACCAATAAACGCTTGGTGGAAGAAAGTAGAATTCATAGTATAATTCTCAATTCCTTAAAGGAATCAGTATTAGAAATTAGTCCTGAACATGAGAGGCTTGATAATGATCTACTTAAAATAGCAGACATACTAAAAGCTGAAATACTCAAAAGGAAATCCATAGAAAAAGAACTTGTAAAAGCGAGGGAAATAGCAGAAAGCTCTTTAAAAACTCGAGAAACATTTTTTGCGAATATGTCTCACGAAATTCGGACGCCCATGAATGGTGTTATAGGAATGGCAAGGCTTTTAGCGGAGACTGAACTCACCGCTGAACAATCTAAATTTCAAAAGGTTATTCAATCTTCTGCTGAAGATTTAGTTATTATAATAAATGATATTTTGGATATTACTAAGATGTCAACTGGAAACCTTGTAATTGAATCTGTAGATTTTAATATGTGTGACCTCCTCAAGGATGTTTCCAAGTTAATGTGCTATAAAGCTGAAGAGAAAGGTATTTATTTAAGACTGAACTATGATAACGGAGAAAGTGGAGCTTATAAAACTGATCCGATTAGATTAAAGCAAATAATGATCAATCTTTTAGGTAATGCTATCAAGTTTACTGAAAGGGGTGGAGTAGAATTAAAAGTGAGAATTTTAAATAGCTATCCCGACAAGGATACCATAAGATTCTCTATAAGCGACACAGGAATAGGTATAGCAGAAAACAAAATTGATACTATTTTCAACAGTTTTGTTCAGGAAGATGAGTCTACTCATAGAAGATTTGGAGGAACAGGACTAGGACTATCTATTTCTAAGCAGCTGGTAGAAGCCTTGGGGGGAGAATTGGTTGTAGAAAGCACTAGAGACATAGGTACATCTTTTCAATTCACCATAGATGTAGCTCATGGAACGTTAACTACGGAAGCAGAAGAAAAGATAGAAGAAGACAAAAATCTAAATAATATCAGAATCCTTCTTGTAGAAGACAATGAGATAAATACCTTGTTAGCTACCACTGTATTGGAAAAATGGAAATGCAGAGTAGACGCAGTAGAAAATGGTAAATTGGCCATTGATAAATCAGATTTAGAAGAGTATGACGTCATATTAATGGATATGCAAATGCCAGTGATGGATGGTCTCGAGGCTACGGAGTATATTCGGAAAACGCTCAAATTAAGTATACCCATAATAGGGTTCACTGCCAATGCTCTTATCGGAGAGAAAGAAAACTGCCTGAATGTAGGAATGGATGACTACATTACTAAGCCGTTTATGCCTGATGATCTTTATAATAAAATAGCTTCTCTCGTTAGAGTCTATTAGAAATGAGCTAAAAAAACTAGTAATTTCAAAATTGGTTAGAAGTATTTTTGGGATATATCATATCATGCTTTGCAACGCAATTCTCAGTGAATATTAGGTTAAGCATGAGTTAGTTATATATTTGTAGGAACATGCTATTCTAACTGAACACCAATGAAATCGACTGCACTAACTCTTTTCTTATTTTTTTTCTACTCTATTGCATTTAGTGCAGATAAAATAAAAATTTCTGATCCAGCAGATTGGGTGAGCCCAGCTGAGCCTAAAACGGAGTCTATTGTAGACACCTACGAACTTAATTCTGGATTTTATTACACACTTTCTGATGTACAAATGAATCTAGAGGAAGAATCGGACTATTACCATTACTCTCAGAAAATCACTAATTTCTCTGCAGTGAAACAGGCCAGTCAGATCATGATAAATTATGACCCCACTTATCAAGATGTGGTTTTTCACTCGCTGATTATCAAAAGAAAGGGAGAGGAAATAGACAGAACATCTGAAATTGAATTTGAGCTACTCAATAATGAAGGACAGTTGATTTCTGGAGTTTATATGGGAGATGTGACAGCTTATGCTTTGCTAAGCGATATTAGAAAAGATGATGAAATAGAGTATTCCTTTACTGTTAATGGATACAATCCAATTTTTGAAGATGATAGGTTTAGCTTAAATTTTTTAGAAGGCTCAGAGCCTATAGATAGGCTAAATCTTGTCATTCAATATTCCGAAAAAAGTGGTGTGCAGGTAAAGTACAAAGATGTTTTAGATTCTGATTTTAAGACCACAGAAAAAAATGGAATGGTCATAAAAACATACCTTAAAGATGATATTCCTGCTGTAAAGCTAGAAGAGTCTATGTCGCCTAACGTAATCCCGTTTAAATATGTAGTGGTTCATTCTCATGATTCTTGGTCGGAGGTTCAGGATTGGGCTAAGAGGGTTTTCAAACATAAAAAAACAGCTAAGCTAAATGATCTTCTGGCTGACATATTTAAGCCTAAAGATGATCTGGAAACCAAGATTCAGAAGTCGATAGAATATGTCCAAAATGATGTGAGGTACATGGCCATACATTCTGGAATAGGAAGCCATAAACCTAGACATCCTAATGAAGTGATAGAAAGCCGTTTTGGAGACTGTAAAGACAAGTCTAATCTGCTGGCTCAGATACTGAATGAACTAGGGGTGGAGTCAGCCTCACCAGCATTAGTGAACACTTACATGAAAGATGGTGTAACAGAGCTACCGCCTTCGGGAGCTATGTTTGACCACTGTATAGTATATTTTCAGCAAGGAGGAGAAGATTATTGGATAGATCCTACTGCCACTAATATGGGAGGTACATATAAAGACAGAAATTACTCCTATTATAAAAAAGCACTTGTTCTCAATGGTAAAGAGGCCATCAGAGATATGGATTATATAGATGACATTTCAGGCACTTCTGTCTATGAACAGATTAATTTAAGCTCATTTGAAGACACCTGTTATTTTAAAATAACTACTTCATATAAAGGAGACAATACGGTAGGCATGAGAAATACACTGGAGTACTACTCTTTAAAAGATGTTTCAGATAATTATATGGCCTACTACAGTTCGGTATTTTCTAACTTGTCTGAATATGAACGTTTAAGAATTACTGATGATATAGATTCTAATCAAATAAATATGTATGAGCATTATGCCATAAGAGAACCCTGGACTGAAACAGAATCATATGGAATAGAACGACTTAGTTTTACCTATGAGCCACTATCCTTATATGACTATGTAAGACCTTTACGCTGCGAAAAGAAGAATTTTCCAGTAAATATAGTTTACCCTGCCAAGTACTTTCAGAATACAGAATTAAAACTGCCCCGGGAATTGGGCTTCTCACCTTTCGAGGTGAATTTCGATAATTCGGCATTCACTTACCTTTATAAGGCGGAACGTGTGGATCCTTTAACTATTCTACTCACGTATTCATTCCATACTAAAACAGATGTAGTTACACCAGAAGAGTTTGAAAAAGTCTGTAAAGATCTCTCTGATATTTCAGAGCAAATCACATTCAGTCTAACTTATCCTAAGAATGAGCCCTCAGAAGAGGATATGAGAAAGGCTATAATGGAGATTATAAAAAACTCAGAAAAAGAGAAGTAGTTTAGATCAACCCGCACATTATTTTAAGCTTCCTTAGTTTACACTGATGTTTAAAACAGAATTGAGTCTTAGGAAGATTATTCTAGTAGATTACTTCCCAATACAAAATTTACTAAAAATATTCCCGAGCAAATCATCTGTAGTAATTTCTCCAGTAATCTCACCTAAATGATGAAGGGATTTACGAATGTCTATGGCTAAGAAATCACCAGTAATATTATTATCTAGTCCTGATCGAACTTCAGCTAGTGAATTACTGGCGTTTATAAGTGCTTCGTAATGTCGAGAATTAGTGACTATGGTGTTTCCGCTAGCTAGTCCAGATTTTATCAATCCTACTACGTGGCTTTTTAGTTCGTCTATGCCTGTGCCTTCTAAGGCAGAGATTTGTAACACTTGTTCGTTTTCTATGACCTGCTCTGAAGAGGCTAAGTCACTCTTGTTTGCCACGAAAATTAAATGAGCATGCTCACCTGCTTTTTCGCTGAATTCGCGTTGCAACGCAGAAATCATTTCCTCTGAATATTCCTTTTTATCAAACAAGTAGAGTACAATTCTAGCATCTTTAGCCTTCTCCCAAGAGCGAATAATGCCTAGCGATTCTATCTCATCTGCAGTCTCTCTAATTCCTGCTGTGTCTATAAAACGGAATTGGATGCCATCTATAATAGTGGAGTCCTCTATGGTGTCTCTAGTGGTGCCAGCTATGTCTGAAACTATGGCTCTATCTTCTTTAAGTAAGGCGTTTAATAGGGTGGATTTGCCCATGTTAGGGGCGCCTATAATGGCCACCGGAACGCCATTCTTTATGACATTTCCGGTAGAAAACGAGTCAGCCAGATTTCTAGAAACTACCAGAATCTTATCTACCAAATCTTTTAAATCTTGACGATCGGCAAATTCTACATCCTCCTCTGAGAAGTCTAATTCCAATTCTATAAGCGAGGCAAAGTTGATGAGCTGTTCTCTCAATCCGTTTATCTCCGAAGAGAAACCTCCCCGCATCTGGTGCATGGCTAGTTTGTGCGCCTCTTCGGATTCGCTGGCTATTAGGTCAGCCACGGCTTCTGCCTGGCTTAAGTCCATCTTGCCATTGTAGAACGCGCGCATGGTAAATTCTCCTGGCTTGGCCAAGCGGATGTCTAGGCTTAGCAATAGATTTAGAATTTCCTTCTGAATGTATGGAGAACCATGACAAGAAATCTCAATGGTAGTTTCCCCTGTAAAGGATTTATCACCTTTAAGTAAAGTTACCAATACCTCGTCTACGATTTTGTCTCCGTTCATCACTTTGCCGAAGTGGGCAGTGTGGCTAGTGGCTTCTAAAATCTGTTTAGAAAATACGGTCTGAAACTCAGTTAAACCAGTCTCTCCAGAGATTCTGATTACTGCTATGGCGCCCAAGCCTTGGGCTGTGCTCAGGGCACAAATGTTGTCTTTTATAAATGGTGAAATCACGTGTACAAATTTATCTTTTTAGAATTGCACACGCGCAGGTTATCTTCTATTTTCGCCCAAAAATTAAGAAAAGCAGCATGAGCGTTTTAGTAAATAAAGATTCTAAGATTATTGTTCAAGGATTTACAGGTGGTGAGGGAACTTTCCATGCTGGTCAAATGATTGAATATGGAACTAACGTAGTAGGTGGAGTAACTCCAGGAAAAGGTGGTCAAACGCATTTAGATAAGCCTGTGTTTAACACTGTTTCAGAGGCTGTTTCTAAAACAGGAGCTGATGTTTCTATACTCTTTGTGCCACCAGCATTTGCTGCAGATGCCATTATGGAAGCTGCCGAAGCAGGTATTAAGGTAATTATCTGCATCACGGAAGGAATTCCAGTATCGGATATGGTAAAAGTGAAAGAATACATTTCAGATAAAGACACTACACTAGTAGGCCCTAACTGCCCAGGAGTAATTACTGCTGGAGAGGCTAAGGTGGGGATTATGCCAGGATTCATCTTCGGAGAAGGTGGAGTAGGAGTGGTTTCTAAATCAGGAACATTGACTTACGAAGCGGCAGATCAAATAGTAAAAGCTGGAATGGGAATCACTACAGCCATAGGAATAGGAGGAGATCCTATTATCGGAACTACTACTTTAGAAGCGGTAAAACTATTAATGAACGATCCTGAAACTAAAGGAATAGTAATGATCGGAGAGATAGGCGGAGATTTAGAGCCTAAAGCTGCTCGTTGGATTAAAGAACATGGCACTAAGCCTGTAGTAGGATTCATAGCAGGAGTTACTGCACCAGTAGGAAGAACCATGGGGCATGCAGGAGCTATCGTTTCTGGAGAAGATGAGTCTGCAGAAGCTAAAAAAGCCATTCTAAGAGAATGCGGAGTGCACGTAGTAGATTCTCCAGCAGACATAGGAAAGAAAATGGCTGAGGTGCTTAACTAAGCCCCCACCGTTTAAATCATATTAAAAAGCCCAATTGAAATTTCAATTGGGCTTTTTGTTGTTGCGTAATTGTATTTTTTATTTAGCGAGTAGTGGCTAAATTATTATCAATAATTCTCCGAAACTCCTTCGCCTTTAGGAATCCGAATTGGCTCTGGTACAATAAACTCCTCAATTTTAGCTAGAATTCCATTTGCTTGGTAGTGCTTCCAAGTGCCGATTCGTGCTCCGTTCTTATCTAGCTGTCCTATTGATTTTATACTTCTTTTTACATTCTGATGCTGATTTTGTGTGTCTTGAAAATGGATCGGGATATGAGGTTTGTTATGGTATTCTATCACATAATGGGCTTGTACCTCTTTTTCTACAGCTGTTATGCTCACTAGCTCATCTTCTAAATAAAACGCTTTAAAAGAACTGAACCTAAAGTCTAAGTCGTAATCTTCTGCCATTTGTAAATTGAAGGTATGAGAGAGGTGCACATAATTAAGCTGTAGCATGTTCCATAGCGTTACTTCAGAAAACACAGGATATGCCATTTCAGAGTAAAAAGTCCATTCGCCTTCCTTATGATATTCTACTAATGGACGGGTGTTAAAGAAATTTAGAGGTTCCAGTTCGTTCATAAACAGGTGAGAACGTCTTCTTCTAATTAGGCTCTTAGCCGTCTCTGGAGAATTATCTCTGGCAGTTATAGCTGCCATGTTTAGTGCGGTGAGTTCTATGTTTTGGAACCATTCTAAATTTCCTGGATTGTAAACAGACTCCTTCCCTTCGGCCAGTAAACCACCATCTAATGTGTAAATTTTTGTGTTCATCTGGGCAGAATCTATCGGAGTCCTAACCCACTTTAAATCATGCTTAAAGTCGTAATTGGTTTTGGTTAACACGTTTCCGTCTCTAAACAGTAATTCTTCTACCATGTTTCCTTCTCGGTCATAGCGCGTTCTAACGCCATTCAGTTCATCATTTCTCCAGTGTTCTGTGCGTTGCAGTAAGTCTGTGCCAGGAAAATACTCCTCCCATCTGCCAGTGCGCTTCCCTTGATTGTAAAATCCCTTTATCCACGAAATACCAGGCGCATAATTCTGTATCCAAGCGCCATTTAGAGTTTTAGCAGCGCCTTCTCCACTTACCCAAACGTGTTTTTTTTCCTCGTCAAAGAACAAGGTCATAACCTCTGGTTTTTGAGGAATCTCATGTTTATTAGGCAAGTAAAGGGCGTTTTCAGGATAAAAATCATAGGCCCCCTGAATCAGTTTTAGCTCTTCGAAAGTAAACCCAGAAAGCTCCTGCCATTCCTTTACCTGAGGCCAATCCAAATCCTTTATCCACACATAATTATTCCATTCAGAAATAGCTTTGGCCAGCTCTCCATAACCTGAATAGCGCATTAAATAGCCTACTGCACAGTGAGTATTATGCTCATCTATGAACACAGGAATGCGCTTTTCCATATGATAGTTGATAGGAAAAACCCCTTCTTTCCTATACTTTGTTAGTGCGGCTATAAGATGGTTTCGTTGTGTTTTTAACTCATCAGGACAGTTGGCAGTCTGCACTTCTAAAATAGGCAGCACAAAACTTAGATGCACCTGCACATAATGCGCTTCAGAGTGAATCTGGATAGAAGGTTTGTCTTCGGTGTAAGAAGCATAAAGTTCCCAGTTTGGATTAAACTCGCAGAGTTGGTCATGTAAAGAATTAGCGTTGCAATGCGAAAAAAGCAACAAAGAGCAAAGGGAAAGAAAAACGGTTTTCATGGTCTGTAAGGTTTGATTTTGCCTTCCGTACAGCTTAAAGTGAAAAGGGTTCAGCAGTAAGTTGAAATTTTCGAACAGTTAAATTTCGCCATCTACAATAAACCAAAAATCTCTGTACCTTTCCATTTCCAAATAAAACAGTCCCCGTTTATGAATAAAGATACTAAGGTTAAATGCCCTAACTGCAGCACGGAAATAGATGTGCAAGACATTCTAGCCCACCAGCTAGAGGAACAAGTACGTGCGGAGTTCAATGCCAAGCTGCTTTCTGAGCGTCAAAAGTTTGAGAAAAAAGAAGGGGAACTATTGGCCAGACAAAAGGACTTTGAGGAAAAGAAAAAACGTGAAAACGAACTTTTTCAAGAACGATTGGAAAAAGCGGAGAAATCTTTGAAAAATGAACTTCAGGAACGCTTGTCTAAAAAATTGACCGAAGAGAATGAGGAGCAGATGAAACTATTGCAACGCGAACTCAACGAGAAGTCGGAAAAAGTAAAAGAATTTCATAAAGCACAGGCCGAAATAGAAAAGCTAAAACGGGAGCAGGGAGAGTTAAAAGCTGCGGCTGAAGCTGAGGCTCAAAAGCGACTGAACGAGCAGCTGACTCAGGAAAAAATGAAGATTAAAAAGGCGGAGGAAGAAAAGAATGAACTACGCATGAAAGAGCTGCAGAAGCAGCTGGAGGATCAGAAAAAGCTGACGGAGGAAATGAAGCGAAAGCAGGAGCAGGGCAGTATGCAGCTGCAGGGAGAGGTGCAGGAGCTGGCCATAGAGGAGTTTTTGGCTCAGAAGTTTCCGCTAGATGGTATAGAGGAGATTAAGAAAGGTGCTAGAGGTGGAGATTGTATTCAAACGGTTAACACCAGAGAGCTGCAGAACTGTGGCACTATTTATTATGAAAGTAAGCGGACTAAGGATTTTCAGCCTGCATGGATAGAGAAATTTAAAGCTGATATAAGAGAACGCAATGCTAATATAGGTGTGCTCGTTACCAATGTACTGCCTTCTGGATTGGAACGCATGGGACTTAAAGACGGCATTTGGGTATGCACTTATGAAGAATTTAAGGGCCTTTGCGCGGTGCTAAGGCAAAGTATCATTAGGTTCAATTCCGCTGTGGCGGCTCAGGAAAACAGGGGAGATAAGATGCACATGCTGTATGATTTTCTTACTGGAAATTCATTTAGAATGCAGGTGGAGGCCATAGTGGAAGGATTTTCTCAGTTGAAATCTGATTTAGAAACTGAAAAAAGAAGTATGCAGCGGATCTGGAAACAACGCGAAAAGCAGATAGATAAAGTGGTTACCAGCACCATAGATATGTATGGAAGCATTAAAGGAATAGCTGGAAACGCAGTGCAATCTGTAAAAGCATTAGAACTGCCAGGAGAGGATGAAGATGTTTTAAAACTAGATTAATTTGGAATCTGAGCGACTCTTATTAAGGCCGATTCTTGAAAAGGACTACCCATCTATTACCAAGATGAATACCGCAGATGCGCTGACGTTTTTTGGGTTCACTACTGAAGATGAAGTGGCTGCGTATGTTAAAAAACTGCATTTTAGGTTCTTTGAATGTAGTGACGGCTTTAGAGCCTGGAGAGTTATAGAAAAATCTTCACTTACTGTCATAGGTTTGATGGGGTTTCATAGTTGGGTTTTCCTGCATGACAGGGCAGAGTTAGGCTATCATTTGACACCTGAAGCTCAGGGAAAGGGCTACGCCACAGAAGCTGGAAAACTGACAGTGCAGCATGGGTTTGAAGAACTAAAACTACACAGAATAGAGGCGTTTACTGGAATAGAAAATGAAGCTTCTATGAATGTGCTTCGTAAGTTAGGTCTTACCTACGAGGGCAGAATGAAAGGGCATTACAAGCGTGATTCTGTGTTCTATGATGCTGAGGTTTTTGGGTTAATCAAGCCTGATTATAAATCTTTAATCTCATGAGTTTCTGGGAACCACTCCAAGAGCAGTTTGAGCGCAGTGGTAATCCACAGCGAGCCAAGCAGCAAGAGGCTTACATGCGCAATCAGTATGAGTTTTATGGCATAATGATGGGGCCTTTGAAGGCTCTGTTAAATGAATTTTATAAAACGAACAAAGCCACAGATTGGGAAGAGCTAAAAGAACAGGTGCTTTGGTGCTGGGAGCAGCCCCAGCGCGAGTGGCAGATGGTAGGAATGAACTACCTCCAGAAAATGAAAAAGCTCTGGGGAGAGGATTTAATAGAATTTTCTGAGGTGCTAATTACCACTAAAAGCTGGTGGGACACCGTAGATTTTTTGGCTTCTAATGCAGTAGGCGAGTTTTTGAAAGATAAGCCAGAATTAGCCGTTCAGGAAATGGGTGCTTGGAATCATTCTGGTCACAAGTGGAAGATCCGCACCAGTATAATTTTCCAGTTGAAATACAAGAATGAAGTCAATCACAAATTTCTGGCTCACGCCATACTGAACCATTCAGACTCTAAGGAATTTTTCTTAAACAAAGCCAGCGGGTGGGCTCTGAGACAATACTCACGCTTTAACCCAGAATGGGTGAAGGGGTTCATAGAGTATAACACACTTTCTAATTTAACAGTTAGAGAAGGAGGTAAGTATCTCTAGTTATAGTAGAGATGAACTGATCAACTTCTCCACAGCACTAAATGGAGAAATACTCCCATTAGCCACCTCAGAAGTTAATGCCTGCAGTTTCTCTTTGATACCAGCCTCTTTAAAAAACCGACCTAGAACTTCAGTTTTCAAGTGGGCATTGAACCAATGAACATTCTGCTGAGCTCTGTGAGCTTGAAAATATCTAGAGTCGTTAGTATGAGTTAAAAACTCCTCTAGCAGTTCATAGATTTCATTCAAACCAGTGTTGTCTAATGCAGAGCAGGTAAGCGTTTTAACAGGAAATAGGTGTGGGGCAGGCGGCAGTAAATGAATGGCATTTCTGTATTCTGCCATGGCACGCTTGGCCGTTTTAGCATTGTCACCATCCGCTTTGGTAATTACTAGTGCATCTGCCATTTCCATGATGCCACGTTTAATTCCCTGAAGTTCATCTCCTGCTCCGCTAAGCATTAGCAGCAGAAAGAAGTCTACCATAGAAGACACTTCGGTTTCGCTTTGGCCCACGCCTACTGTTTCTACTATGATGAAATCATACCCAGCAGCTTCACAAAGAATAATGGCCTCTCTAGTAGACCTAGCCACACCACCTAAACTCTCAGATGTGGGGCTAGGGCGAATGAAAACTTCATCCTTAGAAATAAGCGTTTGCATTCTGGTTTTATCTCCCAGTATGCTGCCCTTGGTTTTTTGGCTAGATGGATCTATGGCTAATACTGCCAGCTTTTTTCCTGCGCCTAGAACTAAGTTACCAAACGATTCTATAAATGTAGATTTTCCTACGCCTGGCACACCAGTAATACCTAGTCTAAAAGAATTTCCAGAATGAGGCAGGCACAATTCTATAATTTCTGAAGCCAGATTTCTGTGCTTTCCATTGGTGCTTTCTAAAAGCGTAATGGCTTCAGATAAGACAGTTTTGTCGCCTTTTATAATCCGGGCAGAGATTTCCTCTGTAGATAATTCTTTCTGAGATTTAGATCTGATTTTAGTCAAGGCAGCTGCCTTAGCGCTATGTTTTACGTCCTTGTTACTCACTTGGCTAAAATACTATAGAAGGGTTGAAGTCTATATTTTGTCTATCACATCTAGCTAGACTTATAAGCACTAACCCACTTAGCGTTGCAAATATCCTTTAAAAACAACCAAAGACTATCTCCATAAATAACCTCCGAAGTCTGTTGGATTCCGTACCTATTCAATACACCCATTTGACCTTCCGAAGGATTCATGACACCTCTAGCCCAGCCCTTTAGTGAATCTGGAACATTATCCAAAACGTTAGCATCAGCATCTTCAGGAACAGCGCCTTTAGGGTGATAAGGGTACCGCACTTTCCAAATCCTATCTAGCAGGGTACAGTCTATGGCATAAGTCCTAAAAGGTTGGTTATACTCTATAGTGCAGAGTGGAATTTGTTTTTCCTCAAAGAAATTAATCAGCTCAGGATTCACGTTGCAACGCATTTCTCCCGCGGCCATTAGCAGAAAGTTTTTCCTGGAAATAGCCTGACACTTGGTAATTTCCCCGTTTCTTTCTTCTATCAAGTTAAACGTAATTAAATTCTCAGGATAGTGCGGCATGAGAGTGATGCCTAGGTGAGAGGAAGAAGAGTTTTGAGAAGCGGAAGCCAGAAATAGTGACGTTATGAGAAAGACTAAGGGGCGCATAAATCAAGTCAATATTATAACGGATTGATTTGCTTTGAGAGTGTACTGATCTGTTTCTAATCGTCTCTATTATCCCTATAATTGAATCTAAGTCTTTTCTTGCTTATTTTTACTTTTGAGTAATACATGTCTATAAATGAGGGGAAAGTTGTTATGGAGATTAGGTCAATTAGTGACTCTAGTAGGAACTCTTCTAGCTCTTTTTATGTTCATTGAATTTCTCGCATTGATAGAGCTATTAGATTTATATCCTTGTGCTAATGAGTTTTCAATAAGTGGAATCATACTTGCCATTGTATTTTTAATTTATGTCTGGCATAGGATTTCACAAGTATGGCTGAGATTCGCTTTATTTCAAGTTAAACCAGAAGATAAATATTGGTTAATTGATAAAATTCGGCATAAAGATTCTTTTGTGATTCCAAAGTGGAGCGAATGGAAAACGAAGAACAAACTCTTTGTGTCTATGTGGATATTCTTGTTTGCTGTTATTTTATTTATCATACAGCAGTATAAAACTAATCAAAATGAAAAGTTTGATTCTTTAAAGAAAAAGACAGTCGGTGAAATAGTAGGTTTCTCTAAATCTGTGAAAAGGAAATCAGTCTTGTTATACGCGGATTACGAATTTTCTGTTAATGATGAATTATTCTCAGGTAAGAAATCACTAGGGTCTGGTTTATTTTCTTCTAAACAACAATTTAGAGGTGTTGATATTAGTGTTGGAGATTTGTTTCTAGTAGAATATGACTCTACAGATTGTAATACTAACAAGATGAGACTAAATGAACCGAGACTAAGTACTAAATTCATTTTGGATAGCTTGACTTGTGAAGCATTAATGATCAAGTCAGATTTAAAAATAGACGTTAAATGCTTCCTTGATCAGAGTTTTGATGAGTATGGCTTTGAAGCTTATTCAGTTTTTCTAAATGCTCACAAGAGCTATTTTCAGGATAGAAAATACAACTCAATAAAATTCGAATTTTTTATGCGAAGAGATAAAATGAAACAAATCTCTAAATCTTGCAGTAGCGGCATGAATTTGTAATTTAACCCTTATGAAGCAGGGCTTCGGACTTCAAAATCAGTATAAATACTCAGGCCTCCCTATAATAAAAACAGTTGGCCGTTTCTTCAGTTGAGGCTTCTGCGTTTTCCAATTACCCACTGGCAGAGTCCGAATAAACTCAGAATCCATAGTGATGTCTGCAGAAATGTTTAGATACGTTTTAGGGCTTAAATGGTGAAGGCAGTCTTCCAGTACATTATCATTTCTAAAAGGGGTGTCCATAAATATCTGAGAAATGCCTCTTTTTACAGCTTCAGTTTCCATGTCTTTTAAAAACGAAATCCGTTCCCCACGTTCTTTAGGAATGTAGCCTCTAAATCTAAAATTCTGTCCGTTAAAGCCGCTTCCCATAAGGGCTAACATAAGTGAGCTGGGGCCAGTAAATGGTTTTACTTTTATGCCTCTGCCATGGGCTATAGCCACTAGTTTTCCGCCTGGGTCTGCTACGGCAGGCAGTCCAGCTTCTGATATTAAGCCTATGTTTTTTCCTTCCATGGCAGGGTTAAGGAAGCTAGGAATATCGCTCTCTTCAGTATGTTTTCCCAATTCATAAAATGTAAGGTTGTCTATTTTCGTTTGAATCTTAATAGAGCTTAAAAACCGTCTGGCAGACCTTAAGTTTTCTACCACGTAAACATCTATTTCATTTACTATAGAATTTACAGAAGCAGGAATTACCAGTTCAGGAGCACTGCCTATGGTGCAGGGTATGAGGTAAAGCGTTCCTTTAGACATTAGCTATAGAGTTTAAAAATTCATCTGAAGCCTTAATTAGAAGTTCATACACATGCTCGAATCCTTCGTCTCCTCCAAAGTAAGGATCAGGTACCACTCTATGTTCATTTGGATATGCTTCATTAAGAAATAAGGAAACCTTGTCTTTATCTGCTTGGTTTCTGGCCAGTGCCATGATGTTATCATAATTAGATTGATCCATAACGAAGAGTCTATCAAATTCGTCAAAGTCAGAAGTTTTGAATTTTCTAGACCTAAGATCAGAAATGTCAATGCCTTTCTGGGAAAGGTTTTTTACGGCACGTTTATCGGCTCCTTCGCCATCGTGGTAACCATTAGTGCCGCATGAATCCAGTGTGAGATTTATTCCTCTTTCGGCCGCTTTATGTCTTAAAATTCCTTCTGCCATTGGGGAACGACAGATGTTACCTAAGCATATCATTAATACTTTCATGTAGTGAAATAAAAAATAAAGCCCCGATTTCAGAGAAATCGAGGCTTTAAGTTTGGTTATTATAACTATTGAATACTTAGTTTTTTCTCTAAGTCGTCTAGGTACTTTCTAAAGTGCTTGTCTGTTTCCTGTAAGTTGTTTACAGTTCTACAAGCATGTAAAACAGTAGCATGATCTTTACCACCACAGTGTAATCCTATGTTAGCTAAAGATGACTTAGTCATCTTCTTGGCAAAGTACATGGCTATTTGTCTGGCCTGAACTATCTCTCTTTTTCTAGTCTTTGACTTCAGAAGTTCTATAGGCAGGTCGAAGTAATCACACACTACTTTCTGTATGTAATCTATAGATACTTCTCTAGCTGTATTCTTCACAAACTTGTCTATCATTTTCTTAGCTAATTCTAGCGTAATAGACTTTTTGTTTAATGAAGATTGAGCTATTAATGAGATAAGCGCTCCTTCTAATTCTCTAATGTTTGTAGTAATACTGTACGCTAAGTACTCTACTACTTCTTTAGGAAGCTCTATGCCATCTGTGTACATCTTCTTTTCTAGAATAGCTACTCTAGTTTCTAAAGAAGGCACTTGGAGATCGGCAGATAGTCCCCACTTGAATCTACTGAGTAGACGCTGCTCCATGCCTTGCATTTCTACAGGTGGCTTATCGGCAGTAAGTACTATTTGTTTACCTGTTTGGTGCAGGTGGTTAAATATGTGGAAGAACACATCTTGTGTTTTCTCTTTACCACTAAAGAACTGAACATCATCTATGATAAGTACATCTATCAATTGGTAGAAATGACTAAAGTCGTTTACCGTATTATTTTTTACGGCATCTATGAATTGATGGGTGAACTTTTCCGAGGTTACATATAGTACAGTTTTGTCTGGGTTTTGTTCTTTAATTTCTATTCCTATGGCGTGTGCTAGGTGTGTTTTTCCTAGACCTACCGACCCATATATGAATAATGGGTTAAACGCGGTTCCTCCCGGTTTTTTAGCCACAGCATAACCAGCACTACGTGCCAGACGGTTACACTCACCTTCAATTAAATTTTCGAATGAATAGTTCGGGTTAAGATTAGAATCTATTTGAAGTTTTCTTAATCCAGGAATCACAAAAGGATTCTTAATTTGTGTAGAACTGTCTGTCATAGGCATGGCCACTGACTTGTTCTTTACAGCTTTAGAACTGGAAGGGGGCACCTTAACTGTGTAAGGGCTAGAATTTCTTTGTGAGTTCTCCATTATAATGGAGTACTCTAGTCTTCCTTCTGGGCCTAATTCCTTGGTTAATGTTTTCTTTAATAGATTCACGAAGTGCTCTTCTAACCATTCGTAAAAAAATTGAGAGGGAACTTGAATCGTTAAAACGTTGTTTTCAAGTTTTA
The DNA here is from genome assembly GCA_045104985.1 of Flavobacteriales bacterium. GTDB lineage: Bacteria > Bacteroidota > Bacteroidia > Flavobacteriales_D > Sanyastnellaceae > ASP10-05a. Next base: position 41,128 of record JBGCDA010000015.1, on the reverse strand, counting down.
CGGGCTTAATCGGTTCGAACCATGTTTTGTAGGCTTGTTCACTCACATTATCTTTAATAATGGATAGGCAATTTTTCCAAACTTGGTTGTATTCTTTAAGCATTTAAATTGGACTTAATAGGGTTAATTTTATTCATTTAGGTAATGAGCTAACTCCTTGTGATCGTAAGTTATAGCTTTTGTCTCATTATGTGGACAAATATTAGATTAAAAAAGTGAAAAAAAAACTTTTTTAGACTTGACTCTAAACTTTTTTTGACAGTTAGACTTGCGTTATAAAAAAGATAATAATGGCACGATTTTAAAACTAAATCTGGGCAGAGCTACCCGCAGATACCTTATCTGTCTGACTAAGTGTAACTTTTACAACACCTAGTCTCAATCCCGCCCAGGCTGCTTGACTGACCAATACTGGTTGCCCGACTTCATTCAATTCTTTAAGTGGTTCGTCTAAGAAACTGTGTGTGTGTCCACCTATGATTAAATCTATGTGTTTGGTGGAACGCGCCATTAAAACATCCGATATTTTCTCCTCCTTATACTTTAAACCAAGGTGGCTTAAGCAAATTATATAATCGCACCCTAAAGTTTCTTTTAGAAGCATGGCAGTTTTATTAGCTGCTGCCACAGGATCTGTATATATAACTCCTTTACATAATGTAGGGTCTACTAGTCCTTCTAATTCTATTCCCACACCGAACACGCCTACTTTGACCTTTCCTTTTTTAAATACCTTATAAGGTTCTACCGCCTCTGCCAGAGTGTTTTCTATCACATAATTGCTGTTAAGCAAAGGGAATTTACCGTGTTTTTTTGCTTTTAATAAGCCGTCTATTCCTCCATCAAAATCGTGATTTCCCAGAGTAACAGCATCATACTTCATCTGGCTCATGAGTTTCATCTCTAGCTCTCCACCGTAAAAATTGAAATAAGGCGTACCCTGAAAAATATCTCCAGCATCTAGTAGAAGCACGTGCTTATGGTTTCTCCTGTAGGCATCTATAAGGTTCGCCCTTTTCACTGCGCCTCCTTGTCCAGCGTATCTTGGGTGGTCACTACTAAAGGGGTGAATGTGGCTGTGCACATCATTTGTATGCAGAATAATTAACTCCTCTTTCCTAGCCTTAGTCATTAGCCATTCTGCCTTACTTAAGCCTAAACCTAGCCCAGCTGCACCTGCCTGTTTTATAAAATGTCTTCTATTATTCAGAAATGCGGCCATCTAGTGCGGAGTTTAAAGTGTTACCTGCTGCTTGTTCTTCTTCTATATGCTCTATTATTAGGTCTCTTATCTTTAAAGAAGTGGATTCGCGTTGCAAAGGGTTAGCAAAAAACACCATCTTATCACCTCCATTAGCCAGATAGTCTGAAGTGACTACTTTATATGTAGCGTCTGCATCCACTGTAGAGCCATTAATCTTTAAGCTGACTAAATCATTTAAGTCTAAGGTGAGCTGAGAAACTGGTTCTCCGCCTTTTATCTTTAAGTATTCAGCTATTTCTAATACTTTTTTTCCAGTTAATGTAAGCACTACCGCTTCATTATCGAAAGGCATAAGTTCATAAATAGTTTCTACCTTAATATTACCTTTAGGAAGAGCAGCCCTAAGCCCTCCATGATTTAGTAAACAAAAATCAGCCTGGAACCCGTCTAATTCATTCACTTCTTCTAGGATCAAATCAGCCACAAAATTTGAAAGCAATCCCTCTGGCCGAGCTTTTACCATAGCCACTTCACTGGTGTTTATAACGCGGGTCATTTCAGCAGAAAGTCCATCATCGTAAGGCGCTATAATTCCCTCTAGTTTAGAATCATCGGCCACTAAGGTGCTATCTAGTATAGTATAATCTCCTGAGGTGCTGGCTTGGTAGGAATACCCATTGCAACGCGAAAAGAGCGAAACAACCAGCAGTACAAAAACGGATGTTTGTAAGAATCTGTTAAACACAATTCAAAGGTACTTTTTTAAGTAAATTGTATTCTAAATGAGGGAGATTAATGTATAAACATACTATTAACATCAGGGTACGCTATGCTGAGACAGATAAAATGGGCTATGTCTATTATGGTAATTATGCCACTTATTTTGAGCTAGGTAGGGTAGAAATGCTGCGCAGTTTAGGTGTGTCTTACAGGTCTATGGAAGATGATGGTGTTCTGCTGCCAGTGGTTAATTTGAACGTGAATTATAAGCGGCCAGCATTTTATGATGATGAGCTTAAACTGCATACCACTCTTAAGCAACTTCCATCGGCTAAAATTGTTTTTGATTATGAACTGTGCAGAGGAGATGAGTTACTCACTAAGGCAGAAACTACATTAGTGTTTCTCAACCAATCATCTGGCAGGCCAGAGCGGTGCCCAAGTAAAATATTAGAGGCATTGGGGTCTTACTTTAAATAGAATTTAATTCCTCCATCAGTATGGCACATATTTCCTTCCACTGATACTTAGTAGAGATTTCTTGTGCATATTCTTGAGACTTGGTTTTCAGAATAGGTGAGTATCGCTTCCAATTTCGTAAAAACTCTTCTAGTAATTCTGAGAGATCTAAATTAGACTTATAATAAGGTATAGTTTCATTGAGATGCTCTGGAAATGCCAGACGTAAAGGGAGCAGAGGGTAAACACCAGATGAAATAGCTTCCAATGCACTCACCCCGAAAAAGTCTTGGTTACTGGTAACCGGCAGCAGATGAGCCTGTGCCATGAGGGCTTCATAGTCTAATCTAGAATTAGCATATTCCCAGTGAGAAATGAAGTCGGTAAGTTTTTCTTTGGCTTCTTTAAAAATATCAGGATATACTTTTCCATGCCTTCCTAGTACTATAAGTTTAAACTCAAGTCCTTTTTCCTTCATCTCTAAGAGTGTCTTGAAGAAGTCTTCTGGGTTTTTATCATATTCCCATCTGTGGTTCCAGAGAATGGTGGGTATCGTATCAGTCCATTTTTCGGGATTGTAATTAGTGCTGGCCTCAATGCCTATGGGAGCTACCGAACATTTCTCAGTGATCTGAGAAATGGAGCTTTTGTTTTTATGATCTGGAAACTGATCTAGAAACTCAGGCAGAGCTTCAGTAAATACATTTAGGTGGTACTTTGAGTTAAAGAACACATGATCTGCCACTAGGGCAGAAGTGTAATTTATGAAACCATAATGGTTATTCCTCTCCTTAACCACATCTTGATCCCGCTCATGCCATGGATACGTGATTTGATTTTCGTGAAAGTAAACAGAGAGTTTATAGCTTTTCCATGTAGGCGGGAGTAGAGATTTCAATAAAGCTGCAGAGCTCATATCGGACAGTAGGATGTGATCTGGCTCTGGCTCATATTTAAGTAATTCTGAAAACGTAATGGCAGAAGCGTGCATGCGCCACTTCCAGTGTTTAGCTGGAAGTGTAAATGATCTTACTTCGGCTTCTAAATGTTTTTCTAAGCCTTTTAACCAATGGGCGTGAGAATCGTTTAAATAAGGCTCTAAGATGTAAATGACCATGTGCCAAATTTAGGGTCATTTCGTTAACTTAAAATTGGAGGGTATAATTTCTAATTAGTAGAAACCGTGTTTTAGATCTAAAGAAAAAGTGTGAAGTTTTATTTTGGAAGCATGGCAGATTCTCCTTTTGTGGAAATAATAATTTGCTGTTTCTCTTCACTAGAAATAATTTCTATGAATCGTTGAAAGGATTTTTGGGCGTGATTCATGTCCCAGTACATTTTCTTTTTTCTGTTGTGAAATGAACACTTGGCTACAGGTTCGCTCATGTAATGTTTTAGCTCTTCATTCAGCTCAGCCTTAAAAAGTGTAACGTCAGTAATTAAGTCTGACTTTTTAGATAAATAGTACTTGGTGATTCCATACGTACTTACTTCTAATACTTTATTTAGGTGTTCGTCTTTGCTAAAGGTAATGGTGTAAAGACGTTCTGGCGCAAGTGCTACTTTGTAGGCACTTTTAAAATTGGTTTCCAGTTCTTCTCTGTGATCAGTCTCAGCGCAATAAATCGAAATATGAACTCCTTTTAGTGATTTGGAGTTTTTAGTTTCCAGAACATCTGTGCCATCCTCAGTAAGTAATCCCTGAGATAATTTACCGCACAACTTTAGTGTGCCTTCTTGAGACAAAACTACATGAGAAAGGAGAGAACAAAGGCAGAATACAAAAATTATTTGCATCAATACGCTATTGTTAATGTTATTTAATTATACGAATGCATGGGTAAAATAGTTACCTAATACTAATCATTCTTTCTTTCTGGATGTGCTATAGCTTTTAACGAATCTACTGGAGCTATTTTAGGTGGAAGTAGATTTTCGGGGATTAACTCTTGAATATTAGGTTGACCAGCATCTACCCAGCAGGTGTACCATAAACACCCAAGCGAGTGCACAGCAGATTTTAATCTACGCTCTACCTGCCCGTTCAGTCTATTATGGTATGCTGTGCTGAATTCTTTAGAGTAGACTTCAGTAATTATGGTTCCGCGCTCTTCGAAACTCATTTTTTGATCCTCAGGAAAAGTAGTTGTGAGCTCCTTTTCAAACCTCAATACGCTGTCTAATGCGAAATGACTCTGCTCCACGATTTCCCAAATGAAATCACGCTTGCTGTCCAGGTAAATAGCATCTTCCGTGAACATGTCATACTCTTCATAAAAAAGTTCAGGGAGTCTGCTTTCCCAGAATCCATGAATACCGTACTGTCCAGTGAATTGGCCATTGTAGTTTTCTGTAGTATGAAGTGGCACGTGGGCATCTCCTACATAATGTCCTATGTCTGCAGAAAGCCTTAGAATTTGCTTTGTGTTGTTCTCTTTAAATGCATCTACTAAGCGGTAGCAGAGTAAGTTTAAGTTCCAAGGCAGAGTGCCGTATGCTTCTAAAGTATCTTGAGTGTATTTGTCTACAGCATCATACCATCTGCGTGGCATCAGTTTGAATAATTCTTCTGGAGCATGAATGCTGTCTCCTCCGTAATGGTCTAGATCTATGTAATGTTTAGGCGCTTCTCCTTTTACAGAGTGTCTACGTTTATCCGCATCTACAGAGTGCTCTGTAATATAGTCTGCATGTGCTTTGTAAAACCCAAACATTTCTTCGGGTAGACTAAAAATAGCCAGTCTATTGATTTTTTTATGTGCGAAAAATCCCCACTCAGCGCAGTTGTGTTTTGGCCTTAAGCTGTTGAATGAGAGTAGAAGCGTTGCAACGCATAAAAGAATCAGAGCTCGTTTCATGCTGTTACAAGTTTAGCTTTAGCCGCTACGATTTTGTCTCCTTCTAAAATAGGCACTACGTTTAAAATATTAGGGGTAAGGCAGTACTTTACATCTTCATTCAAATTCAACTTTCTCAACCTTCTGCGGTGAGAACTGGCTTTTAAGAAGCTGAATATGTTTTCTTTAGCACTTCTGTAAATGAACTTGGCAGCTATGGTAGAATCTTCCTCAGCAAAGAATTTTTGACTCTCTATAAGTTGGTCTGCTATGGCTCCTGCGCAGATAGTATCTTCTAGATTGAACTTGTCTTTCCATCCTGATCCCAATAGAAGTACATTTTTATCTTGGGCTATTAGCCACTCACAGATGGCGTTAAGGTTATTTAAACTGCCTATTACTACGTGCTCTTTTTCTCTAGCTATGTTAATGGCTTTAGTGCCATTAGTAGTAGTAAGCACTACAGTTTTTCCTTTAAGTTCTGGATTCTTATAAGATTCAGGAGAGTTACCCATATCGAATCCTTCTACGATCTGACCATTTCTTTCTGCAGCGGCTATATAACCTTCTTCCTGAAGGGCTTGAGCTTCTTCTACAGTGCTCACAGGCAGAATATGCACTCCATGTTCTATGGCTGTGCAGATGGCACTAGTAGCTCTGAGAACATCTATGACTACCGCTATTTCGTAGTCATTTTTGTAAAGAGGCCACTGACTAGGAGAGAAGCATACCTCTACACGTTTTTTCTCTGAATTCATGTGGTGAAGTTATGATTTAGAAATGAAAGGCGGCCTAGTTACCGTAGCAGAAAGTGATTTATTTCTCACTTTAATGAATATTTGGGTTTCCTTTTTATGCATTCCTGTGGCTACATAACCCATGCCTACAGACTTTTTAGTGCTAGGGCTCATGGTTCCAGAAGTCACTTCTCCTATCACATTCCCCTCTGCATCTGTAATTTCATAACCATGTCTGGCTATACCTCTATCGTTAATTACAAACCCGACTAGTTTTCTGCTGGTTCCGTTTTCTTTATGATCTAGAGAAATATCCTTCCCTATAAAGTCTTTAGTGAACTTAGTGATCCATCCTAAGCCTGCTTCTATAGGTGAAGTAGTGTCGTTAATGTCGTTACCGTAAAGGCAGAATCCCATTTCTAGCCTCAGCGTGTCTCTGGCAGCTAGTCCGATAGTTTGAATTTCAAACTCTTTTCCTGCTTCTAGAATTTTAGTCCAGAAATCTTCAGCGTGTTCATTAGGCAGATAAATTTCAAATCCTCCAGCACCTGTGTAACCAGTAGAAGAAATCAGAATGTCATTTACCCCACAGAAGTTGATCTTATCTAGTGTGTAATAAGCCATGTCTCCTAAAGGCGCATCTGTGAGTTTAGTAAGTACTTCTGTAGCTTTAGGTCCCTGAATAGCGAAAAGAGACATGCCTTCGGAATCATTTGTTACTTCGCAGTCGAAGGTGTTATGGCCGTTAATCCACTCCAAGTCTTTTTCTATGTTAGAGGCGTTCACTACCAGCATATAATCATTCTCCGCTAAGCAGTAGACTAGCAGATCATCTACAATGCCACCAGTGGCATTTGGTAGACATGAATACTGCACTTTACCTGGAGTGAGTAAAGAGGCATCATTACTGGTTACCTTCTGAATAAGGTCTAAAGCACCAGCTCCTCTTACGTGAAATTCTCCCATGTGAGACACATCAAAGATGCCTACTTTTTCTCTTACACATACGTGTTCATCATTCACGCCAGTATACTGAACAGGCATGTTATACCCTGCGAAAGGAACCATTTTAGCACCATGAGCTGTGTGCCAATCAGACAAAGCTGTATTTTTCATCTCTTCTAAATTAAGGAGGCAAAAGTATCAATTTCAGACTCACTTAGATTTAGAAATTATTAGGCTTTATGCGCAAGTATTAACAACCATTTAGAGAATAGAGGTTTCAATCAGAGGTAAACGTCTATTGCAACGCTAAAAACAGCCCAGAAAAAAGAACATCTAGTTACTTAACTTATCCTTAATGTAGTCCGTAACCTTAACCATTAAGTGCACTCTATCTCTACCTCTTACGTTATGCTCGTGGCCTGGGTAAGGGAAAAAATCTACTTGTACACCTTCTTCTACGCAGCGTTGTAAAAACTCGGTAGAGTGCTGCATTACCACTACATCATCGCTCATGCCGTGAATGAGTAAAAGGTCTCCTTCTAGATTAGACACATAGTTTTTTAGATCAGCATTTTTAAACCCTTCTGGATTAGATTCAGGTGTATCCATGTAGCGCTCCGTGTACATTACCTCATATAACCTCCAGTCTATTACGGGCCCGCCAGCTACACCTACCTTAAACACATCAGGGTGCTTAAGCATGAGAGAGGTGGTCATGAACCCGCCATAACTCCAGCCATGCACCGCGAATCTGTCGTTATCCGTGTAGGGCAATTCCTTTAGCCAAGTCACCATGTCTACCTGATCTTGAACTTCTAGAGTTCCCATGTTTTCATGCACGGCCTGCTCGAAATCGATGCCTCTGTGAGAAGAACCTCTGCCATCAACCGTGAAAATAATGTAGCCTTCTTCTGCCAAACTGTGCATCCATAAAGAGGCGCCTCCCATCCACGTATTAGTGATTAGCTGCACGTGTGGCCCATTATAAGTGTAAACCAACACAGGGTAAGTCTTAGTCTCATCAAAGTGACTTGGCTTAATCATTCTGCACCACAAATCCGTGCTGTCACTGGCCTTTTTAGAGAATACCTCCGTAGTTCCTACAGTATAATTAGCCAGAGGATTTCTAGATTCTAGGAGCACTCGCCCTTGAGATTTTTTAGTAGAATACACACTTATTTTTCTAGGTGTGGTTAGGCTGGTAAACGAATCTATGTAGTACTTACCAGAAGAACCCACACTTACAGTATGGTAGCCTGGCTCTTTGGTAAGCTGCTTGATCTGACCAGATTTTATGGTAATGGCATAGCCATGCTGTTCGGTAGCGCTTTCTCCAGTGGCATGCACATACACGGTTTTCCCTTTCTCATCAAAGCCAAGGAACTCAGTTACATCAAATTGGAAACTAGTAAGTTCTTTAACCACACCCTCATCATTCATGAGCAGCAGGTTATTGAACCCATTCTTATCTGTCATCCATATAAAATCGGTTTTACTTCCAGGCACGAAATGAGGCGGCTGCTCAGGCTCCACATATTCAGCATCTGTTTCCTCATAGATGGTTTTTATGAGGGCGCCAGTTCTGTCGTACTTATTGAGCTTCATAGTGGTTTGCTCTCTATTTAGATGAGCTGCATACACAAATCTGCTTTCTGGCCCCCAAGCTACATTAGTAAGGTAACTGTCTTTTTCTCCCTGCTGCTGCAGATACACACGCTTGCCTGTGGTAGCATTCACTATTCCCACTTTTCCATGCTCGCTAGATTGGCCAGCCATAGGATATTTGATAGGCGCTAACTTGGCAGGTGTGCTAGTGTAATCTACCAGTGGATAATCAGTCACATTGGTTTCGTCTTTCTCATAAAAGGCTAAATATTCCCCATTCGGACTCCAAAATGTACCTTTTGAAATACCAAATTCATACCTAGCTATGGCTTGGCCACTGGTGGTAAACTCATCATTTTTAGTAATGCGAGTTTCCTGATCATTCTGCCAGATAGAAAGGTTTTTACCTCTAGTGTAGGCCATGTGTTCAGAGTCTGCATGAAAATCAGGATTTTCAAAATCTTCTGGCAAATCCACAAACCGTTTTAGGGTGTTTTTAAATGGATTAACCAAGTAAAGCTTGTCTCCAGAAATAAATGAGACACAGTCGCTGCTTTCCCAAGTAAGCCGTGGCATATAGGCTAAGTCTTCTTTTTTAATGGTGGTTTTTAATTCATCTAGAGTGAGCTTCTTTTTGATGATTCCCTTAGAGTCAAATATGTAGAGAATGTCTTCATTCACCGCGCTGTAAAAGTCTGAGCTAGGCACCCAAGCCAGTCCACTCATATTTTCAGGGTAGAGGCCTTTATGATAGCCCAGTACCGCATCTTCTATGGTTAGCGCAGGATTTTGGGCAGTGGAAACTAATGTGCACAGCAGTAGTCCCATAATAATAGCTATTCTTCTCATATCTTTGTCTGTCTTTAAGTTGATGAATTTACTTCTATTGCGTTGCAATAAGCCATCCTAAAAAGGTATTTTTCGAATCTAAACTGTTAATTTTATCCACGTGAAAAAAAGAAAGGTAATCATATCGGATAGAGCCACTAATTCGCTCAAGCGGATCATCACTAAACTTCAGAGGAATGGCTATTTAGGAGCTGATAAAGCTAAAGAAGCCATTATTAAACGCATTAAGTTTTTAGCCAATCATCCTGAAAAAGACAGTAGAGTAGCCAAGTTCGGAAGAATAGAAGGCGATATCAGAAGTGTGCTGGCTTGGAATTACCGTATTTACTACCTCATAGCAGAGGAAGAAATCAAAGTTTTAGATATTTTTCTAGATCAAGATAAGGAGGTGAAGCTATAGGTATTGTTTTATAGTCAAGGATAGAGATTTAATCAGTTAATTTAAGCATTTAGAATTGAGTTTGTATTCTTTATTCAGCTGTAATTTATACAGTAGTTCATTTGTAAGATGCTTCTAATTTGAGTTTTTTGAAATTGAAGCAAAGAGCATTAATCAACTTAATACGACTTAAAATGAAAAAATTATATCTATTGTTTTCAGTTATTGTTCTTATCTGCAGTTGTGGTGGGCAAAATGTTAGTAAGGATTCTGCACTTGAGAACTTTCGATTGTCCATCACGGAATCATTGGATCTGCTAAATCTAGTGGCAGATGTAAATGTTTCGAAAAAACGAGATCAACTTTCATTAAAATTATTCTTCACCAAGGATTATTTCTTTGATGACCTTAACTTGGAAATAATAGTCAAGTATCTTTTGTGTGATGGTGATTATAAAATTTACCAAGAGGTAAATCAGATATCTTTCATTTGTTATTTTGATGGACTCGCAGATGGTGCTGAATTCTGGTACTTAACGGATGAACTTCATCTATTTCGTGATTATTTAAAGCAGTATCCTAATTCCAGGAAAATTTTAGAGGAAAGTTGTTCCCTTTTAACAGGTGCAGAAGGAGTTTATTATAATTTAATGATTGATGATTTAAGAGAAGAATTATTGAAAAATGACTTTACATTTAAAGGAGGAGTTTTACAGCTAATATTGCTTTACGGAGAAGAATGTGATAGTGAGGTTTATTCTTCAAATCATCTTCGGTGGTTAATAAACATGAACTCAGCAATGGAGGAACCACTGCCTGAAAAACTTGAAGTAATTCGAGAAAAATGTGACTCCCTATGTCTACTCCTCTAAGAGTAAAGGTCATGATCTGTAAGTTCAATTTTAAGGGGGGAATATTGCAGCAAACTATTGAACCAAAGGACAGCTAATTTTGATAACCGAAGCTCCTTATTACTAAAATGTTGCTTTGGTCTCGTTTTTGGTTTATTCAGTCAGAATAACCAAAATACAGAGCGATGACCTACATGATAGAATTAACCAAAAAGAAAAACCAACGTTTTTCTGATGTCTCATACCACCAACACAAACTTGTACTACAAGACTTAATAAGCGAAGGTATTGTCCTGAATTATGCAGAAAGCACTTCCAAGGAAAAGTTCTGGATTATTATAGAAGCAGATTCTGAAGCTGCTGCCATAGATTACATTTCCGATCTAAATATACTAAGTGCTTTAAAACTTAGCCTTATCCCAATTTTTACAAATGTGTCTAATTTGAGCGAAGGAGTGGTTTATTCATTGAATTAATCCTTTAATAAGGTAATTTTGCTTTTATGAGCGAGAAAAAATTAATCCCTACAGATGTGTATGCAGAGATGACTCCAAATCCTGCTACCATGAAGTTCGTTACCGACAGACCATTGATTTTAGATGGAGACCAAGTGTATTATGTGGATGCAGCTATGGTAGGAGAATCTTCTCCACTGGCTAAAGAGCTGTTCTGTTTTCCCTTTGTAAAAGAGGTGTTCATTAGTGCCAACTATGTTACGGTAACTAAAGATGAAAGTCTAGGTTGGGAAATGATAGTGAATCAGCTCAGAGAACACGTCAGAGATTGGCTCATGGAAAATGAGGTGGCTGTAAACTTTGTGCCGGAGCAGCAGGAAGCAGAATTAGCAGAGCACATGGATGAAAGCTCACCAGAAAGAAAAGCCACACTGGCAGATTTAGAAGGTGCAGAAGCTACAGAGCTAGATGATCAGATAAAAATCTTATTAGATGAGTTCGTAAGGCCAGCGGTAGAACAGGATGGAGGCGCTATAGATTTCTTGGCTTTTAAAGAAGGAAAAGTGTTTGTAGAACTAAAAGGCGCCTGTAATGGATGCCCGAGCAGTATGCAAACCTTAAAAGGTGGCATAGAAGGCTTGCTAAAAAGTAAGCTTGCAGAGGTAGAAGAGGTGGTCGCTGTGTAGATCTGAGGTTTTTTTTATCAAACTATTTGTTTGAAAAACATTTGTTGGCGTGATTAAAGAATCTTTAATAAAATGTTTTTCTATAGCATACTTAGTGCCTTTGGGATATACCCTTTTTTCAGGAACCTTAATTTATGCATTTGACGAAACACCTCAGGTTAGCGAGTATTTCCAAGATGACTATCAATTTGAACTCTACTTTCTTACACTATACTCTTTCTTCGCAATTATAGCGTTAGCACCAATATTTCTAAATGTGAAAAGATCAATAGCTGAGAATAGATTCTTATCTATGACGACTTGGTTTTTGCTACCGATTTCTTCAATGGTCTTGATTGCTTATTCAATATTCACTGGGAATGGATATCATTCTGACCTTACTTTTTTTTATCATACACTGTCAATTATAGCGGTATATTCAGTCATGCTATACTTTAGCTTTTGGCTATTTCATAATGATATAAAGAATAAAAGGCCAGACTCTTAAGAATCTGACCTTTTGAATAAACTTTGAATAAATTGAAATTCGGATTAGATTAGGTTAAAAACCTCGAACCTCGAACCTCGAACCTCAAACTACTTCCCTGCCCCTATATTCCATCTAAACCCAGTGTAAATAGTTCTACCAAAAATTGGTGCCCAAATCACACTGCTGTCAAACAGTTCACTGTTTGTGTTTTCAGCACTTATAATAGGATTGTTCTGTCTGAAATCTAGAAGATTTTCTACGCCTACGTAAAATGAGAAGTGCTTACTGAAATCTCGAGTAATTTGCGAGTTTACTAAAAAGTAGTCTTCTGCAGTTCTATCTTGATCTAATTCCTCTGCACCAGATAATGGTAGCCTTTGGCTGCTAGTCCACAGGGTAGTCACATCGAATAACCATCTTCTGCCATTCTTACCTTCTTTGGTTTTATAGGCAGTATTATTAAATAGTCTATGCTCTGGAATAAGCGGAGGGGTTATTAATCCTTCGTTAAAGTCTGCTTTTACATCTAAATAACGGTAAGCAAACCTGGTTTCTAAACGCTTAAAGGGTTCCCACTTGAACTCTACTTGGAAACTATTACTGTACGACTCACCTTCTAAATTATAGAAAGAGACCTCTCCAGGAGTTTCTCTATCTACTATAACCTGGTTAGTAAATTGAGTTCTGTAAAAATCTACAGAAAACATGGCTGGTCTATAGCTTAGCTTGAACTTGTTCGTATAGCTTAGCCCAACATTTACGGCAGTTTCTATGTCTAATCCATAGGCGTCTGATCTGTAATCTACTGGAAAGTTAAACTCTCTATTACTGGCTAGTAGACCTATATTATCCATAATTATAACAGGCGAACGGTGCCCTATTCCTACAGCTAGTTTTATAGCCTGATCTCCTTTAAGCATCCATCTGGCATGAACTCTAGGGCTGAATAATACGCCATACATATTATGATAATCTCCTCTAACGCCACTTACTATAGTAAACTTTTCACCTGGTGTCCATGTGTTTTCAAAAAACACTCCAGGCACAGTTTCCAATCTATCAAACTGGAGGGTATCCATTTGCTCTTCGTAATTATCATACTGTATACTTCCACCCACAGTGTAGCTCCACGTGTCTGTTTGCTTACAACTATAAAGCACATTACCTCTAAAATATTGGTGGATACCTTCATAATCTACATCACCAAATGCAGAACGCTGAACGTTATAACCTCCACTGAATTGAGAACCTACACTCTGCCATTGTTTTTCTGGCCATACGTAACCTGTTTTAGCATTAAGTGAAATGTGTTCACCACGGAGTTCTACCTCCCAAGGATCTGGTCTATTCTCACCTTTTATCTCTCCACTGTTTGATGAAGAATTCACATAGTTAATACTGTAGTCTCCATTCCAGCCCTTTCCACTTCTCCATAACCAACTGTTTCTAGCTACTAAATCCATGACTTGAGGCATGTCGTAAAATCCATCATTATTAACGTCATTGGTTTGGTTATTACGTTCAGAATGTATCATGAATATTGAACTCCACTTATTGTTCACTTTAACTGGAGCGTAAGCATTTAACTCCACACGTCCTCCAGCATTGGCATACATATTTAAATGTGGACTCTTAGCAGTTTCAGGATTAAAAGTGGCCACGTTAATCTGGCCAGTTAAGCTTTCAAATCCGCTAGTTACAGACCCCGCACCCTTAGAAATATAGATTTCATTAATCCAAGTGCCTGGTATTCTAGATAGACCATATATAGTAGAAAGTCCTCTTATAGCAGGAATATTATCCTGAGTAATTTGAACATATTTGCCAGAAAGGCCGAGCATCTGAATTTGTCTGGTTCCAGTAACAGCATCGGTAAAACTAGCATCTATAGAAGCATTAGTTTCGAAAGCCTCACTTAAATTACAGCAGGCTGCCTTACACAGCTCTACTGTAGTTAAAACTTCGGAGTCTAGGGGGTCTAGAAGTGAAATTCTAGTTCCTACTTGTTCTGCTTCTACTTTAGCTTCATCTATTTCTACATTTCCAGATGGTACTAATTCTAAGTACATATGCTCATCTGTGGCTGTTATTCTTAAATCTTCATATCCTACAAAAGAAATGAGAAGAGAATCTGCCTCACTCACTTTAGCTATAGAAAACTCTCCATTAGCATCAGTAGAAGTAGACGGCATTCTAACACCTATTAAGGTAACATAAGCACCTACTAATGGCTCGTGTTTTTCATCATGAACTATACCTGTATAATTTTGAGCAAGGAGCCCGTGAGATAATCCTATGAAAAACAGTCCTGCCAGTAGCGTTTTAATGCTAGTGGTCATGGTCGTGATCTTTTTCTGAATCAGAATCGTGTTCTCCTTCTTTATGTGCGTGCGTTCTGTACTTGCAGCAGTGGTGTATTTTATCGTACTGCTCATCCGTAGCTTTAGACTTATCGGTATCGTGACCTACAGCATTTAGAAGTTTGTGAATTTCCATCTCACTTATTTTAGAAGGCACATAAGTCACTTCTAACTGATGGTTAGCTAAGGTGTATTCTGCATACTTTACACCTTTAACATCTACTGTTTTTTCTATACGTGCTTTGCACATATCGCAGGTGCCTCCCACGGTAATTTTAGCAGTAGTTGGTCTATTTGATTGTGCATAGGTAAATGCTGAAACGAGCATTAGACCTATAAAAATTATATGTTTCATTGGGTTTTTCTATGGTTGGTTTGAGCGTTGCAATGCTAAAAATGATGAATTGCAACGCACAGAATATTACTGTTTACAGGGTTGTAAGCGTGTAATTTAACCGTAGAAAATAAATTGAGAATGCAGTAAATAAAGTTCCGTAGATAACGGAGGGCCTCTAGTAATGTTTAATTCAGGTAGACTAGAAGAGGTAAACCCCTCAACTTTATTCTGTGGGGCTTTAAAGTCAATTAATACCGCGGTCTGACTTTGTTCTAAAGATTTTATGGCAAAATCTGTATCCAGAGCTATAGTTACTGTTTCTGTGGAACAGCAATTTTCTGGACAAACGGTATGTTCCGCAGATTGTGTATCTTCATGGCCAGTAGAATGGCAGCAGAAGCTTTCATTTCCAGGCACCAGTGAAAGGTAGGAGAGCTCTCCTTTACAAAAATGTAAAGAGAGACTTATGCCTACAGTTATCACAAAGTAGTAAAAAGCCGCTATGAATGCCCCTAAACGCACATTCAAATATACGAAAAAAACATGATTTAGTTTTTTGTTCAAGTAACTTTGCGTTATGGATTTTAAAAGAAGTACTGAAATATTAGAGAGAGTTTTCTTACCTACCAGCTATGGTGAGTTCGAAATGGTAGCATTTGAAAGTGGAGTTAAAGACTTCCCTCATTTGGCCTTAATGACTAAGGGTTTGGATGTGACTAAACCAGTATTAACCAGAGTGCACAGTGAGTGCCTTACAGGAGACTTATTTGGGTCAGTAAGATGCGACTGTGGTGAACAGTTAGACCAATCTCTAGCTCAAATACACCGCGAAGGTGGAGTTCTATTGTATTTAAGACAAGAGGGAAGAGGTATAGGGCTCATAAATAAAATGAAAGCCTATAACCTCCAGGATGAGGGCCTAGACACTATTCAGGCGAATCATGCATTAGGTTTCGGTACGGATGATAGAGACTTTAATATAGCTCTAGATATGTACAGGATGCTGGATGTGTCTAAAATCAGACTTCTTACAAACAATCCTAATAAAGTAACAGCTTTCGATGGATCAGGAATTGATCTTATAGAAAGAGTACCTCTTATTATTCCAGCTCAGAAAGGAAATGAAGGATATCTTAAAGTGAAGAAAGAACAAATGGGACACATGTTTGGTGCCATTAGGGTAGCATAATCCTCATCAAATAAAATGTTTAGTGAACGGCCTTAAAATCTTTTAAGGTCGTTTTTTGTGAATGTCCATTCTGGAGTTTTAAGTTCATCGCCATCTAAGCCATACCATACAGTGTGAGCTTTAGAATTAGGGTTTAATAACACCTGAATTTCTTGTGCAGGCATGTAGCTTTGAGCCAATGCCACCAGCACTTCTCCAGATTCTTTATGTCTGCATTTATCTACTATGATAACAGCATGACCAGGGAATCCTCCTTGAATAAACACATCTCCGATGTTGGCATTTTCTATAGGTGCTGATTTCAGTTCTTTTTCTAAAGATGCAGTGCCAGCATAAGAAAACACCATTTCTAAATATTTCCAATAGTTTTCTGCTGAATTAGAGACTTGCCCACCAGGTTTCCAGTTTACCTTATTTCCACTAACAGCTATGCGCTCACCATTTTTCCATCTGGCATAATCGGCCTTAAAACCGTTAGTGAAGTTAAAATGAATGTCATCATACCTTTTTTGCTCTAATAAATAATCTGCCCTTAATCTCATCACGGCATCTGCACACTGGTGCAGGTCTCTCTGCCCGATTGGTAAATCCACTACTGCATCATAGATGTAATGATTTGCTTTTTGCTCGCCATTATAATAAGTTACTAAGCTGCCTTGTGGCTTTAGAGGGAGGTTTCTCAAAAATGAGCCAAATGAAGAAGGGCTTTCTTCTGTCCTCACATATTCATAAGGTGGTGGAAAACGATCTTCAATAGTATGTGTTTCGGGGAGCGTGGTAGCAGAGGGTGCGGCTTCTGATTCATTATTCATAGGGTGAATACATGAAATCAGGATGTAGGAAACTACAGCCGTAATTAGAGAAATTGTTTTCATTATTGGTTTAAGGTACTGTTCCCTAAACGCCTTTTAGTTGGCTATATTGTTCAGAAATGCACTCAATTTTTCCGAGTAAAGTTTAGGTTCATTTCCTGTAATGAGGTAATGAGTTCCACCTTCTAGTGGCACCCAAGTCTTATCCTTACTGCTAATGCTATCGAAATTTTGCTTGCCATAAGAGATGTCTATATTGGCGTCTTCAGTGCCATGAAACACCAGTACGGGTTGGGTAATTTGCGTTGCAATGTCTACAGGATTAGCCTGATCTGGATCAAAATCTGCAATGCTTCCGGAACGCTGAATCAGATAATCTGCAAACCATGGAATGTCAACACCTAGAATGCGCTTGATGTAATCTTTTATAACAATTCGGTAATTAGAAAACGTGCATTCGATAATTCCGAACTGGAGT
This sequence comes from Flavobacteriales bacterium, assembly GCA_045104985.1. Lineage (GTDB taxonomy): Bacteria > Bacteroidota > Bacteroidia > Flavobacteriales_D > Sanyastnellaceae > ASP10-05a. The sequence goes on along the minus strand of JBGCDA010000015.1, from coordinate 23,756 downwards.
CTTGGGTCGTTGGCTAAGGATTGGAACGCTACGGCACCGCCTAAAGACATTCCCCAAACTCCATAATTTGAGGAGAGAGACTCTGTATCTTCTAAATAGTCAATTAGTTCCTCAATATCTTCTTTTTCTTTTACCCCAAAAGTGCAGTGCGTGCCTTCGCTGGCGGCATGGGCTCTTAAATCTAAGGCTACGGAATTAAATCCGAAATCTGCCATGGATTTGGCCAGATTCTTAAACTGGTTTCGGTCAGATCTTATGCCATGCAGGAAAATGATGGTGCCTTTTTCTTCATGGGTATTCGAGTAGCTGATATAGCCAGCCAGTTTTAAGCCATCTCTAGAAGTATAGATCAGTTCTTTTCCATTAGGCTGTAGCTCGCTAAAAGCAGTGCCTAACTCAGGTTTCATTTTTTGAATTTGAGCATCTACAGGACCTATTTTAATTTCAGTAATAAATCTAGGTACGTAGAAATGAACTAAGAGAAATCCTATCAGAACCAGCGGAAGAACAGCGTATAAAAACACCTTTTTCATTTGAATAATTAAACTCCCAAGTTGTTTAATTATAGCGTTGCAACGCGACTAATTATATTATTTTATGAAGTGCTAAGAAATGGACCTATTTATTATTCTACCTACACCTCTGTGTCAAGCCAGTTTTTTAGAGGCGTATTTTCTTCCGAAGTAACCATTAGCTATTCCTCCAATTACTCCTGGCAATACCCATGGAATGATCATTAAATAACCAGTGAGGAAAGAGCTAAAGAACTCTCGGCCTCCAAAGGCAAAGAATGCCGTGTAGGCTGATATGGCAGTGGTGGTCATTTCTATAGCGTGAATCTGAATTTTATTTCTATTAGGAGCCGCTTTTTTTAACCCCCTTATAAGTTCTGGAAGCACTGTAAACCCCAGAATAGCAAAGATGTACATTAAAGGATTCCACATGCCTGGAGATACTGAGGCATAAACCAGCATGAATATGGCCCAGGCCAATATGCTCATGTTTAAACCAGTTTTAATCTTTCTGATGCGTTCTAAATCTGCTCCTTTACGTAAAATAGAAATGCCATGCCATAGCGGTTTAGCTGTAATAAGCGAAATGAACCCAAGAAATATAGCAGTAGCATACTCGCCAATTATTACATTTTTAATACTTAAAATGGCTGCGGTGATGGTAACAATCCACATAGAATACACATACAGTTTTCCAGATTTTTTATGAAGCTTACTCCCTTTTTTAGTTAACATAGGCAGCCAAAATATAAAGACGCTAGTGAACCCTGCGCTGATGTGAATGATGAGTATTAATTGAAGAATAAGATTCATGATGAATTGATTTTAAGCAAACATAGGAGTCTATTCCGGTACAATAAAATTTGAGTGACTCTCATCAAGTTTCTGTGACCAACTGCAAAGCTTAGGGCTTAATCACAGGGCTTAGGGCTGAATGACAAGGGTGGTTACCCGTCCTACTCCTCGATTATAGTGGTAGATTTAGGAGTGATTACATAAGAAACCAGTGCACCTATAACCAGAACAGGAAGTGAGCCTATAGCCAGAACTTTAAGGATTTGAAGAACTAGAATAGAACCATAATCCTGAGCAAGCCCCATGAGCATAGAGTGAATGATTTCAATGACACTAAAGACAATAATAGAATAGGCAGAGACCTTCATGCCGTCTGAAAAAGTAGGTAGGATTACATTCTGTGAAAGTTTTTTAAAGTAGTGTCTGTGCCCGAAGTAAATAATAATCAATGCCACCAGTGCTAAGAGTATATATAATATGGTAGATCTCATTTCTAGCTGAGGCATGAGATTATGTAAATTTCTAGTAATAAACATAGAGGACACTAAAAACACCATGCTCTCCATTACGCCCATTTTAAGGGCAGAGGGAGTGGTTACCATAACTTCTTTAGATTTTCTAGAATAAACGGCTAACCAAAGCAGAATAGTAAAAACTAATGCCATGGGTATAAAGTACTCAAAACCTCTAAACATGGTAACAAATACTGAAATTAGTGAGCTAGAAACGGCTCCTATAATGGCAAACACTCGAATGAACTTATGCGTTTTAAATAATCCTAAAATGGCACAAACCAGACTAATGGCTAAGATGATGATGCCTATAAAACCTATGGCTATGTCTTCTTCGCTAATAGAGGTGACAGCATTATGCGCAAGTACTTCTGTAACCAAGCCAACAGACAAAATGAGCGTGAGGAGTACTGATTTAAACCAAGCGGTTAAGTTCATAAAGCTGATTTTACAGAGCTAATATAAGTCCTAGATACAGGAATTATTGGGCTTTCTTTATGAGAAAGGGTGAGCTTGAGTCCCTGAGCATTTCCATCTGCTCTTTTAATTTGGGATGGGTTTACTAAAAAAGAGCGGTGGCATTTAATTAATCCATGCGAGCCGTACTCAGCTAAAGCCGCAGTTAGCGTCATGCGCACTGTTTCTTTTTCGAAGTTTCCATTAGTCAGTTTGTAGATGTGTACGTAATTCTGCATGGATTCTATGGCTAGAATAGAAGCTAGTGACTCTGGTGCTTTATGTTCAGGAGCATTAAGAGTCTCAGAGAGCGTTTCTGCACTCGCAGAATTAGTTCGTTCTAGCCTCAGCTGTTTTCTGTAGCCAAAGAACACTATGGGAAATACTGCCACCATCATAGTACAAACGAGCATATTTCCTAAACCCCAGAGACTAAAAGAAGAATTGTAATGATATAGCACAAAAATGTAATTGGCCAGTGTGATGCATAAAATTAGGAGCATCATGTCTAGGATCCACCGTTTCATAGTCCACGATTCCACATCTTTATGAATTTTTAGAACATAAGTGGTAAAGAGCAAGTACCCCAAACTAGCTACTAGTGAAACCAATCCAAATTTTAAGCACAGCAGAAAAATAGACCCATTATAAGTGTTCATACCGAAAGGCTTAAACAGAAATAAAAACAAAAACACAATAACAGAAGCTATCAGCATGCCTTTTACTTCTACCCAAATAGAATCTGGCCCAGGGAATGGTTTGTTTAAAAAGCTATGGAGTTTTTCAAACATGCTTATGTTACCACTGGTGGCTATCTGCATCAGACATCCACATTCCTTTTAACTTCATGGCTTGTTCTAAAATATCTCTTACACAGCCTTTTCCACCATTTTTATTGGAGACATAATCAGCTACTGCTAATATTTCTTCGCAGGCATCATGAGGGGCCACAGAAAGTCCGGTTTTTTTCATGACGTTGTAATCAGGAATATCATCGCCCATGTAACACACTTCAGAAGGTGTTAAGTTATGCTTGGCTAAATAATCGTCATAGACTTTTTCTTTGTCATGGCACCTTAAGAATACTTCTGGAATTCCTAATCCTTCCAGCCGTTCTTTCACTATATCACTGCTGCCGCCTGTAATGATGGCTAATCTCAGTCCTTTTTTAACTGCTAATTGCACCGCGAAACCATCTTTAACATTCATGACTCTGGCCATTTCTCCTGGCACTAACACGAGGCTTCCGTCTGTAAACACACCGTCTACATCAAAAATAAATGTGGTGATCTCTTTCAATTTTTCTTTATAGCTACTGGCCATGGTGGTACTTTATTATGTGTTTAGAAAGGGCTAAATATAAGGCCTGAAAATCTGGATGTGATGTCAAAAGCTGCAAGTGTGCCTCTATAGTGCCGTGGTCTTGTCTCACTGCCGGACCTGTTTGAATAGCCTTTACATTTCCTTCATGGATATTAGAAAAAGTTTGAGCCATAAGTGGCTGAATTAAGTCTAAACTCAATTGGTTTTCTTCTAAAAATTGTTCGGAAATAGCTGCCAGATGGGTAGTGAAATTACAGGCTATTACAGCGGCAGCATGAAGAACTTTTCTTTGTGCAGAACTGATTTCTTTTACAGAACCACTGAGTAGTTCAGCCAGCTGTGTGAGCTGCTTTAAAAACACGCTAGAGTTAGCCTCTAAGCAAATGGGGATGGTTTTCCAGTTGGCCTTTCTTGTTTTAGAAAAAGTCTGTAATGGATAGAATACTCCAGAAATCTCTCGGTTGTTCCTTTCCACAAGCGCGGTATTTCCAGAAGTATGAACTACAGGAGTGCTCAGGGGAAGGGCAGAAATGAAATCAGAAATGGCATCATCAGAAATGGCTACTATGTATAAGTCGGAAGGAGTTAAATGTAGTGTGTCATTAATAGCTTCAGCATTAACTTGATTTGCTAATAATGAGGCATTTGAAAGTGATCTGCTCCAAACTTGGGAAATGGCTATACCTTTCTCGTAAAGAGCCAGAGCCACTTGAGTGGCTATGTTTCCGCTTCCTATAATCGTTATGTTTTGAATGTCATTCATAGCTTAAATTCTGATTAAGATAAGAGTAGATTAATCTATTATAATCTCATCCACGAAAATCCAAGGGGTCTGGCCCGCACTAATGTGCCATTCAGGCATAGGGCCGTAGTTTACTGCTTTAACTCTTACGTATCTGGCCAGAACAAATTCTTCTTTACCGACAAAAGCATGATCTACTGCTTCATCATTAGCTTGCACTTGAATGGTATTCTCAGAGTATGTTGTCCAGCTTTTTTTATCTCTACTAGTTTCTATGGTGACTGACTTAGGAGGGAAGATCCATGGTCGAGTATCTTTTAAGTAACTCAGCTGAATAGAAGAAATGGCTGTTTTAGAACCCAAGTCTATAATGGCTTCTAAATCATCTCCCCAATACCCCTGAAAATCTCCGCTTTTAAAATCTGCTTTTGAACGAATACCATCTATAAGTGCAATGTCTCCGCCAGCGGTGTATTGGTTATTGTATTCTGAAATCAGTTCTATGCTCCAGTCGGCTTTTCGTTTTACAAAATCACCTCTTACTATGCCACTGGCAGAGGCTTTTTGTTTCTGACTTCTGGCCTCTACACCTGTGGTTTCGTAAATCATAAATGGCTGAGAGTAAAGTTTCCATGAGCTTACCGTTCCTTCTTCTGTGGTTCTAAACTCAGTGCGTGCACCAGATTCTGAAGTAATGCTGACCTCCGTAGAGTCTAGAAAGCTTCTTTTGGCACTAATAGTCGGGGCGTACGTAATGTCATAGCCATTTATTTTAGAGGTAGGTCTATTGGCAGGATCAGTTCCCCACTTGGTGTTTTTAATAGGAGCTAGGTCAAACTCAAGTGATCCGCCATTCATAATCATGTCATGAGTAATATAAGCGTTAGGCCAGTCTTCTCCATTATAGGTCACAGACCAGATGTATCTTCTCTGCTCTTTTTGGTCTATTGGTTCCAGCTCCATGTCCCTCATCTTAGTAGTGATGATAAGAGGATTTCCATTTCCTAAATCTATCATGGCACTATCTATAATAGGTGTAGTGAGCGCATACTGATCAGATCCAGGTGTAACTGAATATAATCCTAAGGCAGATAATACATACCAACTGCTCATTTGCCCGCAGTCCTCATTTCCACTTAATCCATCGGGAGCAGACTGGTACATGTCTCTTAAAATTTCTTGAGTTCTGTATTGTGTTTTCCATGGCTGGCCAGAATAATTATAAAGATAAGCCATATGGTGACTAGGCTCATTTCCATGCGCATACTGACCTATAAGCCCAGTAATATCCGGCTGATGCCTTCCAGATAAATCCATTGGAGCAATAAATAATTTATCTAGCAGCTCATTGAACTTTTTCTTTCCTCCCACATGTTCCATTAAGCCATCTACATCCTGAGGCACAAAGAAGCTGTACTGGTAAGAATTAGCCTCAGTAAAGTTAAAGTTCACCTCGGCTGGGTCAAATCCTGCTATCCAGTCGCCATTTCTTTTAGCTCGGGCATAACCGATAGAAGCATCTATGGTGTTTTTATAGTTCTGAGCACTTCGGTAATACGTTTCTGCCACATCCACTTTCCCTAAGGCTTCAGCAAATACAGCTATACACCAGTCGTTATAGGCATATTCTAGATTTTTAGAAACCGATTCGCCTTCATCTCCCATGGCTATATAGCCTTTTTCTCTGAAGTATTCTTTTCCAAATTCAGGTTCCAATGAGGTTTTAATCATGGCCTCCAATGCCTTCTCCGTGTCGAAATCTGTAATGCCTTTCATGTAGGCGTCCACTATGACTGGAACGGCATTATACCCTATCATGCAGTGGGTGTAATTGCCTGCCAGTTCCCACATCGGAAGATCACCTCCTTGGTCATACATGGCTAGAAATGATTTGATAAAATCCAGTGTTTTTTCTCTTTGGGTAATTGTATATAGCGGGTGCGTGGCTCTAAACGTGTCCCACAAAGAAAACACAGTGTACTGTTCATGATCTGTGGCCGTGTGCACTTTTTTATCCATGCCTCTGTAACGCCCATCCACATCTGTAAAGGTGTTAGGAACCGTATAAGAATGGTAAAGTGCGGTGTAGAAATTTTCTAAAATGGTAGTGTCTTGCGTGGCAATGGTTATAGACTCAAGTTCAGATTCCCATACGTCTCTAGCGTCTTCTTTGTAATCGGAAAAATTCCAATGAGGAGCTTCTTCCATCATGTTTTGCAACGCGCCATCTACACCTACAGGAGATAAGGCCACTTTAACTATAAGGTCACTGCCCTCCATAAATACTAGTGGAAACACAGGCACTAATTCCATTTCCTGAGTGGCTCTTCCTGTTTCAGGGTCTACAGAGTTTCCAGTGAGCTCGTAGGTCTGGTCTTGGTAAATAAACGGTCTGCTGAACTCTGCCACAAAGTAAATGCGCTGCTCCTTTGCCCATTCCTTAGAAACCCTCATACCTGCTATGGTAGAGTCATTTAGCGGGTAAAGTTGGTACTCAATGAGTGGATCTCTGTGTGCCATGTCTATGAATACAGTAAAGCTATCCGCCTCATTTGTGAGGTGGTATTTGTGAATTCCTACGCGCTTGGTAGCCGTTAATTCCACTTCCATATTGTGGTCATCTAAATACACCGAGTAGTAACCAGGATGAGCTATTTCAGAGTCTTTTTTAAAGGCACTTCTGTAGCGTTCTCCCCAGTTTTTTCCCGTGTGAATGCCGCTGTTAGTAGGAGCCAATAGTATGTCTCCATAATCTGAAATTCCAGTTCCCTGAAGGTGTGTGTGACTAAAGCCATAGATCAGCGAATCAGTATAATGATACCCACCACAGCCGTCCCAGCCAGTAAGTCGGGTATCAGGACTGAGCTGCACCATACCGAATGGCATAGTGGCTCCTGGGTAAGTATGTCCATGGCCTCCAGTACCTATAAAAGGATTTACAAAGTCATAACCAGTAGGTTCGTAAGCTTCTTCAGCGGTATCTGTTACCTGAATTTTAGATGAACAGTGGGTTAGAAAAAATGCGGCAGCCACTATCAGGATAAACGAAAAAATAGAATTTTTCATGAAGACTTGTAAAGTTAAATTGCGTAGCAAAGTTAAATTCTAAGAGATACAACTTTGGATTATTGAGCAGTATAATTGCAATTATAAATTTAAATGAATTATGGCTCTTTCTAAGATCACTTCCCAACTCATTCAATGTGTGATGACCAATGATATGAATAGGATAAAAACGCTAGTGACTAGTGGTAAAGTGATTTTTGATGGCAAAGATTCTGAGAGATTCTTAATTCGTTTTGAAAAAATACTGAACGCGGCTCATAAACGCGCTAAAGGCGACTGGAATTTAGAGATGGAGCCAGCTGATTGGCTCAAGAACAAGACTGCTATAGTCTACGATTTTTACAACGGAAACGGAAATCAGTCGTGTATAAGTCTGGTGGTAGAAGAATTAGGTGAAAAAGTGTGGGTGGAGGTACTGAAATAATCAGTTGTTCTGCCCAGGAACATACCCAGGGTCGCCAGGTTTACAGGCTTTACATTTGGCTTTATCGTGCCCGAAATGAAGCACTGGCCTAGACTTAGCCACTATTTCAGTGTCGTATTTCTTTTGTTGTTCTGGGGTAAGTTCAGACCTAAGTTGAGTGTTTTTCCATGTGTTAAGATCCTTTCGTTCTCTAAATAGCACAGCAGATTTTTTACTGATTTCACTTTCTTCTAGAGAGCTAGTTTGAACCGTTTTGATAGTTGCGTTAATGGAATCCAATTGCAACGCATAAGACTTAAATACAGAATTAAGATTAGTGACCTGAGCTGAGTCCAATAAAAGTGTAGACTCTAAACGAGTCAATAGTTTTTCATCAGCTTGAGTTTGACATGTTCCTGAAACAGAAGCAAAACCCGTTAGAAAAAACACGAATATTATGGCTTGGTATTTGAAATTCACTATAGACAAAAGTAACTGATTACTATGAGAGCACTTTTCACTCTTTTCTTGATTCTCTGCGTTGCAAAGACCATTCCAGCCCAGATGAACAGTACCTCCTTCCAGAATTTTATGGAACATGAGTCTGTCAAACATGCCAGCGTAGGATTTTCTTTAATGGACGCTTCTGGCCAATTATTATATGGTCAGAACGAAGAAACGAGTCTAGCTCCAGCTTCTACACAAAAGCTACTCACCAGCATAACTGCCTTAGAGTTATTAGGGCATGACCACAGATTTACTACTACGCTTTCCATTCAAGGTACTGTAGCAGATAGTATTCTCATAGGAAATTTAGTAATCACTAGTGGTGGAGATCCCACATTTGCCTCAGTTAATTTTTCTGAGCATTATAAAAACTACTTTAACGAATGGTTAAAAGCGCTTCACGCAGAAGGAATAAACGCTGTGGATGGTAAAGTAATAGTGGACGACACTTTTTTTAAAGGAGATAGGCATGCAGGGTCTTCTGCCTTAGATGATGTAGGAAATTATTATGGAGCAGGAGCTCCTGCTTTTTCGTTTATGGATAATGAATTCACTGTGTTTTTTAACACTAAAGAGAAAGGAGAGCTCTCTGAGGTGGTTAGAATAGAACCTCATCTTCCTGATGGTGTTAGAGTTATTAATAGAGTTAAAAGTGGAAATGTTTCTGGAGATAATGTGATTATTTATTCTTTAGATAACTCTAGTGAGGTGTTTTTAACAGGCCAGTTGCCTGCAAACCAAAAAGGATTTACTGTAAGAGGAGCTATTCCAGATGTGTCATTATTAGCAGCTAATTATTTCACTCAAAAATTTACGGAGGCAGAACTTTTTATCTCTGAAGAGGAGAGGAGAGGACCACTGTTCAAGAGTTCAAAAGAAATCTGCCGAACAAAATCGCCAGAGTTAATAAACATTCTTAAAGTGTTAAATAGAAAGAGCGTGAATACCTACGCAGATGTTATGCTAAAACACATAGGGAAGTCTTATGGGAAGGAATCAAGTCTAAGTGGAGGAGCCAGAGCGGTGACTGATTACTGGGGCAGCAAAGGAATAGATGTGAGTGGGGTTTACATAGAAGATGGGAGTGGGTTAAGCAGAAAAAACAACGTCACAGCCAAGTTTATGACAGAGGTTTTGGCTAAGGTGAGCGACAATGAATTCTTGGATGAAATTATGGACGAGTCTTCTAAATCGGGCTCAGTTAAGGCGATGTGGGGAGGTTCTTATAACGGCTATTTACAGGCTAAGAGCGGCTACATAGGAAGAGTGAGAGCATATTCAGGTTACCTCATTAAGAACGACATAAAGTATCCTTTCTTCTTTACTATAAATAACTATCACGGCAGTTCTAGTGCCATTCGAAAACAGATGGGTGCGGTACTCAAAGCAGTTAGAAATGAGTTGTAATTTGAGTGCAGATATTAGTAACTCAGCTCCTATCAAGAACTTGATTTGATGAGTTTAATGTGAGTTTATGTATCCAGTGTGGATAGTTTTCTCTTTCGTTAGATAATTCTCAAATTTCAAACCAGCTCACCATTTGGCGAGGCCGGAACTTTCTAACAAGATTTGAGAAATATTACTCATCATAACTAAGCGCAATCTTATCACTCTTAGGGTGACTCTGACACGTGAGAATGAATCCTTCCTCGATTTCCCCATCTGTAAGAGCGAAGTTAGACATCATTTCTACTTTTCCTTTTGTTACTTTAGCACGGCAGGCTGTACATACACCTCCCTTGCAACTGAAGGGAGCATCTAGCCCGGCATTAAGGGCTGCATCTAAAATAACATCTCCACCATCTTTTAAAGTAATTGTATGCTCTTCATCATCTAGGATGATGTTTATGCTGGCTGTGCCAGAGAACGGGGTAGTATCTTCTACAGGAGCTTCAGTTTTAGACGTTTCTTCTTTAGAGGTAGGTGCTGTAAAAAATTCTGTATGAATTTGCTTTTCAGAAAAACCACTATCGGTTAATGCGTTTTGTACACTGGTAATCATATCTCCAGGACCACAGATAAATGCATGTGGAGTATGAGCTCCAGAAGGGTGAAGTCTGAGTAACTCTAAGGTCTTTCCAAAATGGATTCTTCCTTTATGGAGAGGATCTGTAGCTCCTAATTCCGAGTAAATGAATTCAATATTACATTCACTAGAGGCCTGAGAAAGTGCATTTAACTCATTTCCAAACATGGTTTTCTCAGGCGACTTATTTCCGTAAAATAAAGTGATCTTTCCTGCATTCCCTTGATTGAGAAGAGTCTTTATCATAGAATATATAGGAGTAATTCCACTTCCTGCAGCAAAGAATAAGTAGTGAGTCTTTTCTGGAGCTACTTCAGGAAGAACAAAATTTCCCATAGGCTCTAAGCAAGTTATCTTTTCTCCTACAGTAAGCACATCATTTAAATAAGTAGAGGCTTTTCCGTTAGGCACTTTTTTAACACCTATCTGCCAATGATCTTCAAATGGCGCACTGCAGAAAGAGTAGCTTCTGTGCACCTCTTCACCGTTTACACTAAGTTCTAATGCTAAATATTGGCCAGAGACATATGTATGGTCTGGCATTTTCTCTAAAGTAACTACTACAGAATCTGGAGTTTTCTTATCTACGCTAACTACGTTAAGGTCGTGCTTTCTGCTCATAATTTAATATCCTAAAAATGTTTTGATTTCGTTTGAGTGCCAGTCTATCTGCTCAGCTTGAGCTAATACTTGCTGTCCGTTTTCGTCTATGAAATAAGTCAGTGGCAGATAAACTACCCCCACATCATTAATACTGCCTTCTAGGTTATAAGTCGGAAAAGGAATGCTGTATTTTTTTTCCATAGCCTCCTTTTTTTCTGATGAATCGTCAGTGAGGTAATAAATCCTTACGTCATCTGGCGCGTTGTAAAGAACATTATTGGCATCTGGCATTTCTCTTCTACAGTCGCCACACCAGCTGGCATAGAAGTGAATGACTGTTTTCTTACCCTCACCTATTTCTACAGATTTGATTTCATTACCGTCTATATAATTTATGCTAGTAAATTTTAAATCGGGGGTTTTGTTGCATTGGGTAAGCGTTGCTACGCAAAATAATGCTAAGAATACCTTTAGAAATTTCATGCTAGAAATGTAACGTTTCTTCGATAGCCGTTTTCACTTTTTCTGCGTTATTCAGCATAGCCTTTTCTAAAATCTTGTTAAGTGGAATGGCCACCGTGTTTTCAGAACCCACGGTTTTTACTGGAGCATCTAAATACTTAAAGCACTTTTCAGAAATGGTACCCGCCAGCCCTCTGGCAAAACTCATGGCCTGCTGCTCCTCAGTAACCACTATGCATCTATTGGTCTTTTTCACCGATTCTAGAATAGCTTCTTCATCTAAAGGAAGTAAACTTCTCAAGTCTATTATTTCTACCTGATCCTGAATGTGTTTAGAGGCAGTTTTAGCCCAGTAAACACCCATTCCATAGGTTATTACTGTAACCGAGTTTTTATGAGTGGCCTCCTGAGCTACTCTAGCTTTTCCTAAAGGAATGATGTAATCCTCTGCAGGTTCCACAGATTTAGCTTCTTCGGTGCCCGCTATTTTAGACCAGTATAAACCTTTGTGCTCCAGCATTACTACTGGATTAGGGTCGTAAAAAGCGCCTTTCATAAGGCCTTTAAGATCTGCTCCTGTGCTTGGGTAGGCCACTTTAATTCCCTGAATATTTGTTACTATAGATTCTACGCTACTGCTGTGGTAGGGCCCTCCAGAACCATAAGCACCTATGGGCACTCTTATTAAAGTGCTGGCTGCCCACTGTCCATTACTTAGGTAGTAACTTCTGCTTAATTCGGTAAACAGTTGGTTTAAGCCTGGCCAAATGTAATCGGCAAATTGAACTTCTACCAGTGGCTTTAATCCTACAGCACTCATGCCTACAGTAGATCCTATAATGAATGCCTCCTGGATAGGTGTGTTGAACACTCTATCGTCTCCAAATTTTTGAGCCAAAGTAGCTGCTTCTCTGAATACACCTCCTAGTCTGCCTCCCACATCTTGGCCGTAAAATAATGCTTCAGGATGTTTTTCCATGAGTTCCTGCACTCCGAATAAAGCACAATCTACCATAAGTTTTACCTCTCCATTTTTTGGAGAACGCTCTCCAGTTTCTTCTAAAATAGGACTGGGTGCGTAGCAATGGTCAAAAATACTATCAGCACTAGGTTCTTCAGCATTCAGCGCTCTATCGTAATCTTCTAGAACTAGTGTTCTGGCTTGGTCTTTTACTTTGGCTATTTCTTTTATGCCTACACCATGGTCTAGCATGGTGCTCTGTAATCTAGGAAGTGGATCCCTTTTTTTATGATCGTCTAAATCATCTCTATACCATTCTCTTCTCACGCCAGAAGTGTGATGGCCTAAAAAGGGTACTTTGGCATGAATCATAAACGGTCTTCGTTCTTCTCTAACAGTTTCTACGATTTTTCCAAACTGCTCATAGCAATTGATAAAATCTGCACCGTCAAAAGAGTGCGCTTCTATGGTAGGAAAAGCTTTGGCATAATCCATGGCTGTTCCGAAATGCACCTCTTCTGCATTAGCAGAAATATCCCAACCGTTATCTTGAACGAAGAATATAATAGGTAGTTTTTTAAGTGCCGCCATGTGAAAAGCCTCACTCACTTCACCTTCTGTCATAGCTGAGTCTCCTATGCTACATACTACTACAGGAGCTTCACCCGCATGGAAATCTGCCAGACCTTTTAGTTCTTTGTATTGTAAACCCATGGCTACTCCTGCGCTAGGTATAGCCTGCATGCCTGTAGCTGATGAATTATGGGGTATTTTAGGCTTATCTGCTACATTTAAGCTTGGGTGAGAATAGTAAGTTCTTCCTCCTGAAAATGGGTCGTCTTTTTTAGCATGAAGCTGAAGCATAAGCTCATAAGGTGTCATGCCTATACCTAAAAGAATAGAATCGTCTCTATAATAAGGAAAAACGTAATCTTGAGGTTTTAAATGCATGGAGATGGCCAGCTGAGCCGCCTCATGGCCGGCAGAAGTAGCATGAACATAAGTCTTGGTGACTTCTTTTTCGGCTTCATATTTATCTGCTAAAGCTCTGGCAGTGAACATTAACTTCAATCCTTCTAATGCTTTTTCCTTACTCAAAGCTCCCACTTTTACCATATCAGAAACGGTCTCCATTCTTTTTCAAAATTTGAAGTTCGAATTTACGAAATGAGCAGGATTTAACTGGTGTGTTTTCTCTTACTTTTGGCTACAGAAGAATGGTAGAACTACAATTTAAAAAGTATCAGGGTACTGGAAATGATTTTATAATGATAGATGGCATTCGCCAGTCATTGCGTTTAAATCCAGAACAGATTCAGCACTTGTGTCACAGAAAACTAGGCATAGGAGCAGATGGAGTAATTATTCTAGAAAGAGATGATTCATCGGATTTCTATGTGAACTACTATAATTCTGATGGTTCCCAGAGTTTCTGTGGTAATGGAAGCAGATGCTCAGTGGCTTTCAGTAGAGCTGTAGGAATAATCAGTGCTAACACCTGCACTTTTAGAGCCATTGATGGCATGCACACAGGAGAGCTATTAGCTGATGGTACAGTAAAAGTATCTATGGGTGATGTTTCAGGGATGGAACATTTAAGTCAAGGTAAATTTTTAAATACAGGTTCTCCTCATGTAGTTACCCAGTGCAACGCTTTAAAAGATCTAGACATTATAAAAGCCGCTCATGATATAAGGTATAATGAACGTTTTAAGGAAAAAGGCACCAATGTAAATTTCGTTTCTGAACAGGATGGCCTGATTTCTATACGCACTTATGAGCGAGGAGTAGAAGATGAAACTCTTTCTTGTGGAACTGGAGTAACTGCTGTGGCACTTGCTCTGGCTGAAGAAGAGGGCTTTCACCTTAGAGAAATAAAAACTGAAGGCGGATTGTTAAGAGTAGCTTTTAAGAAAGAAAAATCTGAGTTTACACACGTTTTTTTAATGGGTGCAGCACAAGAAGTGTTTTTTGGTGAGATTCAGTTATAAATTTTTAAGTATCTTAATGGAATAAGATGAGAGGCCTTAGGGTTTATCACTTCACCTTTTGCTAATTTAGTCCCGAATTAAAATCTCGGGACTTTTTTTATGCGCATCATCATTTTATTTTTTCTGCTGAGCTTTGGCTTATCAGCTCATAGTCAGTTCGAAAGGAGGTCGTCAGATACTTCTATTTACATACTCACCTGTAGCCCCGGTAATGATTTGTATTCTGTTTTTGGGCATACTGCCATCCTGGTAAAAACACCCACATCAGATTGGGTTTATAATTATGGAACGTTCGATTTTAATCAGGATAACTTCTACGTGAAATTCGCTCGAGGCCAGCTGCCCTATAAACTGGCTAAAGAGCAGTACGGCTATTTTCAGTACAGTTATATCATGGAGCAAAGACAAATACTAGCTCAGGAACTGGATTTAACAAGATCCCAAAAAACGAAGTTGATAGGCCTGTTAGAAGAAAATGTTCTGCCGGAGAATGCCTTATATAAGTATGATTTTTTTCTAGACAACTGTGCCACTCGGGTAAGAGACATGATAGACTCAGCCACAGATAATGAAGTAGAGTGGGGCACCAATTCCAGCGGAAATGGCTACACCTTTAGAGAAATGATTCAGATATATTTAGGAAACATGCAGTGGAGTGATTTCGGTATAGATATAGCATTAGGTTTACCCTGTGATGTATATTTAGCTGAAGGGCAGCAGGCTTTTCTGCCAGATAGTTTGAAACACTTATTTGCACATGCTCAGCTCAATGGTAAGCCGCTGGTAATGGCCGAGCGAGAGGCGCTACCCGCAGAAAGCTATCCTCAGAGTACTTCATTTACAGACTCTACTTTTAAAGTGATCACTTTAATTTCGGCAGTGTTTTTTGCTCTTATATTACTATTCAGAAATCACATGATAGGCCGATTTTTATCCGCTTTAGTTCTGGTAATAAATGGTTTAGTGGGACTGTTGATTGTATTCTTGTGGTTTTTTACTGACCATGATGCTACAGCCAATAATTTGAACATTTTATGGGCTAATCCATTTCACTTAATACTTCCGTTCATAAAAAGAACTAAACAGCTTTGGCTGAAGATTTATACCGTTAGTGCCCTAATATTGCTGGCAGCATGGGTATTTATTCCTCAGGATTTACACGAATCTTTACTGCCGTTCATTGTGCTCAGTATTTTAAGTGCCGTGGTTTACGGTAGGTTATTACCATCTAAAACTGTAAACTAAGTAAGCGGTTAGATACTCTAATCACTGCGCATGTTTATCTTTGCACCTTCATGAAAAAACTCGGTTTCATTCTTTTTGCTTTGTGCTTGCTTGTGTTGTTTTCGCGTTGCAATAGGGAGAAAACCACATGGTATCCTGAATTCGCTGCGCCTCTGGCTTATGGCACTCTAAGTGCTTTCGATATAGAAGAGAACGACTATCTGAACCTAGACGATGATGTGATTAAAGTGCACTATTACGACACTTTAGCACCTTTAGATTTAACAGAAGTAGTAGACCTAGGAGACACAATATTAGAGGCAGCATACTCTTTAGGTTTTCCGTTCGGGCCTATTCCTATAGAAAATGGGAATACCATAGTAAGTTTATCAGAAGACTTTAGATTTAATTTAGATGATGCTCAGCTGAGATCAGGGAAAATAAGAAGTGGTTTGCTCAGAGTAGAATTCGAAAGTAATGTAGATGGTTACTTAGATTTATCTTATACCCTTCCAGGCATCTTGTTAAATAATGAACCATTGGGTATAAGTGCATTGACAGACCCAGCCACTACTGAGGAGCCATATACTGAAGAGTTTTTTGTAGACGTCTCAGGGTACTCTTTAGATTTTACAGGGCTAGGTGGAGATGAAAGAAATACATTATACGGAGAGTTGTCTATAGCTACGGCCCAAGCTCCTGCCTATGTAGCTCAGGTGTTTGGTACTGACTCTGTGAGGGTAAAGATGGAACTTCTAGAAATCGAAGTTCAAGAATTGAGAGGTTATTTCGGTCAGTTCGAGAGAGAAGTAGATGAAATTATTACATTAGATTCTGTGTTTTATCAGGGCGGAAGTATTAGCCTGTCTGAGATAGAAGTAAATCTAGAGTTCATTAATAATTTTGGAATAGATGCAGAGTTTGAAATTTCTGACTTAGCTGCTGTGAATTCTATTTCAGAAGAGGAACTCACATTAACAGCCACTAGTCTTTATAATCAGTTTAATGTGCCCAGAGCCATAGAAACGCCAGATGGAGTAATACCTAATAGCTTCGAATTTAACTTTGATGAAACTTCTAATTTAGCTGAGGTTATATCGGTAACACCCAATCAATTTAGGCTTCAGGCCGATGCCACTTTAAATCCTCTAGGAGATATTTCTGGAGGTTTTGACTTTTATTTAGACCGCTATCCTTTTCAGATGGTTACAGATGTGCAGTTTCCTTTATGCCTAGGTATAGAGAATTTAACGCTTTCAGATACTTTAGATGTAGACATAGATGAAGTAGATAATATAGAGCACATCAAATTATTTATTCATTTAGATAATGAGTTTCCTGTTGGCTTTAATTTTAGTATTTCTTTCGAAAATGAAGCGGATCCTCTTTTTACAGGAGACCTACTCTCAGCCACTGAAGCTGGGCTAAGCATTCCAGATGTTTTAGAACTGGACTTATCTGATGAACAATTAGCACGCTTAACAGAGGCCACATACTTGTTAGTTTCCGCTACAGCTAACACTAATGGAGAAGAAGAAGTTAAATTTCTAACTTCACAAGAAATAGAAATTCGTATTACCGCAGAAATCACTTATGAGGCTAGTTTATAGTATTTTATTCCTTACCTGTTGCAACGCCTTTTATGCTCAACAAGAGCTGCAATTTAGTTTTGAGCCCATTACTGAAAAATACAGTGTGTTAGAGTTAGAAGTGGAGGGTGATATTTATTCTGATGTAGTAGAAAATTCTCTCACAGACAGGTTATTATTTGGTGGAGGCATAGACCGAGAAGATCTTTTGGGTATGAGTGAGAACATGGATGGGTCTAATCTGATAGGTGGTTGGGCTGATGCCAGAATGCGCTACAGGGCACTTACAGATCCTAAAGTTCTTAAACGACCTTACAGTCTTATGCTTGAATTTGGGACTGCCAGTTATGGTTATTCTAGATTTTCAAAGGATGTCTTTCATTTAGGTTTTTTAGGCAATGCAGACAGGCTAGGAGAGACTTTATTTGGGTCGAATACTGTGGCTGAAACCATGCTTTATCAGTATGCTGGTCTAGGCATTATGAATGAGTCTACAGGAAGTTACGCCAGTTTTAATTTGATAAATGTCCAGAATTACTTTAGATCTGAAGTTACAGACTTAGAGTTGTTTACGGCTGAAGATGTTTCACAGATAGACCTGATATACAATGGTGAGGTGGTACTGAATGATTCACTGCGTGGCGATTTTTTAAGCAATTCTGGAACAGGAGCAGTTTTAAATGCCAGATATAATATTCAGCTAAGAGAGAAAAAAGATCTATTCTCTGTGGAGCTAAGAAACGTAGGCTTTTCTAGGCTAAATGACCGCGCTAGGGTTTTAAGTTCAGACAGTTCCTTTAGTTTTTCGGGCGTGAACATTACCGAAGTACTTTCAAGTGATAATCCTTTGGAATCATTAACTTTAGAAGATTCTATTCAGGTAGTGAGGGCACAGGAAGCTAGAACTGTGGCCATGCCTGCCGACCTTAGAGCCAATTATTACCATTCTATAAACGAAGCAGATTATATAGCGGTAGGAGTGAGAAAACGATTTTTTAGCTTTCATAATCCTGAGCTTTCGGTGAGCTACATACATCAGGAAACCAATAAAATAGGATATACCATAGGTGCGGTTTTCGGAGGCTATGGTAAGCTAAGACTGAACGCTTCTGTAAATTACTCACATAAAAATTGGCGAGCGTTTATAGCTACTAGAAACATTACAGGCTTAATGTTAGATAGCGCTAAAGGAAAGAGCATTAGTTTTGGCCTTGCGCGTACCTTTAATTCACCAGAATGATATTACCATCTCAAATAAACAATTCAGAGTCAGATAACTTTTTTTTACTGGCAGGACCTTGTGCAGTGGAAAGCAGGGAACTAGTCTTTAGCGTGGCCACCCAGATTCAATCCATCTGTCAGAAACTAGAGATTCCATTTGTGTTCAAAGGATCATACCGAAAAGCCAATAGAAGTAGATTAGACTCTTTCACTGGAATAGGAGATGAGAAGGCACTGGGGTATTTAGCTGAAGTCTCTGAAGAGCTAAATGTGCCAGTGGTTACAGATATTCATACTGCCGAAGAAGCTGCTAGGGCTGCAGATTATGTAGACGTGCTGCAGATTCCTGCTTTTTTATGCAGGCAAACAGATTTATTAGTAGCAGCAGCCAAAACTGGAAAGTTTGTGAACATCAAAAAAGGACAGTTTTTAGGAGCTGAGTCCATGCAGTTTGCAGTAAATAAAGTGAGAGAGTCTGGAAATGAAAATGTGTGGATCACCGAGCGAGGAACCACCTTTGGGTACCAAGACTTAGTGGTGGATATGCGTGGAATTCCGGTGATGAAACGATACGCTCCAGTAATAATGGATGTGACACACTCTCTTCAACAACCTAATCAGAGTAGTGGTGTAACAGGAGGTAAGCCAGAACTTATAGAAACTATAGCTAAAAGTGCGCTGGCTGCTGGGGCTGATGGGTTATTTATAGAAACTCATCCAGATCCTAGTGTGGCACTTTCAGATGGTGCTAACATGCTAAAATTAGACCGCTTAGAGACGCTTCTTTCAAGAATGGTACATCTAAAAAAGGCTCTAAATTCGATGCCTGCTTAGAACTGAAAAAATCAGTTATTTAGACCTCTACCTTTATAATTCTATTGGTAGGAATGGTATAACCTTCTTTTAATTCTATCTTATCTAAACCAGCTTCCCATACGGTAGCCTCTACTGTTTTTAAGCCTTCAGAATCAGAAAAAGTGATTTTCACTTTGTCTTGGTATCTGCATCCTATTATAGACGCAGTTTGAAGAAGAGATGAAATCTGAAATTTCGAAACTAGTGTAGTAACCAGCTCTTTTTTTGGAAATGAAAGAGTGTTTAGTTCTTGAGCATTAATCAAGGCAGGAACTTGTTGTGTCATAGTGAGGTGGGTTAAGTTGGTGTCTAAGTAATGAGATTAGTATCATTAGGGAATTAGACAAGAATGGTGTGTGTAAGGGATTGAAAACAAATTTAAACTGAGAGATAAATGTGGCTAGTTATTGTAATTGAACATCTTCTACTCTGTTAAAAGGGATGACTACCGCTCCTTTAAGTACAATGTGTTTTTCAGTAGCCTGCCACACTGTGGTTTCTACCATTTTTCTTCCTTCAGCATCTCTGAAAATAATTTTAATTTTTTCCTTATAACTGTTCCCAAGTTTTACTGCTAGCTCTAGCATAAAGGCAAGGTCTATTTTACGTTGGTCTTCTAGTGGAAGAGCCTCACTAGGAAATGTGAGAGAAGGCACTAGTTCCTTTTCTATGAGAATAGGTGAGTTGTCCATGAATGTAATTTTAGTTTGTTTATCTAACGGAATAAACTCGCCTGAAGTTTCGATATGCCTATGAATTAGTGTCTAAGCCATTGGTTATGATTTAGTAATAATCTTGAAGTTTATAAAGTAACTCTAGGATCGGAGTCTAAAATGGAATACTCAAAATTATCTGACCATCCTGAAGGAAGGGGCAGGATTTGTCTTCCTCTACCTTCTCTAATCATGCCTACTTTTTCTAGAACTCTTATAGAGCCTATGTTTCCTACAGCACATCCAGCAGCTATGCGGTGCAATTTCAACTCGTTAAACCCAAAATCCAAGACCAAGTTGAGCGCTTCTGTAGCTATTCCTTTTCCCCAGTGCTCTGGATGAATGGTGTACCATACTTCTCCGCCTTTATATCTGTGTGGTTTCAGGTTTAGGCCAATGGTACCTAGTTTTTCTGTGCCTGATGAAATGACAAAACTATATCTTTCTATACGCTCCGCAGAGTGATTCTCTATGCAGGTCTCCACATGCGCACGTGTTACTTCCAAGTTTTTAGGAACTCCCATGGTATTGAACTGAGCAGATTCAGGGAAGGAGTTCAATTCATGAATAAAATCTAAATCATCTAAAGATGCTAGAGTTAGGGTTAAGCGTTTTGAGGCTAGGGGTAGAGTCATATTAGGTGGGAAGATATAGAAAATTAAATATCCATGAGCTAATTTTAAATTGTTCTTCATGGTATTGACATTCAGCTTAAAATGCACATTCAACTCCATTAATGTTTAATTTTGGTTTGCTAAACATTTTTGAAACATGAGGATATATACTCTATCTTTTTTTATACTCTTTATTCTAACTTTTGGTAGTGTCACAGTTTTGCATAGCCAAGAACGTGGTCCATATACCGAATGTGATCGCCCAGCAGTGTTCCTAGGGTGTAAAAATGCAGGAGATATTCAATCCGAACTAACTTGTACAAATGCGTCATTAATAAAATGGATAAATGAAAATTTGGATGGTGAAAAGGCAATGAAAAAATCGAAAAGAGATGGAACTGTATACGTCCAGTTTGTAGTCGATCGATCTGGTGCTGTCTCGACTGTGGATGTAGTTAAAAGCCCACATGTTAGATTATCTGCTGTGGCTAAGGAATTGATTTTAGGCTTACCACAATTCACCCCTGCTGAACATTTAGATGAGAAAGTGGAATTTCTTTTTACTGTGCCTGTTAGGTTTAAAAAGCCTGAAGTTGATAAAAAAGAAATCAAGGAATCCGAAGAATTTTTCCGCTGGCCAGCTTTTCCAAAATGTAATGAATTGAGCCGCTATGAGCTCAAAGACTGTTTCATAGATGAAATGACTAAGAGTATTAATGAAAATCTTGTTTATCCTCATGAAGCACTTATAGAAGGTCTAGAAGATGAAATTCTTTTAGAATTCACAGTAGATTCTTTAGGATCGATAGGGAGTATTGAAGTTATAAATGGTGAACATCCAGTGTTGATTCAAGCTGCTAAAAATGCGTTATTGGCTACAAATCAGTTAACTCCTGCCTTATCCGAAGGAACACCAGTGTCTTTTCAGATACAAGCTCCTTTTAGTTTTAATAAGAAAGCTTGGCTAAGTAATCCTTATAACGCTAATATCTTCCATGATAACTATTACAGAAATATAGAAACCAAATTTGTAGCCTTAGAACAGAAGCTTTCTGATAGCTCTGATATAAGAAGCTATGTTAAGTTTCATTTTATGGAAATAGCTCTGAACAAAGGCTGGTCTGAAAAAGAATTAACAGGACATATTTTTAGCAAGTACGGTATAGATTCTTCTGGATCAGTCATTCCTTTTGAGTACATTTTCGAAAATGGAACAGAACTACCAAATAGAGCAGTAAACACTATTATGTCTTCTATTCCACCTTATCCAAGTACTGAATTGAATAAGCTAGAAAAAAGTGAGATGTATGATTTTGGAATGTTTTTTCCAGAAAGGTCTTTAAAGAGTGATTCATTGCTTAAATATCCTACATGTGAAAAATGTTTACATCTAGAGTCCAATGAAGAACGCCACAAATGCCTTGAAGTTGAATTAAGAATATCTATTAATAACAATACGACATACCCTCGGGATTTTATTGAATCCATTAAAGACGTAAAAGGAACAAGGGTATATGTGGAGTTCATAATTGATTACACTGGCCATATAACCAATGTGAAAGTGGTAAATTCCAAATTTGAGGAGTTTAATGAGCCTTCTATGATGGCTGTAAAGCACTGTCCAAGAGTTATTCAATGGAGCGAAAGCTCTTTTCCATTAACTTATAGATTTACTGTGCCAGTAAACTACAGGTGGTGATAACTGTGCTTGAGTTTCGCTAATATTGAAATGATAACTGCCTCAACAAACATTAAAGACATTTACTGAAGTTGAAGAACTTTAAGAAAGAATTTCATAAAAATTTAAAGCTCTTTGTCGGTTCAAACTAATATAAAAAAGCCCTCGAAAAGAGGGCTTATAAATTATCATTGCAGTGAACTGGGAGCTTTTAAGTATCTAGGCTAGAACTATAAACTTCTAACTCTGAACTATAAACTCCTTCAGCCTAAAGGTGAATCACTTCATCATAAGCCGCAGCCGCAGCTTCCATCACAGCCTCACTTAACGTAGGGTGAGGGTGAACAGTTTTAATGATTTCATGTCCTGTAGTTTCTAATTTTCTAATAGCTACTATCTCAGCTATCATTTCAGTAACGTTGGCACCTATCATGTGTCCTCCTAAAAGCTCACCATACTTGGCATCAAATACCAGTTTAACGAAACCGTCTTTGTGACCAGAAGCAGACGCCTTACCAGAAGCAGAGAACGGGAACTTTCCTATTTTAACCTCATAGCCTGCATCTATGGCAGCTTTCTCTGTGTAACCTACAGAGGCTACCTCGGGCATGCAGTAAGTACACCCAGGAATATTATTATAATCAATAGGCTCAGGATTATGTCCTGCTATCTTCTCTACACAAGTTATTCCTTCTGCAGAAGCCACGTGTGCTAAAGCTTGTCCTGGAACACAATCTCCTATAGCATAGTAACCAGGCATATTAGTCTGGTAGTAATCATTTACTTGGATTTTTCCTTTTTCAGTAATAATACCTACATCCTCCAGTCCTATATTCTCTAAGTTAGACACTACACCCACTGCAGAAAGCACTACATCTGCCTCTATTTTTTCTTCTCCCTTTTTAGTGTTAATGCTCACTACACATCCGCTTCCAGAGGTATCTACAGCAGTAACTTCGGCACTGGTCATTATTTTAACACCAGCCTTCTTGAA
Organism: Flavobacteriales bacterium; assembly: GCA_045104985.1. GTDB lineage: Bacteria > Bacteroidota > Bacteroidia > Flavobacteriales_D > Sanyastnellaceae > ASP10-05a. The sequence goes on along the minus strand of JBGCDA010000015.1, from coordinate 509 downwards.
GCTTTTTTCTAACTGCTTACTTACATCTGCATCCTCTACTGGCACTATTCTATCCATGTACTCTACCACTGTAACTTCCGTACCCATAGCACTATAGAAGTAGGCAAACTCTACACCTATAGCTCCAGAACCTACCACTACCATTTTCTTAGGTTGCTTAGGTAGTGTCATGGCTTCTCTGTAGCCTATTATTTTCTTTCCATCCTGAGGTAGGTTAGGTAATACTCTAGAGCGCGCACCAGTAGCTATAATGATATGATCTGCGTGGTATTCTGTAGTGGCACCTTTATCGTCAGTAACGTTGATTTTCTTTCCTGGAGATATTTTTCCAGTTCCCATAATCACGTCTATCTTATTCTTTTTCATAAGGAATTTTACACCTCCGCTCATTCCTTCTGCCACACTTCTACTTCTCTTCACCACTGCACCGAAATCATGCTTGGCTTCTTTCACCTCTATACCATAATCTGACGCATGGTTAATGTAATCAAAGACATTAGCACTTTTAA